>DASYDQ010000017.1:0-157409 GCA_036499485.1 Pseudolysinimonas sp. | reverse complement strand
GTCGAGATCACCGTGCTCGACGAGGCCGACCACATGGCCGACCTGGGCTTCCTGCCCGGCGTCACCCGCATCATGAACGCGACCCCGGCCGACGGCCAGCGCCTGCTGTTCAGCGCCACGCTCGACAACGGCGTGGACAAGCTGGTCAGCAAGTTCATGCACTCGCCCAAGGTGCATTCCGTGGATGAGGCGAACTCGCCCGTCGCGGCCATGACCCACCACGTCTTCGGCGCGGCGGATGCCGAGACGAAGAAGCAGCTCATCGAGGCGCTCGCCTCGGGGACGGGCCGCCGCATCCTCTTCATGCGCACCAAGCACCACGCCAAGAAGCTGGCGCTGCAGCTGACCGCCGCGGGCATCCCCGCCGTCGACCTGCACGGCAACCTGTCGCAGCCGCAGCGCGACCGCAACCTGGCCGCCTTCGGCGCCGGGGACGTGCGCGTCCTCGTCGCCACGGATGTCGCGGCCCGTGGCGTGCACGTCGACGACGTCGAGCTCGTGGTGCACGTCGACCCGCCGATGGAGCACAAGGCCTACCTGCACCGCAGCGGCCGCACCGCTCGCGCCGGATCCGAGGGCGACGTGGTGACGCTGGTCCTGCCCGCACAGGAGAAGGACCTGGCGCTGCTCATGCGCAAGGCCGGGATCTCGGCGGCGACGCAGCGCGTCACCCCCTCGTCGGACGCCGTCGTCTCGCTGATCGGCGAGCGCGCCGAGTACGTGAAGCCGGCGCCGCGTGCTGCTGCTCAGCAGCAGGGCGGCGGACGTTCGACGGGTGCCAATGCACAGAGGAAGCGCGCCGCTCGTGGCGGAGACTCAACGGCTCAGCCGCGTGCCGACCGTTCCGCCCGTCCGGCTCGCTCAGGCGGCCGCGCGGGCTCGGCCTCCGGGTCGGGACGCCCCGCACGCTCGGGATCGGGAGCTTCGGCCTCCACACGCGGCGGTTCGTCCTCGTACTACAGCACCTCGACCGGCGGTGGCTCCTCGCAGGCTCCCCGATCCGCGCAGAGCAACCGCCCCGCCCCCACCGGCAACCCCCGTCGTGGCGGTCGTCGCGCCCAGGGCTGAGGCCCTCCATTCAGCGCACTCTGGTTGTCAAGTGCTGCACTTGACAACCAGAGTGCGCCCGCGAGGGAACAGCTAACCCAGGACGCCGACCGACGCGAGCGCGGCGCGCAGCAGCGTTCCGCGACCGCCCTCCATCTCGGCGTGCACCGTCGGCGACGAGGCCTCGGCCGGCGTCATCCAGGTGAGCTCGAGGGCGTCGGAGCGCGGCTCGAGGGTGCCGGTGACCGGCACCACGTAGGCGAGCGAGACGGCGTGTTGCCGCTCATCCAGGTAGGCCGAAAGCCCCGGGATCGGGAAGTACTCGGCGACCGAGAACGGCACGGGACTTGCGGGCAGCTGCGGGAAGGCGAGCGCGCCCAGATCCTTCTCGAGGTGGCGGAACAGCGCGTCGCGGATCGTCTCCCCGAACATCACGCGACCGCTCACCAGTGTTCGGGTGATCTCGCCCTGCGGGTTGGCGCGCAGCAGGATGCCGACGCTCGTCACCACGCCCATCCCATCGACACGCACGGGCACAGCCTCGACGTAGAGGATCGGGATGCGGCGGCGCACATCCGCCAGGTCGGCGTCGGACAGCCAGGACGAGTTCGGGTCGGGGGTTCCCACGGAGCTCATGCTCCATTGTGGCCCAGCGGATGCCATTGTCCGCTAGCCCGCGTCGGGTAGGCGCCGACGGGCCTGCGGGTAGCGTGGGGGAATGCCGATCGACCCCGCAGCCGTCATCTGGAGCACGCCGGTCGGCCAGCGGGCCGGCAAACCGCTGCTCGTCCTGCTGCACGGGCTGGGAAGCAACGAAGGCGCCCTCTTCCAGCTTTCGCCGTACCTGCCGCTCGATCATGTGATCGCCTCACCGCGCGGGCCGATCCCGGCGGGTGACGGATGGTCGTGGTTCGACGTCGCCGCCGCCCGACCGGCCCCGCTGAACGAGAGCGCCGACGAGCTCGCGGACTGGCTGGCGACCGCGCGCGCCGACGCCTCGTCGGTGGCCGTGCTCGGGTTCTCGCAGGGCGGGGTGCTCGGGCTGCAAGCGCTGCGGCGGCATCCGGAACTCGTCGACTCGCTCGTGCTGCTCTCGGGAATCGCCGACGAGACGGTCGACCCCGGCGACCCCGAGCTCGAGGTGCTTCGACCGCCGATCTTCTGGGGGCGCGGGACGGCGGATGACGTGGTCCCGGTCGAGCAGGTCGCGGCGACCCGCGACTGGCTCGAGGAGCACAGCACGCTGACCGAGCGCATCTACGAGGACGTCGGCCACTGGATCACGGATGCCGAACTCGGCGAAGTGCACAGCTTTCTTCGCGAGCACGATGGCCACCAGGAGGCGAGCCGCTGATGGCTGAGGTCCCGACGCTCGACGACGACGCGGTGCTCTGGAGCCACCCGGAAGCCGAGCGCGGCGATCATCCGCTGCTCCTGCTGCTGCACGGCCGCGGCTCGAACGAGGGCGACCTCGTCTCGCTGAGCGACCGGTTCCCCCGCGGTTTCGTGAGCGCCTCGCTGCGGGCGCCGATCCCCGATGGCCCCGGCTTCTCCTGGTTCACGATGACGACCCCAGGCCATCCGCCGCAGGACGCGGTCGACGCCGCGGCGGATGCCGTGCTCGCCTGGCTCGATGCGCAGTCGTTCACGCCCTCGAGCGTGGGGATGCTCGGCTTCTCGCAGGGCGGGGTGATCTCGTTGCAGACGCTCCGACGGGCGCCCGAACGGGTCGGATTCGCGCTCAACCTGTCGGGCTTCGTCGCCCCTGGCGCCGAGCCGGGGGACGACGCGATCGCGCAGCATCCGGTCTTCTGGGGCCGCGGCGACGCCGACGTGGTGATCGGGCCCGAGGCCATCGCCCGCACGCAGGACTGGTTGCCCACGCACGTCGACCTCGAGGCGCACGTCTACCCGGGGCTCCCGCACTCGATCTCGATGGAGGAGCTCGGCGACATCGAGGAGTTCCTCTCCGCGCGACTCTGAGCGCGCGTCGGCGGTTGCGGCGAAGATAGCCGGATGGAGCCGCAGCCCCTTGACCGTTTCTCGCGCGCCACGCGCGAGTGGTTCGATGGCGCCTTCGCGCAGCCGACCCGTGCGCAGGCCGGAGCCTGGGACGCCATCAGCTCGGGGCAGCACGCCCTCGTCGTCGCTCCGACCGGCTCGGGAAAGACACTGTCAGCGTTCCTCTGGTCGCTCGACCGGCTGACCACCACCCCGCGTCCCGAGAATCCGAAGCACCGCACGCGCGTGCTCTACATCTCACCGCTGAAGGCGCTCGGCGTCGATGTGGAGCGCAACCTGCGCTCCCCGCTGGTCGGCATCACGCAGACCGGCAAGCGCCTGGGCATGGATGTCCCGGCGGTGACCGTCGGCGTCCGCTCCGGCGACACCACCTCCGCCGACCGTCGCCTGCTGCTGCGTGAGCCCCCGGACATTCTGATCACCACGCCGGAATCCCTCTTCCTCATGCTCACCAGCGCGGCCCGCGACACGCTGGCCGGGGTCGAGACAGTCATCATCGACGAGATCCACGCGGTCGCGGCGACCAAGCGCGGCGCGCACCTGGCGGTCTCGCTGGAGCGGCTCGATGACATGCTGCCGCAGCCGGCGCAGCGGATCGGGCTCTCGGCGACCGTTCGGCCGATGGAGGAGGTCGCGCGCTTCCTCGGCGGGCGGACCCCCGTGACGATCGTCGCGCCACCGATCGAGAAGACCTTCGATCTGCGGGTGGTGGTGCCGGTCGAGGACATGACCGAGCTCGGCGCTCGCGCGACCTCCGAGTCGCTCGACGATGACGAGGTCGCTCTGCAGAGCGCGGGCTCGATCTGGCCGCACGTCGACGCTGCAATCATGGACGAGGTGCTGCGGCACCGCTCCACGATCGTGTTCGCGAACTCGCGACGGCTCGCGGAGCGACTCACGGCGTCGCTGAATGAGTTGTACGAAGAGCACCTGACCGGCCTGCCGGTGGTCACTTTCCCGGCCCAGGCGGTCGGCGGATCGGGCATCACCCAGGCCGGGCAGCTCGCGACCGCGGTCTCCGATGCGCCTCTCTTGGCCCGCGCACACCACGGCTCGGTCTCCAAGGAGCAGCGCGCCATCATCGAGGACGACCTCAAGAGCGGCCGCCTGCGGTGCGTCGTCGCGACCAGCTCGCTCGAACTCGGGATCGACATGGGCGCCGTCGACCTGGTGATCCAGGTCGAGTCGCCGCCGTCGGTCGCCAGCGGCTTGCAGCGGGTCGGACGCGCCGGACACCAGGTGGGAGAGATCTCGAAGGGCGTGCTGTTCCCGAAGCACCGCGCCGACCTGCTGCACACGACCGTCGCGAGCGAGCGGATGCGCACCGGGCTGATCGAGGCGCTCGCGGTGCCGACCAACCCGCTCGACATCCTGGCGCAGCAGACCGTCGCGGCCGTCGCCTTGGACACCCTCGAGGTCGAGGACTGGTGGGAGACCGTCCGCCGATCCGCACCGTTCGCGACCCTGCCGCGCTCGGCCTACGAGGCGACCCTCGACCTGCTCAGCGGCAAGTACCCGAGCGACGAGTTCGCCGAGCTCCGCCCGCGCATCGTGTGGGATCGCGTCGCCGGCACGATCGCGGGTCGGCCGGGGGCGCAGCGCCTGGCGGTCACGAGCGGAGGCACCATCCCGGACCGCGGCCTGTTCGGCGTGTTCATCGTCGGCGGCGAGGAGGGCGCGCGCCGGGTCGGCGAGCTCGACGAGGAGATGGTCTACGAGTCGCGCGTCGGCGACGTCTTCGCGCTCGGCGCGACCAGCTGGCGCATCGAAGAGATCACGAGCGACCGTGTGCTGGTCAGCCCCGCGTTCGGGCAACCGGGCCGCGTGCCGTTCTGGAAGGGCGACGGGCTGGGGCGCCCCGCCGAGCTGGGCAAGGCGATCGGAGCCTTCACGCGCGAACTCGCGGCGGGCGCCGATATGACCGCCCGGATCGAGGCGGCAGGGCTCGACCCCTGGGCCGTCAGCAACCTCGTCAAGTTCGTCGAAGAGCAGAAGCAGTCCACCG
The DNA here is from genome assembly GCA_036499485.1 of Pseudolysinimonas sp. Classification (GTDB taxonomy): domain Bacteria; phylum Actinomycetota; class Actinomycetes; order Actinomycetales; family Microbacteriaceae; genus Lysinimonas. The sequence goes on along the minus strand of DASYDQ010000017.1, from coordinate 152,335 downwards.
GCGCCGTGCCGACCGACACCACGCTCGTGGTCGAGCGTTTCCGCGACGAGCTCGGCGACTGGCGCCTCGTGCTGCATTCCCCGTACGGCATGCCGGTGCACGCACCGTGGGCGCTCGCGGTCACCGCGCGCATCCGCGAGCGCCTCGGCGTCGAGGGCTCGGCCATGGCCGGCGACGACGGCATCGTGGTGCGCCTGCCCGAGACGGATGCCGAGCCGCCCGGCGCCGAGCTCTTCCTCTTCGATCCGCAGGAGCTCGACGAGCTCGTGACCGTCGAGGTCGGGGGCAGCGCCCTGTTCGCGTCCCGCTTCCGGGAGTGCGCGGCCCGCGCCCTGCTCCTGCCCCGCTACAACCCGGGGCGCCGCTCCCCGTTGTGGCAGCAGCGGCAGCGCAGCGCGCAATTGCTCGAGGTCGCGCGCAAGTACCCGAGCTTCCCGATCATCCTGGAGACGGTTCGCGAGGTGCTGCAGGACGTCTACGACCTGCCGGCCCTTGCCGAGCTGACGAACGAGATCGCGACCCGGAAGGTGCGACTGGTCGAGGTCGAGACCGAGATTCCATCGCCGTTCGCGCGCACCCTGCTGTTCGGGTACGTCGCGGCGTTCATGTACGAGGGCGACTCGCCGCTGGCGGAGCGCCGCGCCGCCGCCCTCTCGCTCGACCCCACGCTCCTGGCCGAGTTGCTCGGCCGTGCCGAGCTGCGCGAGCTGCTGGAGCAGCGCGTGATCGAGGAGCTCGCCGCCGAACTGCAGCGCCTCGCGCCCGACCGCCGCGCGAAGGACGCCGAGGGCCTTGTCGATCTGCTGCGGTTGCTCGGTCCGCTCTCGACGGCCGAGCTCGGCGAGCGAGCGCTCGACGGCGTGGTGTCGGAGGCCGTGCTCGGCGATCTCGCCCGCTCCAACCGCATCCTGCGCGCCACGATCGCCGGCGAGCACCGCTGGGCCGTGATGGAGGACGCCAGCCGGCTGCGCGATGCCCTCGGCGTTCCGCTGCCGATCGGGGTGCCCACCGCGTTCCTCGACCCGGTCTCCGATCCGGTCGGCGACCTGGTGAGCCGCTACACGCGCACCCACACGCCGTTCCCGGCGGCCGAGGCCGCGGCCCGGCTGGGGCTCGGTGTCGCCGTGGTGACCGATGCCCTGCGCAGGCTGGCCTCCGACCGCCGGGCGGTCGAGGGCGAGTTCCGCCCGGGCGCGAGCGGCTCGGAGTGGGTCGACGCGGAGGTGCTGCGGCGCCTGCGGAGCCGCAGCCTCGCCGCCCTGCGCTCCGAGGTCGAGCCGGTGCCGCAATCCGCGCTCGGGCGGTTCCTGCCCGACTGGCAGAAGGTCGGCAGCCTCGACGCGTCGTCCGGCGCGGGGATGCCCCGACCCGGCCTCCGCGGCATCGACGGACTGGTGACCGCGATCGACCAGCTCGCCGGCGTCGCGATCCCCGCGAGTGCGTGGGAGAGCCTGGTCCTGCCGAGCCGCGTGCGCGACTACTCCCCGGCGATGCTCGACGAACTCACGACCACCGGCGAGGTCCTCTGGGCCGGCCGCGGCGAACTGCCCGGCAACGACGGCTGGATCAGCCTGCACCTGGCCGACAACGCGCCGCTCAGCCTGGCCGAGCCGAGTCTGACCGACGCGAGCGAGCTGCACGACCGGATCCTGCTCGCGTTGACCGGCGGTGGCGCGTACTTCTTCCGCCAGCTGTCCGCGGCCCTTGCCCCCGCCGGCGAGGTCGACGACGTCACGCTGGCGACCGCGCTGTGGGACCTGGTCTGGGCCGGTCTGGTGGGCAACGACACCCTGGCTCCGCTGCGGGCCAAGCTCGGCGCGACCACCACCCGCGCACGCGCGACCCCGCGCAACCGCGCGTACCGGGGTCGGGCGCGAGCCGCGGCATCCGTCGCCAACAAGTTGGCCGCCACCGCGCCACCAGCCGTCGCCGGCCGCTGGAGCCTCCTGCCCGAGACCGAGATCGTGACCACCGCCCGCGCCACGGCCCTGGCCGAGCAGCTGCTCGAGCGGCACGGCGTCGTCACGCGCGGCGCGGTGGTGAGCGAAGGTGTCGCGGGCGGCTTCGCGCTGGCCTACAAGGTGCTCAGCGGCCTGGAGGAGACCGGCCGTACGCGACGCGGCTACTTCATCGAGGGTCTCGGAGCCGCGCAGTTCGCGACCCCGGCCACGGTCGACCGGCTGCGCGCCTTCGCCCCGGATGCCGCGAGCGCCGAGCTCCGCGAGCAGCCGCGGGTCGCGCTCACTCTCGCCGCGTGCGACCCGGCGAACCCTTACGGAGCCGCCCTCGGCTGGCCCGACCCCCCGACCGGACACCGCCCCGGACGCAAGGCCGGCGCCCTCGTGGTGCTGGTCGACGGCTCGCTTGGCCTGTACGTGGAACGCGGAGGCAAGACCCTGCTCGACTTCCTTCCGGCCGATGATGACGCCGGGCGCGACGCGGCGGCGGCCTCGCTCGCAGCCACGGTGCGTGCGAGTGGCGGCAAGCTGCGCGTGGAGAAGATCGACGGCGAGTTCTCAGTCGGCACCGTGCTGGGCGACGCCCTGGTGCGTGCAGGGTTCGCTCCGACGCCGCAGGGCCTGCGGCTGCGAGCCTAAGTCGGACTGAGCTAGCCATGCCCGAAGGCGACACCGTCTGTCAGACCGCGAAGCGCCAGAACGAAGCGCTGGCCGGACTGCCATTGACCGGATTCGAGCTGCGGGTCCCGAAGTTCGCCGCGGCCGATCTGACGGGCGAGACCGTGCACGAGGTGGTCTCGATCGGCAAGCACCTGTTCCATCGGATCGGCGACTGGAGCCTGCACTCCCACCTCAAGATGGAGGGCGTCTGGCGGCTCGTCGCCGACGGGCAGAAGTGGCCGAAGCCGGCGTTCCAGGCGCGCGCGGTGCTGCGCACGGCATCCGTGACTTCGATCGGATTCGAGCTGGGGATCACCGAGCTGCTGCCCCGCGAGGAGGAGCACGCCGTCACCGACCGTCTCGGGCCCGATCTGCTCGGCGGGGGGTGGAGCACCGCGAGCGCCGCCCAGGCCGTGGTCCGGCTCCAGTCCCATCCCGAGACGCCCGTCTTCATGGCGGCGCTCGACCAGAGCAACCTCGCCGGCATCGGCAACGTCTACGCCAATGAGCTCTGCTTTCTCCGAGGCGTTCTGCCCACGACGCCGATGGCCGAGGTGGATGCCGCGGCTCTGGTGTCTCTCGCGCACCGGGTCATGCTCGCCAACCGCGACCGGTTCCCCCGGGTGACGACGGGCGATCCCCGCCCCGGACACCGAACCTGGGTCTACGGCCGCACCGGCCAGGCGTGCCTGCGCTGCGGCGCCATCCTGCTCGGCGGTGAGCTGGGCAGGGTCGGGCAGGAGCGTGTGGTGACCTGGTGCCCGCGGTGCCAACGGTGATCGGGCCCGGCGCTGACCGGCCTCAGTGCGTCGGCACCAGCGACAGCGTGATCGTGTAGCGTCCGGCGGGGTCGGTGACGGTCACGGCCGGGGTGGCCGCAACCATCTCCTGCAGTGAGACCGGGTGAAGGGATCCGGTGCGCATCAACGGCTCCGCCCCCGCCGGGGTGCAGATGGCTCCGCCGAGCACCGAGCTGCGGATGCGGTACTGCACGAAGACGAACGAGATCGCTCCGATCTGTGAGCCGTCGATGGTGCCGCCCACGTGCAGGCGACCGCCGCTGAGGCAGTGCCCGTTGACCGGATCGGTCTCCGAGTCGACCATGACGGTGCGGTACAGGCCTTGCAATTGCACTTCCAGGTCCGAGACGTACCCGTTCGCCGGCCCGGTGGCGGTGAGGTCCCAGTGCAACGTGGAGGGCAGACCCGGCGTGCTGAAGGTCGCCCCCGGCCAGAGTCCGCTTGGATCGGTGCCGAGCGAATCCCACATCATCGTGTGGCCGCCGGCATCGGTCAGAGTGACCCGGGCGTGGTACGTGCTGGCCAGGCAGAGGCCGGGGATCACGATCGTTCCGCTGCGTTCGAGATGACCCTCGGCGTGGGGCACCGGACTCGGCGGGCACTGCAGGGGGCCGGACGTCTCCGAGGGAAGGATCCGGATCGCGTAATCGACCGGCTCGGTGATGGCGACCGGCACGGACGCCGACACGGTGAACCCCGCGAGGTCCAACCCTGTCGTCCCCACGGTCGACGAGGTGTCGAAGGTGGGTCCCGACGGCGCCGGGGCCGCTCCCACCGTGCTCGACACGCCCCCGAGAGACCAGGTCGACAGTCGCGACCCTCCTGCGGTCGGCGTGTAGACGAGCTGGAAGTCCCACCAGCCGCGCAGGTTGCTCGAGGGGTCGATCGACACGCGGTAGTTCCGCGGGGCGGGAATCGTGCAGCTTCCGGTGCAGGGCAGCAGCGGAGCCGGGATGCCGTCGCGGTTCGTGTAGTGGCCGAAGATCGTGCTCTGGTCGACCGAGACCAGGAAGTCGTTGGCGATCGGGTCGGACCAGTAGCGCCCCGAGCCGTCGGTGCGGACTGCTCCGTCGAACGTCGCGCTGCACAGGTTGTACGGCGTGGGCGCGATGTCCCGGGACGATCGTCGCAGGATCGTCGTGGTCCCGCCGCGACACACCACTCCGCTGGTCGTCGAGACCGTCAGCTGCGACTCCCCGATGCCTCCGTCAAATCCGGTGGTCGTCAGGGTCGGCACCAGCTTGTCGGGGCTTGACACCATTTGACGGGATTCGTACAGCGGCGCGCTGGAGGGCGCCCACGGGAACGCGCTCCCGAACGTCGTCCCGGTGAACCACCGGGCACAGGCGAGCACGGTCTGGCCGAAGGGAAGGCCGGTGACCTGCGTGTAGCGCTTGGTGAATCGGGCGGGCCAGTGGTTCGTCGTCACATCCGAGGCGGGAAGCACCACCACGGGATGCGTCGCCGAGGGACCGGGCGACGGCACGGGCACTCCGGTGGAGTCGCAGGTCCCTCCTCCCGCTGACGTCGCCGGCACGAGGTAGAACTCGACCCGCTGGTCGTCGCGGGCCACGGCCGACATCACCAGGAGGTTGTCGCCGATCGTCGAGAGCTCGAGTTGCGGATGCACCGCCCCGCCGTCGCCGTCGAAGGTCGTCGGATTCGGGTCGCTCACGCGCCCGTTGTCATCGGTTGCCACGACCTGTCCCGAATAGCTGACCGTCGGATCGACATGCAGCACGATGCAGCTGTGCTGCACCGGGAGATCCGTGGTGGCGACTGTCGGATCGTTGAGCGCCATCTGGTAGGCCGCACGGTCTGTCGCGTCCGTGTCCACGGATGCCTCGGACCGGTTCGAGGGCTCGCCCACCGGCCAGTAGTCGATCACGTAATGCGCAGGAGCGGGCGCCGAGACTCCGATCGGCACCTCACCGCTCGTCGACGACGGCGCCGGGCATCGCGGATCCTCGGGCGTCGCCGAGTGGGCAGGGGCGAAGGGCAGCACGTTCACCCACATGGTCGGCAGGTCGGCACGGATCCGTCCGCGCGTTCCGGCCGGGCACGCGGGCGGAACCGGACCCGTGCCCGGCGAGCAGGGATCGGCGGCCGGGGCCGCCCCGCCGCCGCTCGCTCCGTGGTGGACGATCGTGGCGTGCGGGTCGGCCGAATGCGTCACCGCGTCGATCAGGTTCTGCTGCCCGAGCGGAACCACCGGCTGACTCGTCCCCGGCAGCGTGACCGTCGTCTTGCCGATGATCTCGCTCTTCGCCTTCTTGTCCTTCGGATCGTCGAGCGGGCCGATCACGGGGACGGTCGCCTTCTTCGTCGCGCCGATCTGCACGTCGGGCGAGGCGAAGTGCGTGCCGACCAGCACCGCGGCCGCTGCCACGGCGAGGGCGGCAATCACGGCGAGTACGGGGATGAGCCACTTCGGGGTTCTGTTCATCGTCGTCTCAAATCAGGCATTGAACGGAGGCGCTGACCGACTTCGGTGAACTGGAGTGGCCCGCCGCGTCTTTGGCAGTGACAGTGAAGGTGGTGGAACCGCTGCTGAACACCGGAGGCGCCTGAAGCGTGTACTGCCAGTGCCCGTTCCCGAAGGTCATCGGGTGGGACCCGCCGTTCGCTCCCGACAGGACGACCGTGACACCGGTGACTCCGACATCATCGGTAGCCGTGACGGTCACCACGACGAGGCAGTTCTGGTTCGTTGCGACGACCGGGGTCGCCACCGTCGGCGGCGTCGTGTCGGGCGCAGGCGCTGACGGCGTGCTGGGAGTTCCGGGTTTCGACGGCTTGCCCGGCGCGGGTGGGGCGACGGGCGCCTCGACCACCGGTGCGGGCAGGGGAACCTCGATCGTCGGACACGCATCGCCGACCGGCAGCGTCGAGAACGCCGGCTGACCGGAATCCGACTCCATCTTCGAGGCCGGAATCCAGACATCCGTCCGCGTGTCGGAGGGGTTGCGCACCTGGACGGACGAGCCGTCAGTGCTGCGCGCGAGCGCCACGACCCGCGACCCGGGGACGAGTTCGGCCACGATCGGACCGCCGGGGCAGGCCCGTCCCGGCACACTCAAGGCGATGAGAATCCCCTGATTGGCCGAGGTCTCGTGCTGGATGGGATGCCCGGCCACGCCGGTGACACCCAGAACACCGCCGACGATCGCCCCGACGACGATGAGGCCGAGCCACGGGAGCCAGCCGCCGGCCCCCGGACCGAACCCGGGAGCCATCCCCTGCGACGGGGCAGGAGTACCGACGTCACCGGCAGCCACCCGTGCGCGGATGGCGTCGGCGACGCCGGCGGAGTCACCCGGTTGCGCGGCGCGCTTCAGCGAGCCGCTGAGCAGTTCGTCAAGTTCGTCGAACTCAGCCATGGTGATCCTCCTTCCTCAGCTGCGCCGCGAGCGCTTTTCGAGCACGGAACAACTGGGTCTTGATCGTGCCCTCGCTCACCCCGAGGCCCTCCGCGATGGTGTCCACGGATTGGTCGAGCAGGTAATGGAGCACGCACACCTGCCTCTGCTGCATGGGCAGCTTCTCGATCGCGGCCTTCACGTCGATATCGAGCGAATCGGCCGGAGCATCCACGGTCTCCTCGTTGACGCCCACCTTGGCGAGAGCGCGCGATTCGGCGGCCCGCGATCGCCGGATGTCACGAGCCCGGTTGCTCGCGACGACCGTGATCCACGCCGCCACGTTGGTGATCTCGCGGCTCGGAGGCTTGGCGAGATACCCGACGATGGCGTCCTGCACGGCGTCGGCGGCATCCTGACGGTTGCCGGTGATCATCCCCACGGCGGCCACCACCTTCGGGTATTCGTTGGCCACGAAGGCGTCCAAGTCCACGCTGGTGCGTTCGGCGACGGGTACGTTCACACCCTTACGACGCGGAAGGGGCCGGCCGGGTTGACAGCCCGGCGGAGGATTTGCGGCCGGGACGCATCCGGCGGCCCTGGCTAGGGTGGACGCATGACTCAGACGTCCCCGTCCTCGCTGCCTTCGGAGAACCTCCAGCGCGGCGTGATCTTCGCCCTGATCGCGCTGCCGGTCGGCGTCGTCGCCTGGGACATCCTCTGGGGGATCGGATTCGTCGCCTCGATCGTCGCCTTCGGAGTCGCGTACTTCGCGTCACGCCTGTACCGCTTCGGATCTGGTGGCCGCGTCAGCCGCAACGGCGCCATCGCCATCGCCGTGATCACGATCGGCACCCTGGTCATCGCCTTCATCTCGGGCTTCGCCGTCGACATCGTCGGCGAATACTCCCGGGTGACGGGCGCGAGCATTCCCGAATCGCTGGTCTCCGGCCGGTTCTGGGGCATCGTCTTCGCCAGCATGACCACGGGGCAGGCCCTGATCAGCCTGCTGCTCGCGGCGCTGTTCGGCGCGCTCGGCTGCTTCAGCATCCTGCGCAGCGCGTTCCGGCAGACCCGGCCGGTGCCGGACCCGAACGCGGCGCCGACGATCGTCGATCCGAACTCGCCCTACGGCGCCTCTCCCGTTCAGCCCACCCTGATGAACCCGACCCCCGCGATCCCGGCGCCGCCCGTTGCGCCGCCGGCACCGTCGAGCCCCGGTGTCGTCCTCAACGGCCAGCCGGTCGAACCCGACCAGCCCGACCACCCGCGCGACAAGAAGTAGGCGTGGCCGAGGCCGCAGGCGGCACGGGCACGCCGCAACTGCGCAAAGTCGGCATCGTGGCAGGCGCGCGCTGGGCCGTGGTCGGCGCAGACCCCGGCTGGCGGTTCGACACCGCTCCTGATGCCGCGACCGAGGTCACCGGCTTCGCCCCCGCCGACGTGGTGCTGGTGTTCGTCCGGGCGGCGGCCGAGCTCGAAGCGGCCATCGCGGAGCAGGAGCAGCGCATCCATCCCGCCGGCGCCCTCTGGGTCGCCTGGCCGCGCAAGGCCGCAGGTCACGTCAGCGATCTGGGCGACGCCGTCGTGCGCGAAACCGCCATGGCGCGACACCTCGTGGATACCAAGGTGGCCGCCCTCGATCACGACTGGTCGGCGCTGAAGCTGGTCTGGCGACTGAGCGCGCGTTAGCTCCGGCTGCGCTGCCAGCTCCGTGCGAAGAGCACCAGCAGAACGCCCGCCACGGCGACCCCGGCCACGATCGCCAGCGGAGCACCGAACGACATGGTCTGCGCGGCCCAGAACTCGACCTCGTTGCGCGTTCCGCCGTTCTTGATGATCGTGGCGAAGCCCTCGTAGGCCCAGATCGCGCCGGCGACGATGAGCACGGCCCCGAGCACGGCGAGCGAGATGACGAAGGGGTTGCGGGCGAGTTCGCGCGGACCGACGACCGCCTGCGGCACGGGAGCGGGCTCGGCCTGCGCCGTGACCTGCGCCGCAGCATCCGGGGCGACGGCGGGACCGGACGAGAACGGGAGCGCTTCGACCGGCGTCGGGGAGAGCTCCTCGACCCGTTGCGCGGCCGGGCGGGCCGGGGCGGGGTTCACGGCCGCCGTGCGGCGCAACGTGGACTGACCGCGCGGGCCGGTGGCCACCTCGCCCTCGAAGCCGCGCTGGAAAGCCGGGTCGTACCGGGGGTCGACGGCGGCCCCATCCTTGTCGGTCATCGTGCACCTCCGCGCCGTCGAGCCTAGCCGCACACCCCCCGCCGCGCCCGCGTTCGAGCCGCAGCGGGAACCTCCTGGACGTTGCCTGGCAGAACCCGGCGTGCCCCCCACTCGGGTGTCAGATGAGTGTCGACACCGCGTCACGACGACGCCGACACAATCGGAATCGCACGGCGCGGAAGGAGAAGAGGAAATCATGAACATCCTTCTGATCATCGTGGGAGTCATCGCCGTTGTGCTGCTCCTCACGGGCGGATTCGTCCAGTCTCTGAACTTCCTCCTGTGGGTGGGACTCGTGCTGGCCGTCATCGCCCTGATCGTGTGGCTGGTCCGCCTGATCTCGGGTCGTCGCACCGTCTGATCGTCTCTGGGAACGGCTGTGGCTGGTGGGTTTAACCCCATCAGCCACAGCTCTGTCAAGGCCCTCTGGCCAAGAAGTATGTTCTGAGATGATTCCAACTATGAGCCTGGATGCCTCCTCCCCCGCGGTCGGATCCGGTCACGCCAACGAGGTCATGCTGAAGCAGCTCGGTGGAGTGACGGTCGACGCCTCCCGCCTCGAGCACCTTGCGGTCGACATCGCTCGGGCCCTGAAGATCGACACCACGCCCGTGGAGGCGGTGGTCGTCCTGCAGGGCAAGCTGGCGCCGCCGCCCTGGAGCACCATCACCGCCAAGGACGTCAAGAACTGGGCGGCCAGCACCGGACGTCTGCTCGAGATCCGGGACAGCATGTTCGAAGCCAGCGGCGGTTCGCGCTTTGCCGGTTCGCGCGGCGACACGATCGCGACCGAGTCGGCGGACGGGACCGTGTTCCCGGCCGACGAGGAATACCTCGGCCGCTACCTGAAGCGGCTCGAGCGTCAGTTGGCGGCCGGCGCAGAACTGCAGTCACGCCTCGACTACCACGATGAGAACGGGCAGCGCTGGCCGCTCGTCACGATCTACGCGCAACGCGCCGAGGGCGACGGCGAGCAGCCGGCGCTTCGGCTCCCCGAGGAGTGGCAGCGCTGGCTCAGCGCCTGAGCGCCACCTGAGCGAACCGCGTGTTCGCCGCACCTCGACCTACCGTGAGGGAACTCGAGGAGGTCGGCGTGACAAGCAGCGCAGCAGGCGCGGGCAGAACGCACGGGCGCCTCGAGGGGCGTCGCGCCCTGATCACCGACGGCGCTTCACGACTGGGCAGGGAGGTCTCACTGGCGTTCGCGAAGGAGGGAGCCGACCTGGCGATCGGCTACTCGAGCGACGATCCGGATGCCACGGAGGTCACGGGCGCCCTCGCCCGCGCAGCCGGCGCGCACGTGGTGCTGCTCCCCGGCGACCTTCGCGACGAAGGGGTCTGCCGCGACGTCGTGGATCGTGCCGCCGACCGCCTCGGCGGGCTCGACACCCTCGTGATGATCGAACGGGTCGCCCGCAGCAACCTCTCGACCCTGCGGTGGCTGAGCCGGGCGACACTGGCCCATTTCCGCGCCGGTTCGGCGATCATCGCGACCTCGCCTCTCGCGCCGTCGGCGATCATGACGCCGGCGTTCCTGCAGCGGATGCGCCGCCACGGCGTCCGGATGAGGGGAATCGCGCCTGGCCTGGCCGCAAGCCACCCGGGGCGCGTGACCGATCTGTACGTGGAACTCGCCGCCCGGTGAGCTCCCTCCATCCCCATCGAAAGGAACCATCATGAGCACCATCAAGAACGACGCCTCCGCGCTGAAGAACGAAGCGCTGGGGCGCGCCAAGGCCGCGCAGTCGGCGGGAGTGCTCAACCCCATCGAGGCCCTCCATCGCGCGGGGATGCGCAGCGAGTGGGCCTACGTCGGTGGCTTCCTCTCGATCGCCATCAGCTTCGGCTCGTGGGCCGCCTCACGGATCAATCCGAAGGACGACAAGGCGCAGGCCGACCGCTGGGGCATCTTCGTCGGCCAGTGGGCGCCGACCTTCTTCGCGATCGGGCTCGCGCTGCGGCACGAGGAGCGTTAGGCGGTCAGAGGGTTCCGAACGCGGCAGCATCCCCGCCGTCCACCGTGCCCGACTTCGACTGGAGGACGTGGATGCGGCGCAGAACCTGCCGCGTGAAGGCGGCATCCTCCATCTCCTGCCCCACCGCGATCGGCTCGGCGAGCAACTGGCTGGCCGGGCCGATGACCAGCGACACCAACTCCGGGCGCTGCTCGAGATCGAGCGCTGGCACGTCGAGCTTGGCGGCCTTGCCGGCGTTGGCGAGTTCGGCGGCATAGTCGAGCACGGCTTCGGCGATGCGGTCGCCGGTGAGGAACGAGCCTCCCGCGTAGAGAATCCGTTTCACCCGAACCACGATCCGACCGTCCGAGCCGCGGCGTCAAGGGGGTTGATCGCTTCTGCTATGCGTGGGGTAGGTTTCACCACAACGGGTCGCGCTGGGCGTCCGTCAGTCACCGAACCGAACGGATACCGCACCTCTTGGGAACGCTCTTCTATGGTGCCTCTCGTCTTCCCATCCGGATCGACGACCGCATCCTCGCGCATGTCAAGGCCGTGGTCACGGCGAAGATGCGCCGGGGTGAGGGGTTCCTCATCTCCTGGTCGGACTCGGCCGAGGTCGGCCACGGCCGCAGTTCGGTCTGGGTGCACCCCACCTGCGACCTGCATTACAAGTTCGACGGCGGCACCCCGCCCAAGCTCGACCCGGCTCTGCTGGAGGAGATGAACGTCGAATCGATCCAGGCGCGAGGGATCGAGCTCGCCGACGCCACGCTGGCCCACAGCCCGCACGGCCGCTGACGGGCGAACGCGCGATGGGCACTCTCTTCTACGGCGGCGACCGTATCCCGATCCGCATCGACGATCGCGTCCTCGCGCACCTGCGTGCCGTCATCACCGCCAAAATGCGCCGCGGCGAGGGGTTCCTGCTCTCGTGGACCGACTCCATCACGATCGGCGACGGCCGCAGTTCGGTGTGGATCCATCCCGCCACCGACCTGCACTACAAGTTCGACGGCTCGCAGTCGGCCAAGCTGGATCCGAAGCTGCTGGAGCAGCTCAACGTCGAGTCGATCCAGGCCCGCGGCATCGAGATCGCAGAGGCGACGCTGGCGCACAGGCCCGCCGAGGCCTGACCCTGCCGAGCGCGTAGCCTCGACACATGTCAGAGCCCGTCATCCTGTTCACCGTCGACGGCGGTGTCGCGTCGATCACGCTCAACCGCCCGGCCCTCGGCAACGCGATGAGCCTCGAGATGATGGAGGCGCTGCGGCAAGCGGTCCAGGATGCCGAGGCCGACCCGTCGTGCCACGTGATCGTGTTGCGGGGCGCTGGTCGGGTCTTCTGCGGCGGCGGGGATCTCAACGACCTGTCGCGCGCCGGATCCGACGCCGAGCTGCAGCACCGCATGGTCACCGCGCTCCAGGACACGATGTACGCGCTGTCCGCGTCCCGGTTGATCGTCATCTCGGCCGTCCAAGGCGCCGCAGCGGGTGCCGGCCTCGGACTCGTGCTCAACACCGACCTCGTGCTGGCCTCCACGACAGCCAGCTTCCATGGCGCGTACGGTGCCATCGGGCTCACGGCGGACGCCGGCGTCTCGTACCTGCTTCCCCTGGCGATCGGTTCGAAGCGCGCCTCGGCGATGATCCTCACCGGCACGCCGGCGAGCGCGAGCGACGCCAACGCCTGGGGCCTGGTCTGGGAGCTGCTCGAGCCGGAGGCACTGGATGCGCGCGCCGACGAGCTGGCCGCGAGGCTGGTCGGTGGACCCACCCAGGTGCTCGGGCCGGCCAAGCGGCTGCTCGGCGCTCCGGCTCTGGCGGGCTACCGGGCCCACCTCGACGAGGAGGCGGAGTCGATCACCGGATTCGCCGCGCATCCCGACACGCAGAAGCGCATCCGGGCCCTGATCGAGAAATCGTCGAAGTAAGGCGCACTCGCGGAACACAGCAAGCCGGCGCATTGTTGTAGTCAATGACGCCGCAGCCAGCGGTGCACCCCATCGAGGAGGACACGAAGTGCCCACGAACACCTATCAGAAGACCACCGAGGCAGTGGAGAAGCTGACCCCGGAGCAGTATCGCGTGACCCAGGAGGCGGCGACCGAGCCGGCGTTCCGCAATCAGTACTGGGACAACCACGAGCAGGGTATCTACGTCGACATCGTGTCGGGTGAGCCGCTGTTCGCATCGATCGACAAGTTCGAGAGCGGCTCCGGCTGGCCGAGCTTCACCGTGCCGCTCGACCCGGCGAACATCGTCGAGAAGAAGGACCGCAGCTGGGGGATGACCCGCATCGAGGTCCGCTCGAAGAACGGCGACAGCCATCTCGGCCATCTCTTCGACGACGGCCCCGCTTCCCAGGGTGGCCTCCGCTACTGCATCAACTCGGCCGCGATGCGCTTCGTCCCGGTCTCCGAGCTCGAAAGCGCCGGCTACGGCGAGTTCGCGCACCTGTTCCCCACGGATGCCGACAAGGCAGCGACAGAGCAAGCTGACACCGAGAAGGCGGCGAAGTAATGCCCACCATCGACGACGGATCCATCACCATGACCCCCGGCCTCGAGACGGCCGTCCTCGCGGGCGGCTGCTTCTGGGGCGCGCAGGAACTGCTGCGCAAGCGTCCCGGCATCGTGTCGTCGCGCGTCGGATACTCCGGCGGCAGCAACGCGCACGCCACCTACTACAACCACCCGGGCCACGCCGAGTCGGTGGAGATCGTCTTCGACCCGAAGGTGATCTCGTACCGCGACATCCTGGAGTTCTTCTTCCAGATCCACGACCCGTCGACCCTGAACCGGCAGGGCAACGACGTCGGCACCAGCTACCGCTCCGCGATCTTCTACACCAGTGAGGAGCAGAAGAAGGTGGCGCTGGACACGATCAAGGACGTGGATGCCTCCGGCCTCTGGCCCGGCAAGGTCACGACCGAGGTCACCGCGGCCGGCCCGTTCTGGCAGGCCGAGGAGGAGCACCAGGACTACCTGCGCAAGTACCCGAACGGCTACACCTGCCACTTCGTGCGGCCGGGCTGGAAGCTGCCGCACCGCGAGCAGGCTTCCGAGACGGTCGGCGCGTAGAAGTTCATGCAGAACCCCGGTTCCGAGGGGAGCCGGGGTTCTTCTGCGTGAGCGGAAGAACTCAGCGGCGCGGAGGGTGGTCGGCGATGAGCTGGTCGATGTCGATCTCGCCGAGCAGTTCGCTCCAGTTGATCAGCTTCGCGCGCTCGGCGGAGTCCTCGTCGGCGAAGACCTTGCCGTCACGGTGCACCTCGACCGCGGGCGCGACCTTGGCGTTCAGCTCGGCGAGGATCGCGTCGTCGATCGCTTCCGCGTCGAAGTCCGCTCCGACCTGCGCGAAGCGCTCGGCGGTGACGGTGTACGAGACGTAGCCCACTTCGATCATCGGGCCATCCTCGCACGGCCGCGCCTAGGCTGGCCCCGATGCCCACCGACACCCCCTCCGCGATCCGCGACGCCGCCGCCGCGCTGTTCGCCGAGCGCGGCTACGCGGCCACGTCGGTGCGGGAGATCGCAAAGGCGGCGGGCGTCGACGCGGCCCTGGTGATTCGCTACTTCCAGTCCAAGGAGAAGCTGTTCCTCGAGACCATGCAGCTCGAACTCGACCACCAGCCGGTCTTCGACGGACCGATCGAGACGCTCGGCGAGCGCTACATCCGGTTCCTGCTCGATGCCGATCTCGGCACTCGCGGGATCTTCCTGGCCCTGCTCCGTGCCAGCGACGGTGACGAGATCGGCTCGCAGCTGCGGGAGGCGCACGACGAGGCGTTCGTGGCGCCGCTGCGCGACCGCCTCTCGGGCGACGACGCCGAACTGCGGGCGCGACTGGCGGCCGCGCTCGTCGGCGGACTGCTCTACAGCCTCTGGGTGGTCGGTGACGAGGAACTGCTCGCCACCGACTCCCGCGAACTGGCGCGGCGGTACGGGGCCCTGCTGCAGACCCTGATCACGCCGTAACCCCTTACTGCACCGACCATCCGCCGTCGGACGGCATGATCACGCCGGTCAGGTTGGTCCCGTCGTCGCTCAGCAGGAAGGTGATCGAGGCCGCCAGCTGGGCCGGCTCTGCGATCGGCGGGATCGTGGTCAGCATCAGACCGACCCGCTCGGTCGCCAGCTCCGAGTTGAAGTTGCCGCCGATGTTGGTGGCCACCGGGCCGGGCGCGACCGCGTTGACCCGGATGCCCTTACCCGCGTACATGAACGCGGTGCTCTTGGTGATCCCCACGACGGCGTGCTTGCTGGCGGTGTACGCGAGGCCCGCCGCGGATCCACGCAGGGCCGCCTCGCTCGCGATGTTCACGATCGAGCCCGTCCCGGCCTCGAGCATCGCGGGCAGAACGGCACGGGTGAGGCGGAACATCCCGTCGACGTTCACGGCGAAGACGCGCTCCCACACGGCGTCGCTGACCTCGTGCAGCGGGGTCATGTCGTCCATGATCCCGGCGACGTTGGCGAGCCCGTCGATGCGGCTTCCCGCCGCCGTCACGATCGCGGCCACGTCGTCCGGCTTGGTGATGTCGCCGACCACGATGGTGATCTCCGATCCGGGCAGCAGCGCGACGGTCTCGTCGAGCCGCTCCTTCGACACGTCGACAGCGATCACGCGTCCGCCCTCGCGCGCAACGCGGGACGCCGTCGCCCGGCCGATGCCCGACCCGGCGCCGGTCACGATCACCGTCTTGCCCGCGAAACGCTCGGGCACGATGCGCTCGACCCAGCCGGTCGCCTGCTCCGGCTCGGCGTCGTCCGGATCCTCCGCCGGGGCCACCCCGCCGTTCGCGTTCGCGACGAGTTCATCGACGACGTCCTGCTTCAGCATCCCCTGGCTCATCGAGACCAGGCGCTGCAGCGAGAAGAGCTTCACGGGAGCCAGCGCGCTCTCGCTCTGGCCGCCATCGGCGAGCAGCTGGCGCAGCAGCGGACCGCCGACCGGATGCTTCAACCAGTCGCCGACAGAGCTCTTGGCGGTGAGCGGCTTGTCCTGCTTGGCCATGGGGATCCTCTCGATCGGGCGGCGATGATCGGCCGTTCCGAAGTCGATTCTTCGCGGGCGGCCACCGGATGTCAACTTAGTTGACGCGCGGGACATCTCGGGGGTGACAGACGGCTCGATAGGCTGGCGATCCGGGGCGGACCCGGTGAGACGAGGGGTGATGAGCTTCGCGACCTTCCTCTTCGGGCTCCGCGCGGAGCAGCCGCTCGAGTACCGGCGCGTTCGGCGCATCCGCCAGAAGATCTACACGAAGGTCGCGCCGCTGAAGGCCGAGGTGCTGCCCTCGACCGAGCCCATTCCGTTCGCCGAGCTCGACCGCTCGGCGTTCGAACCGATCCGCAACGGAGGCGTCTTCGGCAAGACGCTCGACTGCGCCTGGCTGCGCGTGACGGGCGAGGTGCCGGCAGGGGTCGAGAAGCCGGTCGTGCTGCTTGGCATCCGTGGCGAGGGCCTCGTCTACTCGCCCGATGGCGAGCTGGTGGATGCCGTGACCACCGTGTTCCTGCAGGGCGACCTGCCGCACAGCGGCGGCAACTACCGCCCCGTTTCGCATCTGGCGACGGCGCCCGGCCCGATCGAGTTCTTCGCGGACGTCTCCTACAACGGCTACCTGCTCTACCCGGTCGGACGCGGGGTGTTCCACGGTGCCTGGATCGCTACCCGAGACGAGGAGGCGTTCGGGCTGTACTACGACTACCTGACCCTGCTCGTCCTGGCCGGGGCCACCGAGGATGCCGCCCTCGAGGCCCGACTCCGCGCCGGGTTGCGCGCCGCCTACGCCCGCTTCTCGGCAGGCGACATCCCGGCCGCCCGAGCCGCGCTCGCCGGACTGCTCGGCACCCCCTCGGAGCCGGGCACCGAGCTGGGCGACTTCGAGTACAGCGCCATCGGCCACGGCCACCTCGACCAGGCGTGGCTCTGGCCGATCCGCGAGACCAAGCGAAAGGCGGCCCGCACATACCTCCGTCAGGTGGCGCAGACCGCGGACTACCCGGGGTATCTGTACGGAACGAGCCAGCCGCAGCAATTGCTCTGGACCAAGCAGGAGCATCCGGCCCTCTACGAGCGGGTCAAGACCGCGGTGGCCGCCGGCCGCATCGAACTGCAGGGCTCGTTCTGGGTGGAGACCGACACCAACCTGCCGGGCGGCGAGTCGCTGGTGCGGCAGTCCCTGGTGGGGCGGCGCTTCCTCGCCGAGGAGTTCGGGCTCACGCCCGACGACATGCGGCTGTGCTGGCTGCCCGACACCTTCGGCTACAGCGGCAATCTGCCTCAGATCCTGAAGAAGAGCGGGATGGACTGGTTCCAGACGATCAAGCTCGCCTGGAACACGATCACCGTCTTTCCCCACCGCACCTTCACCTGGGAGGGCATCGACGGCTCGAGCGTGCTCGTGCACATGCCGCCCGAGGGCGACTACAACAGCCGGGCCGCGGCCGACGGGCTGCTGAAGGGCCTCGCGCAGTATCCCGAGAAGGCGCTCGAGACGGCGCTGCTGGTGTTCGGCGGCGGCGATGGCGGCGGCGGCCCGAGCGAGGTGCATCTCGAACTGCTCGAGCGCGAGCACGATCTGCACGGCCTCCCGAGGGTCGCGTTCTCGACGGCGAGCGACTTCTTCCGACGGCTCGAGAAGCTGCCGATCGAGGTGCGCCACCGCGGCGAGCTGTACCTCGAGACCCATCAGGGCACCTACACCACCCAGGCCCGCATCAAACGCGGCAACCGGATCGCCGAGCGAAAGCTGCACGAGGCCGAGGCGCTCGCGGCGATCGTCGGCGACGACAGCGGGCCGGTGCTCGAGCAGCATTGGCGGGACCTGCTGCTGCACCACTTCCACGACATCCTCCCTGGCTCGTCGATCACCCGGGTCAACACCGAAGCGGTCGCCACCCTCGACCGGATCACCGCGTCGGTCGACGACTACATCGCGGGTCTGATCGCGCGACTCCCCCGCGAGGGCGACGCCCCCGCGGCCCTCAACCTCACCTCGATGACCCGTCGCGAGCACGTCGCGGTCGACGGCCGCTGGTACTCGGCCGAGGCCGCCCCGTACTCGACGGCGGCGCTCGAGCCGGTCGGCGATCTCCCGGAGCTGAGCAGCGGCGCCGACACCCTGAGCAACGGGCTCGTCACGGTGCGCTTCGGATCCTCGGGCGAGATCGTGTCGTTCCTCGACGCGAACGGCGCCGAGCACTCCGCTGGCGGCCTGAACCGCCTGGTGCTGCACCGCGATCCCTACCAGTTCCCCTTCGACGCCTGGAACATCGGCATCGGGTACCTGAAGCGCCGCCCGCGCACGCTCCGCCCGTCGACGGTGGAGACCTTCGTGGACGGGCCACGCGTGATCCGCCGCCAGGTCTACCGCTGGGCCCGCGGCACGATCGACCAGCGCGTGATCCTCGAGGCCGGCAGCGAACTGGTGCGCTTCGACACCACGATCGACTGGCATGAGAAGCACCGGATGCTGCGCACCGAGTTCCGCCCGGTGCACTACGGCGACACCGTGACGTGCGAGATCCAGTTCGGGCACATCGAGCGCACCGCCCTGGAGCGCACCGACGTGGAGCGGGCCCAGTTCGAGATCTGCGCCCACAAGTGGGTCGCCGTGCAGGATGACGGGGGTGGCTTCGCGCTGCTCAACGACTCCAAGTTCGGGCATCGCGCCAAGAGCCGACTGCTCAGCCTCAACCTGCTGCGCTCACCGACGTTCCCCGACAAGACGGCGGATCGGGGCATCCACCAAACCAGCTACGCCATCCGCCCGTTCGCGACGGGCGACCTGGCGAGCGTGGTGCGCGACGGTTACCGGCTGAACAACCCGGTGACGGTGGTCGCGGGCGCGAAGCTCGCCAGCGTCGCGAGCACCGACCACCCGGCGGTGATCGTCGAGACGATCAAGCCCGCCGAGAACGGCAACGGCGTGATCCTGCGCCTCTACGAGAGCCTCGGCGCACCCGCCCGGGCGTCGCTGCGCACCGAACTCCCCGGTGTCGATCGCTCGACCGCGTGCGAGACCGATCTGATGGAAGTCCCGCTCGGACCGATCGACCTGGATCGGCTCGAGTTCACCCCGTTCGAGATCAAGACCATCCTTCTGGAGCCCGAGAAAGAGGAGGCAGTGCGATGACGGCAACGACGCCGAGCAGCACCCCGGCAGCAGACACGAGCATCCCACTGAAGGTCCAAGGCCGCGCGCTGGTCGCGGCAGGTTTCGGGCAGAACGTGATCCTCACCACGGTGACCACGTTCATCCTGGTGTACCTGCTGCAGTACGTGCACATCAGCACGGCCGGGATCGCGGTGGTCACCACCATCATCACGGTCGCGAAATTCCTCGACGCGATCGGCGACCCGGTGATGGGAAGCCTCATCGACATGACGCGCACCCGGTGGGGCAAGCTGCGGCCGTTCGTGCTGATCTCGGCGATCCCCGTGGCGATCCTGACCGGGCTGCTGTTCACCGTGCCGCACGTGTCCGAGACGGGCCAGCTCGTGTTCTTCGGCATCGTCTACGTGGTGTGGAGCGTCGCATACACGGTGTGCGATGTGCCCTTCTGGGCGCTGATCGGCTCGGCATTCCCCGACCCGGCGATGCGCACCCGGGTCATCTCGAACGTGCGCGCCTTCGGCGCGATCTCGCTCGGCCTGGCGACCCTCGGCCTTCCCTACCTGGCCGCCGCCCTCAGCTTCGGACGGACGGATGCCGCGGGCTGGTCCCGCGCCGTCTTCCTGATCGCGATCGTCGGCATGGGTCTCTACCTGCTGGCCTTCTTCTTCACCCGCGAGCGGATCACCGAGGCTCGTACCCGGCTCACCATCCGCCAGCTGTTCGGCACCCTGTTCCGCAATACCCCCTTGCTGATCGTGTTGATCGGCTCGATCATCGGCTTCGGCCGGCAGATCGTGCAGGCGGGCGGAGCGGTGTTCGCGGTCATCGCCTACGGCGACCCGCTCTACTTCACCTACATCGGGGCGGCGATCATCGCGGGCGTCGTGCTCGCCTCGTTCCTGACGCCACTCGTGCTGCGGCGGGTCTCGGCGAAGCGCCTGATGATCATCAGCTCCTTCATCGGCGCCGCGCTCTACCTGGCGCTCTGGCTCGTCGGCTTCGCCAGCCTGATCGGCATGATCGTCTTCATCTTCCTGACCGGCCTCACGCTCGGCGTGTTCCTCGTGGTGCAGACCACCCTGATCGCGGACGCCGTCGACGACGTCGAGCGCCGCACCGGCGTGCGCAACGACGGCATCTCCTTCGCCACGCTGACCTTCTCGTCGAAGATCATGGGAGCCCTCGCCGTGCTGGTCTTCGGCGCCTTCGTCGTGCTGGCCGGCTACCAGGACGGCGTCAAGATCACCCACTCCATGCAGCAGACGATCTTCTTCTCGATCACGGTGATCCCGGCGATCAGCTGCATCCTGTCGGCCATCCCGTTCTTCTTCTACAAGCTGAGCACGCAGCCGGCCGCCCCGGCGGACCCGATCACCACAGGTAAGGGATGAGCCGCTTCCGCGTCGCCATGAACCGACGATAGGGTTCGCCGATCCCAGCCAGCAGTGCACGCTCCTCGACCCGGATCCGCACCAGGATCACCGCGGTCGGAACCACGACGATCACGATCAGCGCGAGCCAGTTGCCCAGTGCCAGGCCGATGCCGAGACAGACCAGCAGCAGCCCCGTGTACGACGGATGCCGCAGCAGCCGGTACGGCCCGGTGTCGACGACGGGCCGCTCATCACGGACCTGCACGTACACGGTGAAATTGCGCCCGAGCACGATCACCGACCACGCCCGCACCGCGATCCCGAGCGCCATGAACGCGATGCCGATGACGAAGAACGCCACGCGGCCGACAGGGATCGCCGCCCAGCCCCAGCGACTCGCGATCAGAATGCCGCCAACGATGCCCACCGCAAGCCCGGCCACCACCACGACCAGGCTGCCCCATTCGATGGTCCCTCGTGCGCGGTTGCGGATGGTGGAGAGCCGGATGACCAGCTCTCCCGCCACGAAGACGAACATCACGACGTCGAAGATCACGCCCGCGGGCGGGGATTCGAAGGGCAGCGGTTGCATCGCCTCAGGGTAGATCAGGCGAGGTAGGCGGCGAGGTGCTGCCCGGTGAGCGTCGACTCCGCCGCCACCAGCTCGGCCGGGGTGCCCTCGAAGACGACGCGACCGCCGTCGTGGCCCGCGCCGGGCCCGAGGTCGATGATCCAGTCGGCGTGCGCCATCACGGCCTGGTGGTGCTCGATCACGATCACCGATTTGCCCGACTCCACGAGTCGGTCGAGCAGGCCGAGCAGCTGCTCGACATCGGCGAGGTGAAGGCCGGTGGTCGGCTCGTCGAGCACGTAGACGTCTCCTTGGCCGGCCATCTGGGTCGCCAGCTTGAGCCGCTGCCGCTCACCGCCGCTGAGCGTCGTGAGCGGCTGGCCCAGGCTGAGGTAGCCGAGCCCCACGTCCGCAAGGCGTTGCAAGATGGCGTGGGCCGCGGGGATGCGGGACTCCCCGCCCCCGAAGAACTCCTCGGCTTCGGTGACCGGCATCGCGAGCACCTCGCTGATGTTGCGGCCGCCGAGCGTGTACTCGAGCACGGAGGCCTGGAACCGCTTGCCGCCGCACTCCTCGCAGACCGTGGCGACTCCGGCCATCACGCCGAGGTCGGTGTAGATCATTCCCGCTCCGTTGCAGACCGGGCACGCGCCCTCCGAGTTGGCGCTGAACAGCGCGGGCTTCACGCCGTTGGCCTTCGCGAACGCAGTACGGATCGGATCGAGCAGGCCGGTGTAGGTCGCCGGGTTGCTCCGCCGCGATCCCCGGATCGCACCCTGGTCGACCGAGACCACGCCCTCGCGCGTTGCGACCGAGCCGTGGATGAGCGAGCTCTTGCCGGAGCCGGCCACTCCGGTGACGACCACGAGAACGCCGAGGGGGATGTCGACATCCACCTTCTGCAGATTGTGCGAGTCGGCGCCGCGGATCTCGATCCGGGCGGTGGCAGCGCGCAACTCGTCCTTGAGTGCGGCCCGGTCATCGAGGTGCCGCCCGGTGAGGGTGCCGCTCGCCCGGAGCCCGGCCACCGTGCCCTCGAACATCACCTCGCCGCCCGCGGCTCCCGCGCGCGGGCCGAGATCCACCACGTGGTCGGCGATCTCGATGACCTCGGGCTTGTGCTCCACGACAAGCACCGTGTTGCCCTTGTCGCGCAACTGCCGCAGCAGGCCGTTCGTGCGCTGGATGTCGTGGGGGTGCAGCCCGATCGACGGCTCGTCGAAGACGTAGGTGATATCGGTGAGCGAGGAGCCGAGATGCCGGATCATCTTCGTGCGCTGGGCCTCGCCGCCCGACAGGGTCCCCGACGGCCGGTCGAGCGAGAGGTAGCCGAGCCCGATCTCGACGAAGGAGTCGAGCGAGCGCTGCAGTCCCGCGACCAGCGGCGCGACGGACGGCTCATCCAGGCTGCGCACCCACTCGGCGAGATCGCTGATCTGCATGGCGCAGGCGTCCGCGATGGACACGCCCGCGATCTTGCAGGACCGCGCGGCCGCACTCAGTCGCGTGCCCCCGCACTCCGGGCAGGTGGTGAAGGTGACCGCGCGCTCGACGAAGGCGCGGATGTGCGGCTGCATCGCGTCGAGGTCCTTGGAGAGCATCGACTTCTGGATCTTCGGCACGAGGCCCTCGTAGCTCAGGTTGATCCCGTTGATCTTGACCTTGGTCGGCTCCTTGCGGAGGAAGTCGTCGAGCTCGCCCGCCGAGAAATCCTTGATCGGCTTCGTGGGATCGAGGAACCCCGACTCGGTGTACATCCGCACCGCCCAGCCGTCCGCGGTGTAGCCGGGGATCGTGATGGCCCCCTCGGCGAGCGACTTGCTGTCATCGAACAGCTGGGCGAGGTCGATGTCGGTGACGTTGCCCATCCCCTCGCACCGCGGGCACATGCCGCCCAGGTAGGTCTCGTTCTCGACGACCGTTCGCCCGCCGGTGACCGTCGTGCGGACACCGCTGGTCTGGCTCGAGGCGATGTTGAAGGAGAAGGCGTTCGGCGATCCGATGTGTGGCTGCCCCAGCCGGCTGAACAGGATGCGCAGCATCGCGTTCGCATCCGTCGCGGTGCCGACGGTCGAGCGCGAGTTCGCGCCCATGCGCTCCTGGTCCACGATGATCGCCGTGGTCAGGCCCTCGAGCACGTCGACATCGGGACGGGCCAGGCTCGGCATGAAACCCTGCACGAACGCGCTGTACGTCTCGTTGATCATCCGCTGCGATTCGGCCGCGATGGTGCCGAACACCAGTGAGCTCTTGCCAGAGCCGGACACCCCGGTGAACACGGTGAGCCTCCGCTTGGGCAGCTCGACGCTGACGTTCTTGAGGTTGTTCTCGCGGGCGCCCTGCACCCGGATCAGGTCGTGGCTGTCGGCGTCATTCGGCATGGGTCGAGGCTAGTTCAGCCCTCCCACGCCCTCCCTACGGAAGGGGGATCAGCCAGGCCACGACCGCGACGACGACCGCGATCAGCAGGGACAGCACGGCGATCTGGATCGCCTTGCGCTGATCCTTCTTGCGGTACTCCGTCTCGTGCACCGCCTCCTCGGTGCCGAGCTCGCCGAAGTTGAACAGCCCCTGGGTGCCGAAGCGCACGCAGAAGTGGAATGCGCCCTGGAGGAATCCGGTGGCCGCCATGCCGGCCGGCAGTGCGGCCAGCAGCCGGAAGGGTGCAGGGAACTGCAACGCGAACGCGAGCACCAGGAAGACGACGGTCACCGCCAGCCCGATCCAGCCCAGGCGCCTGCGCTGGCGGATCTCGGCCGGCCCGATGTTGCAGACGCCGGGCTGATACACGTTGGTCATGGTCATGGGGACAGTCTGCCTCCATGGCCTCGCCGCGCGCCGATACCGCCTCAGTCGCCCGCGGGTGAGCGATGCTCCGCGCTGATCATCCAGGCGAACTGCTCGAGCTTCTGAATGATGTCGTGCAGCATGTCGGAGCTGGTCGGATCCTCCTCGTCGACGGCGTCGTGCACGCCGCGGCAGGTCGCGACGGTTGCTTCGAGCCGTGCGGTGATGAGATCAGCGGTCGTGATCGTGAGCACCTCGCCGGCCGGGAACGGCTCGAGCGTCGTCGCCTTGGCGACCACCGAGCTGCGCCCGTCGGGAGTGGCGTGCAGGGCGCGCATGCGCTCGGCGATGGCGTCGGCGAACAGGCGCGTCTCGTCGATCACCTCGTCGAGCTGCAAGTGCAGATCGCGGAAGTTCGGGCCGACGAGATTCCAATGCGCCTGCTTGCCTTGCGACGCCAGCTCGATCAGGTCGACCAGAACGGCCTGCAGCGAGTCGGTGAGGGTTCGGGATGCGAGGAATCCGTGCTCGGCGTTCTCGCGCTTCGTACGGGTGACCTCGGGGGTGGTCGTGGTCATGGTGCACTCCTTCGATGGGATGGTCGTGCCTCACGGTATGGCTCCCGTGCGCGCTCGCCTCGGCTTCCCAGGCAGCGTCCAAGCTCGCCTCCACGTTGGCTGACGGCAGGCGACGCGGCGTTGACGGGGGCGCTCTCGCGCCGTAGGACGGAGGGGACGAAAGGGAAGGCCATGACCGTCCGGCTGAATCGCGAGGGACTCACGCACGCCAATGGGCTACTGCGCCGGGGGGAGTTCGTCGACGACGAGCGCGACGCCTGGAGCGAGGATGCGCCATCTGCCGAGGACGAGAACAGCTTCATCGACACGAACGGGATGGCCGAGTTCGCCAAGTGGCATCTGGGTGAGGACACCGACGCCACCGAGGGGACCAAGGGGCGCTACCTGTTTCCCTACGGGGACTTCTCAAAGCTCCACCGCTGCGCGGTGATCTCCGGCGAGAGCCGTGCCGGCCAGTACGGTCACACGCAGATCGAGAAGGCGTTGAAGGAATTGCTCTCCGGCATCGACAAGAAGGCCGGCCGGGACTGACTCACTCGGGCGCGACGCCACCCGGCTCGACGGGCACTGCCACCTCGACGGTCTCGACGGGGCGGCGGTGGCGCGTCACGAAGTACGCCCCGGCCACCACCAGCACGAAGCCGACGACGGTCCAGACCGTGATGCGCTCGCCGAGCACGAGGGCGCCGGCGACGATCGCGACCGCCGGATTGACATAGGTGATCGTCGTCATGCGCATCGGGCCGATCTCGGCGACCAGGGCGAACATGATGAGGAACGCCGCCGCGCTGCACACCGCGCCGAGAGCGACCACCGACAGGATCACCGGAAGCGACGGGACCCGGCTGGGGAACCCGCCGGTGAACGCGACGAAGGGAACGTAGATGAGCGCCGTGATCGTCAGGGAGGCGGCGACCACGCCGACACCCGGCAGATCGGACATCCACCGCGAGAGGATCGCCGGACCGGTCGCGTAGCAGACGACCACCACGGCGATCTGGAGCACGGCGATCAGGTCGGAGCCCGCGACATCCAGTCCGACCAGGGCGGCGACGCCGAGCATGCCGACCGCGATGCCCAGCCAGTTGCCGAGGGTCAGCCGCGCCGGCCGGCCGAAGAAGAACGCGACAGCCACCCCGACCAGGGGCACGGCCGCGATCAGCAGCCCCGCCGTCGAGCTCGGCAGGTTCTGCTCGGCGGAACTGAGGAAGTACCACGGGACGACGATCTCAACGAGGGTGTAGGCGAGCAGCGGCCCCCAGCGCTTCAGGACGACGAGCACCTGGCGGCGGGCCAGGGCGAGCGGCAGCAGCAGGATCGCGCCGATCGCGCTGCGCCCGAGCACGACCATCGCCGGATCCAGCTCGGTCAGGGCGACCTTGATGAGCAGATACGGGATGCCCCACGCGATACCGAGGGCGGCGAAGAGCAGGATGGCGCGACGGGTCACAGCCTCCATCCTGGCCCTCGGCGGTCGACATCCGACATCGCCTCCCGGTCATCGTGCGGCGGAAAGCTGCCGATCGAGGAACTCGACGATGAGCCGCAGCATCGGCTCGGTGGTCCAGAGCTTCTCCTCGCCGCTCGTGACCGCGATGTCTCCGTGACCGGCGCCTTCCACCAGGTAGCGCGTGCTCGCAGCGCCCGCGGCCAGCAAGGCATGGTGGAGCGCCGCCGTCTGCACCGGCGAGATGATGCGGTCGTTCGTGCCATGGAACAGCAGGAACGCCGGAGGGCCTGCCGTCACGTAGCTGATCGGGTCGGCGGCTCGCAGTTCGGCGACGTCGTCCTCCAGCGACCTGGCGGTGGGCCCGTGAACATAGCGCGCCGGCGCGCTGCCCGGCGCGGCCGCGGCGGCGACCGTCCGCTCGTCGAAGCCCTCGGCGAGCCGGTCGAGCGAGGAGCCGCCGAACTTGTCGACGACGGCGAGGACCTCCCCCGCCCCATCCGGATCGAAGCGCTCGTGACCATTCGTGACTCCGACCATCGCGGCGAGGTACCCTCCCGCGGACTCGCCCCAGACCGCGACGCGAGCCGGGTCGATGCCGTACTCCTCGGCGTGCGCTCGCAGGAACCCGATCGCCGCGCGGACGTCGGCGATCCCGTCCCGGAAGGTCCCTCCGGTGCTCGTCGTGCGGTACTCGATGCTGGCGACCACGTAACCCGTCGCCGCGACGTACCGCCGCAGTCGCGCGCCGCCGATCTTCGGCGCCACGACGAATCCTCCGCCGGGGATGTAGACGACCAGCGGCAGCGGCCCGGCGCTTCGCGGCGACAGGATGTCCATCCGCAACCTGATCGGCGACCCCTCGGCTCCGGCCTTCGGCCGTCGCGCGAACTCGACGTTGCGCCGCGAGACCAGCCCGGTCGGCGGCTTCGCCTGCGGCCGGCTCTCGCCCGGGATCACGACGCTCTCGGAGTCGTCGAGCGGCGCCGGCGTCGACGAGACCGCGAGGGGATGCCCGCGCAGCGCAGCGACCTTGGTCATCAGGGTGGGCAGATTCATGGTCAGCGCACCGACCTGATGGGCCGCAACGCGACGACCGCGATCGCGACGAAGACGATCCCGCAGACGAAGAGGGCGGGGTAGCCGAGCACCGAGATCAGCACCCCGCCGGCGACGGTGCTGAGGGCCTGGGGCAGATTCGTCGCCACATTCAGGATCCCGAGGTCCTTGCCGGCGGCGGCACCCTCGCGCGGCAGCACCTCGGTCATCAAGGCGGTGTCGCAGGCGGTGTAGAGGCCGAACCCGATTCCGCTCACCGCGCTCATGAGGGCCATGCCGACGACCGTCGGCATGAGCAGCGGGATCACGAATCCGAGGGCGACGAACACCGACGCGATGTAGATGAACACCTTCCGGCGCCCGAGGCGATCGCTGAGCACGCCGCCGATCACCACGGAGACCAGGGTGGTCGCGAGACTGGCCAGGGCGAGCAGTCCGATGGTCGCGTTCGCCGTCTTGAGCGACAGGCCCACGTAGTCGGTGAGCAGGTAGAGCTCGAAGAACAGCACCATGAAGTAGCCGAGGATGAAGAAGAACCTCGCCACGAAGGCCCAGGCGAAATCGGGGTGCTTGCGCGGGCTGATCCACAGACCGGAGAAGAAGACGCGGGCGGTCAGCTTCGGCGCGGGCGGTAGGTGCTTGCTCGAGTAGTCCCGGTTGAGCAGCACGAACAGCAAGGTCACCACGAGGATGAGCGCACCGAAGATCGTGTAGGCCAGCCCCAAGGTGTTGGCGATCTGGCCGGCGGCGACCACGCCCAGGGTGAGGCCGATCGAGGTGCCGATGCCGAACATCGCGCTCGCGACGCCGCGGCGGCTCCGGGGATAGCGGTCCGGGATGATCGCGGTGAACGGCCCCTGCACGGCGTTCAGCGAGACCTGCAGCACGATCCAGAACACCGCGACCCAGATCACCGAGCTCAGGGACCCGATCCCGACCAGCAGCAGGCCTCCGACCGCTCCGCCGATCACGATCCACGGGGCGCGCCTGCCCATCCGCGAACGGGTGCGATCGCTGAACGTGCCGATGATGGGTTGGGTCAGCAGGGTGAAGACGAAGGACGCGCTCGAGATCGCGGTCAGGTTCTGCACCTTGTGCACGGCGTCGATGGTCGCCAGCTGATTGGGCAGCAGCACCTGGCCGAGGCCGGCGTAGCTGGCGAACATCACCAGGGCGAGCACCGCCAGCGAGGGCAGCAACCCACGGGGGGACTGCGGGCTCGTGGCGGCGGATGGCTCCTCCGCGGCGATCGGCTGGCTATCTGAAGTCGTAGACACGCTGGAGCTTCCCTTCACTTCGGGGCAGGGCGCCCGGGGTCTCGACGGTCACGTCGACCGTCGAGCCGATGCGCTCCTTGATGGACTGGCACAACGCGGCCCCTGCCCTCTCGGCCGCGGCGGCCGCGAGGCCGGGCGCGTGCTCGACCCGGACGGTCAGGGCATCCATCCGTCCCTCGCGACGCAGCTCGAGCACGAAGTGCGGGGTGAGCTCGGGAACGCCGAGCACGAGCTCCTCGATCTGGGTGGGGAAGAGGTTGACGCCGCGGAGGATGATCATGTCGTCGTTGCGCCCGGTGATCTTCTCGATGCGCCGCATCCCCGGCCGGGCCGTGCCAGGCAGCAGGCGGGTCAGGTCGCGGGTACGGTAGCGCAGCACCGGAAAGGCCTCCTTGGTGAGGGAGGTGAACACGAGTTCGCCGTATTCGCCATCGGGCAGGGGCTCCGCGGTCTCGGCGTCCACGATCTCCGGCAGGAAGTGGTCCTCCCAGATGTGCGGCCCGTCCTTGGTCTCCACGCACTCGTTGCCGACGCCCGGGCCCATCACCTCGCTCAGGCCGTAGATGTCGACGGCGTCGATCGCGAGCCGCTCCTCCAGCTCCGAGCGCATCTCGTTCGTCCACGGTTCGGCGCCGAGGACGGCGATGCGCAGGCTCGTCGAGCGCGGGTCGATCCCGGCCGCCTCGATGGCGTCCGCGATCGTGAGCAGGTAGCTGGGCGTGCACAGGATGACCTCGGGCTCGAAGTCGGTGATCAGCTGCACCTGCCGGGCGGTCTGACCGCCCGAGACCGGGATGACGGTGGCCCCGAGCCGCTCGGCGCCGGCGTGCAGGCCCAGGCCGCCCGTGAAGAGCCCGTAGCCGTAGGCGTTGTGCACGCGCATCCCGGGACGCACGCCGGCGGCGCGCAGGCTCCGGGCGACGAGGCCGGCCCAGGTGTCAAGGTCGCCAGCCGTGTAGCCGACCACCGTAGGACGGCCCGTGGTGCCCGACGAGGCGTGCACGCGCGCGACCCTGTCCATCGGCACCGCGAACATGCCGAACGGATAGCTCTGGCGCAGGTCGTCCTTGGTCGTGAACGGGAGCAGACGCACGTCATCCAGCGTGCGGATGTCGGAAGGCCCGACTCCGGCCGCGTCGAGCTTGGCCCGGTAGAGCGGCACCCTGTCGTAGGCGTAGCCGACCGTGGCCTGCAGCCGTTCGAGCTGCAGCTGTCGGATCTGCTCGCGAGAGAACTGCTCGATGTCGTCGAGCACGGGTTCATACGAGTTGGAGAGCGTCATCGATACCCCATCGGAATAACTATTCCGGCCACAGTAGCACATGGTCGGAATATCTATTCCGCCTGGTTCGACGGGCCGGAACAGTTGTTCCCGTAGCATCGGGCTGTGACCGAAACCGAGCAAGGAGCAGACGCCCGGGACCGCATCCTGCAGGCCGCGCGCGAGGTCTTCGCCGTCGACGGACTCGATGCGCAGCTCGGGACGATCGCCGGTCGCGCCGGCGTAGGCGTCGGCAGCATCTACCGCCGGTTCGGCAACAAGGACGACCTGATCCAGGAGGTGGCGAGTCGTCACTTCGCCGAACTCTCCGAGCGGATGTCGGCGGCGCTCGACGCGGACGACCCCTGGGAGGCGTTCGGCCTCGAGTTCCGCCGATCGGTCGCCGAGTACGCGAACGACCGCGGATTCCGCGAGCTCGTCGTCGGCGGCGCGAGCGGAACCCTGGGTTGGGCACGGGGAAGCCGGCCCGAGAAGCTCGAGGCCGCGATGCAGGGCTGGAGCACCACCATGGAGCAGGTGATCGACCGGCTGATCGGCCGGGCCCACACCTCGGGCGACCTGCGGCGGGATGCGACGGGACCGGTGATCCTGAGGCTGAGCCTCGCCCTGCAGTCGGTGGCCGGATTCGGCAGCCCCGAGGAGCAGGATCGGGCGATCTCGATCGTGCTCGACGGACTCCGCGCGCGCTGACGGCCGATCCCGCCCGAGGGTCAGCCGCGCGCGGCGAGAGTGCGGCTGCGCCCGCGGAACTCGGCGACCACCGCCCCCGACTCGTCGGTGATCCGCACGTCGTAGAGACCGCTCCGTCCGGCGAGGGTGCGGCGCTCGGCGGTCGCGGTCAGCACGCTCCCGGCTCCCACCGGGCGGAGGAACTCGATGTCCACCGAGGCGGCCACCGTGACGTCGTCGCTCTCGTTGCACGCCATCGCGAACGCGGTATCGGCCACGCAGACGATGAAGCCACCATGCATCGTGCCGAATCCGTTCAGCATCCGCCCAAGGACCGCCATGGTGACGACCGCCCGGCCGCCGTCGCAGGAGATCAGCTGCATCCCGAGCCCGCGGGAGGCCTCGTCGAGCTCGAACAGCCGGGCCGCCCGTTCCGAGATCGTCATCAGGCAGGGCCGCCGGCCGCGCCGAACACCGGGGCGCGCTTCTCACGGAACGCGGCGAACCCCTCGTGGTAGTCGGGCGTCGCGCAGAGCGCCCCCTGCGCCACGTTCTCCTCGTCGATCGAGTCCCAGAGTCCGATCCGCTCGTCGCGCAGCCGGTGCACGAGCCGTTTGCTCGCGAGATGAGCCTCGGCAGCGCCCGTGGCGACCCGACGCGCGCGCTCGCGCGTGAACTCGAGCACCTCGGCCTCCGGCACCGCGCGGCTGAACAGCCCGGCGGCGACCGCCTCGGCCCCGGTCATGAGCTCGGCGGTGTAGATCAGGTCGAGCGTGCGGTGGGCGCCGAGGCGCTCGAAGAAGAGGGCGTGGCCCCCGGAGTCCAGCGTCGCGCCGAGGTTCGCGAAGGGCGAGCCGATGCGGGCGGTGTCGGCGACATAGACCACGTCGTTGGCGATCAGAAGTCCCAGGCCCACGCCGAGGCAGGCGCCCGTCGCGATGGCGAAGGTCGGCGCGGGGAACGCGTCGATCCGCCGCAGCACGGGCGTGACGACATCCGCGAGGTAGGCCGTCGCGTCATCGCTGGCCGGGTCGACGTGCGAGATGTCGCGGCCGGCGCAGAAGGCACGGCCCTCCCCGCGCAGGATGACGGCGCGCGCGCGTTCCGTCTCGGCCCGCTGGTAGGCGGCGCCGAGTTCCGCGATCGCGGCCTCGTCGAGCGCGTTCAGCTTGCCCGGATCGTCGAGGACGATCTCGGCGACGCCGTCGGTGATGCTGAAGTCGATCGTCATTGCTCTCCTCTGCTGGTCCGGCTGGTGGGAGGTCGTGCGGGGTCACGCGTCGTAGTCGACGTCGACCGTCTCGCTGGTGGGGATGGACTGGCAGGTGAGCACGTAGCCGCGCGCGAGCTCCTCGGGCTCGAGCGCGTAGTTCTCGACCATGTCGACGGTGCCCTCGACGAGCACCGCGCGGCAGGTGCCGCACACGCCGCCTGCGCAGGCGAACGGCACGTCGCCGCGGACGCGCAGCGCGGCGTTGAGGATGCTCTCGTTGCTGTGGACGGGACTCGTCACGGTCGCCGTCGTGCCGTCAAGGCGGAAGCGGATGGTGTGGACGTCCTCGCCTGCCTGGACGACGACCGGCCGCCCCGCCTGCCCGGCGAGCCGCTCCGGCCGGTCGGTCGTGAACAGTTCGAAGCGCACGTCTCCGGATGCCACCCCGCGCGCCGCGAGGATGTCGCGGCACAGCTGCACCAGGGCGAATGGACCGCAGAGGAACCACTCGTCGACATCGGAGGGATCGAGCAACCGCTGCAGGATCGCCTCGAGCTTCTCGGCGTCGAGTCGGCCGGACAGCAGCTCCGAGCTCCGCCGCTCGCGCGTGAGCACGTGGTACAGGGCGAGGCGGTCGGGGTAGCGGTCCTTCAGGTCGGCGAGCTCGTCCACGAACATGGTGTCCATCGCGGTGCGGTTCGAGTAGACGAGCGAGAACCGGTTGCGCGGGTCGGCGCGCAGGGTGCTCTCGATCAGGGCGAGCACCGGGGTGATCCCGGAGCCGGCGGCGATGGCGGCGTAGTGGGCTGGGCGGTCGAGCACGATCCGCGAGGTGAAGGTCCCCTCCGGCACCATGACGCCCAGGCGCATCCCCGGCCGCAGCTCGTCGATCGCCCAGGTGGAGAACAGCCCGCCGAGGTCGCGCTTGATGCCCACCCGCAACTGGCCCGGAACGGGCGCCTGGCAGATGGAGTAGCTCCGGCGCACCTCCTCACCGGCGACCGAGGTGCGTAGCGCGACGTACTGGCCGGGTGCGTAGTGGTAGTCGTCGGACAGCCCCGGCGGCACGTCGAAGGCGACCTCGATCGCATCGTCGGTCAGGCGCCGCACGGCCGCGACCTCCAACTCGTGGAAGGCGGCCCGGCGACGGGGCCGGGACGGAGCAGCTGGGGGCTGGGCAGCCTGCGCCGCGGCATCCGGTGCCACGTCAGTGCTCCTTGAAGTAGTCGAAGGGCTCGAGGCAGCGCTGACACACGTAGAGCGCCTTGCACGAGGTGGAGCCGAAGTGCGATGACTCGCGGGTGTGCAGCGAGCCGCAGTTCGGGCAGCGCACTCCCAAGCCGAGCGAGACGACACCATCGGTGCGACGCGGGACGGGGGCGGCGATGCCGTACTCCCCGAGCTTGCGGCGGCCGTCGTCGCTCAGCCAGTCCGTGGTCCAGGCCGGCGAGAGCACGACCTCGACCCTGGCCGGGATGCCCTGACCGGCGAGCGCCCCGACGATGTCATCGCGCATGGCATCGACCGCGGGGCATCCGGAATAGGTCGGCGTGATCTGCACCACGACGCCGTCGTTCGTCTCGCGGACGCTACGGAGCACCCCCAGGTCTTCGATCGTCAGCACCGGCACCTCGGGGTCGACCACGGTGGCGGCGATGTCCCAGATCGCGCGCGCGGCCGCGTCGGCCGGCCGAGGTCGGGCGAGTTGCTCGGTCGCGCTCACCAGGTTGCTCCGGGATGCTGCCGGGCCAGCACCTGCATCTCGGCGAGCAGCGGGCCCAACGACTCCGAGTGATCGCCGTCGCGGCCGCCGCCCCGCGCCTGCGGGACCCCCGGGACCGTGAGGTCTGCCCGCTCGACGAGAGCAGGAACGAGCTCGTCGAACGCCGCGCGCAACGATGCGGGATCGACGGCGACGCCGTCCAGGCCCTCCGCGGCGGCATCCTGGGAGAACAGCTCGTCGACGAACGGCCACATCGCGTCGAGACCGCGCTGCATCCGCCCGTGGGAGTACGAGGTGCCGAGGCCGAGCCGCTCGAGCCACTGCACGCTGTGGTCGAGGTGGTAGTCGACCTCCTTCACCGCCTTGGCCGCGATCGCCGCCAGGGTCGGATCGGCCGACGACGACAGCGCACGGTACAGGGCGCGGAAGTAGGCGGAGGCGATCAGCTGGCGGGCGATCGTCTGCGCGAAGTCGCCGTTGGGCTGCTCGAACAGCTGGCGGTTGCGGAACTCGGCCTCGCCGCGGAAATAGGCGAGACGGTCCTCGTCCGTCTCCCACGCCGAGGCCGCGTAGCTCAACAGGCTGCGCGCGTGACCCAACTGGTCGAGGCCGATGTTGCCGAGCGCGACATCCTCCTCGAGCTCGGGGGCGTGCGCGATCCACTCCCCCAGGCGCTGCGCGAGCACCAGCGCGTCGTCTCCGAGTCCCAAGGCGTAGCGCGCGACGGCCTCGGGGGCGACGGCTCCCGCGGCCACGATGGATTCCGGCGTGATCGCGGTCGAGACGACATGACTGGTCTTCACAGGTGGGGCACCGCATCCGACTCGGTGTAATACGTGGCGTGCCGGTACTCCTTGCCTTGCGGCGACTCGAAGAACGCGCCGCGGGCGTCGGGGTCGGATGCCGTGATCGCCGAGGCCGGCACGACCCACACCGAGACCCCCTCCGCACGCCGGGTGTAGAGG
The DNA here is from genome assembly GCA_036499485.1 of Pseudolysinimonas sp. Taxonomy (GTDB): domain Bacteria; phylum Actinomycetota; class Actinomycetes; order Actinomycetales; family Microbacteriaceae; genus Lysinimonas. Next base: position 118,304 of record DASYDQ010000017.1, on the reverse strand, counting down.
TCGCGCGCGTTTCGCACCGCCATGGTCTCGTCTGGCGCGTGCAGCGACCCGGCATGGACGTGCGAGAGCCCGCGCGACGACCGCACGAAGACCTCCCAGAGCGGCCAGGTCTCGCGGCCCCCGGACTCGCCGGGGCTGGTCACGAGGCCACCGCCTCGGCGAGCTCGGCGCTGCGGCGCGCAGCCTGCCGGTGGGCGTAGGCGCGGGCGGCCTCGCGCACCCAGGCACCGTCCTCGTGCGCCTCGCGCCTGCGGGCGACCCGGATCGCGTTCGCGGGTCCGTGGCCGGCGAGCACCTCGCGGAACTCGTTCCAGTCGAGCTCGCCGAAGTCGTAGTGGCCGCGCTCCTCGTTCCACGCGATGTCCGGATCGGGCAGCGTGACGCCCAGGATCTCGGCCTGGGGCACGAGCATGTCGACGAAGCGCTGCCGCAGCTCGTCGTTGCTGAACCGCTTGATGTTCCACGCCATGCTCTGCTTCGAGTTCGGCGAATCGTCGTCGGGCGGCCCGAACATCATGAGCGCCGGCGCGTACCAGCGGTTCACCGACTCCTGCGCCATCGCGCGCTGCCCGTCCGTGCCGCGCATCAGGGTGAGCAGGATCTCGAAGCCCTGCCGCTGATGGAACGACTCCTCCTTGCAGATGCGCACCATCGCCCGGCCGTATGGACCGTACGAGGCCCGGCACAGCGGCACCTGGTTGCAGATCGCGGCGCCGTCGACCAGCCAGCCGATCGAGCCCATGTCGGCCCAGGTCGGGGTCGTGTAGTTGAAGATCGAGGAGTACTTGGCCGCGCCGGTGATGAGCTGCTCGAACATCGTGTCGCGATCGATGCCGAGCGTCTGCGCGGCGGAGTAGAGGTAGAGGCCGTGGCCGGCCTCATCCTGCACCTTCGCCATCAGGATCGCCTTGCGCTTCAGGCTGGGTGCACGCGTGATCCAGTTGCCCTCCGGCTGCATCCCGATGATCTCGGAATGCGCGTGCTGCGAGATCTGCCGGATGAGGGTCTTACGGTAACCCTCCGGCATCCAGTCGGTCGGCTCGACCCGCTGCTCGTTGGCCAGGAGCTCGGCGAAGCGGCGCTCGCCCGCGTGGATCTCGTCGAGATCGTCGGGCCGGTCGGTGCCGGTGATGGTGCTCACTCTTTCCGCCTCCGCGTATCGTCGTTGGTACTTACAGATCGTTCAGTAAGAGAGTAGCAGTGGCTCCCGGGCCGATCAAGGCGTGTCGGATAGAGTCGGAAAACGGGCGGCGGGAGGACGACATGAGCGGCGAAGTCCACGCGGCGCACCACGTGCCCCAGAAGGTGACACAGACGCCGCGACGAGGCGGCAACGGCCGGACCGGCCGGGACGCCTACGACCTGGCCACCGTGCTCGCCATCGCCGTCGCCGCCTTCAACGAGCACGGCTACGAGGCCACGTCGATGGGCATCCTGGCCGAGCGCCTGGGCACGAGCCGTTCGGCCATCTACTACCACGTCACGAGCAAGGAGGACCTCCTCCGCCTGGCCCTCGACCGTGCGCTCGACGGGCTGGAGGGCGTGCTGCTCGAGCCGGGCGCCACCGTCGGGCCCGCCGATCAGCGTCTGCGCCACGTGCTGCGCCGGGCCGTCGAGGTGCTGGTCGAGGAACTGCCCTTCGTCACCCTGTTGCTGCGATTGCGCGGCAACACCGAGGTCGAACGCAGCGCGCTCGACCGACGCAGACGGTTCGATCACGCGGTGACGAAGCTGATCGACGCCGCGCGCGATCAGGGGGCGGTGCGCACCGATGTCGACGCCGGCACGACGACCCGGCTGCTGTTCGGGATGATCAACTCGATCGTCGACTGGTACAGGCCCGGCGGCGCGCTCTCCACCTCCCAGCTGGCCGACGACGTGATCGCCGTCGCCCTGTCGGGGATCAGCCGGCAGGAGATCCGACGCCCGGGCGCCTGACCGGCTACTCCCTGACCGCTACTCCTTGGCCACCAGGGTCAACACGTCGTAGCTCGCAACGACCTCGTCGCGCTGGTTGCTGAGCACGGCATCCCAGCGGACCTCGCCGTAGCCCTCGCTCTCGCGCGGAATGATCTGCTTGGCCGTCAGGCTCACCTTCACCTCGTCGCCGGGCGAGACCGGGGTGACGAAGCGCAGGTTCTCGAGCCCGTAGTTCGCGAGCACCGGGCCGGGATCCGGATCGACGAACAGGCCGGCCGCCCAGGAGAGCAGCAGATAGCCGTGCGCCACGCGGCCGGGGAAGAAGGGATTGGCCGCTGCCGCCTCCTCGTCGGTATGGGCGTAGAAGGTGTCGCCGGTGAACTCGGCGAAGTGAACGATGTCTTCGAGGGTCACCGTGCGTGCCGCCGAGTGGATCGCGTCGCCCACCCGCAGCCGGGCGAGCGGCTTGCGGAACGGATGCTCGCCCAGGCTGATCGGCGCGCCGGCGCGCCATTGACCGGTCAACGCCGTGAGCACCGCGGGCGAGCCCTGCAGCGCGACGCGTCGCATGTAGTGCGTGACGGACCGGATGCCGCCGAGCTCCTCGCCGCCGCCGGCCCGTCCAGGGCCGCCGTGCACGAGGTGCGGCACCGGCGAGCCGTGCCCGGTGCTGGTGCGTGCGGTGTCGCGGTCGAGCACCAGGATGCGGCCGTGGAACGGCGCGATACCCGAGACCAGCTCGGCCACCGCATCCGGATCGTGGCTCGCCACCGTGGCGACGAGAGAGCCGCCGCCGCGGTTGGCCAGCCGGACGGCGTCCGCGACCGTCGCGTAGCCGATCACCGAGGCGACAGGGCCGAACGCCTCGATCTCGTGGACGACATCCGCATCGGCGTCGTCGAATCGCAGCAGCACCGGCGAGAGGAAGGCACCGTCGGAAGCCGGGCCGACGCTGCCGTCGACCCGGGTCACCACCGGTTCGTCGAGCGAGCCGACCGCGAGGCGGCCGCCGCCGGCGAGCAGTGCCTGCACGTTGCGGCGCACCTCGTCGCGCTGCTCCATGCTGGCGAGCGGGCCCATGGTGACGCCCCCGGCGCGCGGGTCGCCGAGAACGACGCGTGCCGCGATCCGCTCCCCGATCGCCGTGGCCACCGGGTCGACGAGGGCGTCCGGCACGATGACGCGGCGCACCGCCGTGCACTTCTGGCCGGCCTTGGTCGTCATCTCGGTCACGACCGACGCCACGAAAGCGGCGAACTCGGGTGCGTCGACGTCGACATCGGGTCCGAGGATGGCGGCGTTCAACGAGTCGGTCTCGCTGGTCAGGGTGACGCCGCGCGAGATCACCGCCTGGTCAGACGCGAACGAGACCGCGGTGCTCGCGGAGCCCGTGAACGACACGTGATCGCGAACATCGAGCAGATCGAGGAAGCCGCGGATCGGCCCGGACACCAGCTGCAGCGACCCCTCGGGGAGAAGCCCGGAGTCGACCATGACCCGCACGGCGGCCGCCGTGACCTCGGCGGTCGGGCTCGCGGGCTTGACGATGCTGGGGACGCCGGCCAGGAAGGCGGGCGCGAACTTCTCGAGCATCCCCCAGACCGGGAAGTTGAAGGCGTTGATTTGGAAAGCGGCGCCCGGGATGCGCTGGAACAGGTGCTGCCCTCCGAAGCTGCCGTCCTTGGACAGGTTCTCGGGTATGCCGTCGATGATCACCTGGGCGTTGGGCAGTTCGCGGCGCCCCTTGGACGCGTAGGTGAACAGCACGCCGATGCCGCCGTCGACGTCGACGAGCGAGTCGCGCCGGGTCGCGCCCGTGCCGTCGCTGACGGCGTAGAGCTCGTCCTTGGCCTCGGTCAGCGCGGCGCCGAGCGCTTTGAGCAGCAGGGCGCGCTGGTGGAAGGTGAGCGCACCGAGGCTCGCCTGCCCGACGGTGCGCGCGAAATCGACGGCGCCGGCGAGGTCGATCCCGTCACTGCCGACCAGGGCGAGCACCTCTCCGGTGGACGCGTCGCGGATCGGCGCGCCGGTGGATGCCTGCCACCACCGCCCGCGGAGGTAGCTCGGCAGCACCTGCGGTTCGGTCACCGCGGTGGCCTCCGTCGCGGTCATCGTCATCGTGATCCTCCTCGGTCGTCCCCGGTCACGGGGCCTCGATCAGCAGCGCGGCGCCCTGACCGACGCCCACGCACATCGTCGCGAGTCCGCGCGTGGCTCCTTCACGCTCCATCCGTCCGAGCAGTGTCACAATCAGCCGGGTGCCCGAGGCGCCGAGCGGATGCCCGAGGGCGATCGCTCCGCCGTCCGCGTTCACGATCCCCTCGTCGAGGCCCAGCTCGCGCACGCAGGCGAGCGACTGGGTGGCGAAGGCCTCGTTGAGCTCGATCGCGTCGAGGTCGTCGATCGCGAGGCCGAGTCGGCCGAGCAGCTTGCGGGTCGCCGGAATCGGGCCGAGTCCCATCACCTCGGGCGCGACCCCGACGGACGATCCGCCCACGATGCGGGCACGCGGCGTGAGCCCGAGCTCGGCGAGGACGGCCTCACCGACCACCAGCACCGCGGCCGCGCCGTCGTTCAGGGGTGAGGAGTTGCCGGCGGTCACGAGATTGCCGCCCGTGACGACGGGCCGCAACGCGGCGAGCGCCTCGAGGCTCGTCTCGGCTCGCGGTCCCTCGTCGCGGGATACTGTGCCGGCCCGGGTCTCGATCGGCAGGATCTCGGCGTCGAAGCGGCCGGCGGCTACCGCTGCGATGGCGCGCTGGTGCGAGCGAAGGGCGAAGGCGTCCGCGTCGACCCGCGAGATCTTCTCCTGCACGCCCACGAACTCGGCCGTCTCGGTCATGCTGTAGCTCGCCTTGTCGCGCGCGCGCATCCGCGGATTGACGAAACGCCAGCCGAGCGCGCTGTCGACCAGCTCGCCCGGCTTGCCATAGGCCTTCTCGGGCTTGGCGAGCACCCAGGGAGCCCGGGTCATCGACTCGACGCCACCCGCGACGACCACGTCCGCCTCGCCCGCCTTGACCATGCTCGCGGCCAGGTGCACAGCCGAGAGCCCGGATGCGCAGAGCCGGTTGACGGTGATCCCCGGCACCGAGTCGGGCAGCCCCGCCAGCAGCACCGACATCCGGGCCACATTGCGGTTGTCCTCGCCTGCCTGGTTGGCGTCGCCGAGGATCACCTCGTCGATCCGCCCGGGATCGATTCCGGTGCGCGCAATGAGCTCACCGACGACGGCCGCGGCCAGATCATCGGGGCGCACCCCCGCGAGAACTCCGCCGTAGCGACCGATCGGCGTGCGCACGCCCCCGACGATGAATGCCTCCGCCATAGCCTCGCTGTTCCGCCGCACGACGGCTGCCCGTCGATCCAGTACTTACTGATCGTTCTGTAGGAGAGTGCCACGGCGAGCGCCTCCCCGTCAACCCGCGGCGCCTAGGTGCGGTCGACGTCCTCGAAGATGATCGACGTGCGGGTCGAGCGCACAGCGGGGATGGCTTGCAGCTCTTCGAGAACGACCCGCCGCAGATCGCCGTTGTCGCGAGCGCGCACCAGGAGTTGCACGTCGGAGTCCCCGCCGATCAGGGCGATGTGCTCCACCTCCGGAATGAGCATCAGGCGCTCGCGCAGTTCCTGCCATGACGCCTGCTCGACAGCGAGCGTCACATAGGCCGAGGCGTGCCGCCCCGACAGCACGGGATCGACGCGGGCCGTGAAGCCCGTGATCACGCCGGCGTCGACCATCCGGTTCAGTCGGGCATACGCCCCCGCGCGCGAGATGTGCACCGCCTGCGCGACGGCGCTGATGGCGGCCCGACCGTCGCGGCGGAGTTCATCGAGGATCCGTCGATCCACCTCGTCCAGTTCGATCGCCATCCGAGTGCTCCTCTCGACGGTTTCCGTGGACGGATCGCCATCGCGGCTCCGCCCGCCCTCGACTTCGTCCAGGCAATGCACGATGAGTTGCAACGCGCTGCCCTGACACTAATCCTGGGACTGCAGAACGTCCAGGCACGAGGAGGTGCGGATGATCGACGCCGAGCTGGCGATGCTGCCGGGCGATTCTCCCGTGCAGCTCATCGACGCGAGCGGCGACGTCGTCTCCGACCCGCACGTCACGATGCCCGAGCCCGCCCGCCTCCTCGACGGCTACCGGTCGCTGGTCATCGGCAGGCGACTCAACGAGCAGTGCAATGCTCTCGTGCGGCAGGGACGGCTGGCGGTCTATCCCTCCTCGCACGGGCAGGAGGCATGCCAGGTCGCCGCGGTCATGGCCCTCGACGAGCAGGATTGGCTGTTCCCCACCTACCGGGACTCGGTCGCAGTGATCAGCCGCGGGGTTCCTCCGGCCCACGCCATGGTGCTGCTGCGCGGCGACTGGCACAGCGGCTACGACCCGAACGAGTACCGGGTCGCCCCGCAGGCCACTCCCCTCGCCACCCAGTTGCTGCACGCGGCCGGGTTCGCCCATGCGGCCAAGCTGCGCGGCGAGCGCACGGTCGTGCTGGCGATGTGCGGCGACGGCGCCACCAGCGAGGGCGACTTCCACGAGGCGATGAATTTCGCCGGGGTCTTCCACTTGCCGGTGGTGTTCTTCGTGCAGAACAACGAGTTCGCGATCTCCGTTCCCCTGTCGCGCCAGACGGCAGCGCCCTCTCTCGCTCACAAGGCCATCGGCTACGGGATGCCAGGGGTCCGCGTCGATGGCAATGACCTGGCCGCGCTGCTCGCCGTGCTCGATGCCGCCGTCGATCGCGCGCGAGCCGGAGGCGGTCCGACTCTCGTGGAGGCTCACACCTACCGCATGCAGGCGCACACCAATGCGGACGACGACACCCGGTACCGGGACCACGAGGCGGTCGTGGGGTGGCAGGAGCGCGATCCCCTGCTCCGCCTGCGCGCGTTCCTGCGCGATGAGGCCGCGATCGACGACGACCGGGAGGCCGCCTTCGCCCAGGAGGCCGACGCGCTCGCCGCGCAGCTTCGAGACGCGATGAACGCCGAGACGAGCCCCGTTCCCGAGGATCTGTTCCGCTACGTCTACGCGCGCCCCACCCCGCAGCTCGGCGAGCAGGCAGCCGCGCTGCGCGACGAGATCGCGCGATCCATCCCGACCCCGGAGGTCCGATGACGATCCTGCACGCCGAGCCGGAGCTCGCCGCACCCGCGTCCCTCCCGTCGACGATGACGATGGCGGGCGCCCTGAACCGAGCGCTCTCCGACGCGCTCGCGGCCGATCCCTCCGTGGTGGTCTTCGGCGAGGATGTCGGCACTCTCGGTGGCGTCTTCCGCATCACCGACGGGCTGACCGCCCGGTTCGGCGAGGACCGCTGCTTCGACACCCCCCTGGCGGAGGCCGGCATCGTCGGCACCGCCGTCGGCATGGCCATGAACGGGATGCGTCCGGTGGTCGAGATGCAGTTCGACGCCTTCGCCTATCCCGCGTTCGAGCAGGTCGTCAGCCACGTCGCCAAGATGGGGAACCGCACCCGGGGCGCGGTTCGACTGCCGATGGTGATCCGCATCCCCTACGGCGGGGGCATCGGCGGCGTCGAGCACCACTGCGACTCCTCCGAGGCCTACTACGTGCACACGCCGGGTCTGACCGTGCTCGCGCCCGCGACAGCCCAGGACGCCTACGCCCTGTTGCGCGCGGCGATCCAGTCGCCCGACCCGGTCGTCGTGCTCGAGCCGAAGAAGCTGTACTGGGCCAAGGGCGAGGTGGACACCGAGCAGCCGGCGCCGATCGGCAGTGCGCGCATCGCGCGCGAGGGGACGGATGCCACCCTCCTGGCCTACGGCACCTCCGTCCCGGTCGCGCTCGCCGCGGCCGAGGCGGCGCAGGCCGAGGGCCGGAGCCTGCAGGTGGTCGACATCCGGAGCCTGGTGCCGTTCGACGACGAGACGGTCATGGCCGCCGTGCGTTCGACCGGACGGGCGGTCGTCATCGCGGAGGCTCCCGGCTTCGCCAGCGTCGCCTCCGAGATCGCCGCTCGCATCTCGGAGCGTTGCTTCGAGGTGCTCGAGGCGCCGGTGCGCCGCGTCACCGGCTTCGACATCCCGTTCGCGCCGCCGCGTCTGGAGCGTTACCAGCTGCCCGATGTCGACCGCGTGCTGGACGCCGTCGACACCCTCAACTGGGACTCCTGATGCCTCAGACCTTCCGCCTGCCCGACCTCGGCGAGGGCCTCACCGAGGCGGCCCTGGTGCGCTGGCTCGTCGCCGTCGGCGACGCAGTCGGCATCGATGAGCCGATCGCCGAGGTGGAGACCGCGAAGAGCATCGTCGAGGTCCCGTCGCCCTTCGCCGGCATCGTCACCGCCCTGCACGGCGCGGCGGGCGAGACCCTCGAGGTCGGCGCTCCGCTGCTCGAAGTGGATGCCGCGGAGCAGACGCCTGCCGCGCCCGCGCCCGCGGCCGCCGAGGTCGAGGTCGAGGCCGCCGTCGAGGTCGCGGCCTATCGCGCCGAGGAGCGCGCCGGGTCGGGGAACGTTCTCATCGGCTACGGCACGAGCGGGACGACCGCCACCGGTCGCACGCGCCGCCCGGTCGACCGGAGCGGTCCGAGCGGTCCGAGCGGTCCGAGCTCTCCGGCGATCACGGCGATCGCCGGGGAGTCCGGGGGACCCGTCGCCGTGCAGTCCCCACTGGTGAGGAGGCTGGCGGCCACCTCACGCGTCGACCTGCGGACCATCTCCCCGTCGCGGCCGGACGGCGTCATCACCCGACGCGATGTGCTGGGGGCCGCTGGTCGACGCCCCATCGTCCGCCGCGAGAAGCTCAGCATGCTGCGCAAGACGGTGGGAGCGACGATGAGCCGCAGCCGCTCCGAGATCCCCGAGGCCACGGTCTGGGTCGACGTGGACGCGACCGAGCTGTGGTTGCTCCGCGAGTCGATGCGGGTGGACGGGCGAACGCCATCGCTCACCGCCTTCTTCGCCAAGTACACGCTGATGGCCCTCGCCGACCACCCCGTGCTCGGCGGCCGGCTGAGCGACGACGGCACCGAACTGCTCGAGTTCGACGGCGTCGACCTCGGGATCGCGACCGACACCCCGCGCGGCCTGCTCGTGCCCGTGGTCGACGGCGCCGACCGACTCACGCTGGCCGAACTCGACGAGGGCGTGCGCGCGCTCACCGAGCAGGCCATCGCGGGCTCGCTCGCTCCGGCGCAGCTCAGCGGCTCGACCTTCACGCTCAACAACTACGGCTCGCTCGGCGTGGACGGGTCGGCCGCGATCATCAACCATCCCGAGGTGGCGATCCTCGGCGTCGGGCGAATGCTGGAACGCCCGTGGGTCGTCGGCGGTGCGATCGTCCCGCGCCGCGTTCTGCAGCTCTCCCTCGTCTTCGATCACCGCGTGTGCGATGGCGGCTACGCCGCGCACTTCCTCCGGGCGATCGTGGACGCGATCGAGCATCCGACACTGGCGTACTCCCGGATCTGAGCCGGTCGTCAGCGCCCAGCCCCGACCTCGAAGTCGATCTCCTCGAGCGAGTCGATGCCTCCCGTGACCCGGTCGCCCGGGGTCAGCGCGGAGACACCGGCGGGCGTCCCCGTGAAGATCAGGTCGCCGGGCAGCAGCTCGATGCCCTGCGAGGCGAACGAGATGATCTCGGGGACTCCCCAGATCATCTGCGACAGATCACCGGTTTGCCGCCGCTCGCCGTTCACGCTCAGCCAGATCGGTCCCGACTCGAGAACGGACGTGCGGGGGTGGATCGCCGACATCGGAGCCGAACGATCGAAGCCTTTCGCGCCGTCCCATGGCCGCCGCAACTCCTTCGCCTCGTCCTGCAGATCGCGCCTCGTCAGATCCACCCCGACCGCGTAGCCGAAGATCGAGCCGCGCGCATGCTCCGGCGTCGCGCCTGCGGTTCTCCTCCCGATGGCGACCACCAGCTCGATCTCATGATGCAGGGACTCGGTGAGGGGAGGATACGGAACGACTCCCTGGGCCGGCACGACCGCGTCGGCCGGCTTGGAGAAGAAGAACGGCGCTTCGCGCGTGGGATCGGCGCCCATCTCGCGGGCGTGATCGGCGTAATTGCGCCCGACACAGAGCACCCGCCGGATCGGCCAGAGTCCGTCCGATCCGGCGACGCGCGCCGTCGGGATCGGCTGGGGCGCAATGACGAACCCCGCATCGCTCATGGCTGACCCGCCCTGCTACTGGTTCGAGAATGCCGCGTCGAAAGACGACTCCGGGCGCTTCCAGAGTAGTGAGCGGATGTAGCCGATCGCCTGCTCCGCGCCGTGCAGCCGATCCATCCCGGCATCCTCCCACTCGATCGAGATCGGGCCGGAGTATCCGATGGCGTCAAGCGCCCGGAACGCATCCTCCCACGGCACGTCGCCGTGTCCCGTGGAGACGAAGTCCCAGCCGCGACGAGGGTCGCCCCACGGCAGGTGCGAACCGAGCACCCCCGCTCGGCCTTGCGCGGGACGCATCCGGGTGTCCTTGCAGTCGACGTGGTAGATCCGGTCCTGGAAGTCCCAGATGAACCCCACCGGGTCGATCTGCTGCCACATCATGTGACTGGGGTCCCAGTTGAAGCCGAAGGCCGCGCGGTGGTCGATGGCCTCGAGCGCGCGCACGCTGGTCCAGTAGTCGTAGGCGATCTCGCTGGGGTGCACCTCGTGGGCGAATCGCACGCCCTCGGTGTCGAACACGTCGAGGATCGGGTTCCAGCGATCGGCGAAGTCCTGGTAGCCGGCGTCGATGACCGCGGCGGGCACCGGCGGGAACTGGGCGACGTACGGCCAGATCTTCGATCCCGTGAAGCCGACGACGACGTCCACGCCCAGCTTGCGAGCGACCCGCGCCGAACGCTTCATGTCCTCGGCGGCACGCTGCCGCACCCCTTCCGGGTCGCCGTCGCCCCAGGTCGACGGCCGCACGATCGCCTGATGGCGGAAGTCGATCGGGTCGTCGCAGACGGCCTGCCCGGTGAGGTGGTTCGAGATCGCGAACACCTTCAGCCCGTTCTTATCGAGGATGTCGAGCCGGCTCTGCAGGTAGGCATCGTCGGCGTCGGCGCGTTCCAGGTCGAGGTGATCACCGGATGCCGCGATCTCGAGCCCGTCGTAGCCCCACGACGCCGCGAGGCGCGCGACCTCCTCGAAAGGGAGATCCGCCCATTGGCCGGTGAACAGGGTGACGGGGTGTGTGACGTCGGTGTCGCTCATTGTCGCTCCAGGTGATTCTCGAGGGTGGTGGTGAATGTCAGGCGGGTCGGCCCTGCCGCACGAGCGCTGCGCCCGCCGAGCCGGGCAGGCGCCAGGCCGGGATCGTGGAGGCGAGGAGCACGACGGCGAGCGCCACGAAGGTGATGTCGTAGGGGATCGCGTTCGTGGGGTCGGCGGATGCCGCCAGGGAGTGGCCGAGCGCGATCGAGATCGCGCTGAGGGCCACCCCGAACCCGACCGCGAGCTGCTGGACCGTGGCGTCGAGCACGTTCGCTCCGGTCATGTCGACCGGCTCGATCTCGGCGTAGGTAATGGTGTTGTAGGCCGTGAATCCGGTGGATCGGGCCGCGCCCGAGATGACGAAGACGGCAAGGATCACGACGATCGGCGTCGTCTCGCGGAAGAACGCCATCCCGACGAGGCAGGCCGCGCCCGCCAGGTGGGACGCGATCATCACGCGCCGAAAGCCGGCCGCGTTGAGCATCCAGGTCGTGGTCGGCTTGATGCCCAGATTGCCCGCGAAGAGGAAGAGCACGGCGGCGCCGGCCTCGACCGGGCTCCAGCCGAAGACCCGCTGCAGCAGCAGCGGCACCACGAAGGGGATGGCGCTGATCACGAGCCGGTAGACCGAGCCGCCGCCCACCGCCACTCCGAAACTGCGGGTGCGCAGCAGACGCAGGTCGACGAAGGGGCGCGGGGTGCGCAGCAGATGCCGGATCGCCAGCGCCAGCAGCACCGCACCGGCGACTCCCAGCACGATCACCAGGACCAGATCGACGTGCTCCGCCGTCACGAGCGCCGCCGCACCGACGACCGACCCGATGCCGACGCAGGTCAGGATGAGTCCCACCCAGTCCGGCGCGGCGCGGGCTGGGCCGTCCGCGTCGGCCGGATCCCGGCGGGGCAGGATGCGAGCGCCGACGAGCAAGCCCACCACGCCGAGCGGGAGGTTGACCAGGAAGATCCAGTGCCACGACAGGAGAGTGGTCAACAGGCCGCCGAGCAGCGGTGCGATGATGGGGGCCGCGAGCGCGGGCCAGGTGAGCACGGCGACCGTGCGGACCAGGTCCTTCTTCTCCGTCACCCGCAGGACCGTCAGCCGGCCGACCGGAACCATCATGGCGCCGCCCACCCCCTGCAGGATCCGGGCGAGCACCAGAATCAGCAGATCCGGGCTGAGCGCGCAGGCGGCCGAGGCGATCGTGAAGATCGCGATGGACGCGAGGAGCAGACGGCGCACCCCGAAGCGATCCGCGAGCCACCCGCTGAGCGGGATGAGCACGGCCACCGTCATCACGTATGCCGTGATCGTGACGCCAACGCTGGCCGCCGTCACGCCGAGATCCTCTGCGATGCTCGGCACCGCCGTGATCACGATGGTGGCGTCGAGGTTCTCCATGAAGAAGCACCCGGCGACCAGAAGCGGCAGTGCGCGCAGGACGGGAGTCAACGCACCGCGACCATGCCATCGATCGACGCCGGCGACAGGGCGTGGTGCAGCGCCAGGATGCTCGCCCCGAGCACGGCCGCGTTCTCGGCCGCCCGCGACTGCACGATCGACAGGTGGTGGGTGGCCATCGGCGTGGAGCGCTGATAGACGACCTCCCGCACGCCGGCGAGCAGGTGCTCGCCCGCCGCGCTGACCGAACCTCCGATGACGATCACCGAGGGGTTCATCAACGTGACGCAGGTGGTCAGCACCTCGCCGATGTCCCGGCCCGCCTGCCGGACGGCGCCGATCGCCCGCACATCACCCTGACGCACGAGCGCGATCAGCTGCTGCGTCGACGCCACATCGACCCCCACCTCGTGGAGCTGCCGCGCGATGGCGGGACCGGAGGCGAGGGCCTCCAGGCATCCGTAATTGCCGCAGTGGCACGCGACCGCGGCGCCGCGCTCGATGCGCACATGACCGATATCCCCCGCCGAGCCCTGGGCTCCGCGCTGCAAGGCCCCGCCCGAGATGATGCCGGAGCCGATGCCGGTCGCGACCTTCACGAAGAGCATGTCCCGGACATCCGGGAAGGCGAGGTTCTGCTCGCCGATCGCCATGATGTTGACGTCGTTGTCGACGAGCGCCGGGACGCCGAGCTCCTCATGGATCCACCCGGGGACGTCGAAGTCGTCCCACCCGGGCATGATCGGCGGATTCACCGGCCTGCCGGTGTCATGCTCCACCGGTCCCGGCAGCCCGATGCCGATGGCCAGGATGTCGCGGGCCGAGCGATCGAGGTCGGCCAGCAGCTCCCGCGACGACGCGGCGATCCAACCGAGCACCTTCTCCGGCCCGTCCGACACCGGGATCGGTGAGCGCCGCGTGCTGAGGATCGTGCCGCTCAGGTCGGTGATCCCGATCGTGGCGTGACTCGCCCCCACGTCCACTCCCACGACGACGCGGGCCGAGGGGTTGAGGGCGAACTGCGACGGAGGCCGGCCGCCGCTGGATGCGCCCTCTCCGATGGGGCTGATGAGATCGAGTTCGAGGAGCGCGTCGAGGCGCAGCCCGACGGTCGAGCGCGCCAGTCCGGTGATCGACGCGAGTTCGGCCCGGGTGCGCGGCTGGCCGTTCCGCAACAGCTGGAACAGCTCGCTGGCCCCGGGAAGCCCGACATTGCTGGGCTTCTTCGGCGCTGGCATGCACGTAGTAAAGCATGCTGCGGCGACCGACGTTGGGCATTCGGCCTCCGGACATGAGACTTTTGCTTGCGCCTCGAACAAAGTCGTGCATACACTCGGAGCGCCCAGCCGGGCCGAACTCGATGAGGAGATCCTTGTGACCGTCAGCGCCCTGTCCGTTCAGCTGTACACCGTGCGCGATGCACTGGCTGCGGATCTGCCGGGGACGCTCCACCGGGTCGCCGAGATCGGCTTTCGAAACGTGGAGCTGTTCGGTTTCGTCGAACTGGCCGATCAGTACGCCGAGCTCCTCCCGGCCGACGGACTCAGCGCCCCGACCGCGCATGCCCATCTCGTCGGCACCGACCCGAGCGCCGTCTTCGCGGCCGCCTCGAAGATCGGCATCACGACCCTCATTGATCCGCATATCGACCGCAGCCTCTGGACGGCCAAGGACGACGTGCTCGCGTCAGCCAAGGCGGTCAACGAGCTCGCCAAGCAGGGTGCGGACCACGGTCTACGCATCGGATATCACAACCACTGGTGGGAGACCGAGAACCGCATCGACGACGTCACGGCGTACGAGGTGTTCTTCGACGCGCTCGACCCGGAGGTCGTGCTGGAGGTCGATACCTACTGGGCGGAGGTGGGAGGAGCCTCGGCCGCCGACCTGCTGCGCACCTTCGGCGACCGGGTCGTGGCCATCCACGTGAAGGACGGCGCCGTGAGCCAGGACGACCAGGAGCAGACCGCCGTCGGCTCTGGCAAGCTCGACGTCCTCGCCATCCTCGACGCGGCGCCGCAGGCCCTCCGTGTCGTCGAGCTCGACGGCTTCCGCGGAGACATGTTCGACGCCCTCCGGGACAGCTTTGCCTTCCTCACCTCGCACGGAGTGACGGCGTGAGCGCCGGAACCCTAGCGCAGCGCAGCGGCAAGGTCGGCGTCGGGGTCATCGGCGCGGGCGTCATCAGCTCGCAGTACCTCGACAACCTCACCGTCTTCCCCGACCTCGAGGTGCTCTTCGTCGCCGATATCGACCTGGATCGGGCGAAGGCGCAGGCCGCCACGTACCGCGTGCCCGGCAGCGGCACCGTCGACGAGCTGCTCGCGATCCCCGAGATCGAGATCGTCGTCAACCTCACGCTCCCCGCGACCCACGTCGAGGTGGCCGAACGAGTGCTGGCGGCCGGCAAGCACGTCTGGACGGAGAAGCCCTTCGCCCTGGACCGCGAGAGCGGCCGTCGTCTGCTGGACGATGCGAAGCAGCGCGGCCTCCGAGTCGCGACCGCGCCGGACACCTTCCTGGGCGCCGGGCTGCAGACGGCTCTCCGCCTGATCGACGTCGGGCAGATCGGCACCCCGCTGACAGCCCTCGCGCTCATGCAGTCGCCAGGTCCGGACTCGTGGCACCCGAACCCCGAGTTCCTGTTCCAGACCGGCGGCGGCCCGCTGTTCGACATCGGGCCCTACTACCTCACCACCCTGGTGCAGACCTTCGGACCGGCGCGCAAGGTGACGGCCGCGGCATCCACCGCTCGGCCGGTGCGGACCATCGGCTCGGGACCGCGCGCAGGAACCGAGTTCGACGTCACCGTGCCGTCCCACCACTCGGCGCTCATCGAGTTCGAGAGTGGCGCATCGGCCCAGGTCATCTTCAGCTTCGAGTCGCACCGGCAGCGGACCGGCTTCGTCGAGGTCTCGGGAACGACCGCCACTCTCGAGTTCCCCGACCCGAACAACTTCGACGGATCGTCGACGGTCTTCGACGGCACCGACGAGAAGGGCCGGACGGTGGAGGCTGTCGGGTCGACCTCGACCCGCGGCACGGGCGTGCTCGAGCTGGCTCAAGCGATCCGCGCCGGCCGGCCGGAGCGCGCAACGGGCGAGCAGGCCTTCCACGTGCTCGACATCATGGTCTCCATCGCCGAATCGGCGGCGAAAGACGAGTCGATCGCCGTCACCAGCACCTTCGTGAAGGCACCTCCCGTGCCCGAGACGTGGGACCCGAAGGTCGCGACCCTGTGACCCCCGATGGCCGGATCCGGGCCGGCTTCGTCGGCGGCGGCTTCATGGCCGAGGTCCACAGCCGCGCCGCCGTCGCCGCGCGAGCGCAACTCGCAGGCGTGGTGTCGTCGACCACCGAGACCTCGGCCACGACGGCCCGCCGACTCGGCTTCGAGAGGGCCTACGGGTCGGTCGAGGAACTGCTGGCGGATGCCTCGATCGATGTCGTCCACATCGTCGCCCCCAACGCCACCCACTTCCCGGTCGCCGACGCCGCGATCGCGGCGGGCAAGCATGTGATCTGCGAGAAGCCGCTGACCACGAACCTCGATGACGCCACGACGCTGGTCACGGCCATCGAGGCCTCGGGCCTGCGCGGCTCCGTCCCGTTCGTCTACCGCTATCACCCCATGGTGCGCGAGGCGCGCGCCCGCGTGCTGAGGGGCGAGACCGGACGGCTCCTGAGCATCTCGGGGAGCTACCTGCAGGACTGGCTCGTCGACCCGGCCGAGGATGACTGGCGCGTCGATGAGGGCCGCGGCGGCCCGTCGCGCGCCTTCGCCGACATCGGATCGCACCTGGCCGACCTCGTCGAGTTCGTGACCGACGAACGCATCGAACGCGTCCAGGCGGTCATGCGGATCGCCTTCGACACCCGCACCCCGGGTCGCGAGGTGACGACCGAGGATCTCGCCGCGGTGCTGATCGAGACGTCCGGAGGCGCCATCGGAACGCTGCTGGTCTCGCAGGTGGCGCCGGGGCGCAAGAATCGCCTGCACCTCGAGATCTCCGGGACCGCGGAGTCGATCTCGTTCGACCAGGAGAACCCCGAGACACTGTGGATCGGCCGCAGCCGCGGCTCCGAGTTGCTGACCCGTGGTCCGGAACTGAGCCCCGACGCCGCCAGACTCGCGGTGCTCCCGCCCGGACATCCCCTCGGATATCAGGACGCGTTCAACGCGTTCGTCGCCGATTCGTATGCGGCCGTGAACGGCGCCGAGCCCGAAGGGCTGCCCACCTTCCGGGATGGCAGCCGCGCGGTGGCCATCACCGAAGCCGTCCTCGCCTCCGCCGACAGCGGCGGATGGACAGCACCGAGAGCGAAGGAGACCTCACACATCACGTCCTAGAGCACCACCACGCAGTACCACGACACATCACCATCTTTCACTCACCACCATCTTCGAAAGACGAAGGAGTCAGCATGAAGTTCCGCAAAGTCGCGGCCATCGCGGCCATCGCCGGAGTGGCACTCGCCGCAGCCGGGTGCAGCGCCCAATCCGGGGGCGGGTCCGACAAGGGCGTCACCCTCACCTACTGGGCGAGCAACCAGGGCACCAGCCTCGCGAACGACAAAGAGGTCCTCACTCCGGTCCTGGACAAGTTCACCAAGCAGACCGGCATCAAGGTCAAGCTCGAGGTCATCGGCTGGGACAGCCTCCAGACCCGCATCAACACGGCGGTCAGCTCGGGCGTCGGTCCCGATGTCGTCAACATCGGCAACACCTGGGCGCCGTACCTGTCCGCCACGGGAGCCTTCCTCCCCTACGATGACGCCAATATGAAGGCGATCGGCGGCTCCGACAAGTTCGTGGCGACCGCACTCCAGACCGGTGGTCTCGCGGGCAAGACCGTCACCTCGGTTCCGCTGTACGGCCTGGCCTACGGCCTCTTCTACAGCAAGAAGATGTTCGCGGATGCGGGCCTCACTCCCCCTACCACCTGGGAGGAGATGGTCGCCGACGCGAAGAAGCTGACGGACCCGGCGAAGGGCACCTGGGGCATGAGCCTCGAGGCGGGCTCGTACACCGAGAACGTGCACTTCGCGTTCATCACGGCTGAGCAGAACGGCGCGTCGCTCTTCAACGGCGACAAGCCGGACTTCACCAGCAGCCCCGTCGTCGACGGCGTGCAGCGCTACCTCGACCTGATGCAGACCGACAAGGTCGTCAACCCGTCGAACGCGCAGTACACCGACGGCACCGGTCCGGCGGCGGACTTCGCCAAGGGCCGCGCCGCGATGATCGTCAGCCAGGACAACGCGGGCCCGACCCTCGAGGCCAACGGCATGTCGTCGTCGGACTACGGGGTCGTCGCGATCCCTGCGCCTGAGGGCGGCAAGCAGGTCTCGAGCGGCATCCAGGGCATCAACCTCTCGGTGTTCAAGAACACCAAGAACAAGGATGCCGCCCTGCAGTTCGTCAAGTACATGACGAGCTCGTCCACTCAGAGCGGCCTGGGCAAGCCCTACGCATCCATCCCGGTGCTGAAGGGCGTCACCCCGACGTTCACCGACGACGCGGACATCGCCAAGGTGTTCTCAGACGTCTACAACAACCGCTCGAAGCCGTACCCGCTGGTGCCGCTCGAGGGCGCGTTCGAGACGAACGTCGGTAACGCCATCAACGGTCTGTTCGCGAACATCGCGACGAACGGCTCGGTCTCGTCGTCGGACATCAAGTCCGCGCTGCAGACCGCCGAAGACAAGACCAACTCGGCGGGCTGACCCCCGCCACCGCAGAGAGGGCGGGGCGCGAGTCCCGCCCTCTCCCGCGGCCCTGACGAAAGGAACGGCGACCAATGACGGCAGCCAGCACCACCGGGGTCAAGCTCACCCCGCCCCCCGGCAAGCGACGCCGCCCGCCCGGCGGGTGGCTGCCCTACGCCCTCATCGGTCCCGCCGTCCTCCTCGAACTGCTGATCCACGTCGCCCCCATGATCGTGGGCATCTGGATCAGCTTCATCAAGCTCACCCAGCTGTACCTGGCCAACTGGGGGGCTGCGCCCTTCCTGGGCTTCGGCAACTACCAGATCGCCCTCGACTTCAACGCGGCCCAGGGCAAGTCGCTCCTGCAGTCCTTCCTGGTGACGTGCGTCTACACGCTGTTCGTCGTCGCCATCTCGTGGGTGCTGGGGATGGCCGCCGCGGTCGCACTCCAGCGGTCGTTCCGCGGTCGCGCCGTGCTCCGCACGCTGTTCCTCGTGCCGTACGCCATCCCGATGTACACCAGCATCATCGCCTGGAAGTTCATGTTCCAGCAGGACGGCGCCGTCAACTCGGTGCTCGACGCGCTGCACCTGGCCAGCCCGGGGCATCAGCCGTTCTGGCTGCTGGGCTCGAACGCCCTCCCGGCGGTCATCATCGTCGCGATCTGGAAGACCTGGCCGTTCGCGTTCCTGATGCTGATGGCCGGCCTGCAGAGCGTGAACGAGGATCTCTACGAGGCGGCCGCCCTCGACGGCGCCAAGCCGTTCCGCCAGTGGCGCAGCATCACGCTCCCCGCCCTCGGCCCGGTGAACCGCGTGCTGCTGCTCGTGCTCTTCCTCTGGACCTTCAACGACTTCAACACGCCCTACATCCTGTTCGGGGTCAACAACGCGCCTCCGGCCGGCGACCTGATCTCGGTGCACATCTACAGCGCATCCTTCATCAACCAGAGCTTCGGTTTCGGGTCATCCATGTCGGTGCTGCTGCTGCTCTTCCTGCTGCTGGTCACCGGCATCTATCTGTTCGTCAACTCGAGGAGGCACCGCGACGATGCGTGAAACAGCCGGCTTCAAGACCTTCCGCGTCATCGCGATCGTGGTGCTCGCCCTGTTCGTGCTCTTCCCGCTCTACGTGATGGTCAGCACCTCGCTCAAACCGCTCCAGGATGTGCAGGGCGTCTTCGCCTGGATCCCCACCACGATCACGATCCAGCCGTTCATCGACATCTGGAACACGATTCCGCTGGCGTCGTACTTCGTGAACAGCCTCATCGTGGCGACCATCGCCAGCGTGCTCAGCGTGATCGTGGCGATCTTCGCGTCCTACGGCGTCTCGCGCTGGCGGTTCCGCGGGCGCAATGTGTTCACCACCACGGTGCTGGCGACCCAGATGTTCCCCGGCGTGCTGTTCCTGCTGCCGCTGTTCCTCATCTTCGTCAACATCAACAACACCTTCGGCATCCAGCTGGTCGGCACCCGCGGCGGGCTGATCCTCACCTATCTGACATTCACGCTGCCCTTCGCGATCTGGATGCTGTCCGGCTACTTCGACAACATCCCGCGCGAGCTCGACGAGGCTGCCAAGGTCGACGGTGCTTCCGCGCTCGGCACCCTGTGGCGCGTCATCCTGCCCGTCGCCCGCCCGGGCGTGATCGCCGTGCTCGTCTACAGCTTCATGACGGCATGGGGGGAGGTGCTGTTCGCCTCGGTGCTCACGACCCAGGACAACCGCACGCTCGCTGTCGGCCTCGGCGAGTATTCGAGCGAGGTCAACGTGTACTGGAACGAGATCATGGCGGCGTCACTCGTGGTCAGCGTCCCGGTCGTCGTCGGATTCCTGCTCCTGCAGCGCAACTTCGTCGCCGGCCTGTCGGCGGGGGCGGTGAAGTAGCACCCGGCACGCCAGGAGGTCAGGTCATCCTGATGTCCGGATGACTTTGCTAGAGTCGCATCCGTGCCCACCGTGCGAGAACGCCTGTGAACGTCATCGCGGGTCCGGAAGGACTCGCCTCGCACATCGGCCAGGTCTTGGGCACCGGCGACTGGCTCGAGGTGAGCCAGGAACGGATCGACCGCTTCGCCGAGGCGACCGGTGACCTCCAGTGGCTTCACGTGGACCCGGTACGGGCGGCCAGCGGGCCCTACGGCACGACGATCGCGCATGGCTACCTCGTACTGAGCCTGCTGCCGGCGCTGACGGCGACGGCCTACTCGGTCGACGGCGCGACGGCCCGCATCAACTACGGCGTGGACAAGGTCCGCTTTCCGTCGCCTCTGCCGGCCGGGTCACGAGTGCGCGTCACCAGCAGCCTCGAGTCCGTGGAGACGGTCCCGGCCGGAGTCCGGGCCGTCGTGCACAACGTGGTCGAGATGGAGGGCGGCGCGAAGCCGGTCTGCGTCGCTGACACGGTCTCGCTGTTGATCTTCCCGAGTCCCCCGGAGGGTGAGAAATGACGGAATTGCTGGAGAATCGCGTCGCGGTCATCACGGGCGCCGCGCAGGGTCTCGGCTTCGCGATGGCGCAGGCCTTCGTGGAGCAGGGCGCGAGCGTCGTCATCGGCGATGTCGACGAAGAGCGCGCGTCAGCGGCGGCCGACGCGCTCGGAGTCGGCGCGCGCGCGATCGGGCTGCTCTGCGACGTCACGGACGAGGCGTCGGTCGACCGCCTGGTCGGCACCGCGAGGGACGCCTTCGGGCGCCTGGACGCCATGGTGAACAACGCCGGGATCACCCGCGACACCACCATGCGCAAGATGACCTTGCTCGACTTCGAGATGGTCGTGGACGTGAGCCTGAAGGGCGCATGGCTCGGCACGCGCGCCGCGGCGGGCATGATGCGGGATCTCGGCGCGGCCGGCTCCATCATCAACATGTCCTCGATCTCCGGCAAGGTCGGCAATCCGGGCCAGACCAACTACTCGGCCGCGAAGGCCGGCATCGTCGGGCTGACCAAGGCGGCGGCGAAGGAGGTCGGCTTCGCCGGCATCCGCGTCAATGCGATCCAGCCGGGCATCATCGACACCCTGATGACGGCGGCTCTGTCCGATGAGGTCAAGGCGCAACGGCTGGCGGACATCCCGCTTGGTCGTTTCGGCCGACCAGACGAGGTGGCGCAGGTCGCCCTCTTCCTCGCCAGCGACATGTCGAGCTATCTCACCGGGACCGTCATCGAGGTCACCGGCGGCCGACACCTCTGACCGTGGACTCGTCGTCGCCGCTGCCCCTGTACCACCAGGTCGCGGGAGTGCTCCGGCAGCGCATCGCGGACTCGGTGTACCCGCCGCGGTCGCAGCTGGCCGCCGAAGACGTGCTCGCCGCCGAGTTCGCGGTGAGCCGGGCGACCATCCGCCAGGCCGTCGCCCAGCTGGTCGAGGCCGGGCTGGTGACCCGCCGTCAGGGCAGCGGCACCTATGTGGAGGAGCGGACACCCGCGATGCTCCAGCAGCGCTTCCGCGGCTCGCTCGGCGACCTGATCCGGGAATCCCACCTCGCCTCCGGGCGCGACGTCGTGATCGAGCACGGCGTTCGGATGCCCGATCGCGTCGCCGCCGATCTGAACCTCCCCGACGGCACCGGCACGGTCATCCGTCGGACCCGCCTCATGGACGGGGTGCCTTTCGCCTACACGATCACCTCCCTGCCCGACGAGCTGGGCCGCGGGATCACCGAGCAGGACCTCGCCGGCAAGGCGCTCATGGAGGTGCTTCTCGAGCGCGGCGTCGAACTCGCGAGCGCGACGCAGTCGATCCGCGCCGAACTCGCCGATGCGGAGCTCAGCGGACGGATCGGCATCGCCTTGGGCGCACCGCTGCTCTACGTCGAGCGCGTGGTCACCGATTCCACCGGGCGGCCGGTCGAGTACGTCCGATCCTGGTATCGCGGCGACCGCTACGAGTACTCGGTGGAACTGGACATCGCCGGGGCCGGCGGAGATCCCTACCGCTCACTCGCCTGATCCCGGCGCATCGCGAGCAATCCCCGCGCCGCTCGAACCGCGTCGGTGTACCAGGGCACGTCGAGTCCGTTCAGGAGCTCCACCGCGGTCGGCGCCGGCTTCGTGTAGCTCAGGAGCGCGATCGGGACCGGCGACGCCGGGATCAGCTCGGCGAGCTTCTCGCGGTCCGCGTCGAGGCGCCCCTTGTTGGACAGGGAGGTCGCCAGGATGATCATGTCGACCTCGCCCGATGCGGCGAGATCCCGAAGCGGGGGGACGAACGACCCGCCGGCGACGAACTGAGCCGTGAGATCCACGGGATTCGATGGCGAGCCGTAGGCGGGCATGTGCTCGGCGAGCGTGGTTCGCGTCGCGGCGGAGAGCACGGGCACCTCGAGCCCCGCGTCGGAGCACGCGTCGGCGAGCCAGACTCCCGTGCCACCGGAGGTGGTGATGATGCCGACCCTCCGACCGTTGGCGGCCCGCGCCTTGGTGACCGCCTGCAGGATGTCGGTGAGCTCCTCCATCCCGTTCGCCTGAAGCACGCCGGCCTCCTCGAACACCCGGCTGTAAGCCGCGTCGTCGCCGGTGTCGTGCAAGGTGTGGAACAGGGCGGCGCGCGCACCCGCTGTCGACCGGCCCATCTTGGCTGCGACGATCGTCTTGCCCGCGCGACGATAGGCGTTCGCCACCTCGGCGAACCGCTCGAGGTCGCTCACGCCCTCCATGAGGAGCACGAGCACCGAGGTACCCGGATCGTCGAGCAGCGCTTCGGCGAGTTCGAGCTCGTCGACGTCGATCTCGTTGCCGACGGTGATGAGGGCGTTGAAGCCGAGTCCCACCTCCGATCCCCATTGCGCGACGGCGAAGGTGAGCCCGCCGGACTGACCGATGACCGAGATCTCCCCCTCCCGCAGCCGGCCGCCTCCGCGGTGGACATCGAGAACGGGGCTGAAGGTGACGGGAGCGGAGTCGCGCAGGCTCGCCAGCCCCTCGCAGTTGGGGCCGAGCACCCGGATGCCGCTGCCGCGGATCGCTTCGCGCGCGCTCTCGAGCACTCCCGTGTCGAGCACCCCGCCCTCCCCGAAGCCGGAGCTGACCAGCACGACGGCGCCGACGCCGGCCGTGACGCAGTCCCGGAGGGTGGCGGGCACCAGCTCCGCGCGCACCACGATCATCGCGAGATCCACCGCCTCCGGGACGTCCAGGATGGAGGGGTACGCGCGCACCCCCTGCACGATCTCGCTGTTGGGGTTCACCGGGTAGACGGCCCCTGCGTACCCGTAGTTCGCGAGGAACCCGACCGGTCGCCCGCCGAGGGCCTCGGGGTTGGTCGATGCGCCGATGATCGCGACGGATCGCGGATGCAGCAACAGGTCGACCAGGGACGTGCGTGTTTCGTAAGCCAATGCCGCTCCCAGGGCCTCAGAGGTAGACGGCGTCGCCGACGCCGCCGGTCAACGCGAGAACTTCGCCCGTGAGGGCGACCGAACGCGGCGATGCGAGGAAGACCGCGAAGTCGGCGATCTCCTCGGCGGTCACCAGGCGGCCGAGCGATGTCCGCTGCGAGATGATCGCGAGGTGCTCATCGACGGCTCGACCGTGGCGGGCCGCCATCCGTGCCACTCGGCTCTCGAAGCCCTTGGTGACCGTGGTGAAGGGATCGATCGCGGTCACGTTGATCCCTTGACGGCCGAGTTCGACCGACAGGTCCTTGGTGAGGTGTGCCACGGCGGCATTCCGCGCGCCGGCACCGATCGAGCCCGCATGCCGTGCGGTGGAGCCCGCGAGGTTGATCACGCGCCCCCAGCCCTCGGCGCGCATGAAGGGGACCACCGCGCGGCACATCCGGAGGATGCCGATGAACTTGTCCTCGAAGCCATCCAGGATGAACTCGTCGGTGATGTTCTCGAAGTCCTCGGCGACATTGCCGCTCACCTCTGCCCCGCTGTTGACCAGGATGTCGATGCTCCCGAACTCGGCGGCGACGACCGCCACCGCTTCGCGCACCGATTCGACGTCTTTCAGCTCGAGCTCTACCGGGATCAGCCGACCGCCGCCGTCGATCGCCATGTCGGCGATCGCGGCCTTGGCGCGCTCCAGGCTCCGGCTGCAGACCGCGACGTCGATGCCCTCCCGGGCGAACTGACGCGCGATGGCCCAACCGATTCCGGCACTGCCGCCCGTGACGATCGCGCGCTTGCCGACAAGTTGCAGGTCCACTGTCCGTGATCCGTTCCTGAGGCCGTACTCCGTCGCGACGACGGCCGATCCGGCCTCATTGGTGAGGAAGACCCCCGGCGACGACGCGAGCGCGGTGTCGCATCGTCCCCGGAGGTCTTCGCTGGTCGATTCGCTACGAGGTGATGCCCAGCAGCGCGTTGATCTTGTCCTTGTCACCCGCGGCGTCGAAGTTCGGCAGGACGAACTTCGCGGGCAGGGTGCTCGGGACGAGGGGACCGCCACCACCGGTGATTCCGGCGACGGCCTTCTGGCCGGCCGCCGAGTAGAGCCAGTAGGCGAACAGCTTGGCCGCGTTCGGGTGCGGAGCCTTCTTGGCCACCGCGTTCCCGTAGGCGGACCCGGTCACCTGCTCCGGCGTCACGTAGGTCATCGGCGCGCCGGCCGCGACGAGCGGGGCGACCGTTGCCTGGCCGGCCATGAGAGCCACCCACGCCGAGCCCGCCGCGACCGGAGCGAGCTCCGTCGGGAAGCTCGTGTACTCCGTCTTCTGCAGGTTGGCGACGATCTTCTTCGCGCCCGTCTCGCCCAGGGTCTGGATCAGGAAGTCCCAGATCCCCTCATAGGTGATCGAGTCGTTCGGATCCGGCGTCACGATGTGGCCCTTGAAGATCGGGTCCTCGAGGTCCTTGAACGTTGTCGGACGGTGAGACGCGGGCACCAGGTCGTGGTTGTACGCGAAGCCGTTCGGGGTCGCCGTCCAGATTCCGGTGAGGCCGCCCCCCTCGAGGTAATCGGCCGGGTACTTCGTGGAGAACCCGGGGATGACCTTGTCCATGGGCAGCGTGTACCCGGAGTCGTTGATCTGCGTGTAGAAGATCGAGTAACCGACCGAGACGTCGTCAGCGTGGACGTTGCCTGCCTGGGCCTCGGTGAGGAACTGGGCCTGCACGAAGGAAGCCGAGTTCGAGGTCACATTCACCGTGATTCCCGGATACTGCTTCTCGAAGGCCGCCACGATGGGCGGGACCGAGGCTCCGGTGAGCCCGAAGTACCAGTTGACCGATCCTTCGGCCTTCGCGGCCGCGATGAGTTTGGCCGAGGGGGCCGGCATCGCCAGCTCTCCCGCGTCCGACGAGGGACTGGCGGCCGAGGTGTCCGTCCCTGCGGACGACGAGCCCGTCGGTGCGCCGCTCGAGCAGGCTGCGAGCCCCGCCGCCACAGTGACCGTGACGGCGACGACGGCGACCCGCGACCACAACTTCTTTGTCATTGCCAGGTTCTCCTTGGTGTTGGAAGTGACGCGCCGGCAGGCGCATCCGATCCGCGGCGGAACGTCGCGGAAGCGATGATCGAGGAGCTCAGCCGAGCTCCCCCGGCCAGAGGGCTCTGACCTTGTCCAGATCCTCACGGGTGAAGTCGCGGTAGGCCATGCGCTGCCGCGAGCTCTCCTTGCCCTGCAGGTGCTGGGAATCGCCGAAGCTCAGGAGGATGTCATCGAACCCGATGTCCTCCAGCATCTTCAGGCGATCCGTCCCCTCCGCCGGGTTGTTGTAGAGCATGTGGAAGTAGGAGTCGTCGTGGAGGGTCTCGGCCGGCGCGCCCGGGTCGATCGGGATCGAGGTGATGATCGCGCGCTTGCCGCCCATCTCACGGAAGTGCTTCATGGAGTCCCGGAGGCCCTGCCAGGAGAAGCTGCCGTCGAGTGCCATCGGCCCGGCCGAGGCGATCCAGCCGTCGTACTCGGTGGCAGCGCGCTGGATCTGCTTGCCGCTGTACCAGGCACCGATCAGGGTCTCCGGCATGCCCACGATCTCGGCGAGACCCTTCTCGTGGGTCTTCTCGCCGACCATGACGGCATCGATGCCGCCGAACTCGCGGTCGTGGAGGCCATCGATCATCTCGCCGCGGAACAGCCCCCGGATCTGCGCCATGTGCCCGTGGAGGAGCTTGTAACGGTCTGCCCAGTCGACGCCGGCGAGTTCGTACTCGAGGGGTGACGACCCCGTGCCGACGCCGAAGGTGAGGCGCCCGGGAGCGAACCCCTGGAAGGTGTACAGGTGCATCGCGATGTCGGCCGCGTTTCGCAGCGGGATGCCGTAGATGCAGGTGCCGACCTCGATGGTCTTGGTCGCCATCGCGGCGACCAAGAGCGCCAGGAACGGCTCGGCGTGGTCGCGCTCCGGAACCCCGGCGATCGGCAGGTGATCGCCGACCCAGATGCCGTTGAATCCGGCCTCCTCGACCCATTGCGCCCGCTCCGCCACCATCTCGGCGTCGAGGGGCTTCCTCGTGCGCCGATCGATGTGCGGCAGGTGAATTCCGATTCTCACGTGGTCTCCCGTTTTGCAGCCCGAACTCGCCGACTCGCGTCGGTCTGTCTCGGACACTAGGTCGGATCACGTGAGTTGACAAGATTGATCAAGTCAATGTGTAACGGATCATCCTGCGGAGGCGCGTCGAATCGGGCGGCCGCACGGGCCGTCCCGAAGCGCTGCAGGCCGCGGCCCGGGCGCCCTATTCCCGCGAGGTCGCGTACACGGCCCGCGCACGGAAGCGGAGAGCGGGTTCGCGGAGCTCCTCGAGGTAGTGCGCAGTCCACCCGGGAATGCGCGAAAGGCCGAAGATGAACGATCCGGCCTCCACCGGCGCCCCGGTCGCGAAGACCAGGAGCCCGACCGCGAGGTACATGTTGGGCTCGGGAAAATCGCGCTCTCGCGCCACCGCGAGCAGCTCGGTGACGATGGCACGCTGCGCATCGGTCATGATCCCGTTGAGGAGCGGGAGCATCACGGCGAACCTCGGGTCGCCGTCGGGGTAGGTCAGGCCACCGAAACCGGGAAGGGTGGCCCCGGTGCGGATGTGATCATCGATCGCGCGGCTGGCGCCGCGGTCTTTCGCGTCCAACAGCAGGCGCGCGGCGATCTCGGAGTTCGCACCCCCGAGCGTCCCGCCGAGAACGCCGAGGCCCGCGATGAGGGCGTCGTAGATGTCAGCGCGAGTGCTGGCCGCCAGTCGGACGCCGAACGTGGACGGCGCCAACTCATTGTCGGCGAGCAGGACGCACGTCGCGTTCGTGGCACGGACGAGGGCCGCAGACGGCTTCTTCGAGCCCGCGAGCCAGTACGCCAGCAAGTCCGAGACCGAAAGAGGCGCTCGTGCCGATGGGACGGCCTCACGCTCCGGTATCCGCCGGGCGAGCGTGGCGATCACGGTGCTCACGGCCCGTGTGACCGCTTGCCGTCGCTGGTCCGAGCGGACCGGGTCGAGCGCGCCGATGAGTGGGATCGCGGCTCGCAGGAGCTCGCTCGCGGATCCCCCACGAGGCATGTCGAACTCCAGTGCCTGCCACTCGAATGCGGGCACGCGCCACAGCAGGTGCGCCACCTTCTCGAATGGCTCGTCGATGAGCGAGATCGCGGGAGTGCCGCGGTACAGCGGTCCCGCCGACGTCAGATGCGTCACCGATGTCGTGATGGTCGCGACGCGGGTCTCCATCGATCGCCCGCCCCTGGAGCGCCGCGCCAGTTCCTCGACATCCTCGATGGCGAAGACGCTCATCCGGCTGTCGGGATCCCGCACAGACGAGATCAGGCCGCGGCTGACATAGGCGTACAGGGTCGACACCTTGACGCCCAGCCGGCGTGCCGCCTCCGTGCTGTCGAGATTTCCTTCCATGGCCGCACTTTACTTGACCTGATCAATATTGAACTAGCCCCATCGAGCAGATAGTTTCGAGCCATCGAGCAGAGCGAGGACAGGTGACCACCCAACTCCGAGACGCCGTCATCTGCGAACCACTGCGCACACCGGTGGGTCGCGTGGGCGGCGTGTTCAAGAACGTCTCCGGTCAAGCCCTCGCCGCGACCGTGCTGCGGGCGCTCGTCGACCGCACCGGTCTGGACTCCGCGGAGATCGATGACGTCATCCTCGGCCAGGGCTATGCCAATGGCGAAGCGCCGGCGATCGGCCGGGTGGCCGCCCTGGATGCCGGCTACCCGATCTCCGTGCCCGGGATGCAGATCGACCGCCGCTGCGGCTCCGGCCTCCAGGCCGTTCTGTTCGCCGCCATGGCCGTGCAGACCGGCGGAGCCGACCTCATCGTCGCCGGCGGCGCGGATTCGATGAGCGGCGTCGAGTTCTCCTCGAACACGATCCGGTGGGGCGCGTCGGGTCCGTCGATTCCGCTCCTGGACCGGCTTGTCCGCGCTCGCGTGACGGCCGGAGGATCCCGGTTCCCGATCGAGGGCGGCACGCTCGAGACCGCGGAGAACGTGCGTCGCGAGTACGCGATCTCACGTGATGACCAGGATCGGCTCGCACTCCAGTCCCACCAGCGCGCCGTCGCCGCTCAGGACGGCGGGCTCTTCGATGATGAGATCGTGCCGGTCTCCGTTCCTTCCAAGAAGGGCGACGAGAACATCGACGTCGACGAGCACCCCCGTCGGGACACCTCGTTCGAGCGACTCGCGGCCCTCCGGCCGATCATGCTGCCGGACGACCCCGACGCGACGGTGACCGCGGGCAACTCCTCCGGCCAGAACGACGGCAGCGCCGCCTGCATCGTCACCACCCGGGAGAAGGCGGAGGCGCTCGGCCTTCACGCCTTCGCTCGGCTCCGGAGCTGGGCGGTGTCGGGGGTCGACCCTCGGATGATGGGCATCGGCCCCGTCCCCGCCGTCGCCAAGGCGCTCGGCCGGGCCGGTCTCTCCCTGGCCGACATGGATCTGATCGAACTCAATGAGGCCTTCGCCAGCCAGGTCATCGCCGTCACCCGGGAGTGGGCCTTCGCGGAGTCGGACTTCGATCGCCTCAACGTCAATGGCTCGGGGATCTCCCTCGGTCATCCCATCGGCGCCACGGGCGCGCGGATCCTCGCAACGCTCCTGCGCGAGATGGACCGTCGCGGATCGCGGTACGGACTTGAGACGATGTGCATCGGGGGTGGGCAAGGGATCGCGGCCGTCTTCGAACGCGTCGCCTGATCCACCGTCCAACCCCGCTCGACCCCGTAGCGAAGGAGCAGCAGCCATGTCCGACATCCTGATCAGCGAGGTCGACGGCGCCATCGCGACCCTCACGCTCAACCGGCCCGCCGAGCGGAACGCGATCTCCGACGAACTGCGCGAGGAGCTGCGCTCCGAGCTCGAGCGGGTGAGCCGGATCCCCGAGGTGCGGGTCGTCATCCTCACTGGGGCGGGGAAGTCGTTCTGCGCCGGCGGCGACGTCAAGTCGATGAGGGAGCGACTGGCGGCGCAGGCCGGTGAGATCGGGCTCGAGGGATGGCGGCGCCAGAGGCGGACGGGGGCTCTCGCGTCGACGCTGCACTCGCTCGACCAGATCACGATCGCCGCCGTGAACGGCCATGCGGTCGGGCTCGGTCTCGACCTCGCCCTCGCCTGCGACTTCATCGTGGCTGCCCCTCAAGCGGTCTTCGCTGCCAGTTTCGTCAACCGCGGGTTGGTTCCCGACGGGGGCGGGATGTACTACCTGCCGAGACGGATCGGCCTGCAGAAGACGAAAGATCTCATCTTCTCCGGCAGGACCGTCGACTCGGACGAGGCCGCGCGCATCGGCCTGGTCGATGTCATCGCCGAGGACGGCAAGCTGCTCGAAGACGCCCGCGAATACGCGAGCCGCTTCACCGGGCAACCCCGTGGCGCGATCATGCTGATGAAGTCGATCGTCGACCGCAGCTTCGAGCTCTCGCTCGAGAGCGTCGCGGCCCTCGGCGCGGAGGCCCAGGCGATCGCGTACCAGACCGACGACCATCGGGCATCCGTCGAGGCGTTCCTCGCCCCGCGGCCGCCCGCCGAGTAGCGAGCGCCGCCGCCAGGCTCTTACCGCAGCGGAGCGGCGATCGACCAGCGCGAGTGGCGGCGGGCGAGCGCCAGGACGCCGACGACCACGATCGTCGTGACGAGGAACAGCACGATGGTCAGCGCCGCGAGCTGCGCGTAGTTGCCCTGGCTGGAGAGCACGAGGGTCTGCTGCCCGATGGTCGGATTGCTCGGGCCGGCGAGGAGCGCCGAGACCTCAAGGTCGCCGAGGATGCGCACGAACAACAGCGCCCAGCCCACGGCGATGCCGGGGAGCAGCAAGGGGAAGTAGATCTTGCGGAAGGTCCGCCAGGGATGCGCGCCCGAGATCTGGGACGCCTCACGCAGCTGGGTGCCCACCTGAGCCGCCACCGGATCGGTCGCCAGTGTGCCCTGCGCCATGAACAGCAGGAAATAGGCGAGGAACAGGATGGCCCAGGTTCCGCCGAGCTGGAACGGCGGACCCGCGAAGGCCAGGATGAAGCCGACGGCCAGCACGATGTGCGAGACGATCACGGGCAGTTTCAAGGCACCGTCGGCGATGCGCGCGATGCGGGAGCGGGAACTCACCATCAGCACCGAGACCATCGCGGCCACGATCATCCCCACCGTCGCGACCAGGGCCCCGATACTGAAGCTGTCCCTCAGCGCCGAGAGCACGACCGGGTCGTTGAAGATCGTGGTGAACACGGTGAAGCTCAGATGCCCCCAGTTGATGTTCGGCGTCCAGTAGCCGTTGATCGCCACCATCAGCAGGGCCGCGGCCGGGAGCACGGTCGCGATGACGAAGTACGCCAGCACGAACACCCGCAGGGGCCACTTCGCCTTGCCGAGCGAACGGCGGGGTCCCTTGCGCCCTCTTCCGCCCGACGTCGCGTGCCGCGACCCGCGCAGCACCCGCGACTGCAGGTACCAGGCGATCGCGACGAAGGCCACCATCACCAGGCTGAGCACGATGGCGGCACCGTATTGAGGTGGGAAGTCGAAGGTCAGCAGGCGGACGATCTCCACCGACATCACATTGATCTGCGCGGGAGAGGCGATGGCCTCGGGGATCGCGTACATGCCGAAGCCCGACCAGACCACGAGGAGGAACGCGCCGGCGATGCTGGGCGCCAGGGCGGGAGCCACGACGCGGACGAGCGTACGGATGGGCGACGCCCCCGACATCCGGGACTGCTCCTCGAGCTCCGAATCCATGTTGCGGAGCCCCGCCGAGATCATCAGGAACGCGAAGGGCACCTCGTAGATGACGTAGACGAAGATCACACCGGGATAGCTGTAGATGTTGAACGGGCTCGTCGTCAGGTGGATGCCGACCACCGACAGCACGTTGGTGACCGCCGCGTTGATGAATCCGGAGGTCGGCGCCAGCAGGAACACCCAGCCGATGGCGCCCGCGATCGGGGGCGACAGGAAGGGCAGGAACGGCAGCACGTCCGAGATCGGGCCCATGTGCGCATCCGTGCGCTCGTTCAACCAGGCGATGATTCCCCCGATCGCCACGGCGAACACCGCGCTCACGCCGACGATGATCGCGGTCGAGCCGATCGACCCCACGACCTCCGGCGTGCTCACGAACTGCGCGAAGGCGCTGAAGTCGAGCTTGCCGTTCTGGTAGATCAAGACCGAGAGGAATCGGATCACCGCATAGAGAACCCCCGCGATCGAGATCGCGATGAGGATCGCCGTCACGATCGTGAACGGATCGAGGCGCCTTCTCGCCGAACGGGCGCCATCCCGCCCAGTGGTGGGGCGGAGTCGCTTGGTGGGGGTAATCAGCATTTGACTCTTTCTATCCGGCGATCAGTTCGTAGTCAATGCTGTTGATCAAGTCAACCCACGACGCGACGCGACCCCGCCGATCGTCTGTGTATTGACCTGATCAATATTTACGGATGCCGGGAAAGCCGCCTACCTTTGAAGGATTGAATGCCGCGCGATCGACCGCGCCGGTCTCGAGGAGGAGAACCGTCCATGCAGGCTGAGGCCAAGACCAGCGAAACGGTGTCGTCGCCCGTCTCCCATGACGCCGCGCCGCTGCTTCGTGTCGAGGGGCTGCACAAGGCCTACCGCCGAGCGGACGGCACACGAGTGACCGCGGTGGACGGGGTGTCGTTCGATCTCTTCCCTGGCGAGTTCATGGTGCTGCTCGGCCCGAGCGGATGCGGCAAGACCACGCTCCTGCGCTCGATCGCCGGCCTCGAGGACCCCGACTCAGGGCGGATCATCGTCCAAGAACGCACCGTCTACTCGGGCGACGAGTCGATCAACATCGCGCCGGAGAAGCGGCACCTCTCGATGGTCTTCCAGTCCTACGCGCTGTGGCCGCACCTGAGCGTGTTCGAGAACATCGCCTACCCGCTGAGGTCGCTTCCGCGCTCCTCTCGGCCGTCGAAGGCCGAGATCACCGAACGGGTCGAGAAGATCATGCAGACCGTCGGGATCGCCGGGCTCGAGCGGCAGTACCCGAACTCGATCAGCGGCGGCCAGCAGCAGCGGGTCGCGCTGTGCCGGGCCCTCGTGGCCGGATCGGACATCGTGCTCTTCGACGAGCCGCTCTCCAACATCGACGCGCAGGTCCGTGAGCAGTTGCGATTCGAACTCTTGACGATGCAGCGCGAACTCAAGTTCGCGGCGCTGTTCGTCACGCACGACCGCCAGGAGGCGATGTCGCTCGGCACCTCGATCGCCGTGCTCGACAAGGGGAAGATCGCGCAGCTCGGGACTCCCGATCAGATCTACAACGCTCCGACCAACCGCTATGTCGCGAGCTTCGTCGGGCCGACCAACGAAATGGACGTCGACCTCCGCAAGCCCGCCGCATCCGGAATGGCACTCGGTGAATCCCCCGACGGCTCGATCTCGGGGGTGCTCGAGGCCGACGTGGATGGGAGTCGTGGCGTCATCGCCATCTGGCGTCCCGAATCCGGCAAGGTGTCGACGGAGCGTCCGAAAAGCTCGAACAGCTGGGCCGGAAGCGTCGAGCACACCGTCTTCTACGGATCGCACACCGAGCACGTCGTCCGCCTCACCGGCCGGCGGGTCCGGGTCCTCACGACCGGGCGCAGCAGCATCGACGTCGGCGACGACGTCTGGGTCTCGGTCGACGAGCACGACGTGACCTTCATCCCCAGGGGCTAGGGCGACAACCCCTCGAATCCCACGGCCTGGAACTGGCGGACCGGCAGGGCCACCGTCGCCTCGCAGGTCGTGAGCAGCGGCGCGGATCTGGTCTCCGCGACGCGGACCGTCACGGGCACGCCGTCGTGCGTGAAGACGACCCTCCACCCTCCGGCCTCCGCCGAGGTCGACCGATGACGGAACGCATCGATGGCGTCGTCGCCGAGTTCGGCGCTTGCCGCGGCTTCGGCGGCCTGCACGACGTTGGGCGACGAGCTGCGTCCGCGGAAATAGCGCGGATCGACCTCACCGGCGCGGTATCGATCCACGAGACCGGGCGCATCCTCGGGTGAGACGCGCCCGTAGTACAGGCCGGCGGGGAAGATCACCATCGTGGCAGCGAACCGGTCACCGCCCAGGTGCGAGCACTCCCACGTCAGCTCGGCAAAGGCGTCGGCCAGCGCGGTGGCGACCGGTCGGCCCTTGACGGCGCAGCACTGATCGTGCCGCGCGTGGGTGCAGACGCAGATCACCGGATCGGCGGACGCCTCGCCCGCGGTCCCGTCGAGGGGGATCTCGAGCAGCAGCGCCGGATCGTCGACGACCCCCCAGCGCGTCGACTCGTGCCCGGGTCGAGTGTCGACGATGGCCCAGCGCCACGATGTCTGGGCACGCCGCGCGTCGGCGCGCCGGTTGATCCGGCGGATCGCGAGGGGCCGCATCCCGGCTGTCTCGATGCGGCGCACGAGGCGGTCGGCGAGATCGGGGTCGAGCCGTGAGTCGAGGAAGGCGTGATGGCCCCACGACCCGTCGATCTCGGCGAGGAACCAGCGCTCGCCGAAGCTCCCGGTACCGGCGAGGGGATCCCCGCGCTCGGCGGAGCGATCACTGCACGGCCGCCATCCGGAGCTGGGGAGGATGCCGGTCGGCGGCAACGCGACCGCGTTCATCGCACGATCAGCACCGCTTCACGCACGAGGCGGCGGCCGACCACGATCGCGGACGCCTCGTCGAGGCCGGGCAGGTCACCGACCCGCACCGGCGCTCCGGTCGCGAGCTTCTCCAGTGCAGGTCCCGCCTCCGCCGGCAGGATGATCGACCGGCCGTCAAGCGAGATCGTCGCCTGGGCGGCCGTCGTGGTGACGCGCGCGGGCAGGCCGGAACGCCATCCGACGACGGTGTCGGCCGAGAGGTTCTGTGCGGCATCCACGGTGGCGAGCGGATGAATCGGCTCCGCCCGGAGGGCCCGCCGGAAGTCGGCGGCGGATTCGGCGGCGATGTCATCGGCGAAGTCGTCTCCTGCGAGCAGCTCGACGAGGTCGGCGCCGGCGTCCCGCACCAGGACCTGCAGATCCGCCTGGCTCATTCGGTCGACGCTCATCGGAAGCGCGGCGCGCAGACCCGGGCTCGCGCCGAGGCGGGTGATCATCCGCTCGGCGAGTTCGGCACGGGTGTGTGCCGAGACGCCGATCGTGAGATGGATCGTGTAGTCGCCGAGCGCGGTGGCCGAGTGCACCCAGCCGCGAGGCAGATACAGCACGTCGCCCGGAGCGAAGGTCTCCTCCAGGTACGGGGTCAGCCGGGCACGCTCCGTGACAGCATCCCGATGCTGCGTCCACGGTTCGTCGGCGAGTGGATCGCGGTGGACCGGCTCGTGAATGGTCCATCGTTTCTCGCCCGCGACCTGGATGACGAAGACGTCGTGAGTGTCGTAGTGCGGGTCGAACCCCCGCGACGACGCTGGCGTGATGTACGCGTTGACCTGGATCGGATGCCCGACGTCCGCGATCAGCTGACGGGTGAACGCCGCGAGGGGCTCCCAGGTGCGGTGCAGACCCTGCAGCACGAGGGTGGACCCCTCCGCGAACTCGCGCAGCACCTTGTCGGCATCCAGCTGGTCGCCGATCTCGGCACCGAATCCGCCGGAGCCGGTGAATCGGCCGGAGGTGAGAACGGTGCCCTCCTTCGCCATCCGCGCGAACGGCGTGCGAAGACCGCGGTCGGCGACGAGCTCGTCGACAGCCGCCGCGCTGAAGAGATCCGCGAAGTCCTGCCGAAGCTCACTCGCGCGCGAGAGGAGGGGCTTCTGCCCCCAGAACTCGCCGGCGAAGGCGAGAGGGAAAACGGTGACGAGGCGAGAAAGGGCGGGCCGGAGATCCGGTCCGCCCTTCGAGCTCTTGGTCAAGCGGAGCCGTCCGCCCCGCCGTCGTGTCCGTCGTCATTCGCCCCGCCGTCCGCGGAACCCTCTCCGGCCGAGCCGTCCGCGCCGCCGTCATGACCGCCCGGGTTGGCGCCGCCGTCTGCCGCGCCCTCGCCCGCCGAGCCATCGGCGCCGCCGTCATGGCCCTTCGCGTTCGCGCCGCCGTCTGCGGGCCCTTCGCCCGCGGGTGCTGCGTCACTCGTGATGTCGTCGTCGCTGATGCTCATACGAAGCTCCTCATTCTCGTGACACCGGGGATGGCGCGGCTTCGATGGTAGGACTCGTCGTCGGACGGCGACATGCCGCTCGGGCGATTCGGAGGTGGCGTCGTGAGGGTCGGCCGGGCCGGTGCCGACCCTCAGATTCGGGTCGTCAGGTCGACGGTGCGACCCGTCCTCGCCGATTCTTGGGCTGCAAGCATGATCTCGAGGGTGTGCCGAGCGTGCTCGGCCGAGAGAACGGGCGTTTCGCCCAGATCGAGGCACTCGACGAGGTGCTGCACGAGCGAGGCCCGCCCGAGGGCGGGGGTGCGCAGCTGCTTTTCGTCGAATCCCGCCCCTCGCGCGTCCTCCCAAGCGCCGCCGACCCCGTCGCCCGCGACCCGATAGAGCTCCACCGGGATCGAGTCCGGCTCGAGGCGCAGATTCGTCAGCGCGATCGTGCCATCCAGTCCGAAGATCTCGATCTCGGGTGAGCGCGCGGCTCTGACCGAGAACGAAGCGTCGACCGTCGCGAACGAGCCGTTCCCGAAGTCCAGCGTCAGAAGGGTGTTGTCGTCGCTGAGCACCGGGACGACCGCTCCATCAAGGGGACCGCCGTGCACGATCCGCTCGGCGGTCAACCGTCCCGACACCGCGGAGACACGATGGGCGGATCCCAGAATTCCGGTGATCTCGTCAATCCCATAAGCGCCCATGTCGAGCAGCGGCCCGGCATCCGCACCGTAGAACCACGAGGGATCCGCGGGCCAGGCTTGCCACGCCGGGCCGGCATGCGAGCTGCGCACCCGCGCGAACGCGACCGTGCCGATCGCCCCCTCGGCCACCAGTTCGCGTGCCCTCACCCGCTGGGGCTCGATCATGCGAGGAGGGGAGCAGACGATGAGCAGACCGCGAGACCGCGCCATCTCGATGAGTTCGTCGGCCTGCTCGACCGTGCTCGCGAGTGGCTTCTCGGTGATCAGGTGCGCGCCCGATCCGAGGATCCGACGGGATCCCTCGAAGTGGGCGCCGATCGGCGTGATGTTGACGACTGCGTCGAGCCGCTCGCGGTCGAGCATCTCGTCGAGCGAGGTGTAGACGGCGGGAATGCCGAAATCATCGGCGACGATCTGCGAATGCGTGCGGCTCGGCGCACAGATGGCGACGATCCGCGCGCGCGAGTCGACCGCGGCCATGCCGGGAAGGATGCCCCATCGGGAACTGGCGATCATCCCCGCGCCGAGCATCCCGACGCGGAGATCCCGGCCCGGTGTCACCGAATGGCCCCCGAGGTCAGTCCGCTGAGCAACTGCTTCTGCAGGATGACGCAGAGCACGACGATCGGCGCGATGGCGACAAGCGATGTCGCGGCGATCGTGCCCCACTCGGGTCCACTGTCCGTCACGAAGGAGCTGATCAGCACCGGGAACGTCTTGGCCTTGCTGGTGGTCAGGATGAGGGCGAAGAAGAACTCGTTCCAGGAGAAGATCACGCAGAAGGCCGCGGCTGTCGCGATCGAAGGACGCAGCAAGGGGAGCACGACGCTGGTGAAGGTGCGCACCGGCCCCGCGCCGTCCACCGAGGCGGCCTCGCTGATCTCGCCCGGGATGCTACGAACCGCCGGCTGGACGATGTAGATCGCCAGGGGCAGGTGGAAGGCGGTGTACACGAGGATCAGCGACACCACCGAGTCGATCAGCCCCACGCTGCGGAACAGCACGAACAACGGGATGACGATCGCGAACGGAGGAAGGAACCTGAGCAGCAGGAACCCCAGCCCGATGTGCCGCCCCGAGTCGCCGATGAACCGATGGGACGCCAGGGCGTAGGCAGCGGGCACGGCGAACAGCAGCGTCAGGATGGTCGACGACACCGTGGCGATGGCGCTGTTGATGAAGAAGGGCGCGACGTATCCGCCGGTGAAGATGTACTGGAAATGCTCGAGGGTCGGCTGGCTGGGCAGCAACCGCGGCGGGAAGACCAGGATCTCGGAGTTGTCCTTGAAGGCGGTGCTGAGCATCCAGACGAAGGGCAGCAGTGTCATGAACAGCAGGATCAGGAAGACGACGAGTCGCACTCCTCCTGCGGCGATTCTTCCCGCTTTCATCAGCTCACCCTCGCTTCCACTCGGCGCATCATCCAGAGGTAGACCAGGGCGAAGATCGTCAGCGCGACCGTGATGGTGATGGCGATCGCCGACGCGTAGCCCTGGTCGAAGTTGGCGAAGGCGTTGCGATAGAGGTAGATCGCGATCGTCGTCGTCGTCGTGCCGGGGCCGCCGCCGGTCAGGGTGTACGGCACGTCGAAGGTCTTGGTGGCGTCGAGCGTTCGGAGCAGAACGGCGACGAGCGTCACCGGCATCATCAGAGGGATTGTGATGTGGCGCAACAGCCGCCATGAGCCGGCGCCATCGAGGCGCGCGGCCTCCTTCACCTCGGTCGGGATCGACAGCAGCCCGGCCGAGATCAACATGAACAGGAACGGCGTCCACTGCCAGATGTCGACGGCGATGAGCACCCAGAGGGCGCGGTTCGGGTCGCCGATCCAGTCGGTCCCCGGTGTGTTCAGGATGGCGTTCACCCACCCGAACTGCGGATTCAGCAGGGCGCGCCAGCTGATGCCGATCACCACCGGGCACAGCATCATCGGGATCGCGAACGTGACCCGGAGGGCGTTGCTCAACCGCGACACGCTGCGCTCGAGGAGCAGGGCGAGGAACCAGCCAAGGACCAGTTCGACCGCGAGCCCGATGACGATGAACAAGCCCGTCACGCGCAGGGACTGCCAGAACTGGGGGTCCTGTGCCATCCGGACGTAGTTGTCGAATCCGATCCAGTTCGCGGATCCCGCCGCACCGAGATCGGTGAAGCTCAGATAGATCGTGCGGCCCAGTGGGTAGACCACCAGCCCGAGGGCGACGGCAACGGCGGGTGCGAGGAACCAGAAGTACGCCGTGGGGCGTTTGATTCGGTCCATCGTGATCTCCAAACGGGGGATGATCCGGACGGTCGGAGATTTCACGACCGTCCGGACCGGTGGGTGGGGCTACTTGACGAGCAGGTTGTACTGGTTGGCCATCTGCTTCGCCGCGTCATCCGCGGATGAGATCTGGCCGGCCAGGAACTGCCCGATGACCGTGGTCATCATGGTGTTGATCTTGCCGCCGTTCGCACCGCTCGGGCGGGGCAGCGACGACTCGAGCGCGTCCTTGATGCCCTTCGTGTAGTACAGCTTGCTGACGTCGGACGCCGTGTAGGTCGCGTTCTGCACCGGGCTCTTGCCGTCCTTCACGAAGCAGTCGTGATCGGCGCTCTCGGTCGAGAGGAACTGCGCGAACTTGGTCGCCGTCGCCTGGTTGGCTGACGACTTCGGGACCGCGAGACCCCATCCGCCCATCTCCCCGTGACCACCGGGGAGGGTGGTCACCGCGACCTTGCCCAGCACCTTGTTGTCAGCCGTCGTGGCGTTGATCAACGACAGCACGGTCGTCGGCTGGAACTCGCCCATCGCGACGATGCCCGACTTGAACTGGGCGCCGGTCTCGGCGAACGTGGCCGATCGGGCTCCCGCCGGCGACTTGGTCACGTCGTTCTTCAGGAGCGTGAGTGCCTGAGCCGCGATCTTGGTGTCGATCTTGCTCCCCTCGCTCCCGAGCGACTTGCCACCGAGGCCGTAGTAGCGGCTGTTGAACTCGGACTCCGAGTTCGAGTCGCTCGCCTTGATCGACGTGCCGTACACCCCGGGGTAGTCCGGGTTGTTGGTGAAGAAGTTGACGTCCTTCTCCCACTGAGCCCAGGTGGTCGGCGCCTTCAGGCCAGCCTTGTCGAAGAGGTCGGTGCGGTAGAACATCGTCTCCGCCTGAGCGCTGAACGGCACGGCGTACTGCTTGGAGCCCACCTTGTAGCTGTCAGTGGCCGAGGCGATGACGTTCTTCAGCGACGAGTTCGCGGCGACCGGCTTCGTCAGGTCGGTGAGGAACGGCGAGAACTCGCCGGTCCACTGGTAGGCGATCATCATCACGTCGTAGCTGGTGGCGCCGCTCGAGAGGGCGGTCAACAGCTTGTCGTGAAGGGTCGGATAGCCCTCGTGGATGACGTTCACCTTCGTGCCGTACTTCTGCTGGAACTCGGTGGCGTACGCCTCACTGCACGGGTCGTACGCGCCGCCCGAGAGGAAGACGGCCGTGATGGACGCGGCATCCGCTGCATCGGACGCGCTGCCGCTCGTCGTGCCGCCGGGCGTACCCGCCGTGCTGCACGCCGCGAGCGCGAAGGTGGAGGCGAGCGCGAGGCCCACGGAGGCGAGTCGGATCGTTCGCGCGTGACGGGACGATCGGGTCTTGATTGTCATGGTGATCCTTGTCTTCGTTGACAGTGACGCTACGTGCGATGCGGCCGGTCGGCCCGCAGAGCGTCGGGTGGGGGCAGGTCAGACGGCGGTCGCCGTCGTGCGCTGATGGATGCTGTGTGCTCGAGACCAGTCGATGAACTCTTGGATGTTCTCCTTCGTATAGGTGACGGGGGTCGGGATGCGGACGTTGCCTTCCGGAGACTCCGCCGACATGCCGAACAGCTGAAGCGACTCCGAGACGCCCGCCCGCAGGAAGCTCGAGAGCGCCACGGCGGACTGGTAGCCGAACTCGTACTCCCGGATCCAGATGGACGAGGCGACCTCGCCGGCCGCGATGAGTTCGACCGTCTCGGGCAGCATGTCGAAGCCCACGATCGAGACGCCCTGGCGGCCCGTGGCCCTCACCGCGGCCGCCTGGGCCACGGGGTGGTAGCCGTATCCGCCGAAGATGCCGCGCGCGTCGGGGTGCTGCTCGAGAGCCTGCGAGGCGAGGGCGACAGCTGCCGCGACGTCCTCGTGATCGTTCTCGATCTCGATCACGGGGATTCCCGAGCGCTCCATGACCTCGAGGAAGCCGCGCTTCTTGCCGACGGCCCCGGGGGCGCGGTCGGATCCGGTCTGAACGATGACCGGCGCGCGGCCGACCAGTGCTGCTATCTGCGCGCCGGCGCGATGTCCCGCTTCGAGCGGGGTCTCCATGCCGACGAACATCAGGCGTCCGCTGTTCGGGGCATCGAGGTCGAACGCGACTACGGGGATGCCGCGACGGCCCGCCTCGGTCACGAGCGGCGTCATCGCGGCGGGGTCCGTGCCGACGAAGGCCAGCGCGTCGATCCCCGAGTCGAGCTGCTCGCGCATCAGCTGGAGCTGGGCGTCGACGTCCTCGCTCGGCGGCGCGTCGATGCGGAGCCCGAGATCGAGCAGGCCCGCGGCGTCGGTCCACCCGGCGTTGACCATGTCCCAGTAGGGATTCCGGTTCTTCTCGATGACGCCGACGGTGAGCTGGTTCATGATCGTTACGCCGCGTGCGACGTCGTGTCGAGTTCGCTCAGGTCGAGGTTCTCGATCCCGAGTCCGGGCGCGTCGCTCACATGGGCCTCGCCGTTCTCGATCCAGACGCCGCCGCTGGCGACGTCCTGCTCGAGCAGCAGATGGCAGGCGACGCCGGTGTAGAGCGGGCGCTTCGACGCGAGAGCGAGGTGCGCGACCGCCGTGTTGGCCACCCGCATCTCGTTGATTTCGTCGACGATGTAGTCGATGTTCGCCGCCTCGGCCATCTTGATCATCTGCATGCACTTCTGGATCCCGCCGACCCGGCTGATCTTGAGGCTGAGGATGTCCGCCGCCTGCGCGTCGATGATCTTGACCAAGTCGGCCGCGGTGCGGATGCCGTCGTCGAGCATGAGGGGGATCCGCGTCGAGTTGCGGATGCGGGCGGCGCCCTTGAGGTCGTAGCCGTCGATCGGCTGCTCGAGAATGACGTTGCTCGGGAACACGGAGCGGCGCTCCAGCACCTCGATGACCTCGAGCGTGTTGTTCACGCTCCAGCCCTGGTTGACGTCGAGGCTCAGGACGACGTCCATGGGCACCTCGTCGAGCAGTGATTCGATGAGCGGGATGTCGTAGCCCAGGTCACCGCTCATCTTCTGCTTGAAGGCGCGGTAACCCTGGCCGATGAGGTCCATCAGGTCGCTCGCGGTGTCCTCGTAGGTCGCCGGCGTGATGTGGGTCTTGACCCCGTCGTGAACGCGGCCGCCGAGCAGCTGATACACCGGGACGCCGATGATCTTGCCCGCCAGGTCGTGCAGGGCGATGTCGATGCCCGCCTTGGCCGCGATGTTGCCGACAGGCGACAGCCGATCGACCGCCATGTTGATCTTGGTGATCTGGCGCGGGTCCTGACCGACGATGGCCGGCGTCAGGTACTCGATGCCGGCGATGGTCGCGCCGGATGTCTCGCCGTAGATGCCCGGCGCGTGGGCCGCCTCTCCGATCCCGACGTGGCCTTCGTCGGTATGGATCTCGACGATCACATTCGTCTGCTCCGGAGGCTTCGGGTAGAAGCGCTTGTCGGCCTGGTATTCGGGTCGGTACTTGATGGCTACCGGGGTCGTGACGACCTTCGTGATCTGCATTACGCCTCCGCGTCGAGGATGGGGAACGGGTTTAGTTAACGTTACCGTGCGCGGAGTGTCAAGCGGATGGCAAAGAATTTGGTAACGTTAACGCAACGGGGTCACCGCCGGACGGCGGGACCCGTGGTCTCTCGCAGAACCAGCTCGGTGCTGACCGGCCCGTTCTCCTCGATGGCGGGTTCCCCGCCGAGCTTCTCCATGGCCATCCGGAACGCGTGCGCACCGAGCGCGCTGAAGTCCTGCCGAATCGTCGTCAGCGGCGGAGCATAGAACTCCGAATCCGGACCGTCGTCGTAGCCCACGACGCTGACCTGCGCGGGGATCTCCACGCCCAATTCGCGCGCGGCGTGCAGCAGCCCGAGGGCCATCTGGTCGTTGGCGACGAACACCGCCGTCACCTCGGGATCGGCGAGGAGCCGCTTGCCCGCCTCGTAGCCCGATCGCGCGGTCCAGTCGCCGGCGATCGGCTCGGGGGGCATGAGGCCCACGCGCAGCAGCGCGTCCCTCCACCCCTGGATACGCTGCTCGGCGCCGGTCCAGCCCGGCGGCCCGGAGATGTGCCAGACGTTCCGGTGGCCCAGGGAGAGCAGATGATCGGTTGCGGCGGCCGCCGCCTTGCCGTGGTCGACCCCCGCCACCGAGATCCCGACGTCGGAAGGCGCCCAGATCGCGACAACCGGAAGGTCGGTCGGCAGATCGCGCAGCGCATCGGCGCTCGTGCTCATCGGCGAGATGATGACGACCGCGGCGACGGGCGCGGCGCGGAGCTGCACGAAGGCCTCGGCGAGCGCCTGCTCGGTGATCGAGCTCAGGCTGACGACGTTCACCGCGTACCCCGCTGCGCGGGCGGCGTGCTCGACACCGAAGAGGGTGACGGCCGGCCCGTAGAGGGTCGTGTCGAGGCAGACAACGCCGATGGTCGTGGGGCGGCCCGTCCGAAGGGCCCTGGCCAGCGAGTTCGGCTGAAAGCCCAACTCGCGCATGGCCTCGAGCACCCGGCCCCTCGCTTCGGCGCCGACTCCGGGCTTGTCGTTGAGAACACGGGACACCGACATCATCGACACGCCGGCGTGACGGGCGACGTCCGCGATCCCGGGACCTCGCGTGCCGCCGCTCCTCGCGCGCTTGGCCGCGCGGGGCTGCTCCCCCTCGTCCGTCATCGGGTTCCGACCCCTCTCATCCGCTCGGCCGTCCACGTCAGGATGCCGCTGACCGTCGCCGCGATAACGTTAGCGTTTTCGCGGCCGGCGCTCTGTCCGCCCGCTGCGCTAGTCGGCGCCGAGCGCGCGAGACAGCTCTCGAGCGGACTCGACGACCTGACCGCCAAGTCGATCGTCCAGTTGAGCCCGATGACGATCGGTCGGGATGACCAGCACGAGCGCGCCGACCAACGAGCCGGAACCATCGCTCACCGGCGCGGCAAGGCCGATCGACTGCCCCGTCGGCGACGGGGCGGCCACCCATCCCGCGCGGCGGACCGTCCCCCGGGGTTCGTCGTCACCCTGCCCGCGCAGCGCGAGGCCGCCGGCGACCTCTCGCGCGTCGAACACCGTGCCCACCGGCAGCACGCTGCGCACCTCGTGCGCCGAATCGATCCGCTCGGCGATCACGACCCGGCCCTGGCCGGACGGGACGGTCAACTGCACCGTCTCGCCGGTGCGATCGCGGAGCGCCTCCATCACCGGGATAGCTCGCCGTCGCAGCTCGACATCGGTGAGGTGCGACTGCAGAAGGGCGCGAGCGCGCGGGGCGATCTCCCAACTGGTGACGTCATCGCCGGTCGGGCGGATCCATCCCGCGTCATTCAATGTGCGGAGGACCCGCTGCACGGTCGACTTGGAGAGCTCGAGCTGCACCGCGAGTTCGCCGACCCGCGCGCCGCGCGACTGCGCCACCCGCTCGAAGACGCGGAGCGCCCGCATGACGCTGCGGACCGATCCGCTGTCGGCACCGCCGTCCGTCATGCGCTCATCGTCCCATACGCCTCAGCTCAGGCCCTGACCCCCTTCGGTTCCATCAGGAAGTCGGCCAGGAATCCGTCGTGCGGAACACCGGGCGCCGTCCAGTAGGTCGGGATCGCTCCGGCGTATACGTTCCGGATGCCGGGTTCGTCGATCAGCCGGTCGAGAAGCTCCTCGCTCCCACCGGTCACAGTCAGAACCAAGGTGTCCGCAAGCGGCGCCATCCCGGCGGCCGGATTCCATGGAGCGATCCACGCTGCGGGGAACGGCAACTCGGCTCGCAACTGCGGCGCCGACGGACCGGACACGACGTGGACGATCGGCCTCATCACCGCCGACCCATC
The DNA here is from genome assembly GCA_036499485.1 of Pseudolysinimonas sp. Lineage (GTDB taxonomy): Bacteria > Actinomycetota > Actinomycetes > Actinomycetales > Microbacteriaceae > Lysinimonas. The sequence goes on along the minus strand of DASYDQ010000017.1, from coordinate 73,843 downwards.
GCCGAGATCGTCCACCATCCCGTCCAGCCCGAGCACGGCAGACGCGTCACCGACGATCGGCACGAGTCGCGCGCGCCAGTCGAGGGCGGCGGCCAGCGGTTGGACGGGAAGGACCGCAGAGGGGTCCGTCGGCGCGAGCGACGGAATCACGCGCAGATGCGCGGCGACGGCCTCCGCGAATGCCGAGACGTCGCCATCCACGAGGACCCCGGTGGCGTTCGTGCATCCGGTCCCGCCGCCGTGGGTGATCGAGTCCGCCACCAGCGCGGCGCTCGCCTCCCAGTCCGAGCCCGCCGTGACGAGCACCTTCGAACGGCCGGGGCCCTGCGGCATGACGGTTCTCGAGCCCGAGTACTTGTGCATCACATCGTCGCCGCCGTAGACCATCGCCAGGTCGGCGCTTCGGACCATCTCGTCGGCGCCGTCGTAGTCGCAGGGAAGCAGGGCGACGACGTCGTCCGGGAATCCGCCGAGGCGCAGGGCGGAGACCAATCGGTGCGGGGTGAACGGTTCCTTGCGCGACGGTCGGATCGCCACCCGGTAGCCGACGGCGAGGGCCTGGATCCAGCTGACATGCGTCCCCGGATGGTTCCCGGCGGTGAGCACCGCGAACACGGACCGGCGCCGGACCCACATCGCCCCCCCGCGGTGGATGGCCGGATCGGACCACGACGACATCGCCGCGGCAGGTCGCGCGAAGTCGGCGTGCTCCGCGGCATCGTGGCAGTAGGCGACGATCTTCTGCGCGGCCTCCCGCCCCGTGGAGATGCCGAGACCCGAAACCTCGCTCACCAGGTGGAGGTACACCTCCAGGTCGAGGCCGTCGATCGTGCCGTGCTCGAACAGGTCGGCCGCCGCATGCAGCGCCTCGGTGCGCGCCGAACGGTCGAGCGGCTCGGCGCGATGGAGCGCCGACATCGTGCGCGCGACATAGGGGACGGGAACGAGGCTGAGGTCCGCGACGTGCCGACCGGCAACATCCCGAACCGCCAGGGGGTTCCGCGAGGCGTACGAACCCCGCGCGCCCAGAGCCTCAAGGGCGACGGCCATCAATAGACCCCCTCGACGACACCCACGCCGCCGAACGTGGCGAGCGGCTCGACGTCCGCCACGGAGTCCCCCACCGCCCCCTCGGGCGAGGGATGCCGGATCGCGGTGTCCCGCTCCGCGTTGTTCGGGAGGAGGAAGGATCGGCTGAGCAGGTGGAAGACCACCTGACCTCGTTCTCCCACGTCGACCCGTGTCCCGGTGTCCGCGTCCACCACCTGCACCGACACGAAGGGGCCGAGGGCCGGGTCCATGATGCAGTCGTCGTCGGGTCCGAGCTCGGACCTCTCGACCAGGCCGCCGCCGAGGGCCATCGTCGTTCCGTATCGGCCGGTGAGACGGGTGTCGGGGAAGAGCTCCGTCCGGTAGAAGTAGCGGCTTTCGGCATCCATGTGCGCACCGCCCCAGACGATGTGGCGGATCTTCTGCTGAATGAGGTCGACCACGTGGTCGTCACGCACCATCCGGCTGAGGATGGGTGGGGTCACGCGGAGCATGGAGACGTTCTGACCCTCCAGGATCGACACGGCCTGCCCGACGACGTGATCCAGGTAGGCCTCAACCACCTCGCCGTGCTGGAGTTCGGCCTGACGCTTGGCCCAGCGCGGGTCGAGGTCGATGGCGAACACCGGAAGGCGGCTCCCGTACCGGGCCGCGGTGCGGCGCATCTGATCCAGGGCACCGTGCGGGCCGCTCGGAAAGACGGCAAGCCATCCGGTCTGCCGGGGACTCGAGAGGCCTACCAGCCAGTCGGCTTCCGCGGCGGCCATCGTGTCCGCGAACTCGCGCAGTAGCGGCAGACGCTTGGGCGATCCGGTCGTGCCGCCGCTCTCGATGATCGACACGATGTCGGGCGCTTCGCCGAAGCCCTGTGGGATCAGGTCCTCGACCGGGACGTCGCGAAGTTCGTCGGTCACGTTCGGGAACATCCGAAGGTCCGCGTAGCTCCGCACCTCCCGGCGTGGGTCGAACCCGAGTGTCTCGGCCCGCCGCAACCAGAACGGGCTTCCCGTCTCGGGCCCGAAGTGCCACGCCATGGTCTCTGCGACGAATTCATCCAGATCCGAGTGATCAGCCATGCGTGCCATGCTACAGCATGGCCGTGCCGTCATATGGCACGCTTGGCGCCATGGGCCCGACGCTTGCACCCCTGACGCTCTAACAGTCGTTACTATCGACTCATAACGAACTCCTGGAGGTCACCGACGTGAGTCTGCTTGCTTTGTTCATCGCGACCTTCATCGCGTGCCTGGTCGAAGCCGTCGAGGCGACCACGATCGTGCTCGCGGCCGGCACCTCGCGCGACTGGAGATCGGCGATCAAGGGCGTCATCGCGGCCCTCGTGGTGCTTGCGGCGGCGGTCGCCATCCTGGGGCCCGCCATCACGCTGATCCCGCTCGGCATCCTGCGGATCGTGGTCGGCGCCCTTCTCCTCGTCTTCGGACTGCAGTGGATCCGCAAGGCTGTTCTCCGGGCGTCGGGGCGCAAGGCCCTTCACGACGAGACCGCGATCTTCGAGCGCGAAATGAAGAAGGCGCGTGGCGAGTCATCCCCACGGTCCGGCCTGCTCGGCGATCCCTACGCCTTCACACTGGCCTTCAAGGGCGTGCTCCTCGAGGGCCTCGAGGTCGTGTTCATCGTCCTGACCTTCGGCACGAACGCACAGGCGGTCGGTCTCGCCGCGATCGCGGCGGGCTCCGCCGTGGTGGTCGTCGTCATCCTGGGCGTGATCGTTCGCGGACCCCTCTCGCGCGTGCCCGAGAACACGCTCAAGTTCATCGTGGGCATCATGCTGACCGCGTTCGGGTTGTTCTGGGCGGCCGAGGGCGCCGGTGTGGAGTGGCCCGGGTCCGATCTCGCCCTCCTCGTCATCGCTCCCGCTGTCGCCGTCGTCGCGCTCGCGCTCGTCGGAGTGCTCCGAGTCCGCCGCGTGCCGGCGGCATCCGCGCCGCATGCGGCGGTCGCCGAGCCCGTTGCGGAGTCGACAGCGGTGCACGCGGCGGCACCCGGAGCTCGCAGGCCCTCCCGCCTGAAGGCGTTCGGGCTCTTCTGGTGGGACTTCATCGTGGGCGACGATTGGCTGATCGCCGTGATGGTGATCCTCGGCATCGCGGCCACCGCGGCCGTCGCTGTCGCAAGCGCCCAGCTGGCGTGGCTGGTGCTCAGCGCCGTCGTCCTGGCGGCGATTCTGGTGGGAGTCCGGCGCGCGAACGCCTAGTGGCCCTCTGGCTCCTCGGCGTAGACCTTGGCCGCGTATTCCTCCAGGGCGCGCTCGCACTCGGCGAGGGCCTGCTCTGCTGAGTCGCGACCGGGCGCTCCGAACTGATCCCGCTCCGCCACGCTCGCAAACCAGCTGACGAGTTTCTTGTAGTCGACCTCGTTCTCCTCGAGCTCGGCATAGGTGAAGTGGGATCCGTTCCACTCCTTCTGCAACTCGCGGAGGAACCCGTGGCAGCGGTCGACGATCTCGTCGAACTCATCGGTACGCGCAGCCTGGAACGCCGACATCACCGTCTCGTCGCCGACCAGGATCGAGCTGTTGAGCAGGACCGCCGTCCCCGACATCTCGATGATGTCGTGTCGGAGCTTGCGCAGCACGCGTTCGGCCGCGGGCGTTCGCGGAAACGCGGCGGCCGAGTTCTGGAGGTAGACGGCGCCGAGCGCCTTCAGCCGACGCCAGGCTCCCGCTCTGAGCCGCGTCGGCTCGGCGGGGATCTTGTAGATGAGGACGAGCCATTCGGTCGGCTCGGGAATCACCGCATCCGCCTGTTTCGCCATCGTCTCACCCTAGCCATGACGGTCCAGGCCCGGCCGGGCAGCAGCAGGCCCGATGTCAGATCGTCAGAGCGTCGATCACGAACCGATACCGGACGGCGCTGTCGACGACGCGCTCCCAGGCTGAGGGGACCTCGTCGGCCGTGATCAGCTCGACCTCTGCGGCGATCCCCTTCTCGGCGCACAGGTGAAGCATCTCCTGGAGCTCGTCCAGGCTTCCGATCATCGATGCGGCGACCGATCGGCGCTGGTCACCCAGCGTCGCCATCTTGATCGCGTCGGGTTCGCTGGGGATGCCGACGTGCACGAGCGTCCCATCGAGGTCGAGGAGTCCGAGGTACGCGGGGATGTCGAGGTTGACGGCGACCGTGTTGAGAATGAGGTCGAAGCTCCGCTCGAGTCGCGCGAACGTGCTCGGCTCACCCGTGGCGAAATACTCGTCGGCCCCGAAAGCGAGGCCGTCGTCCATCTTGGCGAGGCTGTGGCTGAGGACGGTGACGTGCGCTCCGAGCGCATGAGCCAGCTTGACCGCCAGGTGGCCGAGCCCTCCCATTCCGATCACCGCTACCCGGACACCGGGGCCCGCCCCCCAATGCTTCAGCGGCGAATAGACGGTGATCCCGGCGCAGAGCAGGGGGGCTGCGGCAGCAGGATCGAGAGCCGCCGGAATCGCGAGCACGTACGCCTCGTCGACCACGATGTCGCGGCAGTAGCCGCCGAGCGTCGGGTTCCCTTCGTAGTCGCGGCCGTTGTACGTTGGCACGAATCCTGCCAGGCAATACTGCGGCAGTCCCCGGCGACAGTGGTCGCATACCCGGCAGGAGTCGACGTAGACGCCGACGCCGACGCGATCCCCTACCGCGTGCCGCGTCACCGCCGACCCGATGCCGGTCACCGTCCCGACGATCTCGTGGCCGGGCACCATCGGGTAGATGCTGTCGCCGTCCCACTCGTTGCGGGCCTGGTGGATGTCCGAGTGGCAGACGCCGCTGTAGTCGATGCGAATGGCCACATCGTGCTCGGCTGGGTCCCGGCGTTCGATGGTCGCCCGCTCGGGCCGGCCGCCGGACTCCGTGATCACCAGTGCTGACGTGCTGCGCATGACAGTCGCTCCTTCAGGCCTCGAGGACGACGGCCAGCGCCTGGCCGACGCCGATACAGATCGCCGCGACCCCGACGCCGCCGCCGCGGCGGCGGAGGGTGTGAGCGAGATGACCGACAATGCGACCTCCCGAGGCGCCAAGCGGATGCCCGATCGCAATCGCGCCGCCATCGGGATTGAGCTTGTCCGGATCCAAATCGGGCCACCCCTTGAGGCACGCGAGGCTCTGTGCAGCGAACGCCTCGTTGAGTTCGACGACGTCGACCTCCGACCATGTGCGGCCCGCACGCTTCAGGGCGCGTGCGGCGGCCTCCACCGGAGCGATCCCGAACAGGGCCGGCTCATTGCCGGCGACGCCACGGCCGGCGATTCGGGCGAGTGGTTCGGCCTCGAAGCCGGGGTTCTCGCCGGCGATGAGCGTGAGCGATGCCCCGTCGTTCAGGGGGGACGAGTTCCCGGCGGTGACGGTCCCCCCTTCCGTGCGGAACGCTGGCTTGAGAGCCGCGAGCGCGTCAAGGCTGCTGTCGGTGCGGATGCCCTCGTCGCGCGGCAGGTCCACCCCGGGCACCGGCACGACCTCGGCGTAGCGCCCGGCGTCCCACGCCGCGGCGGCTTGCTGATGCGAGCGCAACGCGAAGGAATCCTGCTCCTCACGCGAGATGCCGAACCTCTCGGCAAGGATCTCGGCCCCCTCTCCGTTGTCGACCACGTAGTCGCGCGGCATGGCGGGGTTGACGAATCGCCATCCCACCGCCGTCGAGGTGAGGGTCGAGTTGCCGATGGGATACGGCGAGGTCGGTTTGAGGGTGACCCACGGCGAGCGGGACATCGACTCGACGCCGCCCGCGAGAATGACCTCGGCATCGCCGACCTCGATCGCACGGGACGCACCGATGATCGCATCCATCCCTGATCCGCACAGCCGGTTCACCGTCGACCCGGGGACCGACACCGGCAGCCCGGCGAGCAGAACCGCCATTCGCGCCACGGACCGGTTGTCCTCGCCCGCCTGATTCGCGTCACCGAGGATCACGTCATCGATCCGCGACGGATCCAGGTCCGGATGCCGAGCCACCAGTTCCCTGACGACCAGCGCGGCCAGGTCGTCGGGCCGCACGCCGGCAAGGGCCTTGCCGTATCGGCCGAACGGGGTGCGGATCGCGTCGTAGACGAAAGCGGCGCTCATGCGGCTCTCGCCGACGACAGCCGGAGCCCGAGCAGGCGTTCCAGTTCCTCGATCGGGGTCCCGAAGGCGTCACGCAGGGTCAGCCCATCCCTCCCGACATCGAACACCGCATGGTCGGTGTAGATGCGCGTCACGCATCGTGCGCCGGTCAGGGGATACGTGCACTCGGCCACGATCTTGGGGACCCCCGCACGCGTGAGCAGATCCGTGAGCACCCAGACCTCCCGAGCCCCGCCTGCGAGGTCCATCGCACCGCCGACCGCGGGGAGGGAGTCGGGAGCGCCCGTGCTCCAATTCGCCAGATCGCCATGCTCCGAGACCTGGAAGGCACCCAGCACGCAGAGATCGAGGTGGCCCCCGCGCATCATCCCGAACGACTCCGCGGTGTCGAAGTACGACGCGCCCGGGAGCGCCGTGACGGGCTGCTTGCCCGCGTTGATGAGATCGCCGTCCTCGTGACCGGGCTCCGGTCGGGATCCCATTCCGAGCAACCCGTTCTCGGTATGCAGAAGGATCTCGACCTCGTCCGGAAGGTGGTCGGCGACGAGCGTCGGCAAGCCGATGCCGAGGTTGACGACCCAGCCGTCGTGGATGTCCTCCGCCAGCCTCGCGGCGAGGTCTCCTCGTTCCAATGCCATCGGCTCAGCCCTTCCACACCGTCTTGACGTTCATGAACTCCCGGATTCCCTCCGCCGCGAGTTCGCGCCCGAAGCCCGAGTTCTTGATGCCGCCGAAGGGCAGTTCGGGGTACGACACCGTCATCCCGTTCACAAAGACCGCACCCGCCTGCAGCTCCCGGACGAAGAAGGCCTCCTCCTCGCGATCGCGGGTCCACACGGCCGAGCTGAGTCCGAACGCGGTCTGATTGGCGATCCGCAATGCTTCGGCGCGATCCGCCACCCGGTACAGGGATGCGACGGGGCCGAAGGTCTCCTCCATGACGATCCGCATGTCGTCGGTGAGGTCGGTGACCACCGTCGGCTCGTAGTACCAGCCAGGTCCGTCCAACGCCCGGCCGCCCACCAGGACCGTCGCGCCCTTGGCGATCGCGTCATCGACGAGCTCCACCAGATCGTCCCGCCCCGCCGAGGTCGCCACCGGTCCCACGTCGACGGACTCATCCATCGGGTCTCCCACGGTCAGGGCCGCCATGCCTGCAGCGAACAGCCTGGCGAACTCGTCGTACACCTCCGTGTGCACCAGGAAGCGCTTGGACGCCACGCAGCTTTGGCCGTTGTTCTGCGCCCGAGCGCGCACGGCGACCTCGGCCGCCTTCTCCACGTCTGACGACGGCATGACGATGAAGGGGTCGGATCCTCCCAGTTCCAGCAGACTCTTCTTGACCTCCGAGCCGGCGATGGAGGCCACGGACCGGCCAGCCGGCTCCGACCCGGTGAGCGTGACGGCGCGCACGCGGTCGTCCCGCAGCACGGATTCCACCTGACCGGATCCGATGAGCAGCGTCAAGAACGCGCCATCCGGGAACCCGGCACGCTCGAAGAGCGCGTCGAGGTACAGCGCGGTCTGCGGCACGTTCGAGGCGTGCTTGAGCAGTCCTGCATTGCCCGCCATCAGCGCCGGGGCCGCGAAACGGATCACCTGCCACATCGGGTAGTTCCACGGCATCACCGCCAGAATGACGCCGAGAGGCTCGTACCGGGCCCCGGCGGCCGACGCGCCGACCCGCGACGGGTCGTCGAGGGGCTCGTCGGCGAGATAGCCCTCGGCATGGTCGGCATAGAAGCGCATGCTCTTGGCGCACTTGAGCGCCTCGGCGCGCGCCTGTGCGACCGGCTTGCCCATCTCCAGCGTCATGGTGCGAGCGAGTTGCTCGACGTCGGACTCGATGAGTTCGGCGGCGCGGCGCATCCAGACCGCCCGATGGGCGAAGCCGGCGGCCACCAAGGGGCCGAGCGCCGCATGCGCCCGCGCGATCCGCCGCTGCACCTCCGCCTGGTCGTGGTCGGCGAAGGTTGCGACGGTCTCGCCGGTCGCGGGATTGATGGTGGCGATCACGAGACAGCGACTCCATTCTCAGGGGCGACGGCTCGCACCCACTGGCGGGTCGCCACCTCGACGACCCGATCGACATACAGGGCCGGCGTCGCAACGGCTTCCGGATCCAGCGCGCCCAGCTCCACCACGCGGTCGACCTGTGCGATCGTGAGGTCGGCGGCGGCGGCCATCAGCGGGTTGAAGTTCCGCGACGTCTTGCGGTAGGTCAGGTTGCCCCACCGGTCGCCGCACCATCCGCCGATGAGAGCGATGTCTCCGCGGATCGGGAACTCCAGCACGTGAACCCGACCGCCGATCACCCGGGTCTCCTTGCCATCGGCGAGGTCGGTGCCGGCGCCGGTCGGCGTGTAGAAGGCGCCGATGCCCGCGCCCGCCGCCCGGAGCCGTTCGGCGAGATTGCCCTGGGGTACGAGTTCCAGTTCAAGCGAACCCTCGCGGTAGAGGCGGTCGAAGTGCCAGGAGTCCGACTGACGGGGGAAGGAGCAGACGATCTTGCGCACCCGCCCGGCTGCGAGCAGCGCGGCGAGGCCCGTGTCGCCATTGCCGGCGTTGTTGCTGACGATTGTGAGGTCGCGAGCGCCCTGCTCAAGCAGGCCCTCCAGGAGAGCCACCGGGTGCCCAGCGAGGCCGAACCCTCCCACCAGGACGGTCGCGCCATCGGGCACGCCCTCCAGCGCATCGGCCAGGGAGGCCACCAGCTTGGAGATCACGCGGCCACCGCCTCGGTGACGAAGGCGTCGATGAGGGAGGCGACGGCGTCCGGGCGCTCCGCCACCGCCAGGTGGCTCGCGGCGGCGACGCGCGCGGAACGACCCGACCTCACGCCGATCGCGACCTCCTCGGCCGATGCCCGAGGCGCGACCCGGTCGAACTCCGCCCAGACCGCCTGCACGGGCCTCTCGATCTCGGGCAGCAGAGCCGCCACGTCATAGTCGGCGAGCGCCTCGCAGCACCGGGCATAGCTCTCGTCGTCGACCTCGGCAAGTGTCGCGAGCAGGCGCGAGGTGATGTCCGGGATCCGTTCGAGCGCGCCCGGCGCGAACCACCGGCCGGCTGAGGCGTCGATCAATGAGGCCGTCCCCTCGGAACGCACGACCGCCGCTCGGGCTGTCCAGGCATCCGGCGTCGAGATTCGAGCGCCGGAGCAGACCACCGAGAGGGCTCTGACCCGGTCGGGATGCCGCAGCGCGAGCTCCAGCCCGACCGCGCCGCCGAGCGAGACCCCGGCGTATCCGACGGAGGCCTCGCCGAGGGAATCCACGAGCGCGAGCACCGCGTCGGCGAGGTCGGCGACCGAGAACGCCGAACTCGCGGGCGCAGATCGGCCGTGCCCGGGCAGATCCCACCTCAGCAGGCGGAACTTCGGCAGGAATGCGGCTGCCTCGTCCCACAGTTCCGTGCTCGTGCCGAGCGACGGGCCGAGCACGAGAAGGGGCGCAGACGGGGGGCCCGCCGGTTCGTCGGCGCGCAGTGGGAGGATCATGCGCCGACGGACCGCAGCAGGCGCGAGAGGTCGGCGACGGGGGCATCCAGGCGTCCGGTCGCGATGGCGACGATCGCGTCCACCGTGTCGGACGTCCAGAAGCCGCCGGTCAGCGTGTGCAGCTTGAGGGACATCTTCTCGATCGTCGGCCGCTGCAACTCCGACCAGTCGACCTCGACCTCCTCGTGCGCTCCACCCTCCAGTTCGATCAGAAGGCGCGTGAAGTGACGGCCGGGATCGCTCACCAGCTCGATCTTGTGGGTGAGGGCCTCCACCTCGGCATCGTCGAAATGCTCGAGGAGCGTGTCGAGGGAGGTCATGTCGCGGCCGAGCAGTCCGGCCGCGATGCAGAACTGAGTGCTGTCCTGCGCGGCGGCGTACGTGCGGTACGGTCCGACCAAATCCGAGCCGGGGAACTCCTTCACCCCCGGCTGAAGAAGGGCGCGCACCGACACGATGCGGCGGCCGTCAATGCCCTGCTGGTGGGCGGCGATGGCCGAGTCCGTCGAGGTGATCTTGCCCCCGCTGATGGGGTAGGGCTTGCACGCGACACCGTCGATCTGCCAGGCGTCGGGGAAGGCGACCGGCATCCCTGCCGGGAGATCGGCGAATCCCTGCAGGAATCCGGCGGGGCCCTCGAACGCCTCGGTGCCGATCGCGACCCCGCTGCGCGCGAGGTGGACGGCGAGGATCCCCTGCCGTGCGGCCGCGCCGGCCTGGAGATACGGCTCCGCAGTGCCGTGGGCGAAGCCCTCGAGAAAGCCGAACGACAGATTCGCGGCCATCGAGATCGCGTTCGCGGCGACATCGGCCGGCAGGTTCCAGATGCTCGCCGCCGTGGCGGCGGCACCGATCGTGCCGAACATCGAGGTCGTGCGCAGCCTGCGCGCCTTGATCCCGCTCGCTGCGATCACGCCCATGCGCAGGTGCACCTCGTAGCCGACCAGGACCCCGCGAAGAAGGTCGCCGATCGTCGCCGGCCGCCCCGTCACGAGAGTCGCCGACTCCGCGGCAGCGAGAGCCGCCGGCACGATGACGGCGCCCGGGTGATCCGAGCTGTGGAAATGGATGTCCTCGAACAGGATCGAATGCACGGCCGTGCCATTGACCAGGGCTGCCTCGCTCGCTGCAGTCGTGCGGCCGGTGGGAAGGACCGTGCAGAGTCCCGTCGTGGCCAGCGCCTCTCCCACCGCGACGATCGCCTTCGTGGTCGGGACGCCACGCGACGCCACCGCGGTGCTGAGGGCGTCGAGGAGGCGGTTACGGGCGTGGTCCTGGATCTCCGGCGGAACCTCCTCCCAGCGGAGTCCGGTGATGAAGCCCGCGATCGCGGCTGCCAGATCGGTCATGAGTCCCCCTTCGCACGACGGCTGTCGTCCTGTGCCAGGAAATTGGCGGTGAGTCGCCGGTCGAGGAACAGCCAGTGCCCATCACGGCGGACCAGCGTGTCGTCGTAGGTGCCGACCATGTGCAGCGCGTAGCCCCGCTCCGCGTCGAAGAAGAGCAGGGTGCAGGTCTGCGTCGCGCGGTCGCCGTCGACCTCGACCTCGATGATGTGGTCGACAGTGACGTGGCGACCGTGCACCGGGTACCCGTCCGACATGCGGGCGATCGCCTCGAGGCCCCGGTGCTCGGTCCCCAGATCCACCCGGCCGAAGGAGCCATCGGGTGCGAAGCAGGCGAGCCACGCATCCCGGTCGTCGGAGTCTCCGGCACGGTTGTAGCGCGCGGTGAGCATCCGGATATCGTCGATGTCGGTCACGATCGCTCCTTCGTCGAGGTCAGCAGCCTGGCGGGGTTGGCCCGCATCATCCGGTCGATGTCCTCATCGCCGACACCCGCATCGCGGAGCAGGCCGAGCACCCGGGTCGGGATGAAGCTGAGCCGCCAGTCCGGGATCATGCGCTCGCGCGCCTCCGGATCCCAGTTCGCGGTGAAGCAGTTGGTGTCGTGCGAGAGCAGGATCCGCGACGCGTAGCCGCGGCGGACCAGCTCCGCGACGACGCGCACCCGCTCGGCCGTCGGGAGGAGGTTGTCCATCCCGAACCGGTCCATGCCCACCGAGGAGCCCGCATCCATGATCGTCGTGAGGTAGTCGAGATCCGTCGAGTCGCCGCAGTGGCCGATCACGACCCGGTCGAGCTCGACCCCTTCCTCGCGCAGCACGCGCTGCTGATCGATACCGCGCTGTGTGGCCGGATCGGCGTGGGTGCTGATCACGGCACCGGTGCGCTGGTGCGCCGCCGCCGCGGAACGCAGCACCCGGTCGACATCATGGGTGAGCCCGCGCTCGCCGGTGGCGCACTTGATGACGACCGCCCGCACGCCGGTCTCGGCGATGCCGGACTCGAGCTCCCGCACGAACAGCTCCTCCAGCGGATCCGAGCCGCCGAACAGAGTCCCGGGCCCGCGCCGCTGGAAGAACACCGGCAGCTCGTCCAGTGTGAAGAAGCCGGTCGCCGCCAGAACGTTCAGGCCGGTGCCATCGGATGCCCGGCGGACCAGGTCGATGTCCCGGCCCATGCCCAGCACCGTCATGTCGACGATCGTGTCGATGCCGAGGTCCTTCAGCTCGCGGAGCTGGCGCCGCGCGTCGGGGACCCGCACCTCCGGGTCGAAGATGCCGGGGAATGCCACCGTGACATCGGGCTGCGCGAGCAGCACATGCTCGTGCATGAGCACCGCCCCGAGCTGGTCCGGCGTGATCGTCCCGGAGATCGTCGGGATCTGCGGCGCCGTGGCCGTCATCTGGCCCTCCGCGCGAGCAACTGGGCGGTGCCGACGGCGAGTAGCAGGATGGCGCCGTCGAAGAGCGGCTGGGCCCAGTAGGCGGCGCCGTTCAACTCGAGACCGTTGACGCCCACTGCCACGAGCAGCACCGCGACACCGGTTCCGAGCACGTTGAAGCGGCCGGCCTTGATCGTGGTGGCGCCCAGGAAGGCGGCCGCGATCGCCGGGAGCAGGAAGGACGGCCCGACTCCGGCGCTCGCCGATCCGACCCGTCCGAGCTGGAGCCAGCCGGCGAACGCGGCGAGGATCCCGGCGATGACGAATGTAGAGCCGACCATCCAGCTCACGCGGACGCCGGCGAGAAGGCTCGCCCGCGACGACAGGCCGACTGCCAGCAGACGGCGCCCGTAGGTCGTGAACTCGCCCACGATCCAGAGGATGACGAACACCACGGCGGCGGGGATGAGGATGAGCGGCAGCGGCCCGAGGCTTCCCTGTGCGAAATCGATGAGCGGCTGCGGCAGTCCGGTGATCAGGATCTGCCCCTGAGTGAGCGCCAGCGAGATCGCGCTCACGACGGTGCCGACTCCGAGAGTCGTGATGAACGAGCTCACCCCGAGCACCGTGATGAAGAACGCGTTGAGCAGTCCGATCGCGGCGCCGACGACCAACACCACGAGCAACGTGACCGGCAAGGGTGCGCCGGCCTCCGACATGACGGCCGTGATGACCGTCGAGATCTCGAGAGTGTAGCCAATCGACAGGTCGAACTCCCCGCCGATCAGCGGAAGCAGGCCCGCCATCGCCAGGATCAGAGCCACGCTGTTGCTGCCGAGCACCAGCTTCACGTTGTCAAGCGTGAGGAAGGTTCCGGGGTTGAGGATCGCGAACACGAGGATGAGGACGATCGCCACGATGACGACGGCGTATTTCGACAGGGCCGTCACCAGGCGCGAGGAGTTGCGGGGGAGGTCGATGGGCTGCGCCATCAGCTCCTGCGGCTGGGGCATGTGGCGCCGCCTGGCGGCGCCGTTCTCATTGCCGGTCGGGGTCTGTGTGGTCGGAGTGGTCATGATGCCGTTCCCGTCGATGTCGTTCCGGCGAGCAGAGCCTGCTCGAGTTCGTGTTCGTTGAGGCGCGAGCCGCTGAATTCGTCGATGACGCGTCCGTCACTCATCAGGATGACCCGGTCGCCGAGCTGCATCGCCTCCTCGATGCTCGAGGTGAGCACCAGCACCGCGGAGCCGTCACGGCGGAGCCGGTCGATGAGGCGGTAGATCGTCGCTCGCGCGCCGGCGTCCACCCCTTCCGTTGGTTCGTCGAGCACGAGCACCTTCGGGGGACGCGACATCCAACGTGCCACGAGCACCTTCTGCTGGTTGCCGCCGCTCAACTGGGTCATGAGGGCGTCGATGTCGGCGGGCCGGACGTCGTACTCCTTGACGAGTCTCTCGGCCTGTTCGATCTCGGCTCGATTCGACAACATCCCGGCGCGAGAGACCGACCCGAGGTCGATCAGGGTCGCATTCTCCTTCACCGAGCCGGCCGGCAGGATGCCTGAGCCGAACCGGTCCTGTGGCACGTATCCGATCCCAGCCCGCATCCGCGACCGCACTGACGGCCGCCCGAAGGTGCGCCCGTTGAGGCGGATGGTGCCGCTCGCCTTCTCCAGGCCGAAGAGGACGCGCCCGAGCGCGCTCCTACCGCATCCTGCCCGCCCGATGATGGCGACGATCTCGCCGCCACGCACCTGCATCGAGACCTCGTGAAGGCGGTCGTTCTCCAGGCTGTCGACATCGATCAGGGCATCACCGAGGGGGACCTCGCCGTGCGGAGCAGCCGCCTCGACCGCTTTGCCCGCCACCAACTGGACGAGGTCGGGGGCTGTGAACTCGGCGATCGGGGCCGAGGCGACGACCGATCCGTCCACGAGGACCGTGACCCAGTCGGCGATCTCGAAGATCTCCTCGAACCGGTGGCTGACGTACAGCACGCCGGCGCCGAGCTGCTTGACGGTGCGGACCACTTCCAGCACGTTGACCACCTGGTCCCGCGGCAGCGCGGCGGTGATCTCGTCGAGGATCAGGAGCGACACCTTGTCGAGGCCGTCGTAGATCGCCCGAGCGAAGGCGACGGCAACGCGCTCCCAGACGGCGAGGTCTCGCACGAGCGTGTCCGGCGAACGGTGGAGACCCACCTGCTCGAGCACGACGGCACAGCGCCGGCGGGACGCGGCCCAGGAGAGCAGCGGCCCCCGCGTCTCATATCCCGCGGCGAGCGCGACGTTCTCGAGGATGCTGAGTTCCGGCACGAGACCGAGATCCTGATGGACCACGCGCACCCCGAGGTCGGCCGCGACCCGGGCGCTCGACAGAGTGTCGACCTGACGGCCGCCGATCTCGAGCCGCTCGACGCTCGTCGGCTCGTGGAACCCCGAGAGGATCTTCACGACCGTCGATTTGCCGGAACCGTTCGGCCCGACGAGCGCGTGCACCTCACCGGCCCGCACGGTCAGGTCCACGCCGCGAACCACGGTGCGCGGTCCGAAACGCTTCGTCAGACCGGTCGCGGTGAGGGCGTCGTGCTGCTGCATGATCATCCTTTGTTCGGGGTGCCGCACCCTCCCGAGGAACCGGGCGGCACCACGTGGTCACTCGGGGCTAGTTGACACCCCAGAGCGACTTGTACTTGTCCTCATATCCCGCGAAGGTCGCCGAGAAGTTGTCCTTGCCCAGCTTGTCGATCGCGTCCGGGTTGCTCGACGTGAAGAGCTGGAGCGGGATGTTCTCGTCGACCAGCTCCTGCTTGTTGAGGTAGCGGACGATCACATCGAAGTCGGCCCAGGTCGCCCAGGCGACGGATGCTCCGACATCGACCTTGAGGATCTTGCCCTGCTTGACGAACTCGAGCGGCGCCGAGTTGCCAAGCTGGCTGTACATCGAGACGGTGTCCGCCTTGCCGGCCGTTGCGAGCGCCGGGACGATGAATGTGGCCGGCGGGTCGAAGCCCAGCATGAGGGAGTTGATCTTCGGGTCGCGCTGCACGGCGCTCACCACCTGGTTCGGCAGGGTCGTGCCGATCACGCTGGCCGTGAAGTTCAGCGGCGAGGCGTAGGTGATGGTGCACTCCTTGCAGGAGTCCAGCTCCTTCTTCGCGCCCTTGAGCACGAGCACCGGGGCCGCGAACTCGGCATCCTGGAGGAAGAGCGCGTCGACCTTGCCCTTGTGCTCCACGATGGCCGCGTCGGCCATGAGCGCCCCGACCTTCTCAGGGTCGGGATGGGTGTCGGCGGTGATGTCGCTCGGGCCGCCGGTCGTGTAGTTGGAGATCGCGCTGACGACCGGGATGTCCTTGGCCTTGGCCTCCTTCATCGCGTTCGCCACGACATCCGTGGTGACTCCCCCAAGGTAGATCGCCTGGACTCCCTCGTTGAGCAGGGTCTCGACGGCCTGCGGGTAACCGCTCGGGTCGTTGACCACGATGTTGGTCGACTTCCAGCCGAGCACCTTGGCGACGGCGTCGAAGGTCTCGCCACCCGTCTTGCAGCCGGCAACCGAGTACGAGCAACTGACGGCGCCGACGAAGACGTTCTTGGGCGCCGACTTGGTGTCGGTGGGGCCATCCCAGGTGACTGGCTTCTCGGCGGCTGCGAGACGGTCCTGGTAGGTCTTGAGGAACGAGGTGTCGCCCGATGTGCTGCCACCGGAACCGGTGGAACCAGAGGAGCAGGCGGCGAGGGAGAGCGATGCGATCGCGAGGACCGCGCCGACCGCCACCCCCTTGAGCTTGCGAGAGATGTACATGAAAGCCCTTTCGACGACGTTGGCGGAAAGTGATTGCGATTGCCACTCAGCCTGTTCGCTAGGCGAACATTCGTTCGCTGAGTGAACTTACTCTCTCTCAGGAACCGTCACGTGTCAAATGGCGATGCCGACGAGCTCCGCCCCGATCCCGTCCGCCGCGCGGCGGAGCGGTGGCAACAGCTCGTCGACGATCGCGTCCACCGAGTGCCGCGCGGTCGACGTCGAGACGTTGACCGCGGCGATGATCGGCCCGGAGTCTCCCCGCCGCACCGGAACGGCGATGGAGCGCAGACCGCTCTCCAACTCCTCGTCGACCAGGGCATACCCCCGCTCCCTCACCGCGGCGAGCTCGTCGCGCAGTTGACCCGGGCTGGAGATGGTGTGCGAGGTGCGCGTCTCCAGCGGGCGGAGCGCCAGGGCGCGGTCGACCTCGTCATCCGTCAAGCCGGAGAGCAGCACACGGCCCATGGAGGTCACGGCCGCCGGGAATCTCGTTCCGATGCTGATCCGCAATCCCATGATGCGGCGGGTGGGCACTCGGGCGACGTAGACGATGTCCCCGCCGTCGAGCACGGAGGCAGACGACGACTCGCCGACTTCGGCGGAGAGCTCCTCGAGATGCGGTTGCGCCACCTCGGGCAGGGTCAGCGACGAGAGGTACCCGTAGCCGAGTTCCAGCACCCTCGGGGTCAACACATATCGACCGCCTTCGACGGCACGGAGGTAGTTCAGATCCTCGAGCGTCCGGAGGAACCGTCCGACGGCAGCCCGCGGGATGTTGGTCCGCCGCGCGACCTCGCTCATGGTCATCGCCGCATGGCCGGCATCGAACGCCGTGATGATCCGGAGGCCGCGCACCAGCGACTGCACCATCCGCCCGCCATCCGACTCGGCTCCCTCTTCGTTGTCGACCACGGCGAGTCCTCCCTCTCCACTGCGCCCGCCGGGCCGACGCGCTCACCGCGTCGCATTCAGGCCAGGACGGGACGACATTAGCCCGGATTGACAGCCCGGTCGTCGTCGCTATGCTGAGTTCACATAGCGAACTCATGTTCGACTAGCGAACCAGGCTTCTCTCGGAGAAAAGGGATCGACGATGACCACTCCTGTCCCCACCGCGGCGCTGAACTCCGGCGCCGCGATGCCGCAGATCGGTTTCGGCGTCTTCCTCGTCGAGCCCGGCGTGACACAGAAGGTCGTCGAGGACGCCCTGGACGTGGGCTACCGCCACATCGACACCGCGACCGGTTACGACAATGAGGCGCAGGTGGGCGCCGCGCTGAAGGCGAGCGGGATCCGGCGCGACGAGATGTTCGTCACCACCAAGCTCCTCAACGCCGACCATCGCGAGGGAAACGTGGAAGCGGGCTTCGAGAACAGCCTCCGACTGCTCGGCCTCGACGCGGTGGATCTCTACCTGGTGCACTGGCCGATGCCCGCCAATCGCCGGTACGTCGACACCTGGGAGCAATTCGTCGCTTTCTCCCAGGACGGCCGCGCAACGAGCATCGGCGTCAGCAATTTCCAGATCGACCACCTCAACGACATCATCCGGGCGACCGGCGTCAGCCCTGCCGTCAATCAGATCGAGTTCCACCCGCTCTTCCAGCAGCCGGAGCTGCGCGCCTACCACCTGGAGCATGGCATCGTCACGGAATCGTGGGGGCCGCTCGGGCAAGGCAAGACCGACATCTTCGAACGACCGGCGATCGTCGGCCCCGCCCGCTCGCACGGGGTGACGCCCGCGCAGGTCATCCTGCGCTGGCACGTGCAGCTCGGCAACGTCGCGATCCCCAAGTCGAGCTCCCGAGCGCGAATGATCGAGAACCTCGACGTTGCCGGGTTCGAGCTTTCGGACACCGAGATGGCTGCCATTGCCGCGCTCGACGAGAATCTGCGCGTCAGCAGGCATCCCGACGACGTCAACTGACTCCGTCGTCAAGCCCGTAGTCGCCCCGGCTCAGGCGACCCCGGAGAGCACGCAGAGCGTCGGTGATGCGGGGACGAAGTCGGCACGGATCGACCACGGGACCTTCTGGCCCGCGCGGACGTGCACCGTCGCCGTGCCGGATCCGATCACGGTCGCCTTGCTGGACGTGAACAGCACCGTCAGCCGATAGTCCCGGGCGTCGCCGGTGCTGTTGGCGATCTGCCCCGACGCCCGCCAGCCTCCCTTGGCCGAGGAGCACGATGTCATCGACGCGTCCGAACGGAGGCCGGGGTCGTTGGGGATCACCGGCGGGAGCACGGCAGAGGTCGGCGTCGGACTCGCGGTCGCTCCCAGGTGCGGCGCGGCCGGGGCGACCGTGCAGCCGGCCAGCGCGAGCACCGCGGCGATGGCAGCCGCGCCGCTGACCAGTGACCTCCCCCGGCGCGCCCGATCAGGCATCGCGTGGACGGCGGCGGACGATCAGCAGAGCGAGGCCGAGACCCAGCAGCCCGATCCCCGAGACGATCCCGGTGGCCAGGTTCGCCACGCCGGTCGCCGCGAGCACCGCGGCGCTGGCCGCGGTCGGCGGGTCGATGATCACCTCCGCGGTCGAGGTGCCCGGTGGCACGGAGCCGGCCGAGGTCACGCCCGTCGCCGACGCCGGGTTGGCGATCCGGGCGAGCGCAAGGTCTGCCGCGGCCACGGTGTAGCTCGCGGTGCAGTCCATCGTGTCGCCGGGCGCCAGCGAGGACGTCGGGCACGTCACGACCGGTGCGCCGCCGGTGCCCGTGAACCCGGTCTCCTGCACGGTCACGCCGGTGACCGTGACGTTGCCCGCGTTCACGACGTGGAAGGTGAAATGCAGCACTTGACCCGCGGCGGTCGCCTTCGGCTGATCGACGCTCTCGCTGAGGGTCAGCACCGCGGTCTGAGTCACCGTGACGGCAGCGCTCGACGTCCCGGTGATGGTCGCGCCCGCCGGGCTCGTGCCGCTCGCCGTCGCGGTGTTGGTGATCGTGCCCGCGTCCAGATCAGCCTGCGTCACCGTGTAGCTGCCCGTGCAGTCTTCGGCGTCGGCCGGCGCGAGGTCGGCGATCGGGCACGTGACACCTGCCAGCATCGGGTCGGCGACCGTGATGCCGGTCAGGGTGACCGTGCCGTCGTTGACGACGTGGAATCCGTAGGCGATCGCGTCACCGACCGCGCTCACGGAGGTCGGCGAGGCGCTCTTGGTCAGGGTGAGGTGCGCCGCCGACGGAGCCGACACCACCGCGCTCGATGTCGAGGTGCGGGCTGCGCCGGTCGGGTCGAGGGCCGTGGCGGTCGCCGTGTTGGTGATCGAGCCGCTGTCCATGTCGGCCTGAGTCACCAGGTAGCTGGCGGTGCAGGTCGTCGACGCGGCCGGCGCAAGGGTCGTGACCAAGCAGGTGACCCCGCTCACCTTCGGGTCGTCGATCGACAGACCGTGCACGGTCTGGTTGCCGGTGTTCGCGACCAGGAAGCTGTAGTTGATCGTGCTTCCGGCGCTGGCGACCGAGGTCGGCGACGCGGACTTGGTGAGCGCGATCGACGGGGTGGCGACCGCGGGCACGGTGACACCGTTCGACGTGTTGCTGATGGTGCCGCCGCCGGACGATGTGCCTGTCGCGGTCGCGACATCCGCCAGTCGCCCGTTGTCGATGTCGTCCTGTGTGACCGTGTAGATGGCGGTGCAGATCGTCGAGTCGTTCGGCGCCAGGGTCGTGACCGGGCAGGTGACGGTCGGGGGGGCCGCACCGGCGGGGGCATCCGTGAAGGCGTCGACCACCGTGATGTTCGTGAGGGTGGCCGCCGCGTTGTTCGTCACGGTGAACGTGTACGAGATCGTGTTACCGACGGCCGAGTAGCTCGGGGAAGTACTCGCCTTCACGATCTGCGGAACGCCGTCCGATGCCGTGAGGCCGGTCTTGGCCGACGACAGTCCGGTCAGCAGGTCGTCCGTCGCCGCTGGGTCACCGGTGTCTCCGGTGTGGGCGTTCGTCACGACCGTGTTCCACGCGGTCTGGCCGTTGGTGACCGTCGGAGTCGTTACGCCGAACGCGACGGTGACGGTCTGCGTGAACGGGGAGCCGGACACCCCCACCGTGCCGTCGTAGCTGATCCGCAACGCGGTGGCGTCTGACAGCGGAGCGGGGGGCGTCGTCGAGAAGGCGTTGACGGTGCAGCCGGGATTGGAGGCGTCCGCCAGGACTTCGGGGCGGCAGGGATTCGCCGCGGTCGTGTACTCGATGGTGACGTCGGTCGCCGGGGTCGGCACATTGGCCAGCGCGACGTCGAACTGCGAGCCGCGCGCGTCACCCGTCCGCGGAAGCAGGTCGTACATGACCGGATCGTGGAGGTTGGACTGGCCGGTGTTCTTGAAGGTGACCGTGTAGGTGGCGGACCCCCCGCTCGGGCTCACCTTGCCGATCCCGCCGCCGTTCACCATGCTCGCATCCAGGTCGCCCTTCACGGCCTTGTCGATGCTGAAACCGGGGTTGATCGGAGCAACGGTGAGGGGCGCCGAGTAGCCGCAATAGTTGTTCGCCGTGGGCGTGCCGTTGCTCGTAAGGTCGCTCGTGGGCGACGGGTTGAGCGGAGGCCGCACCGCGCCGGTCACGGCGATGCACCAGATCTGGGTGGGTCCGCCGTATCCGAGGGTGATGTCGGACGGGTAGGTGCCCGAGCACCCGGCCGGCAGCGTGACCGAGAACCCGGTCGTCGAGCTGAGCTGATAGGTACCGGGCACCTGGGCGAGCCCGGCAGGGATGATCCACTGGATCAGGGTGCGGCCGGTGCCGTTGTAGTTCGGCGTCTGCGTCGGCGTGACGGCGGCCGACGTGTACGTGTGCGCGGCATTGGTCAGTCGGAAGACCGACGTCGCCGCACCGCTGTACGTCGCGTCGGGCGGCAGGAGGAAGTCGTAGTACAGCGCCTGCGACGTGCCTTGGGCGAACTGGATGAGGTTCTGCCGACCCGAGGTGTTGCCGAGCCCGTAGGCGGTGGTGCAGCTGGTCACCGTGCCCTGGCTGATGTTGGGTCGGATGCTGACGGTCGTCGGGTCCGCGATGCCGAGAATGGCGGTCGGCTTCTTCACCGTGGAGATCGGCGACGTGAGATCGGACGACAGGTAGGAGGTGACCGTCGCCATGTTCTGCAGCTCGGTGCCGGGCGTCGCGGCCGCCGACGCGTAGCCGTCGATCTTGTAGCTCATGGTCGCGAAGTTGTTGCTGCCCTGCTCCACGAATGCCGGGAGGTCGATCTCCGAGACAGCCGTGGTCGTGGGGATGACCCACTTGCCGGCGCTGAAGGCGACCGTTCCGGTCGTGCCGTTCGCGAAGAGCAGCGTGATCGTCGCACCCGGCGCCGGGGTGAAGCCACTCGGGGTCACGGCCGTCGGCACGAATCCCGGGTTGGCGCACGCGGTGCCCGGCGCGAGGCTGGCATAGATGCCGGCGACGGGGCCGCCTGTGAGACAAGGCAAGGGCTCCTGGACGCCATAGCTGACGCCTGCGGTGGCCGCGGGACTGGGCGTGGTGCTGTAGGCGATGGTCCACGAGCTGCCGGCCCCGGTCCCGTCCCAGTTGCCGGGGAAGGTGTAGAGAGGGGTCGCGGCACCGAACTTGAACTGCCCCGCATTGCCGAGCGGGCTGGTGGTCGACGCCGTCTTCGCCGCAGTGGTGTTGATCGCATTGACGGTGGTGCAGGGAGTGCTGTTGGCCGACGTCGTGGGCGTCGTGTCATCGAGGTAGGTCCAACTCGCGCTTGCGATGGCACAGACGGTGTCGTTCGGCGCATCCGGGCCGCTCGCGCCGGTCGCCGTGCCAGTGATCGCGACAGTGAAGCCGGTCGCGGTGCCGCTGAGGCCGTTGCAGTCGGCGTAGCTGCCGGTGTAGCTGAAGGTGCCGCCCTGCGATCCGACGGCCGGGGTCGTGAAGGTGCCAGGAAAGCCCGAGCTGTGGCCCGTGTAGGTGAAGTTAGCCGGCAGCTGGGCGGTGATCGAGATCGGGTCGGCACCGACGTCGCCGACCTTGTTGCTGGTGGCGGAGCACTTGAAAAACAGGGAGAACGACATGGTGCCGCCCGGCACGACCACAGCCGGGGCGTTGGCGGTGAAGCCCGAGTTGTGGGCCGCCGTCGAGGTGAGGGTCACGGCGCTGCCGGGGGAGGTGCCCCCATTTGCGGTCGTCAGGGTCGGGGTGATCGTGGCGACCGCGCCGGGGAGGGTCGTGTACTCCGGCGCCCGCACAGTGAAGGCGCACTGCTGCGTGGCGTTCGCGGTGCCGATGAACGACGTGACGTCGAAGCTCGCGACGCCTCCGCTTTTCGTCAGCGACGGACACGTACCTGCCGTGACCCATGAGCCGAAGTCGATCGTGGTGCCGTCGCCAGTGATCGTGGTGGTGGGGAAGCTGACGGTCGACGCGCCGCAGCCGCTGGGTGTGCCGCTGCACGAGAAGTTGAGCGTGTAGGTCGTCGCCGTGCCACTGGCTACCGTGGTGGCCCCGGGTGTGATGGAGACGCTGGACGCCGCGTACGCCGCGTCCGCGAACACCATTCCGCCAAGCACGAGCCCGACGATGGCGGCGCCCGCCGCTGTGATCCGAGCAATACGCCCACGCCTGCCCATACTTATCCCCCTGACGCGCGCCGGGAATCAATACCCGCTCGCGTGCTATCTCGGGGTCATGGTTTCAGGAGCCTCTCCGCCGAAGCCGTCGAGCCGCTGGATTTCACCCTCGGTTTCACCCACCCCATTCGGGGGTCGCCTCGAGCAGTCCTTGCAGATAGGCGGCGCGGAGGGCCTCCTCGCGCGTCGAGGCGCCGAGCTTGCGGTAGAGGGTGCGCGTCTGCGACTTGACGGTGTTGGCCGAGACGCCGAGGTCGGCGGCGATCCGCGCCTGGCTCACATCCCTCCGCAGCGCACCGAGCACCTCCGACTCCCTCGGAGTGAGCACGACTCGCGATCCCGTCAGATCGAACGGCGCGGGCATGGCGGCAAGCTCCGAGATCGTCCTGTCGTCGGCCCCGATCCTTGCCGCCAGCTCGAGGAGCTCGTGGCGGTGACCCGCGGGGATCAGGATGAACGGGCTCGTCAGGCCGTCGACGGCGCCCGCCGCGAGGAACCGCCTCATGGCCGTCTCTGCCACCTCGGCATCGCCCGCCATCACCGCGGCACACGCGCTGAGCACATCGCTGGCCGCCCGGAGGCGGGGTGCGGCGCCATCGACCGATCCGCTCAGCCGATCGAGCACGAGGTCGGGACGCTGCTCCAGCAGCAGGAGCTCGGCCTCGAGGACCGCCCGGATCGGATCCTCGCGGTCAAGCGTTCGCGCCGCGTCGTGCGCCGCGCCCATCCGGCCAAGTGACGCATGCAGCAGCACCCGCGCCGCCGCGAGCGCCTGCCGGTCCTGTCGCGAGAGCCGCGCGCGTGGACGGTCGACCCCGGCGCGCTCCTCCAGCACCCGCAGCCCGATCTGCGCCCGCCCGCGCCACAGCCACACGAACGAACGCAGAACCGCGAACAGCATGAGGTGTTCGAGATTGACCAGCTCGCGCAGCACGTCGACCTCGTGCTCGGCCGTCTCGGCGTCACCTGTCTCGAGCGCGACGATGCCGCGCGCAAGATGCGCGAGAGAGCCGACGTAGCCGTCGCGCAGCTCCGGCGGATAAGGGCTCGCGTCGATCCGGGCGAGCGTATCGCCGGCGGCACGCGCCTCTCCGCGGATTGCCTGGACCGCGGCGACCACCGACGCGGCGCCAAGCGTCTCCGGTCGGCAGTGCTCCAGCGCGTGCGAGGACACTCCGGCCTTCTCGGCCGCGATCCGGGCCTCGGAGAGGCCCCCGCCGCGGAACAGGCTGAGCGCCGCCTGCAGTCGGAAGGAGTCGACCTGGTTCGCGATCTCGTCCAGCTCGCCGGCGGGTGCTTGGTCGAGCAGCGTGACCATGCGCCGCGCTGCCGCCATCGACTCGGAGGCGCGCCCGGTGATCCGCAGCACGACGCTCTCGACCAGCGCGAGGCCGACGCGCTCGGCGACGCGCTGGCGGTTGCGCGAGGCCCGACTCGCGCCGAGCGCGAGGGTCAGGAGCTCAAGCCCTTTCCAGCGCTCCCCGCGCGCATTGGCCGCGAGTCCGAGCACGATCGCGATGAATGGCAGCCGCGCGACGTATCGCCGGGGCACCTGCTGGAGGATCGCGGCGGCACCTGGCGATCGGAGCAACGACATCCCGCCGTGAAGGCACACGTCGGAGGCGCGCGAGTAGTCCTCCGCGTCGACGGCGTGCCGGAGGGCCGGAAGGTACCGACCCTCCGCCTCGGCGTTCGCGCTCGCCATGAGACTCAGCCGTCGGTAGCGGTCGGGATCCGCGCTCTTCAGGTCTGCGCGGAGGACCTCACGCACGAGGGGGTGGTAACGGAATCGCGGTCCGTCCGCCGTGTCGCAACGCATGAGCAGACCGTCGGATTCGAGGGAGGCGAGCAGCGGCGGGACGCGATCGGCATCGAGTCCACTGAGATGCGCCGCGAGCGAGATGCCGACGTCGTCGGGGATCGATGTCGTCGTGGCAAAGCCCTCAAGGGGCGTGTTGCCGTCTCGGGCGAACACGCCGGCCAGCAGATCGCGGACGATCCTTGCGGCCGAGTCATGCGCGCCGTGCTCCGCGGATGATCCCGAGAGAATCGCGCGCAGCAGCAGGGGATTGCCGCCCGAGGCCTCGAGCAACTCCGCCGGGGTGCCAGAGGGCGACGCCCGCGTGCCGACGATCGCCTCGACCTCCGCGGGGGTCAGGCTCAGATCGTCCGGCCCGATCACCGTGACGTCGAGCGTGAGCGCCTCCCGGGGTGCTTCGAGTCCGCTGCGGGCACGCGTGCCGACGACGGCGATCAGTGGCGGGCACGCTCGCAGCACGTCGAGCAGATCGTCGAGCACCACGGGGTCGCGGAGCTCGTGTGCGTCGTCGATGACGAGCACGAATCGCGCACGCATTTCGCGAAACCCGCGCACGAGTGCGGGGCGGATCGCATCGCGCTCAGACCGCGCGCTGTCATGCAGGGGTAGCTGCAGGTCGACGCCCACGTGCGCGACCGCATCGCCGACCGCGCTCCAGAAGCCGAGGCGGTCGCCGATGTCTGGCTCGACGGCCACCCACGCGCCCACCTCATCACGGGCACCGGTCCAGCTCGACATCAGTACGGTCTTGCCGGCACCGCCGGGGCCGCGGATCACGGTCAGCGGACTGCGTCCGACGCGATCCAGCAACGCGGTGCGGGGCAGCATGTTCGCAGGAATGCGGGGCACGCCGAAGACGGTCAACTCATCATCTCCACATTGATCGCAGCAGAAAGCAACGGAGAACGCACTGCCCCAGCTGCGACGACCCCGTCACCAGCGTATCGTCGGCCGCCTCCCCGGAAGACGCGTCGTCCATGCCGCGCGCCGCGATCTGACACGCTGGATCCGTGACCTCGACGGACCCGGACGCCGCCCGTTCCGTGCGCGTCGTGATCGGACAGGCGGTCGTGACCCTGGCGGTCTTCGCAACGAATGCTGCGATGATCTCGGTGCTGCTCCCCTCCCGCACGGCCGAACTCGATCCGGAAGGGAAGGTCGCGGATCTGGCGGTGGCACTGACGATCGGAGCCGTCGTGACCGCTCTCGTGCAACCCGTCATCGGAGCGCTGAGCGACAGGACGCACACCCGCATCGGGCGCAGGCTGCCCTGGATGATCGTCGGGGCGACGCTCGGCGGCCTCGCGGTCGGCCTGATGGGCGGCGCCTCCTCGATCGCCGTGCTCGCCCTGCTGTGGGCGATCGCACAGCCGTCGGTCAGCGCCGTGCAGGTCGCGTCAGACGCCTTCCTCGTCGATGCCTTCCCGGCCGAACGACGGGGACGAGCGGCCGGGATGGTCGGGATCGCGGTCGTCGTCGGGTCGGGCGTCGGCGCGGTGTTCGCGGGCGCATCCGCCGGCGAGGGCACCGTCTTCTGGGCTCTCGCTGGAGCGCTCGTTCTCGCGGTGACGGTCTTCGCGGTGGTGGTCCGCGACAGGGCGGCTCCGAGGCCGCGACCCCTCCTGCCGATCGGGCCCGCGGTCCGCGCCGTTTCGGCTACTGTTGCCGCTCATCCTGACTACCTCAAGATCCTCGCGTGGCGGTTCGGGTACTCCATCGCCTACGGTGCCGTCTTCGCCTACCTGCTCTACATCCTCACGGACCTGGTAGGGGTCGGGAAGGATGACGCGGCACAGCTGATCGGGCTCGCCACCGTGCTCGGAGGAGCCGGCGCCCTCATCAGCGTGTTCCTCGGAGGCTGGCTCAGCGACCGCCTGCGCCGAAGGAGGCTGTTCCTGCTGATCGGCAACGGTGCACTCATCGCCGGAGATCTGGCTCTGTTGGTATCGCACACCGTCCCCGCTGCACTCATCACGGCGACGCTGTTCGGCCTCGGTCTCGGTCTCTCGATCTCGTGCGGGCGCGCACTCGCCAGCCAGGTGCTCCCTGACCAGGCGGATGGTGCGGCCGCCGGCCTCGGCGTGCTGAACACGGCGGCCAACGTCGGCCAGGCCGTCGCACCGCCGATCGGAGCGCTGGCGATCGGGCTGGGCGGCTACCCCGGCGCGCTCCTCACGAGCATCGTCGGCGCCATCGTCTGCTCGGTCGCCGTCGCGCTGGTCAAGACCGTGCGCTGACCGCCGATCCGACAGGAGCGAGGGCGGGACTCGAACCCGCGACACCACGATTTCGAGTCATCCTCGTTACCGCCTGAGAGGCTCGCAGACGTCTCTTGAAAGTCCTGGCCAGATCGAGACTTCTCGATCCGGCTGGTGATTTGTCCTCCAAGGACATCGGACTCCTCGACCCGCCTTGACGGGCTTGTTGTGATGCTCGGCCGAGCTAATCACTGTCCACGGCGCCAGTTGAACGCGGGTGGTCGGATCCTCGATCGATCGGCGTGTGCCCTCCAGCGAGTACCGCAGCCACGACAGCTTGACGGAGGTCGACGATGTCGCTCTCGCGGCTGGGGTGGACACGGTTGGTCAGCAAGACGATCGTCGTTCCGCTTTCTCGATCCAGGTGCAGCAAGGTCCCGGTGAATCCGATATGGGTGCGGGCCCGCGGCGTGGCCGCGCCCCACTCCCGGTCACCGATCCTCAGACCCAGACCGCCCCACATCCAGTCCCCGCGAACGCGATCCCCGCCCCAGAGGATCGCCTCCCCAAAGCTGAGCAGATCACGGCCGGTTCCGAACAGCCCGGCGTTGGCCGCGTGCCCTCCCAGCGACCACGCGGCTTCGTCGTGCGCATCGCCGCGAACGACGCCACGGCGGTAGACGGGCTCGTACTCTGTCGCGACAGCGGCTTGTCGCGCGGGCCGCACGGTAAGGGTGGTGAGTCCAAGCGGTTCAAGGGTGTGCTCGCGGACGAGTTCCGGCCACGGGCGTCCCGTTGCATGCTCGAGATAGAGCATCGCCGTGTTGTAGCCGGCGCACGAGTAGACGAACTCCTCGCCGGGTTCAGATCCGAGGGCCGTCGACAGCAGATCGTCCAGAAGCTGGCGACGTCGCTCGAGCAGTGGCGACTCGGTGAGCCGCGTCGCCTCTGGGGAGCCGGAGAGGCTGGCCAGCAACGGTGCACGCCAGCCCAGCCACTCCGCCGGAAGTCCCGAGGTGTGAGCCAGCAGATGCCGGAGCGTCACCGCCGCCCGCCGCCCCGAGTGATAGCTCGGCAGAATCTCCCCGATGGGCGCATCGAGTTCCGCTTGACCGGCGTCGACGAGAGAAAGCGCGGTATGCGCACTGAAGGTCTTGGTGATCGATGCGAGGTCGAACAGGGTCGTCGCCGTGACCGGCGACCGCTCATCCGGAGGTATCGGCTTGAAGTCGTCCGACCAGGCAGCCAGTTCTCCGACGGAGGTGTCGATGATGACCTCGCCGTTCACCGCGGCGAGACAGACCGCAGCGGAGAACCGGGCGCCGTCATACGCATCGCGCAGGAGCCGATCGACCCCGGCAGCGCTCATCAGACTCGGCCTTCGAGCACCGCGCGCAGGTTGGGAGTCACCTGAAGCACCTGTTCGGCCTCCTCCGCCGTGAGCCCGCGCGCGAGAATGAGCACCGCTGCCTTCACCGACCAGCCGGCCTGCTCCAATGCCTGCGAAGCATCCGCGGCACTGCGGCCGGTGACGAGCATGACCAGGCGTCGAGCGCGATCCCGGAGCTTATCGTTCGTGGCC
Source organism: Pseudolysinimonas sp. (assembly GCA_036499485.1). Lineage (GTDB taxonomy): Bacteria > Actinomycetota > Actinomycetes > Actinomycetales > Microbacteriaceae > Lysinimonas. The sequence goes on along the minus strand of DASYDQ010000017.1, from coordinate 45,524 downwards.
TGCAGGTCCACCATCACATTGCCGAAGGTCTTCCCGAGGCGCACCATCACGATGGTCGAAATCATGTTGAGCACGAGCTTCTGCGCAGTGCCTGCCTTGAGGCGGGTGGATCCGGCAAGGACCTCCGGGCCGACGATGACCTCGATGGCGTGATCCGCGAGTGCCCCGATCGCAGAGCCGCGATTGCACGCGACGGCGACCGCGAGCGCTCCGGTCCGATGGGCGTACTCGATCGCACCGGCCACATAGGGGGTACGACCCGATGCCGAGATGCCCACGACCGTGTCCTCAGCTCGAAGGTCGACTGCAGCGAGGTCCGCGGAGCCCGCGTCGGGATCGTCCTCCGCGCCCTCCACCGCATCACGAATCGCGAGGTCGCCGCCGGCGATGATGCCGACGACCAGCTCCGGATCCGTGTCGAAGGTCGGTGGGCACTCGCTCGCGTCGAGGACGCCCAGCCGTCCCGGGGTGCCTGCCCCCACGTAGATCAACCGCCCGCCCCGGCGCATCCGCTCGACGATGGCGTCGATCGCGATGGTGATGGCGGGGAGCACCTCGGCCACCGCAATCGGCACCCCGCGGTCCTCCGCGTTCATGACCTCGGCCATCCGCATCGTCGAGAACGAATCAAGGTCGCGTAGGTCATCGCGGATCTGCTCAGTTGTGAGCCCGTCGAACTCGGGGCGCAGAGCTTCAGGTGAGGGGCCACCGAGGTCAAGAACATCAGACACGGATTGCATACCTTTCGTGCAGCGGCGCGCGATGATCGGCGAGCGCGGTGGCACCGTCGAGAGCGGATCCTGCCGGACTTCGGGGGGTCAGGCCGCGGGCCGCGAGCGATGCCGCGAGATCGCTGCGGAACCCGGAGTGCTCCACCAGGCCTCCCAGGAGCGCAACCTCCTCGCCTTCAGTCGCCACCGCTGCGGCCGAGTCGACCAGATGGCGGATGGCTTCATCCACGATCCGACGGGCGACAGCGTCGCCGTTGCCCGCAGCGTTCAGGACGGAGGGAGCGAACGCCGCCAGCCGCCGGGGGCTCTCGGCGTCTGCGCCTATTGCCCGCGCCAGGTCCCCCGGGCCTCCGAACTCGCTTCGTGCGTCCTCCGCCAGGGCGGTCGCCGCTCCGCGGCCGTCGGTGGCGCGCACCACTGCCGAGAGCCCCGCCTGCCCGATCCAGCGGCCGCTGCCTTCGTCCCCGAGCCACGGTCCCCATCCGTCGACGCGAGAGCGGGTCTCGTCGTCGCCGATGCGATAGGCGACGGCTCCGGTGCCGGCGATGAGGATGGTGCCCGCTGCTCCGTCGAGCGCTCCGAGATGTGCCGTAAGAACGTCGGATCCGATCACGACATCAGCAGCCCACCGCTCGCGCACCATGGACGCGGTGGCGTAGGCCGCGTCGGGAGCGGCGTCGGCGCCCGCCGCCCCGATACCGATCACCGACAGCTCTTGTAGGCGGGTCGAATCGAACCCGTCGAGCACGGAGGCGATGGCGGCGACAGCCGCATCGGGACCGCTCAGGGCGTGAAGACCGGGGAACCCGTCCCCTCGGCGCTCGGTCACGTCGCCATACGTCTCGAGCCGCACGCGACAGGCGGTCTTGCCGAGGTCGACGCCGAGCACCACCGCAGACGTTGCAATCACCCCGACCCCTTTCCTAATAGCGACAATTTACATCTACTGCCCTTATGAGTGAAAATAATCAACACAATGGCCATCACTAGTCTTCTTCCCGTGAGTATTCAGACGGACATCCAAGCCAGGGCCGACACCCTGCCTGCCACGATGCGCCGGATCGCCTCCGTCGTGCTCGAGCGGCCGCAGGTCGTCGTGGAGAGCACGATCAGCGAACTCGCGCGTGCATGCGATACCTCCGACGCGTCCATCGTGCGTTTTTGCCGCGCGATCGGGTTCAACGGCTATCCGCAGTTCAAACTCCAGCTCACCGCCGAGCTTGCGAAGGAGTCCGTCGAGTCGACAGCAGGCGCCGGCCAGTACGGTGCGGACATCAGCCCGAACGACTCCCTCGAGGAGATGGTGCAGAAGGTCGCCGCGAGCGAGATCCTCGGCATTCGCGAAACGCTCGAGAACCTCGACGCGAAAGCCCTGGAGCGAATTATTACCCGCATCGAGGGCGCCGAGCGGGTCGTGCTCTACGGTGTCGGTGCAAGCAATGCGGGTGCCCAGGACCTCGCACAGAAGCTGCTCCGCATCGGCTACACCGCGTTGGCGTTCTACGACGCTCATCACGCGCTCGTCTCCGCAGCTCTCCTGGGCGATGGCGATGTCGCGATCGGTTTCTCCCATGGCGGCCGCACGAAGGAGACGATCGCCTTCTTGCAGCGAGCGGGTCGCTCCGGCGCGTTCACGGTGGCCATCTCGAACTCTCCAGTCTCCCCGCTCGCCAAAGCCGCTGACGAGCACCTGCGCACCGCCGTGCGCGAAACAACGTTCCGCTCGGGCGCCATGGCGAGTCGCATCGCCCAGCTCACCCTTGTCGACTACATCTTCGTGGGCGTCGCTCGCGGCCATTACGCCCGAACGGTGAGAGCACTGCAGACCACCCATGAGGTCGTGCAGGAATTGCGGGACTGACCACGGCACCGTCCGGCGGCCTGCATCACGACCGGTGGGCGTGACATGCCGCAGACGGCGGCCCTGCTTCGTCGTGCGCCGCCAGGCGCGACGCACGACGAAGAAACTCAACCGGCGACGTCGATCGTCTTACCGGTGTCGATGGACTCGATCGCGGCGACCAGGACCGCAGTTACCTGCGCGCCCTCCTCACCAGTGGCGAGGACCGGGCCCCGACCGGCCACCGCGTCGACGAAGTCAGCGATCGAGTCGAACACGAACCCGGTGAGGTGGGTGCCGTACGCCGGCACCATCACGTCGGGGTACTCCACCTCGTCCGTCGAATACACCTCGACGGTGCGGTTGTGCGAGCCGTCGATGTAGACCGCGCCCTTCGACCCGAGCAGTTCGAACTTGAGATCCTTCACCGTCGGATGAGAGTCGGGAAGGATCCAAGCGTGCTCGAACACGCCGACGAAGCCGGACTCGAACTCCGCGAGCACGACGAACACGTCGGGAGTGGCGATGCCGCGACTCTCGAGCACTCCGCTCACGGCCCTGGCCGTGACGCGCACGATCCTCTCACCAACGATCCACTGCGCGACATCCACCATGTGGCTGGACAAGAACCACAGCGATGAGGAGGCCGACGCCCACCGGATCGATGATGCGATCGCGAGGGTGTTGCTCAGCCGCGAATAGAGGTAACGGACCTGGCCAACCCGGCCGTCCTCCACCGCGCGGCGAGCGTTCACGAACGGCGGGTTCACGCGGTTGTGGAAATCGACCATCAAGGTCACGCCGTTCGCCTTGGCGGCGTCGACGATCGCCTGCGCATCCTCGATCGTCGTAGCCAGCGGCTTCTCGACCAGGAGGTGCTTGCCGGCGTTCGCGACACGAACTGCCACGTCACGATGCAAATGGTCGGGGGTGACCACCGACACCGCCTCGAGGCCGTCGATCGCGAGGAACTCGTCGATGTCGGTGTAGACCGGTGGCGGGGTCGTGCAACTCGCGGCGACCTTCTCCGCGAGCTCGCGGTTGAGGTCGAGGATGCCTACCAGCTCGACCTCGGGATGCCGGTCGTAGGCGTGGATGTGGCTCGCGCCGAACGCGCCCGCTCCGATGACACCGAATTTCATGATGCTCCTTGCTGATTCATGTGGATGAGTGAGGTCACTTGAGGCTTCCGGCCGTAAGGCCCTTCACGAGCGAGCGCTGCATCGAAAGGACGAACAGCACGATCGGCGCGAGGATCAGAACGGCTGTCGCGCACAGGGGACCCCAGTTGACGTCCTGGAAGGTCACGAACTGGGCGACATAGACGGTGAGGGTCTCAGCGTTGGATTGGCCGAGCACCACGGGGATGAGGAACGAGTTCCAGACGGCGATCGCCGTGAATATCCCCGCCGTCGCCATGCCGGGTGCGACCATTGGAATGAGGACGTGGCGGAACAACTGGAACCGCGTCGCGCCATCGACGAGCGCGGCCTCTTCGATCTCCAGCGGCGCGTTCTGGAAGAACGCGAGCATCAGCCAGGTCGCGAAAGGCAGGGTGAGTCCTGCCATGATCACCGCGATCGGCAGCCACTGGTCGTACAGGCCAATCCCGCTCACCAGACGGTACAGGGGCACGATGAGCACGATGCCCGGGATGATCTGCACGATGACCATGACCAAGGCCAGGAGCCTGCGCCCGGGAAAGCGCAGTCGCGCGAAGGCATAGCCACCGAGAGTCGCTAGCGCCACGACGACGAGCGTCGAAATCACGGTGATCAGGACCGAGGTGAGGGCAGAGCCGACGAACGCCGGCGTGCCGAAGAGGGAGACGTAGTTCGCTGCCGTCGGTACGAAGTCGAAGGCCTGGGTGACGGGGTCGATGACGTCGCGATTGTTCTTGAATGACGCGAGCGCTACCCAGAACAAGGGGAAGATCGCCAGGAGGGAGGCGACGACCAGAACGGCATGCGTGACCGTGTTCTTGACGCGGGACCGTCTCATATGCGCGTCAACCGAATGTAGATGAAGTAGACCGGGATCATCAGGACCGCGACGGCGATCGACATCGCCGCTCCATAGCCGAATTGATAGAACTGGAAGGTGGTCGTGTAGGTCAGCATCGAGACACTCTGGGTCGCGGTGCCTGGTCCGCCCTTCGTGGTCGCAAAGATGACGTCGAACAGGCGTACCGCGTCGACGCAGCGCACCAGCAGCGTGATCGTGATCACTGGACGCAGCATCGGCAGGATGATGTAACGGGTCGTCTGCCACCAGCTCGCGCCGTCGATAGCGGCGGCCTCGAGTGGTTCCTCAGGAAGCGCCGTCATTCCGGCGGAGAGCATGAGCATCACGAACGGGATGAACATCCACGAGTCGATCAACACCACGACCAGCCGCGCCGACCATGGGTCGGCGAACACGTTGAGGTGCCAGCCGAAGAGATCCGCAAAGGTGGTGATCACACCCAGTCCGGGACTCAGCATGAACTGCCAGATCAGCCCGACGACGACCGGAGTCAGAAGCATCGGCACGAGCAGCACGGTCCGAGCGATGCGGAAGCCGCGAAGCTGACGATGGATGAGGACGGCAAGGAGGTATCCGACGGTGAACTGGATGAGCAATCCGGCGACGACAAACAGGGCGGTCACGCCGAGCGAACTCAGGAAAGCCGGCGTGAACACCGATGCGACGAAGTTTCCCAAGCCGACGAAGTCCGGGGAGGAAGCCGTGAGGCTCTGGTCGGTGACCGACATCCAGATCGCGTAGCCGGTCGGTATCACTCCGACCGTGATCATCAAGATCCAGGTCGGCGTCACATAGCCGAGGGAAAGGATGCGGGCTCGCCGGGCCCGTGCCCCCCGCCGGGTCGCCCCGCGGTCCGGGAGCGGGTGCTTCCGGACCGCGGGGATCGTGGACGTGCTGGTCACCCCTTGTAGCGTCCCGATTGGACGAGGATGTTCAGGAGATCGTTCTGCGCCTGAACCATCCCGTCGTCAAGCGACAGCTGACCGCTGGCCATGGAGCTGATGTCCTGGCTTAGCACTGTGACGATCTGCGCCATCTCGGGGATGCGTGGCATCGCGAGACCGTCCTTGGCCGCGTCGGCTACGGACGGGAGCAATGGAAGCTCCTTCACGAACTCCGCGTTGCTCGTCGTCGAGATCCGTCCCGGAGGGGCACCCGTCTCGACGAAGGTCTCCGCGTTGCTCTTGCCCAGCGCCCAGGACAGAAAGTCCCATGCCGCCTTTTGATGCTTCGAGGTGGCGGAGATCGACGCGAGCCACCCGTAAAGCGAGCTAACTGGTTGATAGGAGCCGACTTTGTCCAGCGGCGTTTCCGCGGTGGCGAATTTGCCCGCCCAATCGGAGTTCTTCGGGTCGGCGAAAGTGCCCCACCAACCTGAGGCGAGGATCATCTGGCCCACCTGCTGGTGGCTGAACGCGTTGACCGCGTCCAGACCGGCGGACGACGATGACGCGTCCGGCGAGTACTGCTTGAGCGACAAATACTGCTTCATGGCCTGCTTGGCCACCGAGCTGTCGAGAAGCGGCTTGTAGGTCTTCGGATCGAGGAGTCGGCCGCCCATGCTCGCGAGCATGGCGTTGTAGTAGTGGGCCGAACCGGCCGGCCCGTACACGCCGTCGTAGCCGTCGTAGCCTGCACCCTGCAAGTCCTTGGCGTTGGAGATCGCATCGGCCCAGGTAGTCGCAGGCTTCAGGTTCAGTTGCGAGTACAGGTCGCTCCGGTACCACTGCAGGTATGGTTCCGTCGACAGCGGAAGACCATAGCTCACGCTCCCGACCTTGCCATAGTCCTGCAGGCCCTGCGGGAAGTCGGAGTAGTCATAGGCCTTGTCCGATGTCAGGTACGAGTCCAAGGGGGCGAGAGCTCCCGACGCCGTGATCTGGGCGAGCGTGAATCCGTCGACCATGCTCATGTCGTATGTCGACTGGTTGCTCTGCTTAGCCAGGATCAGCTTGGTGGGCAGCTGGTCGTATGGCGCCTCATCGAATTTGATGGTGATGCCCGTCTTGGCTGTGTACTCCGTCGCGAGCTTCTTGAGTGTGTCTTCGCTGCTGCTCGCGGTGACGAGCATGGTCAACGACGATGGCTTCTTGTCGTCTTGCGGAACGCCCGATTTGCTGCCGCCGCTGGAGGAACACGCGCTGAGCGCGAGCCCAACGGCTCCGATCACGGCGATGGTGCTGATGAGTCGTCTTTTCATCTCGTACCTGTTCTGCCTCTCCTGTAGTCGAAACGAGATCCCGGCAATGAGGCATCACCCCCGCCGCCATCGGAATGTATGAATACTACACAGAGAGCAATGTATGCGAAAGTTCTTTTCACGGACATGAGGCGGTAACGACCCAGTCGGCTCGGATCGATGCGCGACTAATCGAGGAGGAACCCGTGGAGATCGTCATCCTGCCGACAGCGGAGGAGGTCGGCCGGCTTGCTGCGGCACGAATCGTCCACCTGGTCTCAGCCAAGCCGCACGCAACCCTCGGGCTTGCCACTGGATCCTCCCCGATCGCGATCTACACAGAACTCGCCGTCTGGCGGAAGCGAGGCATCGACTTCTCCCAGATCAGCGCCTTTGCACTCGACGAATACGTGGGCCTGCCGCCATCTCATTCGCAAAGCTATGCCACTGTCATCCAAGAGGAGGTCGTCGAACCTCTCGGCCTCGACCCCCAAAGGGTCCATGTTCCCGACGGGCTCGCGCAAGACCTCGATGCAGCAGGTAACGCCTACGAGACCGCCATCGCCGCGGCCGGAGGAATAGAGTTGCAGATCCTCGGCATCGGCACCAATGGCCACATCGGGTTCAACGAGCCGACGTCCTCGTTCCAGTCGCGAACCCGCGTCAAGACGCTCAGCGGGCGGACCCGCGAAGACAACGCCCGGTTCTTCCCATCACTCGCGGAGGTACCGACTCACTGCATTACCCAAGGCCTCGGGACCATCCTCGATGCGGGCGAGCTGCTACTCGTCGCGCAGGGAGAGAGAAAGGCCGAGGCCGTCCTTGCCGCTGTCGAGGGCCCCCTTACCAGCAAGGTGCCTGCATCGATCCTGCAATGGCATCGTCGTGCGACGGTGATTCTCGACGAGGCCGCCGCCTCGAAACTCCAACTCGCCGACTACTACCGGTACACCTACGCCAACAAGCCGCTCGACGAGACTTCATCTCTGTTTTGATCCGCGCCAAGTCCCCGAATTGGACACTCGCCCGTTTCGGGCAACTTGATGACTCCGCGGTCGTGACGGTCGCCGGCGGCGATCGTTGACCCCGGTGTCCTCCAACCCGGGTTGGCATACGCGTAGGAGATGGTTGTCGGCCGTTCGATGGACTCATCCACCCGCCGACCGTCACCTCCGGATGCGGGAGCCCTTGAGCGACCCATCCCACTGTCGGTCGGCGTGCCGGAGTGGCGAACAGCTGCCCTGCGGTGACGTCCCGTAGACCCGGCATCACCCGCTCTGCGGGGCAACGATGGCGGTGTCGAACGGATTCGAACCCACGACTGGCGCTCTCTCAGTCGGGTTTACTCGACGAATCCCGGCGCCAAAATCGCCGATACCATCGAATGCCAGGCAGTACTCGCGGAGGCAAGCAGCTTGCTGATCAGCATTTTTGTAGCGAGGGCGGGACTCGAACCCGCGACACCACGATTATGAGCCGTGTGCTCTAACCACCTGAGCTACCCCGCCGGGAGTCATCCGCCGTCGCAGTGGAAGTGCTCCGACGAATGACAGAGCCCCGAGTCAGGATTGAACTGACGACCCCTTCCTTACCATGGAAGTGCTCTACCACTGAGCTATCGGGGCGCTCCGCGGACTGGCCGCGGCACCGCAAAAGACTAGCATCCGACCTCGGGCACGAATGAACTCAGGCAGCCCAGTCGGGGAGCGCCACACCTGGCAGCTGCCAGGCGGCGAAGGTCGGGCCCTGGATCGCGACGCGGCCGCTGTCGAACGCGACCGAGCCCTCGATCAGCGGGGCGTCATCCGGAAGCTCGTGACCGAGATCGATGGTGGTGATGCCGCGCGCGGCGACCACGAGCACGCACTCCTCGGCGGCCTCGCGCACGAAGGCGACGGCGTCGTCCGAGGCGTGCAGCCAGCGGATGCCGCCCCCGTTCAGTGCCGGATGCGCGCGTTTCAACGCGATCAGCCGGCGGTAGAGCGCGATGGTGTCGCCGTGCTCCCCGATGGACGCCCAGGGAATCGGGGTGCGGCTCTCCTCCCCGTCCGCCGCCGTCAGCCCGAACTCGTCGCCGGCCCACACCACCGGGATCCCCGGCATCGTGACGGCCAGCCCGAAAGCGACCGGCACCGTTCCCTCGCGCGCCGAGGTCAGGAACCGCGGGGTGTCGTGGGTGTCCAGCGCGTTCATCGTGTTGAGGCGGGTGCGCCAGGGGAACGCGGCGGCGAACTCCCGGTGGGCGTGCACGAAGTCGACCCCGGTGTAGTCGCTCGTGCGCCCCAGGGTCATGCCCAGTCCCCCGGCGGCCGGCGAGCCGGGCTCCGACAGCCAGTTCCACAGCGGGCGGGTGAAGTTCGCGTAGGTCATCGCGCCGTGCCAGGCGTCCCCGGGAAAGTCCGATGCCGCGTCGTTCGTCGACTCGCCGATCAGGATCGTGTCTTCGTTCACGGTGCGCATGGTGCTCCGGATGGTGCGGCGCACGCTCTCGTTGAGATCCTCGTCGCGCCACCGCCCGGTCATGTTGGCGACATCCACCCGCCAGCCGTCCAGGGAGTACGGAGGCTGCAGCCACTTCGCGACCACCGAGTCCACGCCGTCGATGAAACGGAGGCGCAGCCCCTCGGCCTGCCAGTTGAACTTCGGCAGGGTGGAGAAGCCCAGCCAGCTGACGTACTCGGTCTGCGCGGCATCCAGCCAGAGGTAGAAGTCGCTCTCGGGCGAGCCCGGATTGTCGTAGGCGGCGCGGAACCACTCATGGGAGTCCCCCGAGTGATTGGTGGTGAGGTCGCCGATGACGCGGATGCCCTTGGCGTGCGCCGCCGCGACGAGCTCGGCGAGCGCCGAGTCGCCGCCCAGCAGCGGATCGACCTGATCGAACGAGGTCGCGTTGTAACGGTGGTTCGATTCGGCCGGGAAGACCGGCGTCAGGTACAGCAGGTTGATCCCCAGGTCGACCAGGTGGTCGAGGTGGTCGATCACGCCCTGCAGATCCCCGCCGTAGAACTGCGTCCCCGTGCCCGGCCCCTCGTGGATGACCGGATCCCCCCACTCAGCCGGGAGCGCCCAGCTCGGCACGGCCCGGTGGTCGGCCTCCGCGGAGCGCGCGAAGCGGTCGGGGAACACCTGGTACATGACCGACTCCGCGCCCCAGGTGGGCGGCGGGTCGTAGCTCACCAGGCGGAAGTCGTCGATGTCGCGCGTCTCGGTGTGCGACAGCCCGGCCGAGGTGAGCCAGTGCGTTGCGCCGGTGTCGGCCTCCATCAGGAACCGGTAGCCGTGTACGGGGTTCTCGACCCGAATGACGGCCTCCCACCAGACCTCGGTCGGCGTCTCGAGGACGACCACCGCGTCGCTGAACGAGGGCTCGCGATCGGGGTTGGAGCGCGTGCGCACGAGCCGCATCGACCCGAAGGCGCGGGGGATGCGCACGCGCACGCGCACCTCCTCGCCCAGTTGCGGCGTCTGATCGGAGACGTAGAGCGGCGACCCGTCGTGGTGGGGCAGTTCGGCGAACGGGAGGTCCATGCTGCGAGGCTACCCGGCGCATGTTTCGGGCAGATTGAGGTGCCATAGGGTCGACTGCATGCCCACCATGACAGCCGAACACGACTGGTGGCGCACCGCCGTCATCTACCAGGTGTACCCGCGTTCCTTCGCCGATTCGAACGGCGACGGCGTCGGCGACCTGCCCGGGATCACGGCTCGGCTCGACGCCCTGGTCGAGCTCGGTGTCGACGCGGTCTGGCTCTCGCCGTTCTTCACCTCGCCGCAGAAGGACGCCGGCTACGACGTGGCGGACTACACGGATGTCGATCCCCTGTTCGGCACGCTGGCCGACTTCGACGCGCTGCGCGACCGCGCCCACGCGCTGTCTCTGAAGGTGATCATCGATCTCGTTCCGAACCACAGTTCGAGTGCGCATCCGTGGTTCCAGGCGGCGTTGACGGCCGCGCCCGGGTCACCGGAGCGCGCCCGGTACCTGTTCCGCGACGGACGCGGCGCGGATGGCGACGTGCCGCCCAACAACTGGCAATCGGTCTTCGGCGGCCCGGCCTGGACGAAAGTTGAGCCCGAACCAGCGGAGCGGGGCGATCGCGCTCGGTCCGCGGGAGGGTCAGGCGCCGCAGAAGCGGCGGCGCCTGAGAAGGCACAGTGGTACCTGCACCTCTTCGACACCAGCCAGCCCGACTTCGACTGGACCAACGACGAGGTCACGGAGTTCTTCCACGGCGTGCTGCGGTTCTGGCTCGAGCGCGGTGTCGACGGATTCCGGGTGGATGTCGCACACGGCCTGGCCAAGAAGCCCGGCCTCCCCGACTACACCCCGCCCGCCGGCGCCGAGCCCGCCGAAGGGTCGATGGGCGGCTCCGTGCCGGACGTGCCGTACTGGGCGCAGCCCGGGGTGCATCCGATCTACCGCGACTGGCGCAGGCTGCTCGCCGAGTTCGGGCCCGACCGTATCCTGGCCGGCGAGGCGTGGGTGCAACCTCTGTCGAAGCTCGCGGATTGGGTGCGTCCCGACGAGATGCAGCAGACCTTCAACTTCGCCTACCTCGAGACCCCGTGGGAGGCGCCCGCGCTCAAGAAGGTGGTCGACGACTCGATCGCGGCCTTCGGCGCGGTCGGAGCGCCGAGCACCTGGGTGCTCTCCAACCACGACATGATCCGGCACGCCACCCGGCTCGGCCTCGCCACTCCGCCGCCGCAGGGGGAAGGACTCGGGCCGAAGTCCGAGTCGCATCCGGATGACGCCGTCGGCCTCCGCCGCGCCCGCGCCGCCACCGCCTTCATGCTGTCCCTGCCCGGCTCCGCCTACCTCTATCAGGGCGAGGAGCTCGGTCTTCCCGAGGTCATCGACCTGCCGGACAGCGCGCGGCAGGACCCGACCTTCTTCCGCACCGGCGGCGAGAGCTACGGCCGGGACGGATGCCGCGTCCCGCTGCCATGGGAGGCCGGCCGGCCCTCCGGGGGCTTCAGCCCGGCCGGTGCCGACGGCAGCGCGAAGAGCTGGCTGCCCCAGCCCGAGAGCTGGGCGAGCTACGCCCGGGATGCCCAGCTCGGCATCCCCGGATCGACCCTCGAGTTCTACCGGAGCGCCCTCGCGCTGCGGCGCGAGCACCACCTCGCGAGCAACGAACTGGTCTGGCTGCCGTCACCGGATGCGGCCGCCCTGGTCTTCCGATCCGGCGCCGTGACCGTCATCGCCAACACCGGTCCGAACACGGTCGAGCTGCCGCCGGGCCGCGTCGTGCTGTCGAGCGGGCCGGTCGGCGCAGACAAGCTGCCCGGCGACACGACCGCGTGGATCGTGGCCTAGGAACGGCGGCTAGTCGACGTTGGTCTCGAGCCACGGGATCGGATCGATGGTCGTCCCGTTCACGTTGACCTCGAAGTGCAGGTGCGGACCAGTCGCCTCACCGGTCATTCCGACGAGGCCGAGGAAGTCGCCGACCTCCACCCGCTGACCGAGCACGATCGCGCTGGAGCCGGCCGTCATGTGCGCGTAGGTGAACTTGACCGTCTGCCCACTGAGCTGGGAGGTCACGATGATGTAGTTGCCGTACTCGGAGGTGCCGTCCTCGCGACCGGTGACGACGCCGCTCGCCACCGCGAAGATCGCGGAGTTGGCGCCCGGGGTGAAGTCGACGCCGTTGTGGAAGGTCGAGCATCCGGAGCAGGGTGCGACGCGCGGGCCGTAGGGCGAGCTGATCTTGGTGGCGTAGGGGAACGGCCAGCGGATGCTGCCGCCCGACGTTCCGCCGACCGTCGCGCCACCGTGCGCGTACTTCTGCGCGAGAACCTGCGCCCACGACAGCACATTGATCGTGTCGCGGCTGGCGACGTCGACCGTCTCATCGCTGGGGACCGCGGCCGCCTGTCCGCCTGTGGTCGCCGCATCGGCGAGTGCCGCCCCGCTGCTCGATGCGGTCGGGTAGAACGCGTTGGCCGGCACCGACATCCCGAACGCGAGCGCGCCGGCGAAGATCATGGCGCCGAGCGAGAGCAGCTTGGAACCGACCCGGTGCGCCCGCGAACTCTGCGGTCTGACGGGCTTGCCGTTGCGAACCGGACGGGCCTTCTCGGGGCGGCGAGCGCGGCTCGCGCCCCCGCGTCGACTCCCGGACGAGCGCGCCTGCGCGGCGGCCAGAGCCTGCTCGCGCTCCCGGAGTTCGCGTCGACTGGTCGCCTGCGGCAACTCGGTCATGACGAACTCCTCGTTCCGATTCTGCTGCGGCGAATCATCCGATCGTAACGAACAGGCAACGGAACGGCCACCCGCCCGTCCGGGTGACGGCGATTCGCGGGGTCGGCAGACCCGTCGGACGGCTCAGATCGGGTACCGGGTGCCGAGCTCGATCAGCAGTGGCTCGAGCCGCGCGGCGAGCGCCGGCTCCGCCGCCAGGATGACGTCACGACTGGGCGCGGCATCGCCGAATCCCTTCACCACGGCGCCCGCCTCACGCGCGATGACGGCGCCGGCCGCGTGATCCCAGGGGCTCAGGGTGCGCTCGAAGTAGGCGTTCGTGCGGCCGCTCGCCACCATGCAGAGATCGAGCGACGCGGTGCCGAAGCGGCGGATGTCGCGGACCATCGGCAGCATCCGGGTCACCACCTCGCCCTGCCGCCCGCGCACCTCGGCGTTGTAGGCGAACCCCGTGTTGATCAGGGCGAGCTCGAGGGTGACGGGATCGGCGACGCGGATCGGCGCGTCCGGCCCACCGCCTGCCGACAGGAATGCACCCGAGCCCTGCTCGGCCGTGAAGAGCTCGCCGATCGCCGGGTTGAGCACGCATCCGAGCAGACCGTTCCAGGTGAGCGGATCGCCGTCGCCCTCGACCACCGCGATGCTCACCGCGTAGTGCGGGATGCCGTAGAGGTAGTTGACCGTGCCGTCGATCGGATCGACCACCCAGGTGAGGCCGCTGGTGCCGGATGCCGAGCCGTCCTCTTCGCCCAAGATCGCGTCGTCGGGTCGCGCGGCCAGGATGCGCTCCCGGATCAGCTGCTCGACCTCGCGGTCGGCCTCGGTCACGACATCGACGATCGTCGACTTGGTCGCGGCCACCTCGACGCCTTCGCGCCGGCGCTGCGCGGCGAGCGCTCCCGCCTCGATGGCGATGGTGCGGGCGAGATCGAGCAGCTCGGAAGGCATGGCTCCAGGCTACGGGCACGTCGCGGAGGGATGGAACGCGCTGTCGAACGCCGCTCCCAGCAGCCCGGAACCGGGCGCACCGGACCCGCGCTTCTCGGGATGCCGCCGGAGGTAGGCCGGAGTCGCCAGCATGATCGCGATGAACACCACCACGATCGCGATGCAGATGAGCGCGCCGACCATGCGCACGAGGCTACCCGCGGCACCATCGGAGGGTGTCAGCCGAGCAGTTCATGAAGATCCACGACAATCCCGAGTTCACGGCCATGTCACGCCGGGTGCTCGAGGTGACGCGACTCACCTCGCGGCTCAACCTGCTCCCGTTCGACGACGAGGTGGGCAAGGCCGAGCTGTTCGAGCAGATCCTGGGTCGGCCGTTGCCTTCCCGCGTGACGATCTACCCGCCGTTCTTCACCGACCACGGCCTCAACCTGAAACTGGGCGAGCGGGTGTTCATCAACCAGAACTGCACCTTCCTGGACTACGCGGGGATCCGGGTCGGCGCCGGCACCCTGATCGCGCCGAAGGTCACGTTCGTCACCCTCGGGCACCCGGTCGACCCCACGGAGCGACGCATCTGGCTGACCGGCGCACCCATCGACGTGGGCGAGAACGTCTGGATCGGCGCCGGCGCCACGATCCTGCCCGGCGTCACCATCGGGAGGGATGCGGTGATCGCCGCTGGCGCGATCGTCGCCGATGACGTCCCCGCCGCCAGCCTGGTCGCGGGACCGAAGGGCGGCGTGCTCCGCACCTGGTGAGGCCGCCCGGCCGGCCACCCTACATTGGGATGCGTGAACGATCAGCCCGCCCCCGCCCGACCCCTGCATCCCGCGACCATCGCCGTCTCGGCCGGGCGACCGCCCGCCGCGCCGGATGAGCCGCTGAACGTCCCGGTCGTGTTCGCGTCCACCTACACGGCCGGCGGCGACCTCGAGTACGGCCGTTTCGGCAACCCGACCTGGGCGGCTTTCGAGAGCGCGTTGGGCGCGTTGGAGGGCGGCAGCTGCCGGGTCTTCTCCTCCGGTCTCGCCGCCGGAGCCGCTGTGCTGGACCAGGTTCCCCTCGGCGGCACGGTCGTCGCCCTCGCTCACACCTACCTCGGGATGCATTCGCAGTTCGCCACCGCGGAGGAACGCGGACTGCTGCGGCGCAACATCGTCGACGCCGCCGATCCGGACGCCATCCTCGCCGCCGCGCGCGACGCCGCCATGGTCTGGATCGAGTCCCCGACCAACCCCGCTCTCGAGGTCGTCGACATCGCGGCGATCGCGCGAGCCGCCCACGAGGGCGGAGCAACCGTGGTGGTCGACAACACCTTCGCGACGCCGATCCTGCAGCAGCCTCTCGACCTCGGCGCCGACCTGGTCATCCATTCGGCCACCAAGTTCATCTCCGGCCACAGCGATGTCGTCATGGGTGCGGTGGTCACGCGGGACGAGGACCGGCTGGCCAAGCTGACGGCCTACCGCTCGATCCAGGGCGCGACCCCGGGCCCGATGGAGGTCTACCTGGCGCTCCGCGGTCTGCGCACCCTGGCACTCCGCGTCGAGCGGGCGCAGTCCAACGCTCAGGAACTGGTGCGGCGACTCACCGGCCGACCGCAGCTGGTCGAGCTGCGCTATCCGGGCTTCGGCGCCATGATCTCGGTCGTGCTGGCGGATGGCCTCGCCGCCGATCGTTTCGTACAGGGAGTGCGTCTGTGCCGCTTCGCGACAAGCCTGGGCGGGGTCGAGACCACCCTCGAACGTCGCCGCCGCTGGGCCAGCGAGGCGCCGACGATCCCCGAGGGACTGGTCAGGGTCTCCGTCGGCATCGAGCACGTCGACGACCTGTACGACGACCTCGCCGCCGCCCTCGACGCGGTGTGAGAGCGCTCAGCCGCGGCCGAGCAGTGATCCCCAGCCGAACCAGCTGAGAATCTCGCCCCGCACGCTGACGCGCGGCCGCTCACGGTTGGGATAGCGCTGCCCGCTGTAGTGCGTCGCGAGCGCATCGATGTCGTTCAACTCGATGTCATCGGTGAAGCCGGTCACATCGAGCTGCAGCGCGACGTGCGTGCCCCAGTTGCCGCCGTCCAGCACGTCGAGCGCGAAACGCGGGTCGCGGCGCAGGTGCGCGAGGCGGACGCGCTGCGCGTCCAGGTTGACCAGGATGCCGCCGTCCGGTTCCAGCAGGTACCAGGTCGCCACCGTGACCGGTCGCCCGTCTTTGGTCGTGGTCGCCATCACCGCCGGATTCGGCTGCTCCAGGAACTGGCGGACCTTCTCGGGAAGCTCGATCGACATGCCATCAAGGCTACGCTCGTGCCGCGGAGCGGGTTCGCCGCAGAGGCGGCGGCGAACAGAAAAATACTGTGGCGAGTGAGGGATTCGAACCCCCGAATCTTACGAGTCTGATTTACAGTCAGATCCCTTTGGCCGCTTGGGTAACTCGCCATGCACGTCCGGCCCATGTGATCACCGACCGGAAGCGCTCGGACAATCGTACAAGGTGCGGCGCGCGACGCGAATCCGGTCAGCCGGCGGCTGCCGCCATCCGCCGATTGAACGCAACCGCCGTCTTGGCCACCTTGCCCAGGTAGGAGTCGGCCGAGTTGTATGCGGCGATCGCGCCGCGCCATCCCTTCTCGGTGTCGAGCGCCGTCGACGCGCGGCACAGGTAGTTCGTGGTGGCCATCACCGCGTCGTCGATGTTCCGCGGATCCTCGACGCCGTCGCCGTTCCCGTCGGTGTGCCAGTTGCGCCAGGTCTGCGGGATCAGTTGCATCGGCCCGACCGCACGATCGGCTGTCGCGTCGCCGTCGATCGTGCCCTGGTCGCTGTCGGGGATCAGCGCGACGCCGTCCCCGTTCAAGGCGACCCCGAAGATCGGCGGGCGGACCGTGCCGTCGGCGCCGATCGAGGATCCGCCGTGCTGGCCGTTCGAACTCTCGACCGTGCCGATCGCCGCAAGCGTGGTCCACGACAGCTTGCACTGCGGCATGCTCGCCTGCTTCGAGAGCGCCGCGCCGGCGTAGGCGAGCACGGCACGCGCCGGGATGCCGGTGGCGGCCGCCGCGGAGGCGGCCCATGTCGCATCCACCAGGGTCGCGATTCCGGTGCCCGGCGCCGTGGCCGCAACGGGCGCCGGACCGGAGGGAGCCCAGCGCGGCGCGGGAGCCGCGGCATCCGTCGACGGGCTCACCCGGGGGACGAGCACCAGAATCACCGACGCGATGACGACGGCCAGGCCGATCACCCCCGCGATCACGGCCACGATCACACCCCGCCGCTGCATCCCCTGCCTTTGGCGCATCCTCTAGTTACTAGCATGGCGACATGGCAGATTCCTCTTTCGACATCGTGAGCAAGGTCGACCCGATGGAGGTCCAGAACGCGATGGGCCAGGCGCAGAAGGAGCTCGCGCAGCGCTACGACTTCAAGGGCGTCGGCGCCTCGGTCGAGTTCAGCGGCGAGAAGATCCTGATGAAGGCGAGCGCCGAGGAGCGCGTGAAGGCGGTGCTCGAGGTGTTCGAGCAGAAGCTGATCAAGCGCGGCATCTCGCTGCGGTCGCTGGATGCCGGCGATCCGTTCCCGAGCGGCAAGGAGTATCGCATCGAGGCCTCCATCAAGGAGGGGATCTCGAGCGAGGACGCGAAGAAGAACAGCAAGATCATCCGCGACGAGGGGCCGAAGGGCGTGAAGAGCCAGATCCAGGGCGACGAGCTTCGGGTGCAGTCCAAGAGCCGCGACGAGCTGCAGCAGGTGCAGGCGCTGCTCAAGGGCAAGGATCTCGAGGTCGCCCTGCAGTTCGTGAACTACCGCTGAGCCGGCTCCGATGACCGAGGCCGCGCTCAGCGCGATCATCGCGGCCGTTCTCGTGGTCGTGGACTTCGTCATCCGCGTGCTGTCGGTCATCTTCATCCCGCGCAACCGCAGACCGCAGACCGCGCTGGCGTGGCTGCTGGCGATCTTCTTCATCCCCTACATCGGGATCGGCCTGTTTCTGCTGGTCGGCACGTTCCGGCTGCCCAAGCGGCGGCGCGAAAAGCAGGTCGAGATCAACCAGTACATCCTCGACACCACCGAGGGCTTCGACCGCGTCGCGGAGGAAGCGCCGTGGCCGGACTGGCTGGCGCCGATCGTGGAACTCAACCGCACCCTTGGCGCGATGCCGATGGTGGGCGGCAACTCCTCGACCCTCTACGACGCGGATGCCGTGGCTCTCGCTGCGATGACGGAGGAGATCGGGCTCGCCAAGAAGTCCGTTCACGTCGAGTTCTACATCCTCGCGCTGGATCCGACGACGAAGCCCTTCTTCGACGCGCTCGCCGCAGCCGCGCAACGCGGAGTCGTGGTGCGCGTGCTGCTGGACCATCTCGGGACGTTCCAGTACAAGGGCTTCAGGCCGGCCAAGCGCGCCCTGACGAAGATGGGCGCGCAGTGGCACCTGATGCTGCCCTTCCAGCCGTTGCGCGGACGCATCCAGCGCCCCGATCTGCGCAACCACCGCAAGCTGCTGGTGGTGGATGGCGAAGTCGCGTTCACCGGATCGCAGAACGTGATCGACCCCGGCTACGAGCGGAAGAAGAACGCGAAGCGCGGGCTGCAGTGGAAGGACTTCATGGTCCGCTTCGAGGGGCCGGTGGTCGCCGGGATCGACGCGCTCTTCGTGACCGACTGGTACGCCGAGACCAACGAGCTGCTGTCGCGCGAGGCCGCGCCCGCCCGCCGCACCGGTCCGGGCCCGCTGGACTGCCAGGTCGTTCCGAGCGGCCCGGGATTCGTCGGCGAGAACAACCTGCGCCTCTTCAACTCGCTGGTCTACGCGGCCCAGAAGAAGGTCATCCTGGTCAGCCCGTACTTCGTGCCAGACGACTCGATGCTCTACGCGATCACCACCGCCGCCCAGTCCGGGCTCGAGGTGCAGCTCTTCGTCTCGGAGGTCGGCGACCAGTTCTTCGTCTATCACGCACAGCGGAGCTACTACGAGGCGCTGCTGCGCGCCGGGGTGCGGATCTTCCTGTTCCAGTCGCCGACGATCCTGCACGCCAAGCACTTCACGATCGATGACGACGTCTCGGTGATCGGCTCGAGCAACATGGATATGCGCTCGTTCAGCCTCGACTTCGAGATCTCGGTGATGATCTGGGGCGGCACCTTCCTGCAGCGCCTGCGCGCCGTCGAGAACGACTACCGCGAGCACAGCCGTGAGCTGACGCTCGACGAGTGGCTGAAGCGGCCGCGGCTGTCGCGCGCGCTCGACAACGTGGCGCGGTTGACGGCGGCGGTTCAGTAAACCGATCAGGCGTGACGCGGCAGCAGGTCGCCGATGCTGTCCCGCTCATTTGAGTTGGGGCTCACGTGAGTCCGAACTCAAATGAGGCGGAGGGCATCCTGGTACCGACCGACAGGTGGTCAGTCGCCTGGAGCGGCGTGCTCAACCGCGCGAGATCTCAACCATCTCGTCGCGCGGCACGACCTTGATGCGCGCACGCTCCTGCGGGCCGCCCAGCGCGATCTCGTGCTCGTCGAGGCGGTGCCAGCCCTCGAGGTCGGTGTACCGCACGCCCCGCGAGTCCAGCAGCGCGACGATCCCCTCGGGCGATGGGTCCGCCGGCGCCCACCAGTTCGCCTGGTCGACCACGAGGTGCGAGATGGTCTCCATCGCGTCGGACTTGGTGTGCCCGATCAGGCCCACCGGGCCGCGCTTGATCCAGCCCGTGGCATAGACGCCCGGGATCACCTCATCCGAGGCATCGAGCACCTGGCCCTCGCGATTCCGGATGACGCCCCGCTTGTCGTCGAAGGGGATGCCGTCCAGCGGTGAGCCGAAGTATCCGACCGCGCGGTAGAGGGCGCCGACCTCGACCTCGCGGAACTCGCCCGTGCCGACCACTCCGCCCGCGCCATCCGGCCTCGTGCGCTCGTACTTGAAACCTGTCACGCCGGTTTCGGGTGTGCCGAGCACCTCGATCGGGTTCGCATAGAAGTGCAGGTGCAACCGGCGCGACGCCGAGCCGACGGTGCGCTCCCGCCACTGCGACAGCACCTTGTCGATCACGAAGACCTGCTTGTTCGTCTCGATCGCGGTGCGCGACGCCTCGTCGTAGTCGAAGTCCTCGTCGTGCACGATCATGTCCACGTCGCGCAGCTCGCCGAGTTCCCGCAGCTCGAGCGGCGTGAACTTGACCTGCATCGGCCCGCGGCGACCGAAGACGTGCACGTCGGTCACCGGCGAGACCTTCAGCCCGTCGTAGACGTTCGCCGGGATCTCGGTCGGCAGCAGGTCGTCGGCGTGCTTGGCCAGGATGCGCGCGACGTCGAGCGCGACGTTGCCGACGCCGAGCACGGCGACCGAGGCGGACTCCAGCGGCCAGTCGCGCGGCACGTCCGGATGCCCGTCGTACCAGCTCACGAAGTCGGCCGCGCCGTAGCTGCGCGGCAGGTCGATCCCCGGGATGTCGAGCGCCGCATCCCGGATCGCGCCCGTCGAGAAGATGACGGCGTTGTAGTGCTTCTTCAGGTCATCGAGGGTGAGATCGACGCCGTACCGAACGTTGCCGAAGATGCGGATGTCGCCGCGGTCGAGCACATCGCGCAACGCCGTGATGATGCCCTTGATACGCGGGTGATCGGGGGCGACCCCGTAGCGGACCAGCCCATAGGGCGCGGGCAGCTGATCGAACAGATCGATCGAGACGTCGAAGGCGCGCTCCTGCTTGAGCAGGATGTCTGCCGCGTAGATGCCGGCCGGCCCGGCGCCGACGATCGCGAGTCGCAAGGTGGTCATGGGTGTTCCTTCGGTGTTCGGGCGCGGATCAGGCCGAGCGCTCGACGATCGCCTCGGCGAACCTGGTGAGGGCCTTCTTGACGGGCCCGGTGGGAAGGGGATCGAGCGCGGACACCGCGTCGGCGGCCCAGCGGCGGGCCTCGGTCAGGGTAGCGCGGGTGACGTCGTGGTCACGGAGGTCCGCGACGGCGAGCTCGAAGTCCGCGTCGGCTTCGGCGTTCGTGCCCGACTCGGATGCCGCGTCCCGCTCGATGCGCGCGAGCAGACCCGCCGCCGCGGCATCCGTCGAGGCTTCGCGGCGCAGGTACAGCAGCGGCAGCGTCGGAACCCCGGCCCGCAGATCGGTTCCCGCCAGCTTGCCGGTCTGCTCGGTCTCGGCCGAGAGGTCGATGATGTCGTCGATGAGCTGGAAGGCCACGCCGACGCGCTCACCGAAGTCCTTCACCGGCTGCTGGAAGGCCTCGGGGGCGTCGGAGAAGATGACCCCGAGAACGCCGGCCAGCGAGATGAGCGAGCCGGTCTTGTCGGCCAGTACCTGCAGGTAGTGCGCGATCGGTTCGTCGCCCTCCTGTGGTCCGGTCGTCTCGTGCAGCTGACCGAGCACGAGCCTCTCGAAGGTCTCGGCCTGCAGCTCGAGGCCGCGGTCACCGAGCCCGGCGATCAGCCGGCTGGCGCGGGCGAAGAGCAGGTCGCCGGTGAGGATCGCGACCGAGTTGCCCCAGACCGTCTGGGCGCTCGGGACGCCGCGGCGCAGCTGGGCCTCGTCCATCACGTCGTCGTGGTACAGCGAGGCGAGATGCGTGATCTCCACGGCCTCCGCTGCCCGGATGACGGACGGGTTGTTACCGGCGCCGAGCTGGGCAGTGAGCAAGGTGAGCGTGGGGCGGACGCGCTTGCCGCCGGCTTCGAGCAGGTAGCGGCTGGTGACATCCGCGATGTCATCGGTGAACGACATCTCGCCGAGCAGCCCGGATTCGACCTCGGCCAGGCCGTCTTCGATCGCGGCCGCGAACCTGCGTTCCTCGCTCGAGGCGAACAACTTCTCGCCGAGGCCGAGGGAGGAGCTCAGCGTGTTGCTGCGACGGGCGAGGGGCGGGCTGGGGTTCACCGGATCACCGCACCGGGCCTCGAGAGCGCGTCGCCGTGCGCTTCGCGGTCGACGCGCGGATCGCCGCGTCCTCAGGCTTGCGTCCACGGTGAAGAGCCACGACTCCTGCGGTCAGATTGCGGTAGGCGACACGCGTGAACCCGACGCCGCGGATCCATTGGCTCAGGGTGCCCTGATCGGGCCAGTTGCTGATGGATTCGGCGAGGTAGTCGTACGCCTCGGCGTCGGAGCTCACGATGTTCGCGATGATCGGCATCACGTACTTCGTGTACGCCTGATATCCCATTCGGAACAGCGCCCGCGGCGGCTTGGAGAACTCGCACACCACGAGCCGGCCGCCCGGCTTCAGCACCCGGTACATCTCGGCCAGCGCGACCTTGGGGTGCTCAACATTGCGCAGCCCGAAGCTGATCGTGACGGCGTCGAACTCGTCGTCGCCGAAGGGCAGCCTCTCGGCGTTCGCCTCGACGAACTCGATGCGTGGATGCCGCTTGCGGCCGGCCGCGATCATTCCGGGCGAGAAGTCGACGGCGACGACCGTGGCGCCGGTGCGGCCGAGCGCGGCGCTGGAGGTGCCGGTTCCGGCGGCGACATCGAGGATGCGCTCGCCCGGCTGCGGATCGACGGCGCGCACGGTGGCGATCCGCCACAGCGCCGCATTGCCGACCGACATCACCGCGTTGGTGCGGTCGTAGTGAGCGGCGACATCGTCGAACATGCCGGAGACCTCGTCCGGCTGCTTGTCCATCTCGGCCCTGGCCACCCGTCTAGCCTACTGAAAGCCTCGGAAGCCGACCCGCGCTCGCCTGAGCTCCCAGGAACGTAGTCTCGAAGGGTGGACATCCCCGCGCACCCGGTTCCCTCGCTGCTGGTCGAGACCCACGCGATCGATCACGAGGTGACCTCGCTGCTGCCGGTGCTCGATGCCCGCAAGCCGTTGCTCTTCGTCCGCCGCGGCGAGGGCATCGCGGGGCTTGGAGAGGCGCTCCGCCTGGAGTTCCGCGGACCCGACCGCCTCCGGGACGCGGCGGATGCCTGGCGCGCGGTCGCCGCGGCCGCGACCATCAGGGATCCGGTCGGCCTGTCCGGCACGGGCCTCGTGGCCTTCGGCGCCTTCGCCTTCGCCGACGAGTCGGACGCCGTCAGCGTGCTGATCGTTCCCGAGATCGTCGTGGGCCGGCGCGACGGGGTGAGCTGGGTGACCCGGATCAACGGCTCCGACCTCATGATCGAGAAGCGCCCGCTCGGCGACGAGTACCGGATCTCGCTGCACGATGGGGCGCTGGATCGCGCCGGCTACCAGGCCGCGGTCGCGGAGGCGGTGCGCCGCATCCGCAATGGCGACCTCAGCAAGGTGGTGCTTTCCCGCGACCTCGTCGGCCACCTACCCGACCAGGCGGACCTGCGCCGCGTGCTCGGCGACCTCGCCCTTGGCTACCCCGACACCTGGACCTTCGCGGTCGACGGCCTGCTCGGCTCGAGCCCCGAGACCCTGATCCGCGTGAACCACGGCACCGTGAGCGCCCGCGTGCTCGCGGGCAGCATCGCACGCGGAGCGGATGCCGAAGCCGACCAGGCCGCGGCCCTCGCTCTGGCGACCTCCACCAAGGATCTGGACGAGCACCGCTTCGCCGTGCAGAGCGTCCTCGCCTCGCTCGCCGGTCACGCGACCGGAGTCGTGGCCAGCGAACTGCCGTTCGCACTGAAACTGCCGAACCTCTGGCACCTCGCCTCGGACGTCGAGGGCACGCTGTCGGACGGCTCATCCGCGCTCGACCTGGCTGCCGCGCTGCATCCCACGGCCGCCGTCGCCGGCGCCCCGACCGCGAAGGCGCTCGAGGTGATCCGCGAGCTGGAGCCGCTGGACCGCCGACGCTTCGCCGGCCCGGTCGGCTGGGTCGACGCCGACGGCTGCGGCAAGTGGGCGATCGCGCTGCGCTCGGCCGAGGTCACGGCCGACGGCAGGATCACGGCCTACGCCGGCGCGGGGATCGTCGCCGACTCCGACCCGGAGCGCGAGCTCGCCGAGACGCGGCTCAAGTTCCGGCCGATCGTCGAGGCGTTCGGGTAGCTAGTCGGCCGCCAACCGCGCCTTCTGCTCCGCCACGTCGTAGTCGGCCTTCGGCCAGTCCTGCTTGAGGTCGCGCAGCGCATCGAGCAGCAGCTGCTGCACGGCCAGGCGCGCGTACCACTTGTGGTCCGCCGGGATCACGTACCAGGGCGCGGCATCGGCCGAGGTGCGCTGGATCGCCAGCTGATACGCCTCCATGTAGTCGGGCCACAGCATCCGGTCGTCGACATCGCCCGGGTTGAACTTCCAGTGCTTGGTCGGATCGTCGAGCCGGGCCTCGAGCCGCTCCTTCTGCGCGGCTGGCGAGATGTGCAGCATGACCTTGATGACGGTGGTCCCGCGGGCCTCCAGTTGGTTCTCGAAGTCGACGATCTGGCCGTAGCGCTCCTCGATCACCTCGGGAGTCGAGAGGTGGCGCACGCGGTGCACGAGCACGTCCTCGTAGTGCGATCGGTCGAAGACGCCGAGCATGCCGGGCGTTGGCAACTGCTTCCGGATGCGCCACAGGAAGTCATGCGCCTTCTCCTCGTCGGTCGGCGCCTTGAAGCTCGCGATGTGCACGCCGTAGGGATTCACCGAGCCGACGACGTGACCGACGATGCCGCCTTTGCCCGCGGTGTCCATGGCTTGGAGCACCAGCAGGATACGGCGCTGATCGCCCTTCAACCCGTTGGCGTACAGGATCTCCTGCAGGTCGGCGAGGTTCACTGCGCCCGCCTCGAGCGACTTCTCGCCCTCCTTCTTGCCGCTGCCCTTGCCCGGGCTGTCGAATCCTGGGGTGGATGCCGGATCAACCTTCGAGAGATCGAAGTCGGCAGCGGCGCGCAGGAGCGGCTCGACGCCGCGAAGGTGGCTCATGGCGTCACGCTAGCGCGCCGAGCCAGGGGATTCACCGAGCCAGGGGGACCTCGATCAGCACCTGTCCCGGCGTCGGCGTCAGCGCCGGGTCCAACTCCCCGCGGGTGGCGGCCTTGCGGTACTCCCAGCCGTATGCGCGCGCGAGGGCTTCGAGATCGACCTGCTGCGGGGTCAGCATCACGCGGTCGAGCAGGGCGGCATCCGCCGATCCGGCCACCTCGAGGCCGTCGAAGATGGTGCCGCCGCCGTCGTTGCCGACGATGACCTGCATGTCCGGCCGCGGTTCGCCCACCCCGAACGCCAGGGAGCCGGCGTCGTGCAGCATCGCCAGGTCGCCGAGGAGCACGCGCGTGATGCCCCGGCCGGCGGCCTCTGCCGCCCCGCCGGACTGCTGGGCGAGCGCGATGCCCGTTGCGGTCGCGATCGTGCCGTCGATCCCGGCCAGCCCGCGGTTCGCGTGCACCGGGATCTTCTTGCCCGGCGCGACCTCGTCGAGTTCGCGGATGAGGCGCGACGACGCCAGCACGAGCCGGTCGTGCGGCCAGCTCGCGTTCCAGACGGCGAGCGCGAGGCTCCGGCGGATGACGGGGGCGCGGAGCGCGGAGAGCTGGGTCTGTGCGAACGCGGCACGCTCGCGGTAGTCGTCGGTCAGGGCGGCGCCGGGAGCGGCGTCATCCAGCTCCTCGAGGATCGCGCGCGACGTCATCACCCAGCGCCCGACCCAGCCTCGGGAGGCCTCGATCGCGGCGGGATCGTCAGCGACGGTGACGGCATCCGCGAACCGGCTCACCCGGTGCCCCGGATCGTACGCCTCGCGCTCGGGACCGCGCACCACGATCGTTTCGACCCCCTCGCGCTCGATGAGCGCCGGGATCTCGCGACTGAGGGTCGGATGCCCGAACACGACGACGCGCTCGACCCGGTCCCCGAAGTTGCCGGCCGAGATCACGTCGCGGTAGGCCGCGACCAGGTTCGGCCCGAAGCGCGCGCCGCTGGACACCTCGGCCAGCAGGGGAGCGCCGAGTGCACGCGCAGCAGCCTCCGCCACGTCTCCCGCGCCCGTGCCTGCGACGACGACCGTGCCGGGGCGCGGCTGCAGCTCGAGCAACTCGAGCGGCGCGGCCGCCGATCGCCAGAGTCCGGGCTCGAGATCGGGCAGCGGCTGCGGCGCCGACAGCGGATCACGGAACGCGATGTTCACATGGCGCGGACCGCGGATGCCGCCAAGCACCTCGTTCGCGAGTGCGCGCGCCGCCTCCTCCTCGCCCGCGTCGCCCACCGGGGCCGGGATCTCCCAGCTGCGTTCGGGTGCCGCCCCGAATATCCCCTGCTGCACGGTCGTCTGATTCGAGCCGATCCCCCGGAGCTCCTCCGGCCGGTCGGCGCTCAGCACGATCAGCGGAACCCCGGAGTGGGCGGCCTCCAGCACGGCGGGGTGCAGCTCGGCGACCGCCGTGCCCGATGTCGTGATGAGCAGCACGGGGCGCCGCGTCTCCACGGCGAGGCCGATGGCCAGGAACCCGGCGGAGCGCTCGTCGATGCGGACCCTGAGGTTCAGCAACCCCGCACGCTCGAACTGGGCGGCCGCGAGCGCGAGCGCTTGCGAGCGCGATCCCGGGCTGAGAACCAGATCGGTGACGCCGGACCGCACGAACTCGCCGAGCAACGCGGTCGCGACGACGCTGGCTGGCGAGCCGGCGGGGTCAGTCCTCGGGCTTGTCGGCATCGTTGGGATTGCGGAGTTCTTTGAGCTTCTTCTCGAGATCGCGGATGCGCTCTTCCTGCTCCTGCTCGCGGTGCAGCCGGCCGAGGAAGTCCGGGTCGTCGTCCGGCGCGATCGGGCCGAGCCGGCGCGGAGCGGATGCGGCGGCCGACGGTGCCATGCCTTCGCCCTTGCGCAGGCGGCCGACGAAGAACCACAGCGCCGGTCCGACGACCGGCAGCACGATCGCGATCGCGATCCACAGACCGCGAGGAAGAGCCCGGATGCGATCGCGCTCGATCACCGCGATGTCGACGACCGCGAAGATCATCAGCAGCACGATGATCGGAGCGAGCACCTTGGCCATGCTGGGAGTCTAGATCGGCTCCCCGGGACGGCGCTTAGACTGACGATCGTGCGCGCATGGATCCTCTACTCCGGAGTCCGGGTCGGCGTGTTCCTCGTGCTCTTCGCGGTGCTCTACGCGGTCACCGCCTCCTTCGGCCTGGATCCCGCCTGGGCCATCGCCGCGGTCGGCGCCGCGATCCTGGCACTCTGCATCTCTTACATCTTCTTGAAGCCGCTACGGGATCGCGTGGCCCGGTCGGTGGCCGATGCCCGCACGAGCACGCCGAAGGCGGCCGCTGCCAAGTCCGGAAGCGATGAGGACATCGAGGACGCCGCCCGCGGCGACTGAGTCGATGCGCCGCGAAGATGCTGTCGCGGACTAGCCCGCGATCGCTCCGCCACCCCAGAAGATCAGAGCCGCCGCGAGCCCGAGGCCGTAGGCGAACGCGCTGTACAGCGTGATCCGCATCGCCGTGACGAACTCCGGCGGCGTCTTGGCGGTGCTCACGATGAGGATCGCCGGGATCACGGCGAGCGCCACGAAGTAGACGAACCAGGCCAGCGGGTAGAACAGCCCGTAGACCGCCAGCAGCGCCAGGGGAACGAGTATCAGCACGATGTAGAGCGCGCGGGTCGGCTTGTCGCCCAGCAGCACGGCCAGGGTGCGCTTGCGGCTGATGGTGTCCCGCTCGCGGTCGCGCAGGTTGTTGACCACCAGCACCGCGCAGGCGAAGGCGCCGATCGCGACGCCACCGAGCCACGCCTCGACGTTCACCGTTCCGGTCTGCGTGTACATCGTGCCGGCGACCGGGACGATGCCGAAGAAGATGAAGACGGCAAGCTCACCGAGCGCGTAGTACCCGTAGGGGTGCTTGCCACCGGTGTAGAACCAGGCGGCCGCGAAAGCCACGACGCCGACCGCGAAGAGCCACCACTCGCCGCTGCGCCAGATCAGGATGGCGCCGGCAACGGCCGCGATGGCGAAGAACACGATGGCCACGGTGAGCACCTGGCGCGGCTTGGCGCGGCCGGAACCGACCAAGCGCGGCGGACCGACCCGGTTCGTGTCGACGCCCCGGATGCCGTCCGAGTAGTCGTTCGCGTAATTGACCGCGATCTGCAGGGCCAGCGCCACGATCAGCGCGAGCACCGCGCGGAACCAGTGGTCGTACCAGTGGTTCAACTCGACGGATGCCGCGCCCAGCCCGATCGCGACCGGAGCGATCGCGAGCAGGAGCGTCTGCGGCCGCCCGCCGGCGATCCACGTGCCGAGCGTGGCGGGACGGACCTCGCCCGCCTTGCGTCCGCCCGGCCGCCCGCTCTTGCCGCGGTTGCGTCCGGAGGTCGGCTTCGACGGGGTCGTGCTGGTCGTCCTCGCCCGCTCGATGCGGGCCGGATCCATGCGCTGCTGCTTCGCCACGGCCGAAGTCTACCGACGAGCGCTTGGGGGTCCGTCGCCGAGCACGCCCAGCACCGCCGCGCGGATCGCGAGCCGGTCGGGCTTGCCGCTTGCCAGGAGCGGAACCGCGTCCAGGCGCACGATGCGGGGGCGCGCCGCGACACCGAGTGCGGACGCGACCGCGGCGGAGGCAGCATCCGCATCGATGCCGGAGGATGCCGTCGCCGCGACCGGGACCTCGCCCCATCGCGCGTCGGGCACCGCCACCACGATGGCATCGGCCAGCCCCGGCTGCTCGCGCAGCACGCGCTCGACGGCCGCGAGCGCCACCTTCACGCCGCCCGAGATCAGCACGTCGTCGCGGCGGCCCGTGACCGTCAGCCGCGCGCCGTCGTAGTCGCCGCCGTCGGCGGTGCGGAACCAGCGGGCGCCGCCGCCGCTCACGAAACGCTCGTCCGTGAGTTCGGGATCGCCGAGGTACCCCTCCGCCAGGCTCGGGCCGCCGAGCAAGACCTCGCCGTCCTCGATCCGCACCGTTGTCGTGCCGATCGGGATGCCGTCGTACACGCAGCCGCCGCTCGTCTCGCTGGATCCGTAGCTGCGCCGCACCCGGATGCCGGCCTCGGCCGCCTGATCGGCCAGTTGCTGCGGAGTGGCTTGCCCTCCGACGAGCACGGCCGTGAACTCGGCCAACGCCGCCCTGGCGGCGGGGTCGGCGAGCAGGGTGGCGAGCTGCGCGGGCACCACCGAGGTGAAGCGCTCGGGCTGCGACATCCGCCCGACGGCCTCGACGAAACCGGATGCCGTGAAGTGCTCGCCCGCGACCGTCACCGGCTCGGTCTCGGCGGCCAGCGAGCGCGCCAGCACGTTGAGCCCCGCGATGTAGTGCGTCGGCAGGGCGAGCACCCACTGCCCCGGACCGCCGAGCGCTGATTCGCTCGCCGCCGCATTCGCCAGCAGGGCGTCGGCAGACAGGGCGACGCGCTTCGGGCGGCCGGTCGACCCGCTCGTCTCGACCACGAGGGCGACGCGCTGTTCGACGCGCCCCGGAAGATCGGCGCTGGGCTCGCCCACCAGGATGGCGTCGCCTCCGGCGAGCGCCGCCCGCAGTTCCGCGAACACGCCCGCCCCCGGGGAGACGACGCGCAGTTCCCTCACCGGACTAGTACTGCCACGGGTAGGGCGCCCAGTCCGGCGCGCGCTTCTCGAGGAAGGCGTCGCGGCCCTCGACCGCCTCGTCCGTCCCATAGGCGAGCCGGGTGGCCTCGCCCGCGAAGAGCTGCTGGCCCACCATCCCGTCATCGGTGGCGTTCATGGCGAACTTGAGCATCCGGATCGCGGTCGGGCTCTTGCCGAGGATCGTCTCGGCCCACGCGAGCCCGGTGGTCTCGAGCTCGGCGTGCGGGACGACCGCGTTCACGGCGCCCATCTCGTAGGCGCGCTGCGCGTCGTACTCCTCAGCCAGGAAGAACACCTCGCGCGCGACCTTCTGCCCGACCTGCTTGGCGAAGTAGGCGCTGCCGTACCCGGCGTCGAAGGAGCCGACGTCGGCATCCGTCTGCTTGAACCGGCCGTGCTCGCGACTGGCGATCGTCAGGTCGCACACGACGTGGAGGGAGTGGCCTCCGCCGGCCGCCCAGCCCGGGACCAGGGCGATGACCACCTTGGGCATGAAGCGGATGAGGCGCTGCACTTCGAGGATGTGCAGTCTCCCGGTGGCCTGCGTGCCATCGGCGTACTGGTACCCGTCCTTGCCTCGGATTCGCTGGTCGCCGCCCGAGCAGAACGCCCAGCCGCCGTCCTTGGGGCTTGGTCCGTTGCCGGTGAGGAGCACGGCCCCGATCCGCGGATTCTGACGCGCGTGATCGAGCGCCCGCGCCAGCTCGTCTACGGTCTGCGGGCGGAAGGCGTTGCGCACCTCCGGCCGATCGAAGGCTACCCGCGCGATCCGGCCGCTGGCGTCGTGGTGGTAGGTGATGTCGTTCAGGTCGGCGAAGCCGGGCACCGCCGTCCAGACCTTCTCGTCGAACAGCTCGGAGATCATCAGGAGCCTCCGCCCAGCGCGGTCAGCCCGTAGAGAAGCACGAGGGGGTTGCCGAGCACGGCCACGATCGCCCCGGCGATCCCCGCGCCGCGACCCCAGCGCTTGATGATCGCGACGATCCCGAAGACGAGGGCCGCGACGCTCAGCGCGATGGCCGCGTAGGCGCAGGAGGTCGAGGCCTGCAGCTGGTCGTGGGACGCCAGTTGGATGCCGATGGCCGTCGCCGCGAGCATGAGCAGCGCCAGCACTCCCGAGAGGATCCCGGGCCAGCGGCGCGGACCGCGGACGCGGCGCACGATCGTCATGCCGGGCTCGAGGCCCTCGATCTGCGGCGGCTGCTGGTCGACGTCATCCACCTCTTCAGCCTACGACGCGGCTGCCGCGAGCTGGCTTTCCTGGCGACTCAGCGGAACAGCTGCCCGATCCAGTCGATCACGAAGAGGTTGCCGAGCAGAGCGAACACCAACCCGAACCAGCCGAGCAGCCGTCCCACGCCGGCGATGATCGCCACGAGGGCGAAGAATCCCGCGACCGCGCTCAGGGGCAGGGCGATCGCCTGAATGACCTCGAGACCGGTGATGCTGCCGATGAACAGGAACGCGATCGCCGCGAGGCCGACCCAGAACGCCGTCATGCCGGCCCAGCGCGCGTTCCGGCCGCCGGTGGTGTGCCGGATGTCGCTGCGCCAGAACTGCCCGAGCGTCGGCGCCTGCGTGACCACCTCGGTCCGCCCGAGCGGCTGCACCGGGATGTAGCCGGCCTTGCGCCCCTGGGGCGTCGGGTTGAGCGCGTAGGTCGCCCCGATCCCCGCGGGACGGATGGTGCCCGGTCGTGGCGGAGGCGGTGTGCTCATGTCGTCAGCCTAGCCACGCCGTCTCCCGGCGGCGCGGGTGCAGACTGACTCCATGCCGACGTCCGATGATGTGCCGCCGCTCGACGACCTGCTCGCCGACGCGCACGTCGTTGCGATCCCGCTCGTGACGCGCTTCCGCGGGATCGAACTGCGGGAGGCCATGCTGTTGCGCGGGCCGCAGGGCTGGACCGAGTTCTCGCCGTTCACCGAGTACGGCGACGAGGAGTCCGCGGCCTGGCTGGCCGCGGCGATCGACTTCGGCTGGAACGCCGCCCCAGCCGCAGTGCGCGACCGGATCCCGGTGAACGCGACGCTGCCCGCCGTGCCGGCCGACGAGGTCGAGGGAGTGCTGGCGCGCTACGCCGGCACTCGGACCGTGAAGGTGAAGGTGGCCGAGCCCGGGCAGGGGCTCGCGGATGACGTGGCCCGCGTGAGCGCGGCGCGCGCGTTCCTCGGGCCGGAGGGCCGTCTCCGGGTGGATGCCAACGGCGGCTGGAACGTGGACGAGGCGGAGCACGCCGCGCACGCCCTCGCCGGGTTCGACCTCGAGTACCTCGAGCAGCCATGCGCCACCGTCGACGAGCTCGTCGAGCTCCGCGGCCGCCTGCACGACTGGCAGCTGCCGATCGCCGCCGACGAGAGCGTGCGCAAGGCCGACGATCCGCTCGCGGTCGCGCGAGCCGGAGCGGCCGACATCCTGGTGATCAAGGCGCAGCCGCTTGGCGGCATCCGCCGGGCGCTCGATATCGTCGCGGCGGCCGGGCTGCCGGTGGTCGTCTCGAGCGCGCTCGACACCTCGGTCGGGATCTCGATGGGCGCGGCACTTGCGGCTTCGATCCCCGAGCTGAACTACGACTGCGGACTCGCCACGGTCCGCCTGCTCGAGTACGACGTCGCGGTCGAGCCGCTCATCCCCGTCGACGGCGCGATCGACGTGCGCCGGGTCGAGGTGAACGAGCGCGTCTTCCGGGACTACGGGGCGTCGCAGGATCGCGAGAACTGGTGGCAAGCGCGACTGGAGCGGTGCTACCGGGTTCTGCAGGAGTCCGCGGCGTCGGCTTAGAAGCCGCGGACGATCAGCACGACGTCGATCACGGCGAGCACCAGCACCACCAGATCGAGGCTGATCGCGCGGTCGAGTCCCTGGATCTGCCGGATCGGCTCGCCCGAGAGTCGTGCGGCCCGGATGCGCGCCACGATCGCGCCGAGCATCAGCACCGCGAGTCCGATGGCGGCGACGACGCCGAGGGGTGGAACCCAGATGCCGACGACAAGGCCGACCGCTCCCGCCCACTCGAGCACGCCGGTGAGGCGCCAGAACGCCGGCGGGATCTCAAGCGCGTCACGGTTGCGGTTCGCGAACGCCAAGCCGAGCACCTTGCCTGCCCCGGTGGCGACGAACAGCAGCGCGAGGAACGCGCTCAAGATGATGTGCCACATGGCGCGGCCCTAGTTCAGGCCGGTGTAGGCGTGCAGTCCCTGGAAGAACAGGTTGACGATCGTGAAGTTGAAGAGCACCGCGGCGAAGCCGATGATCGCGAGCCAGGCCGAGCGGGAGCCGCGCCATCCGCGGGTCGCTCTGGCGTGGATGTAGCCGGCGAAGGTGACCCAGATGATGAACGTCCAGACCTCCTTGGTGTCCCAGCCCCAGTACCGGCCCCAGGCGTGATAGGCCCAGATCGCCCCGGCGATCAGCGTGAAGGTCCAGAACGCGAATCCGACCACGATCACGCGGTACGCGATGTTCTCGAGCGCCTCGCTCGAGGGGAGCGTCGCGAGCAGCGGCACGCGCTTGAGCCCACCGGCTTCGCGCCGTGCCTGCAGCAGCTGAGCGATCGAGAGCCCGCCGCCCACGGCGAAGAAGCCCGTGCCGAGCGTCGCCACGAACACGTGGATGACCAGCCACACCGACTGCAGCGCCGGGTTCAACGGGCCGACCGGAACGTAGAAGTTGACGCTGGCGAGACCCATCAGCAGCACGACGACGGCCGTGATGTAGGCGCCGAGGAACTTCACGTCGCGGTAGAACTGGATGAAGATGAAGACGCCGATCATGATCGCGGTCCCGGTCAGCGCGAACTCGTAGAGGTCGGCCCACGGCACTCGTCCGGCGGCGATCCCGCGCAGCACGAGCGCAGTGACGTGCACGGCCCAGCCGACGATGACCAGGGCGTAACCGGTGCGCTGATAGCGGCTGGCCCGACCGACGACAGAAGCCTTGGTCGTGGTCTTCTCGAGCACCGCGGTGCTGCCGGCACCCGCGGCGGCGACGACCGTCGTCGTCGACGCGCTCTGTGCGATCGCCGACCGCTTCGAGAGGTCGAGCGCGAAGGCGATGAAGGCCAGCACATACACGACGATCGCCGAGTAGACGGCCACGACGGAGAACGCGGCGAGGTTTGCGGTCACGAGCTCATCCTATGTTCGAGCGGGCGGCGGCCCCGCGGCGGGATCTGAGAGTCCGTCCAGATGCTGCTGGTGGCGCTTGGCGAGTTCGGCGAGCGAGCGGGCCAGGCTCGGATCCTCGCCGCGGGCCAAGCCGGCGTACTCGATCCGCGTCGGGGTGTTGGTCGTGGCCGGTGTCGCCTTGATCCAGACGCGGCGCCGTGGAACGAACAGGCTGGTCAGCAGTCCGGCGAGGATCAGGAGGGCGAACAGCAGCGCGAACGCGGGGGTCGGGTCGTGATGGATGTCGACGCTCACGTAGCGCTTGATGCCGTTGAAGGTGACCGTGCCCAGTCCGTTCGGCAGCGTCTTCGTGTCGCCGACGTGCATGTCGAGCCCGGCCACGCTGGTGCCGAATCCGGCGATCTTGGTCAGCTTGTCCTCGTTGAGCGAGTAGGCATTGACGGCGACCCCCTTGTCGAGTCCCAGGTCGCCGGTGAAGACCGACAGGGAGAGCACGGGTGGCACGTCGGGATCGGTCGACAGGTACGGCGAGATCGACTGGTACCCGCCGACCGTGCTCTTGGCGGGGGTCGGGTAGAAGAGACCGGTGAACGCCACTTGCTTCGACAGGCCGTCCGGCACCTTGATCACACCGTTGCTATCGAGGTTGGCGTCCTGCGCCAGGAACGGGACGACGCCCTGGAAGGCGACCGTGCCATCCGGAGCCGTCACCGTCACGTCGGGGGCGAAACCGTTCCCGAGCAGATAGACGTTGGTGCCACCGACCGCCAGTGGCGAGTTGACCTTCAGGCCCTGCTTGGTCCAGTCGCTGCCAGGGGTTCGCGTGCTCAGATTCGCGGTGAAGTCCTCGGGCTGCCACGCGCCGTTCTGGAAGGCGTACTTCGGTTCGAAGGTGTCGAGTCGCAGCTGGAACGGCTGCAGCGAGTCCTCGCTCGAGAAGCGTCCGGGCTCGAAGGAGTCGTAGTCGCTCCCGGCGTTCGTGAACGCCTCGCCCTGAACCAGGATCTTCTGGCCGGTGTAGCCGAAGCTGCCGAACACACCGACCGTCAGCAGGATGCCCACCAGCGCGATGTGGAACACCAGATTGCCGGTCTCGCGGAGGTAACCGCGCTCCGCCGAGACGGAGTCGCCGTACCGGGCGACCCGGTACCCCTGGCGGCGCAGCAGGGTGCGCGCGTCGTCAATCGCGGTGGCCGCATCCGTCGTGGTGGTCACGCTCGAGTAGCCGACCAGGCGTTCCAGGCGCGCGGGGGTCTTGGGCGGCTTGGCCCGCAGCGCATCGAGGTGGTGCTTCAGCCGCGGCACGATGCAGCCGACGAGCGACACGAAGAGCAGCAGGTAGATCGCCGAGAACCACGGGGAGGTGAAGGTGCTGAACAGGCCGAGGGAGTCGAGGATCTTGAACTGGTCGGGATTGTTGGTCTGGTAGGCGATGACGCCGTTCGGGTCGGAGCTGCGCTGCGGCACGAGCGAGCCGGGCACGGCGCCGAGCGCCAGAAGCAGCAGCAGGATGAGCGCCGTGCGCATGCTGGTGAGCTGACGCCAGAAGAACCGCAGGTATCCGATCGGTCCCAGGCGCGGCTGGGTGACGCCCTCGTCGGCGGGCGCCGCCGAGTCGATGTGATCCGACGGCCGCAGCGGGTCAGAGCGCGCATTCGTCCCATCGTCGGCGCCTTCGCCGACGTTCGACGATCCAGGATCAGAGCGGGTTCGCGATGCCAAGACCCGCTCCGAATGCCGTGATGAACGCCCGCCAGACGCCGCTGACCATGAGCACGCCGATGATGATCAGCAGCACCCCGCCCGCGATGTTGATCGCACGGATGTGGCGCTTGACCCAGCGCACCGACCCACCGACCCAGCCGAAGCCGATCGCGACGAGCAGGAACGGGATGCCGAGGCCGATGCAGTACGCCAGGCCGACGATCAGCGCCCGCCCGAGGTTCCCCTGGTCCAGCACCATCGACTGCACGGCGACCAAGGTGGGACCGACGCACGGCGTCCACCCGACCGCGAACACGATGCCGAGCAGCGGGGCGCCGATGAGACCGGTGCGGGGCTGCCATCCGGGCTTGAAGGTGCGCTGCAGGAAGCTGACCTGGCCGATGAAGACGATGCCCATGAGGATGACGACCACGCCCGCGATGCGCAGGATGATGTCGGTGTACTGGGTGACGAAGATCCCGACCGTGCCGACCAGCAGCGAGACCGCGAGGAAGACCAGCGAGAAGCCGGCGATGAACAGGGCGACCCCGAGCAGCATCCGGCTCCTGGTGCGCTCACGGCCGCTCGTGACGCCGCTGACGTAGCCGAGGTATCCCGGGACGAGAGGCAGCACGCACGGCGAGAGGAAGGACAGCAACCCGGCCGCGATCGCGATCGGGACGGCGAACCAGAGTCCTCCGCTGAGGACGACCGCGCCGGGGTTCATTTCTCGGCCAGGGTCTCGTCCAGGACCGTGGCGACCAGAGAGGGGCTCGTGATCAACCCGCTGAAGCGCGCGGCGACCCGGCCCTTGGCGTCGATGATCAGGGTGGTCGGCACCGAGTTCGGCGAGATCTTGCCGGTGAAGGCGACCGTCATGGAGCCGGTCGCCGCGTCGAGGATCGACGGGTAGGTGACGCCGTGGCTCTTCTCGAAGCTGATCGCGGTCGGAGCGGTGTCGGTCTTGTTCACCCCGAGGAACACGACGCCCTCGCTGGAGTACTGCTGGTTGAGCTTCTCGAGCTTGGGTGCCTCGAGCCGGCATGGCGGGCAGTCGGCGTACCAGAAGTTGAGCACGACCACCTTGCCGCGGTAGTCGGCGCTCGAGACCTTCTCGCCGGCATCGGTGGTTCCCGACCAGTTGATCGGGGCGCCGCGGTCGGCGGCCGCGATCGTCTTCGTCGTTCCATCGGACGACACGTAGTTGCCCGTCGTGTCACCGGAGCTGTAATCGGTCGCCAGGCTGTCGTTCGAGGCGCAGCCGGCGAGGGCGAGGGAGCTGACCAGCGCGACCATCGCGATGGTGGTGAGGCGCTTCACACTGCTCCCAGGTCGATGGACTCTGCCAGCAATGCTGCCGCAGGTTCCTGATAGTCCACCTCGGCGAACGCGCCGGCACTGTCGACGCCCGCGTCGGGATCCCACGCCACGGTCGTGATGCTCGACAGCGAGCAACGCCGGTGGCGCGGGTCGGTGGCCAGGGGCTTGCCCTGCACGGTCCTCGCCACCATCCAGATCGGGAGCTGGTGGCTCACGAGCACGACCTCACCACGCTCGACGGAGTCGTGGGCGCCGGCCACCGCGGCCATCATCCGGGCCGCGATCGAGACGAAGGGCTCGCCCCATGACGGCTTCCACGGGTTGATCAGGCGGCGGAGCAGCAGCGGATTCGCGCGCAGCGCCCGGCGGATGTTCGTGCCCTCGAATGTGTTCGACGGCTCGATGAGGCGGTCGTCGATCCCGAGCTCGAGGTGGAACGCGTCGAGCCACGGCTGCGCGCTCTCGCGGGTGCGCGTGAGCGGGCTCGCGGTCACCCGCGCGATCGGGCGACCTGACATCGACCGCGCGGCCAACTCGGCCATCTGCCGCCCGCGCTCGCTCAGATGGAACTCGGGCAGCCGCCCGTAGAGCACGCCGCTCGGGTTGAACACCTCGCCATGGCGAACGAGATGGATCAGGTCGGCGGGCATCCTCGAAGTCTACGGTCGCCGTGCCGAGTGTTTTCCTGGCCCGTAGACTCGGGGACCGCCGGAGAAGAAAGAAGGATCGTGCGCACTCTCGTCAAGAATCTCGCCCTAGCCCCCGATGGACCCGTCTCGGTGTCCGGCTGGGTCGATACGGTGCGGGATCAGAAGAAGGTGCAGTTCATCGTGCTCCGCGACGAGTCCGGTGCCGTGCAGCTGGTGCACCCGCGCACCGACACCGAGGAGGGCTCGGAACCGGATGCCACGGCCGCGGCCATCTCGGCGCTGACGACCGGCTCGTTCCTGACGGTGACGGGCGAGTTGAAGCACGACGAGCGGGTCAAGCTCGGAGGCCTCGAAGTCAAGATCGGTGACCTCGACGTCGCCTCGACGGCCATCGACATGCCGATCGCCGAGGATTCCAGCGTCGACAAGCGGCTCGACTACCGCTGGATCGATCTGCGCCGCCCCGAGATGAACCTGCTGTTCCGCGTGCAGACCACCTTCCTGCATGCCCTGCGCACCTGGTGGGTCGAGCACGACTTCATCGAGATCCAGACGCCCAAGCTCATGTCGTCGCCGTCCGAGTCCCGTGCCGAGCTCTTCCAGGTGCCCTACTTCGAGACGACCGCGTACCTCGCGCAGAGCCCACAGCACTTCAAGCAGATGGGGCAGGCCGCCGGGTTCGGCGGCGTGTTCGAGGTGGGACCGGCGTTCCGCGCCGACCCGTCGTTCACCTCCCGCCACGCGACCGAGTTCGTCTCGGTCGACGCCGAGATGAGCTGGGTCGACTCGCACGAAGACGTCATGGCCATGCACGAGCAACTGCTCGTGGCCGGCTTCACCGCCATCA
This sequence comes from Pseudolysinimonas sp., assembly GCA_036499485.1. Classification (GTDB taxonomy): domain Bacteria; phylum Actinomycetota; class Actinomycetes; order Actinomycetales; family Microbacteriaceae; genus Lysinimonas. Next base: position 7,506 of record DASYDQ010000017.1, on the reverse strand, counting down.
AAGAGAAGCACGGCGCCGAGATCGAGGCCCTGTTCGGGCTCGAGGTGACGGTGCCGAGCGTGCCGTTCCCGCGCATCCCGCTCGCCGAGGCCAAGGAGATCGTCGCGCAGCGCGGCTACGTGGTGCCGCGCGCCGACGCCGACATGGATCCGGAGGGCGAGCGTCAGATCTCCGAGTACGTGAAGGAGGAGTTCGGGCACGAGTTCGTCTTCCTCACCGACTACGCCTCGAGCATCCGGCCGTACTACCACCGCCGCCACGACGACGACCCGGGGCTGACGAACAGCTACGACCTGATCTTCAATGGGGTCGAGATCTCGACGGGCGCCCAGCGCGAGCATCGCATCGAGGTGCTGATCGAGCAGGCGAAAGACAAGGGGTTGAACCCCGACGAGATCGGCACCTACCTCGAGTTCTTCCGCTACGGCATCCCGCCGCACGGCGGATTCGGCATGGGCCTGTCGCGCGTGATCATGCTGCTTCTGCACCAGCCGTCGATCCGCGAGGTCACCTACCTCTTCCGAGGACCGAACCGGCTCGCGCCGTAACCGCGCGCTGGAGCGTTACGTCAGGTCTTCGACCTTCGCGGAGCCCAGTCCTTTGATGACCGACGCGACCGCGCTCTTCGCAGCCGCCTTCGTCACGTAGTTCTCGCTGACCGCCAGCGTCTGACCGTTGGCGGCGACGATCCGCCAGAAGTACGGCTGCGTCACGCTCTTGCCCTTGACGATCTGGAACTTCATGTCGAGATCCTTTCGAAGAGCGGGATGCTGCGTGCCGCCAGCCTAGGCGCGCACCACCTGACCGGCGACGGCGATCGCCTGCGCGAATTGCTCGAGGGCGATGTCCAGACGAAGGTCGAGTCCGGCTTCGAGTACCTCGCCGTCCGGCAGGATCCGCGCGGCGGCGCGCGACACGGACACCGGATCGACCAGCACCGCGTCGAGCGCGAGCAACGTAGGGACCAGCGCCGCCAGCCCGCGAATGCCACCGGTCTGCCCCGGCGAGGCGCTCATCAGCAGCACCGGCTTGCCGTACAGGCCGGTCGACCCGGCCAGCCAATCGAGCGCGTTCTTGGTCACCCCGGATGCCGAATGCACGTACTCGGGAGACGAGATGATGCCGCCGCGGGCCGACTCCGCCAGCAGGCGGAACTCGCGCACCACCGAGGGCAGACGATCGGGCGTGTCCAGGTCGGGGTCGAGCAGAGGAAGGTCGCGCACCAGCTCGGCGCCGACGAAGAGCAATTCGGGCGACCGGCGCTCGACCGCGGTCAGCAGCGCCCGGTGCAGCGAGTCCTGGCGCAGACTCCCGCAGATCGCGAGAACGGTCGTGCGCTCCATGGCGAGAGCCTAGGAGGACGCGGGGCCGCTGTCGATGGGCGTGTGGTCGACAGCCGCAGCCAAAGCAGATCGCAGGCGCGCAGCATCCGCTCTCCAAATGGTGTGAACCCGGTCGTCGATGAGCACGACGGGGATCTCCTCCGCGTATGCCTCGAACAGTTCGGGCTCGTCGAGGATGGAGCGCTCGCTCAGCTCGACTCCGGGAAAGTCGGCGAGCACCTCGTCAACGACTGCATGCGCGTCCTCGCAGAGGTGGCAGTCCGGTTTGCCGATGAAAGTGAGGCGGGTCACCGTTTGAGAGTACGCGCGGCGACGAGCCGCGTACCGCATGCCGGATACCATGAGGCGATGTCCGAGTCGCCGAGCGCCGCAGCGTTGCCTGCTCCCAGCGACCGCCCGATCCTCGCCTTCTTCGACGTCGACAACACGCTCATGCGAGGCACCAGCCTCTTCCAGCTCGGCCGCGAGGCGTGGGCGAAGCACGTCATCCGATTCCGCGACGTCGCCCTGTTCGCCTGGCATCAGCGTCGCTTCATCCAGGTCGGCGAGAACGACGAGCACTTGGCCACCGCGCGCGAACGGGCGCTCGGCCTGGTTGGCGGGCACACCCAGACCGAGATCCTCGAACTGGCCGAGTCGATCTGGGAGCACAGGATCAAGCCGCGGCTCTATCCCGAGACCGTCGATCTGACGCAGGAGCACGTCGCGAAAGGGCACGAGGTCTGGCTCGTCTCGGCGACCCCGTGGGAGATCGGCGACCTCATCGCCCGCAGACTCGGCCTGACCGGCGCCCTCGGCACCCGCATCGAGGTCGCCGACGGCGTCTACACCGGCGAGCTGATCGGCCACGTGCTCCACAACGAGCGCAAGGCGGAGGCGGTGCGCTCACTTGCCGACTCGAGCGGTGCCGATCTCGCGGACAGCTGGGCGTACTCGGATAGCCGCAACGACATCCCGCTGCTCGAGCTGGTGGGGCACCCGGTGGTGGTGAATCCGGATGTCGCGTTGGCCCACCATGCGCGCGAGCACGGCTGGCCGGTGCTCAGGTTGCATCCTGCGAGCATCCGGGAGGCCCAGCGTCGAGTCCGGCGCGAGGCCCGCGCGGTCAAGAAGAGCGTGAAGAAGCAGCGCCCTTAACGAGAAGAGCGCGTCGGGCCGAAGCCTGACGCGCGACATCCTCAGGGCGTATAGGCCCAGCGGATTTACTTCTTGTTGCGACGCTGGTGGCGCGTCTTGCGAAGGAGCTTGCGGTGCTTCTTCTTCGCCATGCGCTTGCGGCGCTTCTTGATGACGGAACCCATGTTCACCTCAATCGTGTCGGACGTGGACAACCGCTGGTCCACGAGCCGAACCACGGAAATCTAACCTGCCGAGTGTACCTGAGGCTCAGCCCACCTGGGAATCCGGCAGAGCGATGGCGTCTTCGACCGCCGACTCGGGGATGCGGAACGAACGCCCGAAGCGGATCGCCGGCAGCTCGCCCGCGTGCACGAGACGGTAGACGGTCATGTTCGAGACGCGCATCATCTCGGCCACCTCGGCAACCGTGAGAAAACGCACGTCCGACAGTTCGTTCGCCAATTCCTGCCCCTGACCATGCGGACACGTGGTCCGACCCCATCTGCTTGCTGTCAGCAGTGTGACTCCTGTGACAGGAGTTCAGTCGCAAGACTAGGGGTCGCCGCTCGGCGCTGTAAAGCACCCGAGTGCGTCACACCCGTTCGGGTGCGTTGCGCTCGGCCGCGCGACGCTACTCGTTGAAGGGCAGTTGCTGCACGCGCGCGACGACGCGCTTCTGGGCCCCTTGCAGTTTTTCTTGCGCGGCCTCGATGGCGACTCGGGCGTTGTGCGCGGTCTCCGCGGCCCGTCGACCGACGCGATCGCCAACCTCGGCGCCCGCCCAGGCGACATAGACAGAGGATGCCGGGTCGTCATCCCCGACGAGAGCGGACCCTGCCGCGCCGACCAGGAAGGGCGCGAGCCAGCTCTGCAATTCGCCCAAGGGAGTCGGATCGAGCCGGTAGTAGCGGTGCTGCCCCTCTTCGCGCACCGTCACCAGGCCGTGATCGCGCAGCACCTTGAGGTGCTTCGACACGGTCGGCTGGCTGATTCCGAGTTCGGTGACGAGTTCGCTCACCGCCACCTCACCCGGCTTGCCGCCGGGACGCCCGTGGCGCAGAAGGTGGGTGAGCAGCTCGCGACGCGTGCCGTCGGCGAGCACGTCGAAGATGTCGGCCATCGTGCCAGAGTAGCCAGACGGGCTTGCGGTGACCAGGGTGTTCAGCGGGAGGGAGACACAATGACGGGCAAACCGATCCGGAGCGGCCCTCTCGGGGCGCGACTGGTCGACTTCGTCGGCGACGTCTCGGTGACGAGCCCTGCGCGGTTCGCGATCGTCGTGTTCGCGTTGCTGGTCGCGCTGTTCGCTCTGCTGTTCTCGCTGCCGATCGCCACGGCATCCGGGCACCAAGCGCCCCTCGTCGACGCCGTGTTCACCGCGGTCTCGGTGGTGTGCGTGACCGGGCTGTCGTCGGTGGACATGGCAACGTTCTGGTCGCCATTCGGGCACGTGCTCGTCTTTCTCGGCGTCGAGATCGGCGGGATCGGCGTTCTGACGCTCGCCTCGATCCTCGGGCTCATCATCAGCCGCAGACTCGGGCTCCGGCAGAAGCTGGTGGCCGCAGGCGATGCGAACCCGCTGCGGTTGCATCGCGGTCCGATCTCCGAGAGCCAGGCGGTCGGCCTCGGTGAGACCGGCGGATTGCTGCTGACCGTCGCCACCAGTGTGCTCGTGATCGAAGGTGCGGTCGCCGTTCTGCTATTTCCTCGGATGTTGCTGAACGGCGACGATCCGTGGACGGCCGCGTGGCAGTCCGTGTACGCCTCGGCGATGGCGTTCACCAACACCGGATTCCTTCCCGGCCGCGACGGCATCACGCCCTACGCGCACGACGTCTGGTTCCTGGTGGTCCTGATGATCGGCGTGGTCTTCGGCGCGATCGGCTTTCCAGTGATCTACGCTCTGCGCCGCGGCTGGCGCACCCCACGGCGCTGGTCGTTGCACGTCAAGTTAACGCTCGCGACCTTCGGCATTCTGATGGTCGGCGGCGCGGCCGTGTACTTCTTGATCGAGTTCAACAACCCGCAGACCATGGCGGGAATGGATCCCGGCCAGCGCATCCTGCAGAGCTTCTTCTTGTCGACCATGGCCCGTTCCGGGGGGTTCTCGACATTCGACACCAACCATCTCGGCAGCGCGGGCCTGCTCGTGACCGACATGCTGATGTTCGTCGGCGGAGGCTCCGCCTCGACCGCCGGCGGCATCAAGGTGACCACCCTGGCCGTGCTGTTCATCGCGGCCTTCGCCGAGGCGCGCGGCACCGACGACACGAATGTCGCGGGCCGCCGCATCCCGCAGGACGTGCTGCGCGTCGCCGTGAGTGTCGTCATCTGGGCGGCGAGCATCGTCGCGGTGGCGACGATCGTGCTCCTGGTGATCACCGGCGATCGCTTGGACCGCGTGCTCTTCGACGTCATCAGTGCGTTCGGCACCTGCGGCCTGTCCACCGGTTTTGCCGAGCACGCGCCACCCGCCGCCCAATACGTTCTGGCTGCCACCATGTTCATGGGGCGGATCGGAACCGTGACCATCGCGGCCGCGATCGCGGCCAGCAGCCGAAGCCGGCTGTACCGCCGACCGGAGGAGAGGCCCATCGTTGGCTGACAAGAAGAGGCAGAGCACCGTCGCCCCGAACGCCCCGGTCCTCGTGATCGGACTCGGCAGGTTCGGATCGGCGACCGCCGACGAGCTGACCGCCCTGAACCGCGACGTGCTCGCGGTCGACGAAGACATGGCGCGCGTGCAGCTGTGGTCCGAGAAGGTCACGCACGCCGTGCAAGCCGATGCGCGGTCGATCGATGCGCTCCGCCAGCTCGGAGCGGGCGACTTCGAAGTGGCCATCGTCGCGGTCGGATCCTCGATCGAGTCGAGCGTTCTGATCACGGCAAATCTGGTCGACCTCGGCATCCCGCAGATCTGGGCCAAGGCGATCAGCCACTCCCATGGAACGATCCTGTCGCGCATCGGCGCCCATCACGTCATCTACCCGGAGGCCGAGGCCGGCGAGCGCGTCGCGCATCTACTGTCCGGCCGCATGCTCGACTACATAGAGTTCGACGACGATTTCGGCATCGTCAAGCTGTACCCGCCGAAAGCGCTGGTCGGCATCACGCTCGGTGCCTCGCAGGTCCGCAAGAAGTACGGAATCACCGTGCTCGGCATCAAGGCGCCCGGTCGGGAGTTCACCTACGCGACGGCCGACACCGTGGTCTCCGACAACGACATCATCATCGCCAGCGGCAACGTGGCAGCCCTCGACGCGTTCGCCCGGTTGGGCTGAGACGCCGTTCTAGCCGTTCTTGGGCGCGGTCGTCGGAGCGTTGTTCGGTCGGGTGCCGTTGTTCTGGCCACCATTCTGGCCGAAGCCGTTCTGACCGCCGTTCTGGCCGAACCCGTTCTGCCCGCCGTTGCGTCCCTGGTTGAACGGCTGGATGACTCCGACGCGCGCGGGGTGATCGCCGATCGCGAATCCGACCGCGATTCCGCCGCCGAAGAAGACGAGCGCCACGATGATCGCGCCGACGATGGCGAGCGGCAGCACCGGCAGGGTCACCGTGCGGGGAGCGCGGGCCGCTTCTGCCGCGCTCGGTGTGGTCGTGTCTGCCATGATGACTCCTCGTCGAGAGCGGGGGCGTTGCCCCGACCCCATCACCCTGTCCGAGATCGCCAAATGCGGTCCATGGATCCGCTGAGAAATCGCCCAGAGTGCCGGGCTACTCGCCGCGTGCCATCTCGGCTGCGCGAGCGAGTGCCGCAGTCGTCGCACGGTCGAACAGCTGGGTGAGGTCCGCGGATTCGAGCACGCCGATCGCCCGCTCGGTGGTCCCCTTCGGGCTCGTGACACGGCGGCGCAACTCGGCGGGACCGACATCCGAGGTGGCGCGATCCCTGGCGAGCAGCTCGGACGCGCCGCGGAAGGTCTGCTCGACCATCAACCGTGCCTGCTCCTCGGTGAAACCGAGACCGAGGGCCGTCTCGGTGAGCCGCTCGATCAGGAAGAAGACATACGCGGGACCCGAGCCGGAGATCGTGCTCAGGGCGTCGATCTGCGACTCCGGCACCTCGACAACGGCACCGACGGTCTCGAACAGCGAGCGCACCATTGCGGCGTCGGCCTCACCTGCGCGCCCGCCCGCGGCGACTCCGGTCACCCCCAGGCGAACGACGGATGGCGTGTTCGGCATCGACCGGAACACGACATGCGGCACGAGAGCCTCCATGGTCGCGATCGTCACACCGGCGGCCAGGCTGACCACGACGGCGTCGGGATCGAGCAGATCCCGGATGCCGGTGAGCAGGTCGGGCACCATCCCGGGCTTCACGCCCAGCAGCACCAGTCGCGCGCCGCGCAGGGCGGTGGCCGTCGCATCCGGGTCGGATTCGAGAGCGAGCGACACGACGCCCTCCTGCCGCAGCGCGGCCGCCTTCGCCTCCGTGCGGTTGGTGACGGTGATCCCCTCGACGTGAACGTCGGGCGAGAGCAGTCCGGAGAGGATCGCACCGCCCATCGAGCCTGCGCCGAGGATGGCGAGCTGCGGAAGAGAGACGGTCATGCACGAAGTGTAGGTTGGCCGGGTGAGTGAGAAGGGCAGCACGTGGGTGATCGTGGCCGCGTTGCTGGCGAATCTGGGCATCGCACTCACCAAGCTGGTCGCGGCCCTGCTGTCCGGCTCGGGAGCCATGCTCGCCGAAGCCGTGCACTCCTTCGCCGACACCGTCAACGAGGTTCTGCTGCTGATCGGCGGTCGCCGCTCGAAGAAGGCGGCCGACGACGAGCACCCGTTCGGCTACGGGCGGGCGCGGTTCCTGTACGGCTTCCTGGTGGCCATCATCCTGTTCACCGTCGGCGGCGCGTACTCGATCTACGACGGAATCCAGAAGCTGCAGAACCCCGAGCCGCTCGAGGTCCCGTGGCTGCCGATCGTCGTGATCCTGATCTCGCTGGGGCTGGAGGGCTACTCGCTCTACACGGCCCGCCGCGAGTCGCTCCCCCTCAAGGGCTCCGGGTCGTGGCTGTCCTTCATCCGGCGCGCCAAGGCCCCA
>DASYDQ010000016.1:0-2050 GCA_036499485.1 Pseudolysinimonas sp. | reverse complement strand
CCGCGCGCGGTTTCGACCCTGTACGACCGGATGCTCGCCCGGGTATTCAAGGCGGGCCACTCCGGATCGACATTCGGCGGCATCGGAACGCTGGACTCCGCTCTCTGGGATCTGAAGGCGAAGATCGCCGGCGAGCCGCTCTGGCGACTGCTCGGTGCGTCTGACCGCTTTGTCGCCGGCTATGCGTCGGGGCTCGACATCGCGTTGAACGACGATGAGCTCGCGGCGTTCTATCGCACCATGGCGCAGCGCGGATTCAGTAGCGGCAAACTCAAGGGCGGCCGGGATGTGACCGCCGACATCCGTCGCCTCGGCATCATCTCGGACGCTCTCTCGGTCAACGCACCCCATCCCGCTCTGATGCTCGACGCGAACGAGTCGTGGAACCTGAAGCAGGCGGTCCGGCACGTCTGCCTCGTCGAAGAGGCGCACGACCTGACCTGGATCGAGGAGCCCCTTCGTCGATGGGATGCCGTCGGTCACGCTCGGCTGTCGGCGGCGGTGCGAGCGGGCGTTGCTACCGGTGAGAACCTGACGGGACTCGAGCAGTATCGGCCCCTCTTCGACGCCGCCGCGATCGATGTCGTCCAGGCAGGCGCCGTCTGGGGAGTCACGCACTTCTTGCGGGTCGCCCTCGCGGCGCACGCGCACGACCTTCCGATGAGCCCGGTGGGCCTCAGCGCGAACGGCGCGGTTGCGCACGCTGCCGCCGCCATCCCGAATCACCTGTCGGCCGAGGTACAAGACCTCGGCAGCCCGTTCGGCACCACGATCGACGCGGAATACGCTGATGGAGGCATCGTTCTCGGCGATCAGCCGGGCGCCGGCATCACCGTCGACGAATCCGCCATCGCGGGGGAAGACGACAGAGCGGCGAACCGACCCGCTCCCCAGCATGTCCGTCCGCGCCGCGCCGGCCTCCGACTGGTCGCCGACGACGCGACCGAATCCGCCGATCTCTGAGTCGAAGGCAGCATGGAGCCGGGACCTACACTGAGACCCATGACGGTCGAGCCCCAGGGCAGCCCGCCCCCGGCACGGTCGGTGTTCGGCGACGGCGCCCCCCGCACCCCGGCCGCGCGACTTGGCGTGGCGGTGGTCGGCGATCTGGTGGCCGCCATCATCACCGGAGAACTGAAACCCGGCGAAGTGCTCCCGCCAGAGGGCACGTTGAGCCAGCAGTTCGGCGTCAGTCGCACCGTGATCCGCGAGTCGGTCAAGCGCGTCGAAGAGAAGGGGCTGCTCACCGTCGCTCAGGGGCGCGGCACGTCCGTCAATCCCCCGAGTTCGTGGAACGTTCTCGATCCTGTCGTGCTCTCAGCATTGGTCGACCACGACGACTCCCTTGGCGTTCTCGACGAGTTGTCTGTCGTGCGCGCCAGCCTCGAGGGCTCGATGGCCGCCGCGGCCGCCGAGCGCCAGACTCCTGCCCGCGCGGCCGAAATCCGTGCAGCATATGACGAGACCACCCGCCACGCCGACGACCTTGACGCATACAACGAGGCGGATGCCGCCTTCCACTACACGATCATGGAGCAGTCGGGCAATCGGCTGGCCTCCAACATCACCCGGATCCTGTTCGCCCGCGCACGCGAGAGCAACCGTTTCACGGGGACTCCACAGGCCGGCGTTCCGCCCGAGACGCTCGACGAGCACCGGGCGATCATGGAGGCCGTGGTCAGCGGGGATCCCGACGAGGCCTCTGCCGCCATGGTGAAGCACATCGCCCTCGCCTGGGCGCGTCGACGTCCGGACGGGCCGAACGCGTAGCCTCATCGGTCGGGTCAGGCAGAAGGGCCGCCGCGGGCAGAGTGATCCAGCCACGTGGCCGCGGGCGGGACAAGACGTTCCAGCTCGGCCCACACAGGGTCAGGGATGTGCAACCCGGCCGACGCCATGAGACTGGAGATCCTGCTTTCGTTCGTGATTCCCACAACGGTGGCGTCGATTCGGGGATCGCGGAGTGAGAACTGGAGTGCGGCCGTGGCCAAGTCGATCCCTGCCCGCGCGCAGACCGCGTCCATGGCAGCGATCGAGTCCAGGAGTTCGG
>DASYDQ010000015.1:0-49830 GCA_036499485.1 Pseudolysinimonas sp. | reverse complement strand
GAGGTCGACGAGCCGCTGCTCGAGGTCTCGACCGACAAGGTCGACACCGAGATCCCTTCGCCGGTGGCGGGCGTGATCGAGGCCATCCTGGTGCAGGAGGACGAGACCGTCGAGGTCGGGACCGCGCTGGTCACCATCGGTGACGGATCGGGAGCGGATGCTCCCGCCGCGGCACCCGAGGCCGCAGCCCCCGCCGCCGAGCCCGAGCCCGCCCCTGAGGCGGCGCCGGCACCCGAGGTCGCGCCCGCACCGGAGCCCGCCCCTCAGCCCGAGGCAGCGCCTGCCCCCGAGGCAGCGCCGGCGCCCGTCGCCGAGGCCGCCCCGGTTGCCGAGGCCGCCCCCGCTGCGGCTCCCGAGCCGACTCCTGCCCCCGCACCGGTCGCCGAGGCACCGGCACCGGCACCGGCTGCACCCGCGGCTCCTGCCCCCGCTGCAGCGCCGGCGGCCGCCGTCAATGCCGGCTACGTGACTCCGATCGTCCGCAAGCTCGCCCACGAGCAGGGCGTCGACCTCGCCGGCCTGGCGGGCAGCGGCGTCGGCGGTCGCATCCGCAAGCAGGACGTGCTCGACGCCGTCTCCAGCGCGGATGCCCCCGCGGCCGCGACGGCATCGGCCGCGACGCCGGCCCCCGTGCTCGAGGTGTCGCCCCTGCGCGGCACGACCGTCCCGATGTCCCGCCTGCGCAAGGTGGTCGCGGAGCGCGCCGTGGTGTCGATGCAGACCATGGCCCAGCTCACGACCGTCGTCGAGATCGACGTCACGAAGGTCGCGGCATACCGCGATCAGGTCAAGGCGTCCTTCCTGGCGAAGACCGGCGCCAAGCTGAACTTCCTGCCATTCTTCACCGCCGCCGCCGCCGAGGCGCTGCGCGCCTACCCGATCATCAACGCGACGATCGATGGCGACAACATCGTCTACCCGGATCACGAGAACATCAGCATCGCGGTCGACACCGAGCGCGGGCTTCTGACGCCCGTGCTGCGCAACGCCGGCGACCTGACACTCGCCGAGATCGCCGAGCAGATCGCCGACCTGGCGGAGCGCACCCGGGAGAACAAGCTGAAGCCCGACGAGCTGGCAGGCGGAACCTTCACGCTGACCAACACGGGCTCGCGCGGCGCGCTGTTCGACACCCCCGTCGTGTTCCTGCCACAGGTCGCGATCCTCGGCACCGGCATCGTCGCGAAGAAGCCGGTGGTCGTCAGCGACTCCGGGCTCGACGCGATCGCCATCCGCTCGACGGTCTACTTCGCCCTTTCGTACGATCACCGCATCGTCGATGGCGCGGATGCCGCCCGCTTCCTGACGGCGATCAAGAACCGCCTCGAGAGCGGCGACTTCGCCGACAAGCTCGGCATCTAGCCCGTAACGCTCCGCTCCGCGGCCATCACGTCGCGGATGCGCCATCCGGCCTCGCCCTTCACCAGGAGGAGCGAGGCCGGGCCGTCCTCCCCGAGACGCACCAGCGCCGAGTCGCCAAGTCGCTCGACGAGCACGGCTGCGCCCGTCGACCGGCCGCCCGCCGTCGGGTCCGGAAGCTCCGCACCCTGCTGCGCCGCACGGATCGCCGCCTGATCATCCGCGAGAGCCCCGGAGCCGGCCTCGTCGACGCCGTCCAGGCAGAGGACGGACAACGACGCCAGGCAGCGATCCCGGGCCGCGAGAAGGGCGGCAGTGGCCGCGAGCGGGTCGTCGCCGCCGAGTGCGGGGTCCCCGGCCCGGGACGGGGTCGGGCCACCGGAGATGGGCTCCGTCGAGGCCGTCGGGAGGGCGACCGATCCGGCACGCTCCGCGGCTCCGGATGCCGGCACCACCGCGGTGACCACCGCCACCGTCAGCGCCGCCACCAGGCCGGCAAGCACGATCCTGCGACGCCCGCTCGACCAGGACGCCCAGCGCTGCGCGAGCGCGCGGGCCACGGGTGCCGCGGGACTGCGCTCGGCCGCATCCACCAGCCGCTGCACGAGCGGCTCGGGAACGAGACGCCCGAGAGCGGCCGCGAGCACCCCGCGAGAGCGCTGCCGCGCATCCGGCCCGCCGTCGGCGCCCGCATCACCCGCCGGAGCGGCGCTCGACAGGGGCACGAGGCGCGGGGTGGAGCTCGCGGCATCCGGCCCCGGTTCGTCGGCGTCGAAACGCACCGGGAGGGCCGACGCCATCTCGAAGAGGCGCGCCGCGAGAAACGCGAGCAGCGATTCGTCGTCGACGCCGGCCACGTCGGCGAGCAGGCTCTGTGCGGCGCGGGCCCGGCCGCCCGAGACACGGCCGAGAATCGTCACGGCCAGCCCTCTGACGGCGGCGCGATCCTTGCGCACCCCCGCGATCTGCTCGAGCACGACCTCGGGAGAGCCGGGCGCGAAGAGCTCGGCGGCAGAGAATCCGATCAGGGTCGGCGCCCCGTCGTCGCGGAACATCACGGTGCGCGGGCCCAACGCTCCGTGGGCGACCCCTGCCGCGTGCAAGCGCTGCACGCTGGCCACGATCGGCGCCAGGACGGTGACGGCCTCCCCGCCCTCCCAGCCGGTGCGGAGCCGCACCAGAGCGGCCAGATCGCCACGGGTCAAGCGCTCGAACACCAGGCGGATCGTGTCCTCGTCGGCATCGATGTCGAGCAGCCCGACGACGTGCTCGCCCCGGGCCCGGTCGAAGGCGGCCCCGAGGCGCATCACGGATTCCCAGCTCTCGGCGGTCGCCGGCAGTACCTTGATCGCCACGGTCTCGACGGCGTCGCGGTCCGCGCCGTCCGCGCCGTTCGCGCCGTCCGCACCGTCCGCACCGCCGTCCTCGTCGACGAGCAGGCGGTGCCCGAGCAGCACCTCCGCCTGCTCGTCACGTGCCAGCGACCGCAGGATGCGGTACCCGGCCAGCTCGCGGGTCGAGAGGGGCGCATCCCGTGCCGTCATCATCCGGCCAGCCTGAGCCGGTCGACCGACCGCCCGAGGGCGAACCGCCACGGCCGTGGAGGCTTCCGCTGCGCCACCTGCCGGAAGGACTCGCGGAACGTGCTTAGACTCGGATCATGGTCGACTACGTCGACACGGGGCTAAGCGCCAACTCCGTGCCGTACCCGACGGCCCTTGCCCAGCAGCGTGCTCTGCACGCCGAGGTGGCAAGTGGCCGTGCGCGCGATACCGTCATCCTCCTCGAGCACCCCTCGGTCTACACCGCGGGCAAGAGGACTGAACCGCACGAACGCCCGTCTGACGGCACCCCCGTCATCGACGTGGATCGCGGCGGCAAGATCACCTGGCACGGCCCGGGGCAGCTGGTCGGCTATCCGATCGTCAAGCTGGCCGATCCCATCGATGTCGTCGCCTACGTGCGCCGCCTCGAAGGGATGCTCATGGCCGTGCTCGCGAAGTTCGGCATCCCCGGCGTCCGCGTCGATGGCCGAAGCGGCGTCTGGCTGGTCGACGAGAACCGCCCGACCGGCGACAAGATCGCAGCCATCGGCATCCGGGTAGCCGATGGCGTCACCATGCACGGCTTCGCCCTGAACTGCAGCAACGCCTTCGACGCCTACGAGCCGATCGTCGCCTGCGGCATCGCGGATGCCGGCATCACGAGCATCACGCGGGAGCTCGCGCTTCGTGGCCCGGGCCCGATCGTCACCCCGTCCGATGTCGCCCCGCTCGTCGAGCGGCTCTTCGCGGAGCATCTGGCTCCGAGTCTCGCGACCTCTCCCCTGGTGGAGGTTCCCGCGTGAGCACCATCACCAACGGCCGCCTCGAGACCGCAGGCGAGCCGGCCGGCCGCAAGCTGCTTCGCCTCGAGGTGCGCAACGCCGAGACCCCGATCGAGCGCAAGCCCGAGTGGATCAAGACGCGCGCCAAGATGGGTCCGGAGTACACCGCGCTGCAGCACCTGGTGAAAGAGGAGAACCTCCACACCGTGTGCCAGGAGGCGGGCTGCCCCAACATCTACGAGTGCTGGGAGGACCGCGAGGCCACCTTCCTCATCGGCGGCAGCCAGTGCACCCGGCGGTGCGACTTCTGCCAGATCGACACCGGCAAGCCGGCGGACTACGACACGGATGAGCCGCGCCGCGTCGCCGAGTCGGTCACCGCGATGGGGCTGCGCTACGCGACCGTGACGGGCGTCGCCCGCGACGACCTGCCTGACGAGGGCGCCTGGCTGCACGCCGAGACCGTCCGCGCGATCCATGCGGCCAACCCCGGCACCGGCGTCGAGATCCTCGCCACCGACTTCTCGGGCAACCCCGAGCTGCTCGCCGAGGTGTTCTCGAGTCGTCCCGAGGTGTTCGCGCACAACGTGGAGACGGTGCCGCGCATCTTCAAGCGCATCCGCCCGGCGTTCCGCTACGAGCGCTCGCTCGACGTGCTGACGCAGGGCCGCGCGGCCGGGCTCATCACCAAGTCGAACCTCATCCTGGGCATGGGCGAGGAACGCGCCGAGATCAGTCAGGCACTGCACGACCTGCACGACGCCGGCACCGACATCATCACGGTCACGCAGTACCTGCGTCCGAGCGCCCGGCACCTGCCGGTCGCCCGGTGGGTGCGGCCGGAGGAGTTCACCGAGATCAAGGAGGAGGCCGAGGAGATCGGCTTCCTCGGGGTGCTCGCCGGACCGCTCGTGCGTTCGAGCTACCGGGCCGGCCGCCTGTGGGCCCGGTCGATGATTGCGAAAGGGCTCGACATCCCCGAGGAGCTGCAGCACCTGGCCGACGCCGAACTCGGCTTTGCGCAGGCGGTCTAGCCCGTATCCTGAATCCCATGGCACGACCCACCACCAAGCCCGAGAAGGAACCCGGCCGCATCAAGCAGATGTGGCAGGTCTTCCAGATGACCCGGCGGTACGACTCGTCGATCGTCTGGCTGCTGATCCTGTGCCTGGTGGTGCCGGTCGGAGTGTCGATCGTGCTCGGGCTGCTGCTCTCGAAGGCGAACGTCCTCGGCCTGGTGCTGTACATCATCGCGGGCGTGCTCGCGGGGGTGCTCATCGGCCTGATCGTGCTCGGTCGCCGTGCCGAGAAGGCGGCGTACGGGCAGATCGCCGGCCAGCCGGGAGCGGTCGGCGCGGTGCTGAAGAGCGGCCTGCGCCGCAGCTGGACCGGCAGCGAGATGCCGGTCAACGTCAGCCCGCGCACCCAGGATGCCGTCTACCGTGCGGTCGGCCGCGGCGGCGTCGTGCTGATCGGCGAGGGCCCCAAGTCGCGCACGCAGCCGATGCTCGACAAGGAGCGCGCAAGCGTGCACCGCATCCTGCCGAACGTGCCGGTCAACTTCCTCTACGTGGGCCCGGATGCCGACTCGACGCCGCTGTACCGCATCGTCTCGAAGCTGTCCCGCTTCAAGAACGTCCTCACCAAGGCCGAGGTGATGGCGGTGTCGAACCGGCTCTCCTCGCTCGGCAAGAACGGACTGCCGATCCCGAAGGGCATCGACCCCACCAGGGTCAGGGCACCGAGGCCCCGCTAGGAGTCGAGGGTGCTACGGCGCCGTCGACGCGGCCTCGGTGGCATGAGCAGCCGAGTGGCGTCGACGCCGATCTGGCGCCGACAGCTGGTCGTGCTAGATGCGCACCAGCACCGAGCCGGCCAGGCGGTCGTGCAACCCGCGCTGGTCGCGGTCCCAGATCAGGGCCGGGATGCCGAGGCAGAGCAGCACCGTGCGCACCAGCGGGCGCCACGGGGCCAGCGCGCCGCCACGGATCGGGACCACACGCATCCGCAGCACCAGGTGCCCGATGCTCGCGTTGAAGAACAGCAGGAACAGCAGGGTCAGCACGGCGAACACCGCCAGGTTGACCCAGGGGTTCGCGGTCCCGTCCTTCTGGCGGAAGAACAACCACGACAGGCCGTAGGCGATCGCCCAGTCGATCGCGATGCCGCCGAGACGGCGTCCGAACCGGGCGATGGAGCGAGGACCGTCGTCGGGAAGGCCGAGCCGCTCCCCCGGCCAGCGGTTCGGGGTGGGAGCGGTCATCCCCTCAGCCTATGCAGCGCTCACCGTGCATCTCGGCAGAGACCCGTAACACCCCGGAAACAATTGCGTCACGGTCGGGAAATCCCCACCCCCTAGCCTGCGAGAAGGCTGCGGTCCGCAGTCTCACTCGTTCCACGGCACCTTGGAGTCACTCCCTATGTCCACCCCCCTGTTCAAGGACTCATCCGAGGTCCTGAAGTTCATCAAGGACACGGAGGTCGTGTTCGTCGACATCCGGTTCACCGACCTGCCCGGCATCCAGCAGCACCTCACCATTCCCGCCAGCACGGTCGATGAGGACTTCTTCGCCGTCGGCCAGATGTTCGACGGTTCGTCGATCCGCGGCTTCCAGTCGATCCACGAGTCGGATCTGCAGCTGATCCCTGACATCTCGACCGCCTATGTCGACCCGTTCCGCACGGCGCGCACGCTCATCCTGGTCTTCGACATCTACAACCCGCGCAACGGCGAGATCTACCCGCGTGACCCGCGCCAGGTGGCCAAGAAGGCCGAGAAGTACCTGGCCTCCACGGGCATCGCCGACACCGCGTTCTTCGCGCCCGAGGCCGAGTTCTACATCTTCGACGACGTGCGCTACGAGGTGAAGCAGAACAAGAGCTTCTACGAGGTGGACTCCGAGGAGGCGGCCTGGAACAGCGGCCGCGAGGAGGAGGGCGGCAACCTCGCCAACAAGACCCCGTACAAGGGCGGCTACTTCCCGGTCTCGCCGATCGACAAGCACGGCGATTTGCGCGACGACATCATGCTGCGACTGATCGAGTCGGGCCTGGAGCTCGAGCGCGGCCACCACGAGGTCGGCACCGCCGGCCAGGGTGAGATCAACTACAAGTTCGACACGATGGTGCACGCGGCCGACGACATCCTGAAGTTCAAGTACATCGTCAAGAACACCGCCCTCGAGTGGGGCAAGGTCGCGACCTTCATGCCGAAGCCCCTCATGGGCGACAACGGATCGGGCATGCATACCCACCAGTCGCTCTGGAACGACGGCAAGCCGCTGTTCTACGACGAGAAGGGCTACGGCGGGCTGTCGGACATCGCGCGCTGGTACATCGGCGGGCTGCTCAAGCACGCGCCGGCCGTTCTGGCGTTCACGAACCCGACGGTCAACTCCTACCACCGGCTGATCCCCGGCTTCGAGGCGCCGGTCAACCTGGTCTACTCGGCGGGTAACCGCTCGGCGTCGATCCGCATCCCCATCACGGGCACCAACCCGAAGGCGAAGCGCATCGAGTTCCGTGCGCCCGACGCCTCCGGCAACCCCTACCTGGCCTTCGCGGTCCAGCTGATGGCCGGCATCGACGGGATCAAGAACAAGATCGAGCCGCACGAGCCGGTCGACAAGGACCTCTACGAGCTGCCGCCCGAGGAGGCCAAGCTCATCCCGCAGGTCCCCGGCTCGCTGGGCGAGGCGCTCGACGCGCTGGAGGCCGACCACGACTTCCTGCTCGAGGGTGGCGTCTTCACCCAGGACCTGATCGACACCTGGATCGACTACAAGCGCGAGAAGGAGCTCCTCCCCTTCGCGCAGCGCCCCCACCCCTTCGAGTACGAGCTGTACTTCGGGGTCTGAATCCCAGCCGTCACGAAGGCCGCGTCCGCTTCGGTGTGCGCGGCCTTCGTCATGTTCCGGGATGCTGCGACTCAGCGCTCGCCGAGCTCGTAGGTGACCCAGCTCGTGCGGATGGCGACCCGGTCGTAGACCCGCTGCGCTGTCGTGTTGTCGGCGGCCGTGATCCAGCGGACGTCGCCGCCATCGGCCTTCTCGCCCACGGCCGCGATCAAGGCCGTGGCGACACCGTGCCCGCGCCCATCCGGCGCGGTGTACAGATCGTCGAGGAACCATGACGGCCCGGCCGTGAAGGTGTCCCAGGTGCGGCGGTAATTCGTGAAGCCGACGATCCGGCCGTCAAGCTCGGCGACGAGCGCCTTCACCTGGTGCGCCGGATCCATCAGCCAGGCCCAGACCCCGTCGGTGACGTCTGCGCCGAACTCCTCGCCGTAGAAGACCCCGTAGTCCACGAAGAGCGCCGACCAATCGGCACGATCCTGGGCGGCGACTTCGCGCACCGATACCCCGCCGCTCACGGCCGCGCCATGCTCTCCGCCGTCGGCGCTAACGGGCCGCCCTGCGTCGCGTAGTGCTCGCGGAGCAGGTCGGCCGGCCACGAGGAGGCGCGTGCCTTCTCGGGCTGCCGCAGGGCCTGGGCGACCACGAGGGCGCTGATCTCGTGATCCAGGCCGAGCCGGGGAAGCTCGCGTTCGATGACGGCGCGCTCGGCATCCGGGATCCTGACCGAGAAGAAGTCGGTGCGGATGCCGACCCGGGTCAGGAGCGGCAGCGTGCCGCGGCGCTCGGCGATCCCGGGCGAGGTGTGCAGCGCGATGCCCTGCCAGACGAGATCGATGTCGGCGTCGGAGCGTCCGTGATCGCGCAACAGGGCGGCCGCGGCATCCGCGCCCTCAACCTCGAAGCGTTGCGGCCCATCGAAGGCGTCGAACGCCCCGATGTCGTGCAGCACGCAGGCGACGAACAGCAGTTCGGCGTCGAAGTCGGCGTCGGCCTTCAGGCCGAGCAACTCGGCATGGCGCAGCGCGAAACGGTGCGTGCGGATGCTGTGGTTCAGCACCGACGGCGTCTCGTGCTGCTGCGCGAGGGCCAGCGCCGCGGTCGCCAGGGCTGTGTCGGGGGAAGCGCTGCTCATCCTCTGATCATCCCGGCTTCCGGGCCGGCCGGACCAGCTTTGGCAGGATGTTGCGCGTCTCAGACCAGCAGCAGGGAACGCACCTCGGCCGGCTCCGAGCCGCGACCGAGACCCTGCACCGTCCATCCGGCTGCGCGCCACGCGTCGGCGTCGAGGCAGTTGCGCGCGTCGATGACCGTGCGGGAGCGCACCATCCGTCCGACGGTCTCGGGATCGGCCGCGATGAACTCGGGCCACTCGGTCAGCACCAGCAGCACATCCGCACCGGCGGCGGCCTGCTCCAGCGAGTCGACGAACCCGAGGGTCGGGAAGGTTCGTCGACCGGTCTCCCCCGCGGCCGGGTCGTAGACGGCGACCTGGGCCCCGCGCAGGTGCAGCGCGGCGGCCACGTTCAGAGCCGGCGAGTCGCGCACGTCGTCGGTGTGCGGCTTGAAGGCGGCGCCGAGCACGCCGATCCGGGCCAGCAACGGCGAACCGCCGACGGCATGCAGGGCGAGCTCGACCACACGCTGGCGCTGGTTCATGTTGATGTCGTCGACCTGCTCGAGCAGCCCGACGGCGCCCATGGCGCCGAGCTCCGCGGCGCGGTGGGTGAGCGCTCGGATGTCCTTGGGCAGGCAGCCCCCGCCGAACCCGAGGCCCGCGTTGAGGAACTGGCGGCCGATGCGGGCGTCGTGGCCCAGGGCATCTGCGAGCGTCGTCACATCCGCGCCCGCCGCCTCGCAGAGCTCGGCGATCGCGTTGATGAACGAGATCTTGGTCGCGAGGAACGCGTTGGCGCTCACCTTCACCAGTTCGGCGGTCGGCAGATCGCACGCGATGACGGGCGCGCCCTCGGCGATCGGACCGGCGTAGAGCTCGCGCATCGCGGCCTCGGCGGCCGGCGACGCACCGCCGATCACGATGCGGTCGGGGTGGAGGGTGTCGCGGACGGCCTTGCCCTCGCGCAGGAACTCGGGGTTCCAGATCAGCTCGCTCGAGATCCCCTCGGGCGTCAGCGCGCTGAGCACCTCGCGCAGGCGAGCGGCCGTGCCGACGGGGACGGTCGACTTGCCGACCACGATCCCGTCGTGGGTCATGGCCCGGGCGACGGCCGCGACAGCACCCTCGACGTAGTCGGTGTTGGCCGCGTGGCTGCCGACCCGTTGCGGGGTGCCGACGCAGATGAAATGGATGTCGCTGCCGCCGACCGCTTCGGCCAGATCGGTGGTGAAGCGCAACCGGCCGGCGGCGAGATGGACCTGGATCAGCTCCGCGAGATCGGGTTCGAAGAACGGAAGCCGCCCCGCGGCCAACGCCTCGACCTTGGCGGCGTCGGAGTCGACCCCGACGACCTCGAATCCCAGTTCCGCCATCGCGGCGGCATGGGTTGCTCCCAGATATCCGGTACCGATGACGCTCACGAGGGGGCTCATGCGGCCAGTGCATCCGTGATTTCTGAACCGGACGCCCCATCCAGGCGTCGTGTCGGTGAACGGTTGGGAGACTCCGGTCAGCGGCCTCCGTCTGCGATCAGGTCAGCGCCCATCGACATGCAGTGTGAGGAACTCCCGCCGGCGCAGCAGCCGCAGAACCCACGAGCGCGGCGCCCCGAAGGCCTTCAGCCCGGCGGCGGTGTCCAGTTCCTCGATCCGGTCGATCGCGAACGGCCGCCCGTGAAAGCGCACCACGCAGTGCCCGGCGGCCATCGCGTTCTGGTACCAGGCCACCTGCTTTCCGTAGGTGAGCTCCGCCACGAAGCCATCCGGAACCGGCGCGAGAATGATCGGTGTCTCGTAGCTCGTTCCGGACTTCCGTCCGACATGTTCGACGAGCGAGAACGGCCCGCTGCCGCGGTGAGCGGCCTGCATCGCGACCGGATTGATCGTGTGCTTGATGAAGGTCAGCCACGCGGAGCGCATGCTCATCGGCGTCCCCCGTAGAACCGCCGCTCGAAGACCTGCCGGGCCAGCCGCGTGGTGCGCAGGTAGTCCTCCTCGAGCTGCTGCGCGCCACCGGGCGGGTACTCCAGCAACCGCGCGACACCCTCGAGCTGCTGGCGGTCGGTCGGGAGCACGTCGGCCGTCTTCGCGGTCCAGAGGGTCATGGCCGAGCGCGCGCGCGAGGCGATCAACCAGGCGGCGCGCAGCTTGGCCGAGTCGGCGACCGGCACCAGGTCGGCGGCCGCTGCGGCATCCAGGGCGTGCAGCGTCGAGGTCGTGCGCAGCTCGGGGAGCGCAGCGGCGTGCTGCAACTGGAGAAGTTGCACGAACCACTCGACATCGCTCAGGGAGCCGCGGCCCAGCTTCAGGTGACGGGCCGGGTCTGCGGCCTGAGGCAGCCGCTCGGCCTCCACGCGCGCCTTGATCCGTTTCACCTCGCGAACGTCGACCTCCGAGATGGATGCCGGGTACCGCACCTCATCCGCAAGGCTCTCGAAGTCCCGCAGCAGGTCGGGGTCGCCGACGGCCCCGCGGGCGCGGAGCAGCGCCTGCGCCTCCCAGGTGAGCGACCAGCGCTCGTAGTACGCGCGGTAGGAGTCCAGCGAGCGCACGACGGCGCCGTTCTTGCCCTCGGGCCGGAGTCCGATGTCGAGGTCGAGCGGGAGCCGCAGGTCCTCGGTGAATCGTTTGAGATCGCGCACGATGGCTTCGGCGCGTTCCTGCGCCTCCTGCGGCTCCGCACCGGCGGCGCGATACACGTAGACGACATCGGCGTCGCTTCCGAAGCCGAGCTCCTGGCCGCCGTACCGTCCGAGAGCGATGATGCCGAACTCGATCCCGTCGCCCCAGCGATGCGCCAGCGCGAGAACGCCGGTGAGCAGGGCGGTCGTGATGTCGCTGAGGGCGAGCCCGAGTTCCTCGACGGTGATCATGCCCAGGATCGCCGCCAGAGCGGCACGCAGCACCTCGCGACGGCGGGCGGTGCGCAGGGCGAGGGCGGCGGCATCCGGATCGTCGGAATGCCGGGCGACGGTCGCCGTCGTCTCGTCGAGCAGATCGGCGAGTGGACGGGGTCGCAATTCGCCGTCCGACTCGAGCCACGCGGCGGCCTCGGGGATCCGCTCGAACAGCACGCCGACGAAGCGCGAGCTTGACAGCACGTGCGTGAGCCGGTGGGCGGCACCCGAGGAGTCGCGCAGCATCCGGAGGAACCAGTAGGTCTCCCCCAGGTCGTCGCTCAGACGGCGGAAGTTCAACAGGCCGAGGTCGGGGTCTGCGCCTTCGGCGAACCAGGCCAGCATCACGGGCAGCAGATTGCGCTGGATCTGGGCGCGGCGCGAGACGCCGTTGGTCAGTGCCGCGATGTGGTGCAGCGCCCCGCGCGGATCGTGGAAGCCGATCGCCGCGAGCCGCGCCTCGGCCTGGGCGCTGGTGAGCGCGTAGCCGTCATCGGGCAGCGCCGCGACCGCCGAGAGCAGCGGGCGGTAGAACAGCCGCTCATGCAGGGTGCGCACCGTCTGCTTCACGCGCTGCCAGGCCTCGAGCAGGCCGTCGGCGGTGGCCGCGAGCCCCGAGCCGCGGGCCAGGGCGCGCAGCGCGTCGGGGTCTCGCGGCATGAGGTGCGTTCGGCGCAACCGGGAGAGCTGGATGCGATGCTCCAGCAGCCGCAGGAACCGGTAGTCGCTGCCGAACTCGGCGGCCTCCACGCGCCCGATGTAGCCACGATCGGCCAGGGCGGCAAGGGCATCAAGGGTCGCGCGCTGCCGCACCTCGGGATCGGCCTGCCCGTGCACGAGTTGCAGCAGCTGGATCGTGAACTCGACGTCGCGCAGCCCGCCGGGGCCGAGCTTGAGCTGCACATCCACCTCGGCGGCCGGGATGTTGGCCGTCACCCGCTCGCGCATGTGCTGCACCGACTCGACGAAGCCCTCACGCGAGGCGCTGGTCCAGACCATCGGCGAGATGCGGGACACGTACTGCTCGCCGAGCTCGCGGTCACCGGCCATGGCCCGCGCCTTGAGCAGGGCCTGGAACTCCCAGCTCTTCGCCCAGCGCTCGTAGTAGGCCACGTGCGATTCGAGGGTGCGAACCAGGGCGCCGTCCTTGCCCTCCGGGCGCAGGTTCGCGTCGACCTCCCAGAGGGGCGGCTCGACGGCCAGTTCGTGGATCGCGCGCATCGTGTCCATGGCGAGGCGCGTGGCGATCTCCACGCCCTTCTCCTCCTCGACGACCTCGTCGTCGCCTGCGGCCACGAAGATGACGTCGACATCGCTGAGGTAGTTGAGTTCGCGAGCGCCGGCCTTGCCCATGCCGATGATGGCGAGGCGCGTGGCCGCGACCTGGTCCGCCGGGAAGCGGCTGGCGCGCCGCGCGAGATCCAGGGCGGCGTCGAGGGCGGCGGCGGCCAGGTCGGCGAGCGCGGCCGCAACTCGGTCCACCACCAGGACGCCGTCGGGCTGCTCGAGATCCCAGGCCGCCAAGGACAGCAGTTCCCGGCGGTACGCGACGCGCAGCGCGTTCCAGCCCGCCTCGCCGTCGACACCCTGAACGGAGGCCAGCAGAGCGGTCCCCACCGTCTCGGCGTCGCTCGGGCCCCGGAGCGGCAGGAGCAGCAGGGACAGCTGCTCCGGATGATGCGCGAGGAAGTCGGCGAGCCCGGAGGATGCGCCGAGCACCCGGAAGAGGCGCAGCGACGCGGCGCCATCCCTCAGCAGAGGCGCCACCGCATCCGGGGCGGATTCGGCCAGCCCCCGGAACAGGCGGAGCGCCTGATCGGGGTCGGCGACCTGCGCGAACAGCGCCACTCGGTCGGAAGGCACCTCGGCCAGCGCCACCCCTGCCGCGTCGAGGTCGACGAAGCCGAGGCGGGCCAGCTCGGTGAGGGTCGTCGTCGTCCTCGTCATGGCGTTGCGTCAGCCGTCCAGGAGCCGCCGAGCTCACGCTCGCCAGCTGCTACAGGATCTCCAGGTTGCTTGTCAGCTCGAACGGCGTGACCTGGGCACGGTAGCCGGCCCACTCGCGGCGCTTGTTGAGCAGCACGTACTCGTAGACCTGCTCGCCGAGCGTCTCGGCAACGAGCTCACTCTCCTCCATCAGCACGAGCGCGGCGTCGAGGCTGGCGGGCAGTCCGTCATAGCCGAGCGCGCGGCGCTCGCCGTCGCTCATCGCCCAGACATCGCCCTCGGCCTCGGGTGGCAGCTCGTAGCCCTCCTCGATGCCCTTCAGACCTGCCGCCAGCAGCAGGGAGAAGGCCAGGTAGGGGTTCGCGGCGGAGTCGATCGCGCGGTACTCGACGCGGGCGCTGTTGCCCTTGCCCGGCTTGTACAGCGGCACGCGGACCAGCGCCGAGCGGTTGTTGTGGCCCCAGGTCAGGTAGCTCGGCGCCTCGTCCCCGCCCCAGAGGCGCTTGTACGAGTTGACGAACTGGTTGGTCACGGCGGTGATCTCGGGCGCGTGCCGCAGCAGGCCGGCGACGAACTGCCGGCCGATGGTCGACAGCTGGTACTGGCCCGCCGCGTCGAAGAAGGCGTTCGTGTCGCCCTCGAACAGCGACATGTGGGTGTGCATGCCCGATCCGGGCTGCCCCGAGATCGGCTTCGGCATGAACGTCGCGTAGACGCCCTGCTCGATCGCCACCTCCTTGATCACGGTGCGGAAGGTCATGATGTTGTCGGCCATGGTGAGCGCGTCCGCGTACCGCAGGTCGATCTCGTTCTGGCCAGGGCCGGCCTCGTGATGGCTGAACTCGACCGAGATGCCGAGATCTTCGAGCATCCGCACCGAACGGCGACGGAAGTCGTGGGCCGTTCCGCCCGGCACGTTGTCGAAGTAGCCCGCCGAGTCGACAGGCTCCGCCGCGCCGTTCTTCAGCTTGCTCGACTTGAGCAGGTAGAACTCGATCTCCGGATGCGTGTAGAAGGTGAAGCCGCGATCGGCCGCCTTGGCGAGCGTGCGCTTGAGCACGTTGCGCGGATCCGCGGCCGCGGGCTGCCCGTCGGGCGTCATGATGTCGCAGAACATGCGGGCGGTCGGGTCGATCTCACCGCGCCACGGCAGGATCTGGAACGTGGTGGGGTCCGGATGTGCGAGCACATCCGCCTCGTAGCTGCGGGTGAGGCCCTCGATCGCCGAGCCGTCGAATCCGACGCCCTCGCTGAACGCACCCTCGACCTCGGCCGGAGCGAGCGCCACCGACTTCAGCGTGCCGACCACATCGGTGAACCACAGCCGCACGAACTTGACGCCGCGCTCCTCGATGGTGCGAAGAACGAAGTCACGCTGCTTGTCCATGCCAAGCCCTTCTGGTTGCCCGTCACGGGTGCACCGTGCGCCTCCGCTCTAGGCTACCGGTATGCCCCGACTGCGATTGGCACTGGCACAGACCAACCCGATCGTCGGGGATTTCGCGGGCAATTCCGAGCAGATCGTCGCTGCAGCGCGCGTCGCCTGGGAAGCGGGCGCCGACCTCCTGCTGGCGGGCGAGATGTCGCTCAGCGGATACCCGATCGAGGACCTGGCATCGCAGCCGAGCTTCCTGCGCGCGGCCTCAGCGGCCGTCCCGGCGCTGGCGCGACGGCTGGCGGACGAGGGGCTCGGCGACCTCGTGCTCGTGGTCGGGCATCCGGAGGGACCGATCGAGCCGCGCACCCTCGGAACCTCGAACGCGCCGACCGCGATCGCCCAGAATTGCGCCTCCGTGCTGCAGGGCGGCGAGGTGCGCGCCCGCTACGCCAAGCACCACCTGCCGAACTACTCGGTGTTCGACGAGTACCGCGTGTTCGTGCCGGGCGACGAGCTGCTGGTCATCAGGGTCAAAGGGGTAGATGCCGCGCTCATCATCTGCGAGGACCTCTGGCGAGACGGCGGCCCGGTCGGCCGAGTGCTGCAGGCGGACGCCGGCCTCCTGCTCGTCATCAACGCCTCCCCCTTCGAGCGCGACAAGGACGAGACGCGCCTGCCCCTCGTCACCCGACGCGCGCAGGAGACCGACACGATCGTCGCCTACGTCAACATCGTCGGCGGCCAGGACGACCTCGTCTTCGACGGAGACAGCGTCGTCGTGGATGGCGCCGGCACGATCCTGGCGCGGGCGCCGCAGTTCCGCGACCACCTGCTGCTCGTCGACGTGGATCCCGCGGCCGCGTCCGATACGCCGCTGCCGGACTCGGTGCGCCGGGTCGAGGTGGAGGCGCGGCGCGACGATGCGAGGGCCGCCGTCATCACGGACATCGCCACTCTTCCCGACGACCGCGAGCAGCTCTGGAACGCGCTCGTGCTCGGGCTGCGCGATTACGCGGGGAAGAACGGCTTCCACAGTGTGGTGCTCGGGCTGTCAGGCGGCATCGACTCCGCCGTGTGCGCGGCGATCGCCGCCGACGCGCTCGGCGCGGACCGCGTCTACGGCGTGAGCATGCCGAGCCGCTACAGCTCGGGCGGCTCCCGCACGGATGCCGACGATCTGGCCGCGCGGATCGGCCTGCACTACTCCACCGAGGCGATCGCCGGACTCGTCAAGCCGATCGAGGACCAGCTGCGGCTCACCGGAACGGCCGCGGAGAACGTACAGGCGCGCATCCGGGGCATCATCCTGATGGCGGAGTCGAACATGCACGGCCACCTCGTGCTCACCACGGGCAACAAGACCGAGCTGTCGGTGGGCTATTCGACGATCTACGGCGATTCGGCGGGCGGCTTCGCTCCCCTCAAGGATGTGCCGAAGATGCTGGTCTGGGAGCTGGCGCGCTGGCGGAACGAGGCCGCGGTCGTGCGCGGCGCGACTCCGCCGATCCCCGAGAACTCGATCAGCAAGCCGCCGAGCGCCGAGTTGCGGCCCGATCAGACCGACCAGGACACGCTGCCGCCCTATGAACTGCTCGACGAGATCCTCGAGGGATACATCACCGAGCGGCTCGGCCGCGAGGACCTGATCACCACGGGGTTCGACCGAGCGACGGTCGAACGGGTCGCCGACCTCGTCGACCATGCGGAGTGGAAGCGCAGGCAGGGCGCGATCGGGCCGAAGATCTCGGGCATGGCCTTCGGGCGCGATCGGCGCCTGCCGATCACCTCACGTCGGGCGGGCTGACCGTGGGTCAGCGCACACCCGCCACCTTGCTGCCCTTCGCCCTGATCTCGGGCGTCCACCTCGGCGCGAAACTGCTTGGCGCGACGCGGGTCGACCGTGCCACCAAGGCCGCGCTCATTCCGGCGCTCGGCATCCGGTTGATCGGCGTGCGGCATCACCGCCGCCGCCGGATGGCCCTGCTCGTGATCGAGATGATGCTCTCCTGGGTCGGCGATCTGACGATCGATCGTTCGTTCCGGACCGGTCTGACGGCGTTCCTCGCCGCGCACATCTGCATGATCGTGTTGTTCTGGAGCGGCTTCCGCGCACGGGTGTCGCCATGGTCGGTGCTGCTGCTGCCGTGGCTGCTGGTCATGATGCTGGTTCTCCGGCCCCCACGGCTGACCGTGCTGTATCCGGCCGTCGTCGCCTACGCGACCGTGCTCGCGGCCATGGCGGCGTCGGCGACGCGCGGGGGGAAGCGGATGGCGGCCGGAGGGATCCTGTTCGTGATCTCCGACTCGCTGCTCGCCTTCCGCCAGTTCACGCCGTGGTTCCGGTCCCGGCCGTGGGGCGCGGTGGTGATGGCGAGCTACCTCGCCGCACAACTGCTCCTGGTCGAGGGGGTCGTGGGGGCACCGGCAGTCCAGGAGGCGCGAGCCTAGACTGGCCGGATGGCAGACGCAGTCGTCAAACGAGTCCGCACCCGGCACTTTCAGAACGCGAAAGAGCAGGACATCAAGATCACCGGCCTCACCAGCTATGACATGCTGACGGCCGCGATCTTCGACCAGGCGGGCATCGACTTCCTGCTGGTGGGCGACTCGGCGGGCAACAACGTGTTCGGCTACGACACCACGCTCCCGGTCACGCTCGATCAGCTCATCCCGCTGACCCGCGCCGTCGCCGGTGCCGTGAAGCGCGCCTTCGTCATCGGCGACATGCCGTTCGGCTCCTACGAGACGGGGCCAGACGAGGCCCTGCACTCCGCGTTCCGCTTCATGAAGGAGACCGGCGCGCACGCGGTCAAGCTCGAGGGCGGCGTGCGCAGCGCCGAGCAGATCCGGCGCATCGTCTCGGCGGGCATCCCGGTCATGGCGCACATCGGCTTCACGCCGCAGAGCGAGCACCAGCTCGGCGGCCACGTCATCCAGGGCCGGGGCGAGGGCGTCGAGCAGCTGCTCGCCGACGCGCACGCGGTCGAGGATGCCGGCGCCTTCGCCGTCGTGCTCGAGATGGTTCCCGCGGAGGCGGCGAAGCGCGTGACCGAGGAGCTCAAGATCCCGACGATCAGCGTCGGGGCCGGGCCGCACACGACCGGCCAGCTGCTGGTCTGGACGGACTGGGCCGGGCTCACTCAGGGCCGCATCCCGACCTTCGTGAAGCAGTACGCCAACCTGTCGAAGGTGCTGACGGATGCCGCGAACGCCTACATCGCGGACGTGAACTCGGGCGAGTACCCCGACGACGCGCACAGCTTCAAGGGCTGAGCGCGGGAGTTCGCCCGCTCAGCCGAGCGCGTGGTGCGTGACGAGGCGCAGCATGATGATCCAGCCGGCCGCGAACAGGATGCCCAGCGCGCCGAGGATGATCCCCAGGCGTGCGTACTGCCGGCCGTCGACCTCATAGCCGAGAGCCGTCAACCGTTTCTCGCGCCGGAGCGCCATCACGCCGAAGACGAAGGCGAGCACCGTCGGAGCGAGCAGGGCGTTCGCGACGATCGCGACGATCCCCCAGACGAAGGAGCGCTTCGCCCAGCTCGCGCCCGGCGGAACGAGACGACTTGTCTCGACCCACTCCTCCTCGGGCGGCTCGCCCATCGGCAGCGCCTGGACGTGCGTGGTCCATTCCTCGCCGTCCCACCAGCGCGCCTGCCGGCCGCCGGTCGGATCCGAGTACCACCCCGGTGCAACCGGAGTCGGCGCACCGCTCAACGCATGAATCGACATTGCATCACCCCCCAGCTAGCAAGTCACTTCATCCTGCCTGACGACCAACCGTGTTGTTGACCCCCCGAAAGGTTGTCGGCGAGGTGGAGGACTCCTCCGCCTACGCTGTTGGAATGGCGCAGTACTACGTCGGGATGTCCGGCTGGACCTACGAGCCGTGGCGCGGCGACTTCTATCCGAAGGGACTGCGGCAGGCCGACGAACTCATCTACGCCTCGGAGCGCGTCAGCTCCATCGAGTTGAACGGTTCGTTCTACGCGCTGCAGAAGCCGGCGAGCTGGGTCAAGTGGCGGGACACGACGCCCGACGGCTTCGTCTTCTCGGTCAAGGCGCCCCGTTTCATCACGCACATCCGCCGGCTGGACGATGTCGCCGAGCCGGTCGCGAACTTCTTCGCCTCCGGGGTCCTGGCGCTCGGCCCCAAGCTCGGCCCGATCCTGTGGCAGCTGCCTCCCAACCTCGACCTCGATCCGGAGCAGCTCGAGGCATTCCTGCAGCTGCTCCCGCACACCACTCGTGACGCCGTCGAACTGGCGAAGGGGCGCAGTGAGCGGATGACCGGCAAGGAGCATCTCGAGACCGACGCCGAGCGTCCCGTGCGTCACGCGCTCGAGGTGCGCAACTACAGCTTCGACACCCCGGAGTTCGCCGCCATCCTCGAGAAGCACAACATCGCGACGGTGCTCGGCGACTCGGCGGGACGCTGGCCCAAGCTCGACTGGGTCACCGCCGATTTCGCGTACGCGCGCCTGCACGGCGACAAGGAGCTGTACACGAGCGGCTACGACGCCGCGGGCATCGAGCACTGGGAGGAGTGGACCCTCGACCATCTGGACCACGACCGGGACGTCTACGTCTACTTCGACAACGATCAGAAGGTGCGCTCGCCGTATGACGCGATGACGCTCCTCGAGAGGCTCAGAGCCTCAGCCTGAGCTAGTCGTCGCCTTCGGCGGCGTCCTCTTCGGCCCACTTGCGCGCACGCTCCTGGGCGATCTCGGGAGCCCGTTCGGCGTCCTCGCGCGTCGCGTATGGGCCATCCCGCTCGGAGCCGAGCGACTGCGGGCCCTCTTCGACCTGACCGGTCCTGTTGTTGTACCACCACTGCGTCATGGCGCGAGCCTAGCTCTCCGCGCCATCCCTAGAATCGAAGCATGTCGAGGGATGCGCAGGGTCACCTCATCCCCGGCCGCCTCTCTCCCGCTCGCGCGGTCCCCGCTTCGATCGCGCGCCCCGAGTACGTCGGCAAGGCCGGCCCACGGGAGTACGAGGGCGACGACCGCTACACCGCCGCCGAGATCGAGCGGATCCGCGCCAGCGGCCGCATCGCCGCGCAGGCGGTCGAGGCCGTGGCCGCCGTCATCCGCCCGGGGGTGACCACCGACGAGCTGGATGCCGTCGCGCACGACTTCCTGATCGCTCACGACGCCTACCCCTCGACTCTCGGCTATCGCGGCTACCCCAAATCGATCTGCACGTCGATCAACGAGGTGATCTGCCACGGCATCCCTGATAGCACCGTGCTGCTCGACGGCGACCTCATCAACATCGACATCACGGCCTACCACGGCGGGATGCACGGCGACCTGAACGCCACCTTCCCGGTCGGTGAGGCGGCTCTCGAGGCCGCCGACCTCATCACGCGGACGGCCGAGGCGCTGAACCGGGGGATCAAGGCGGTCGCTCCCGGCCGCGAGGTCAACGTGATCGGCCGGGCGATCGAGAGTTACGCCCGCCGGTTCGGCTACGGCGTCGTCAAGGACTACACCGGTCACGGGGTCGGCAGCGCGTTCCACACCGGCCTGGTGATCCCGCACTACGACGCGTCGCCCGATCACGAGATCGTCATGGAACCCGGCATGGTGTTCACGATCGAGCCGATGCTGACGCTGGGAACCCCCGAGCATCCGGGAACGACCCGGTGGGACGAATGGGACGATGGCTGGACGGTCGTGACGCGCGACCGCAGCCTCACCGCCCAGTTCGAGCACACGCTCGTCGTCACCGAGCGCGGCGCCGAGATCCTGACCCTGCCCTGACCATCCCACCCACCGGCACCATCGAGAGGACCCGCATGACCCACGCGATCGGCATCGACATCGGCGGCACCGGCATCAAGGGCGCGATCGTCGACCTCGACTCCGGCGAGCTGCTCACCGAGCGCTACAAGGTCGCGACGCCCGATGGCGGCAAGCCGGACGACATCGTGGCCGAGGTCGTGAAGATGATCGACGGGATGGGCGGCGACGCCGATGACCTTCCGGTCGGGGTCTGCTTTCCGGCCGTCGTGCTGCACGGCGTCACCATGTCGGCCGCGAACGTCTCGAAGAAGTGGATTGGGCTCGAGGCCGAGAAGCTGTTCGAGAAGAGCCTCAAGCGCGACATCCTCTTCGTGAACGACGCGGACGCCGCGGGCGTCGCCGAGGTGCGCTACGGCGCCGCCCAAGGCAAGGACGGCCTCGTGATCCTGACCACGCTCGGCACCGGCATCGGGAGCGCGCTGATCTACGACGGCGTGCTCGTGCCCAACTCGGAGCTCGGCCACCTCGAGATCGACGGCCACGACGCCGAGAGCCGTGCGGCGTACTCGGCCAAGGAGCGCGACGACCTGGACTGGGAGCACTGGACGAAGCGCCTGCAGCGCTACTACGACGAGCTCGAGAAGTTGTTCTCCCCTGACCTGGTCATCGTGGGCGGCGGCGTCTCCAAGAACGCGGACGACTTCCTCCCCCTTCTGAAGCTCCGGTTCCCCATCGTCGCCGCGACGATGAAGAACAACGCGGGCATCGTGGGCTCTGCCGCTCTGTCAGTGAAGACCAAGAAGGCATCAAGCTCAGACTCCCGTTAGGGAAGCTCCCGGCCCCGTTAGGGAGTCGTAAGGGTCTGATTTCGGAACTCAGCACGGGTGTTGATTACTTCCGTGGCGTTCGCCGCAGCGCACTTGCACGCGCTTGAACGGATGGAGTTCCCCGTGCTCGACATCATCTACGTCATCGCGATCCTCGCGTTGGCCGCCGTCGTCCTCGTCATCGCGAAGGGGGTCGAGAAGCTGTGATCGTGTTCGCGATCATCGCCGCGGTCCTCTCGATCGCGGCGATCGGCTACGTCATCGTGGCCCTGATCCTCCCGGAGCGCTTCTGATGGCGCCGGTCGGAACCGAGTGGTTGCTGTTCGGCGGGCAGATGGCGACGCTCATCGTCCTCCTGGCGGTGTCTCACGTCTTCCTCGGCGACTACATGGCCCGGGTGTTCACCGGGACCAAGCACCTGAAGGTCGAACGCGGCTTCTACCGCGTGATCGGCGCAAACGGTGACAGCGAGCAGAGCTGGGGCGCTTACCTGCGCTCGGTGCTGGCGCTCTCGGTCATCGGGATCCTGATCGTCTATCTCTTCCAGCGCATCCAGACCTGGCTGCCATGGGCGCTCGGCCTGCCCCAGCCGAGCGAGCCGCTGTCGTTCAACACGGCGATCTCGTTCGTGACCAACACGAACTGGCAGTCGTACTCCCCCGACACCACGCTCGGCTACACCGTGCAGATCGCCGCCCTCGCGGTTCAGAACTTCGTCTCAGCGGCAGTCGGGATCGCGGTGGCCGTCGCGCTGGTCCGCGGCCTGTCACGCCGGCACACCGGCACCATCGGCAACTTCTGGGTCGACCTCACCCGCGGCGTGCTGCGGATCCTGCTCCCGCTCTCGGTCGTTGTCGCCGTCATCCTGATCGCCGGCGGGGTGATCCAGAACTTCTCGGGCTTCCAGCACGTGACGTCGATCACCGGATCGGGTGCGACCATCCCCGGCGGCCCGGTGGCATCCCAGGAGGCGATCAAGGAACTCGGCACCAACGGCGGCGGCTTCTTCAACGCCAACTCCTCCCACCCCTTCGAGAACCCGAGCGCCTGGACGAACCTGTTCGAGATCTTCCTGCTGCTGGTGATCCCGTTCAGCCTCCCGCGCACCTTCGGCAAGATGGTCGGCGACCGTCGCCAGGGAATCGCGATCGTGGCCACGATGGGCATCTTCTGGCTGGTCTCGAACCTCCTGCTCGCCTGGGCGGAGCTCAGCGCATCCGGCACCGCTCCGCAACTCGCGGGCGGCGCGATGGAGGGCAAGGAGGACCGCTTCGGGATCGTCGCCTCGACGATCTTCGGGTCGTCTACGACGCTGACGTCGACCGGCGCGGTCAACTCGATGCACGACAGCTACACCGCCCTCGGGGGGGCGGTGACGCTCTCGGACATGATGCTCGGCGAGGTCGCCCCCGGCGGCGTCGGCGCGGGTCTCTACGGCATCCTGGTGCTCGCGATCATCGCGGTGTTCGTGGCCGGCCTGATGGTCGGACGCACCCCCGAGTACCTCGGCAAGAAGGTCGGGCCTCGCGAGATGAAGCTCGCGAGCCTGTACATCCTGACCACGCCCGCGTTGGTGCTCCTCGGCACCGGGCTGAGCTTCGCGATCCCCGCGGTACGGGCCGACCTCGAGAAGACGTCGATCTGGAATCCAGGGACGCACGGCTTCAGCGAGGTGCTCTACGCCTTCACCTCGGCGGCGAACAACAACGGATCGGCGTTCGCCGGCCTCACGGCGAACACCCCGTGGCTCAACACGGCGCTCGGCGTCGTGATGTTCCTGGGGCGGTTCGTTCCGATCGTGTTCGTGCTCGCCCTGGCGGGATCGCTCGCGCAACAGGACAAGGTGCCGGTCACCGCCGGAACCCTGCCGACTCATCGTCCGCAGTTCGTCGGACTGCTGATCGGCACGACACTGCTCGTCACCGCACTCACCTATTTCCCCGTACTCGCGCTGGGTCCCCTGGCGGAAGGGCTGAAGTAACACCATGACCACGCTCACTCCTGTACAGACCCCCACCCCGGTGCACACGCCGCGGTCGGGCGCCCTGTCGCCCCGCCTTCTGGTCGAGGCTCTCCCCCGCACGTTCCGCAAGCTCGACCCGCGGCTGATGTGGCGCAATCCCGTCATGTTCGTGGTCGAGGTGGGAGCCCTGCTCACCACCGCGTTCGCGATCGCGGAACCCTTCCTCGGCGAGCAGACCACCAGCGCGGGGCCCCTGGCCGCGAGCTTCAGCGCCGGCATCGCCGTCTGGCTGTGGCTCACCGTGCTCTTCGCGAACCTCGCGGAAGCGGTGGCGGAGGGCCGCGGCAAGGCGCAAGCGGCGTCGTTGCGGGCGACCCGCACCTCGACGCTCGCGCACCGCGTCGCCGACTACGACGAGAAGTCGGATCCGGATGCGCTGAAGGCGGTCGCCGCCGATGTGGCGTCCGCCGATCTGCGGCTCGGCGACATCGTCGTGATCACGGCGGGAGAGGTGATCCCCGGTGACGGAGACATCGTCGCCGGCATCGCGAGCGTCGACGAGTCGGCGATCACCGGCGAGTCGGCCCCCGTCGTGCGCGAGCACGGCGGCGACCGCAGCGCAGTGACCGGCGGTACCCGCGTGCTCAGCGACCGCATCGTGGTGAGGATCACCTCGAAGCCCGGCGAGACCTTCGTCGACCGGATGATCCGCCTGGTCGAGGGCGCGTCGCGTCAGAAGACGCCCAATGAGATCGCGCTGAACATCCTGCTGGCGAGCCTGACGATCATCTTCCTGGTCGTCGTGCTCACCCTGAACCCGATGGCGGCCTACACCGGCGGAGCCACCACGATCGTGATCCTGATCGCGCTCCTGGTGTGCCTCATCCCGACCACCATCGGCGCCCTGCTGAGCGCCATCGGCATCGCCGGCATGGACCGCCTGGTGCAGCACAACGTGCTCGCCATGTCGGGCCGCGCCGTCGAGGCCGCAGGCGACGTCACGACGCTGCTGCTGGACAAGACCGGCACCATCACCTACGGAAACCGCCAGGCGACCGAGATCCTGCCGCTGCCCGGGGTATCGCAGGCCGTGCTGATCGAGACCGCACGGCTGTCGTCGCTGGCCGACCCCACCCCCGAGGGCACCTCCGTGGTGGACCTTGCGGGCGGCAAGACCGACGTGCCGAATGGCGCGGTGGTCGTCCCGTTCACGGCGCAGACGCGCATGAGCGGCCTCGACCTGGCCGACGGCACGCAGGTGCGCAAAGGCGCAGGCTCGCAAGTCGCGGAGTGGGTGGGACGTTCCGCGAATGACGCGGAACGCACCGCCCTGACCGAGATCGTCGAGAAGATCTCGTCATCGGGCGGCACCCCGCTCGTCGTAGCCAAGAAGGACGCGAAGGGTGCCGGTACCGTGCTCGGCGTCATCCACCTCAAGGACATCGTCAAGACCGGCCTGAAGGAGCGGTTCGCCGAACTGCGGGCCATGGGCATCAAGACGGTGATGATCACCGGGGACAACCCGCTGACGGCGAAGGCGATCGCCGCCGAGGCAGGCGTTGACGACTTCCTCGCCGAGGCGACCCCCGAAGACAAGATGGCCTACATCAAGAAGGAGCAGGAGGGCGGCAACCTCGTCGCGATGACGGGTGACGGCACGAACGACGCGCCGGCGCTGGCCCAGGCGGACGTCGGGGTCGCGATGAACACCGGCACGTCGGCCGCGAAGGAGGCCGGCAACATGGTCGACCTCGACTCTGACCCGACCAAGCTGATCGACATCGTGCGGATCGGCAAGCAGCTGCTCATCACCCGCGGATCGCTGACGACCTTCTCGATCGCCAACGACGTCGCGAAGTACTTCGCGATCATTCCCGCGATGTTCGCCGGGGTGTTTCCCGGGCTGGCGGTGCTCAACATCATGGGCCTGCACTCCCCGGCCTCGGCGATCCTGTCGGCGATCATCTTCAACGCCCTGGTCATCGTGGCGCTGATCCCCCTGGCGCTCCGCGGTGTCAGATACCGTCCGCGGCCCGCGGCCAGCATTCTGTCCCGGAACCTGCTGATCTACGGCCTCGGCGGCATCATCGCGCCGTTCATCGGGATCAAGATCATCGATCTCATCGTCACGCTCATTCCGGGCTTCTAGGAAACAAGGACACCAGCGAAGCGGCGCGACGACGCTCGTGCCGCGGAGCGGGTGGGCCGGGCAAGGACCGGCCCACAGAAAGGAACAGTCATGAAGCTCTCCCGTCAAGCGTGGGTCTCCATCCGCGCCATGATCGTCTTCACCGTGGTGCTCGGCGTGCTCTACCCCGC
Source organism: Pseudolysinimonas sp. (assembly GCA_036499485.1). Classification (GTDB taxonomy): domain Bacteria; phylum Actinomycetota; class Actinomycetes; order Actinomycetales; family Microbacteriaceae; genus Lysinimonas. The sequence goes on along the minus strand of DASYDQ010000015.1, from coordinate 24,091 downwards.
CGCCATCTGGGTGATCGGGCTCGCGATGCCGTCGCAATCGAACGGCTCACTGGTCCGGCAGAACGGGCAGGTGGTGGGCTCCTCGCTCATCGGCCAGTCGTTCACCGACAAGAAGGGCAACGCCCTGCCGGAGTGGTTCCAGTCGCGGCCGTCCGCGGCCGGCGATGGCTACGACGGCGCCGCCTCCAGCGGATCCAACTACGGCCCCGAGAACAAGGACCTGATCAAGGCCATCAAGCAGCGCCAGGCCGACATCGAGAAGAGTGACGGCGTGACGATCGATCAGATCCCCGCGGATGCCGTGACGGCATCCGGCTCGGGCCTCGATCCCGACATCAGTGAGGCGTACGCGCTGATCCAGGTCGACAGGGTCGCCCAAGCTCGCGGGCTCTCGCCGGACGCCGTGCACGCCCTGGTCGAACAGCACGTCGAGGGGCGCCAGCTCGGCTACCTCGGCGAGCCGACGGTCAACGTGCTGGAACTGAACATCGCCGTCGCGGCGCTGAAGCCCTGAGCCCCCGCTCTCCGGATAGGCGAGACTGGGGCTCATGACGAAGGGTCGCCTGCGCGTGATGCTGGGCGCCGCCCCGGGCGTCGGCAAGACATACGCGATGCTCGAAGAGGGCAGACGCCTGCGCAACGAAGGCAAAGACGTGGTCGTCGCGGTCGTGGAAACACACGGCCGCGCGGCCACCTCGGCGTTGACGGAGGGCCTCGAGACCATCCCGCGGCGCACGGTCGAACACCGCGGCGTCGTCCTCGACGAGATGGACCTCGATGCCGTGATCGAGCGGCACCCCGACATCGCCCTGGTCGACGAACTGGCGCACACCAACGCGCCGGGATCGCTGCACGGCAAGCGCTGGGAGGACGTGCGGGCGATCCTGGACGCTGGGATCGATGTGATCTCCACCGTCAACATCCAGCACATCGAGTCCCTCAACGACGTCGTGCAGCAGATCACCGGCGTTCCTCAGCGGGAGACCATCCCCGACTCGGTGCTCCGGGGTGCCGACCAGGTCGAACTGATCGACCTGACGCCCCAGTCGCTGCGCGACCGCCTCTCGCAGGGGCTCGTGTATCCGGCCGCCCGGGTGGACGCGGCGCTCAGCAACTACTTCCGGCTCGGCAACCTGACGGCGCTGCGCGAGCTCGCCCTGCTCTGGCTGGCGGACGAGGTGGATACCGCCCTGCAGGCCTACCGCGCCGAGCAGGGCATCAAGCAGCCGTGGGAGGCGCGCGAGCGCATCGTGGTGGCGCTGACCGGTGGACCGGAGGGCGACACCCTGCTGCGCCGTGGGGCCCGCATCGCCCAGCGTTCCGGCGGCGGACAGCTCTTCGCCGTGCACGTGACGAGCCCGGACGGGCTCACGGGGCCCAGTGCGGACATCCTGGCCGCCCAGCGCGCCCTGGTCGAGACCCTCGGGGGGACCTTCCGGCAACTGGTCGCCGAGCAGGTCCCGTCGGCGCTCGTGGACTTCGCCCGCAGCGTCAACGCGACCCAGCTGGTGATCGGGGTCTCGCGACGCAGCCGGATCCAGACCTTCTTCGGCGGAGCAGGAACCTCCTCGACCGTCATCCGGCTCTCCGGCGATATCGACGTGCACATCGTCTCGCACTCGGAGGCCGGCAAGAGGCGCCTGCCGCACCTCGGAGGCGCATTGTCGCTGCAGCGCCGCATCGGAGGGCTGATCCTGGCGGTGCTGGGGCTCCCGGCACTCACGTTCCTGCTCTCCCTGTTCCGCAGCGACCAAGCCCTGCCCACCGACGTCCTGATGTTCCAGTTGTTCATCGTCGTCGTAGCCTTGCTCGGCGGGATCTGGCCCGCCCTGCTGTCCGCCGTGATCGCGGGCTTCCTGCTGGACTTCTTCTTCGTCCCCCCACTGCATCTGATCCGCATCGCCGACCCCGTCCATTCGCTGGCCCTTGTCATCTTCGTCATCGTGGCGGCGCTGGTGAGCGTCGTCGTCGACCAGGCAGCGCGCCGTGCCCGGATCGCCGCGCGAGCGTCGGCGGAGGCCGAGGTGCTCGTGGCCGTCGCGGGCGGCGTGCTCCAGGGGTCCGATGCGCTCCAGGAGCTCGTGAACAGGCTGCGCGAGAGCTTCGGGATCACCAGCGTGCGGCTCGTTCAGGGAACGGAGACGGTCGCCGAGTCCGTCGAGCTGCACAGCGCATCCGACCATGACGAGCAGACGTCGATCCCGCTCGGCGAGGACGCCCACATCGAGCTCATCGGGCATCCGCTCGACCCCTCGGACCGGCGGATCCTCGGCGTCTTCGTCTCGCAGCTGGAGTCGGCCCTGGTGGAACGACGCCTCACGAGCGAGGCCGCAGACGCGAAGCCGCTCGCCGAGGCCGACCGGCTCCGCAGCGCTCTGCTCGCCGCCGTGAGTCACGATCTGCGACGGCCGCTCGCGTCCGCCACGGCGGCCGTCAGCTCACTGCGCTCCCCCGACGTCAAGCTCAGCGCGGCCGACCGCGCCGAGCTTCTCGCCACCGCCGATGAGAGCCTCATCGCGCTCGGCACGCTGGTGACCGACCTGCTCGACGTCACCCGGCTGCAGGCCGGCGTGATCGGCGTCGCCCTCGCCCCGGTCGCGATCGACGACGTCGTCGGCGGTGCCCTCGACGAGCTGCGGCTGCCTCCTGGCCAGGTCACGCTCGAACTCACGGCCGTGCCGATGGTGGACGCGGATGCCGCCCTGCTCCAGCGCGCGGTCGTGAACCTGCTGACCAACGCGATCCGGTTCTCCCCTGCCGGATCATCGCCCACGATCGCGAGCAGCCACTTCGGCGACCGGGTTCAGGTGCGCGTGATCGACAACGGCCCCGGGATCCCGGCCGAGGAACGCGAGGGGATCTTCATGCCGTTCCAGCGCCACGGCGACCTCGACAACTCGGTCGGTGTCGGGCTCGGCCTCTCGCTCTCCAAGGGGTTCGTGGAAGCGATGGGCGGCACCCTCGAGGCGGAGGACACCCCGGGAGGCGGACTGACGATGGTCATCGAACTGCCGGTGGTGCACTCGTCCCGCCCGCTCCCCCTGGTCAAGCAGAGCAGGTCCTCGTCGGTGGGAGGCGCCGCGTGAAGATCCTGATCGCCGATGACGATCCGCAGATCGTCCGCGCTCTGCGCATCACCCTGACCGCCCGCGGCTACGAGGTGGTGACCGCGGCCGACGGCAAGGCCGCCCTGGATGCCGCGACCCGCGCGCATCCCGACATCGTCGTGCTCGACCTCGGCATGCCGGGTCTCACCGGCGTCCAGGTCATCGAAGCCCTCCGCGGATGGACGCAGGTGCCGATCCTCGTGGTGTCGGGCCGCAGCGGATCGTGGGACAAGGTGGCGGCCCTCGATGCGGGTGCCGACGACTACGTGACCAAGCCGTTCGCGGCAGACGAGTTGCTCGCGCGGATCCGGGCCCTGGCCAGGCGGACGCCCGCGGCGGACGAGGAGCCGGTGGTGACGTTCGGCGACGTGACCGTCGATCTGGTGGCCCGCCTGGTCACGCGCGCCGGTGCGCCGGTGCGCCTCACGCCGACCGAGTGGCGGCTGCTCGAGGTGCTCGTGCGCAATCCCGGCCGGCTGGTGACGCGCGAGACCCTGCTGACCGAAGTGTGGGGGCCGCAGTACACGACCGACACCGGGTATCTGCGGCTGTACCTCTCGCAGCTGCGCAAGAAGCTCGAGGCCGAGCCGTCGGCGCCCGTGCACCTCGTCACCGAGGCCGGCATGGGCTACCGCTTCGTGCCGGACGTGCCTGACGTGCCGGACGCCCCTGCCGCGAACGGTTAGACGCGCCGGTACTGCCCGGCCATCGGGCACTCGAAGCCGGCGAGCTGGCCGGAGTACAGGCCGATCTCGCGCATGTAGGTGAGCACGATGACGTAGGCGCGCCGCAGCGAGGTCTCGGTGTACGGGATCCCCTCGCGCGCGCAGGCCTCGCGCACCAGGCGCCGGGTCTGGCGCAGATGCGGCCGCGCCATGCTCGGGAACAGGTGGTGCTCGATCTGGAAGTTCAGGCCGCCCATAAAGGCGCTCATCCACCAGCCGCCCTTCACGTTGCGCGAGGTCAGCACCTGCTTGCTCAGGAAGTCGAGCTTGGCGCCCTCGGGCACGATCTCCATGCCGACGTGGTTCGGAGCGAACGAGGCGCCCATGTAGATGCCGAATACGGCGAGCTGCACGCCGAGGAAGGCGAACGCCATCCCGAGCGGGAGCACCCAGAAGATCGCGCCGACGACGACCGCCATGCGCAGCACCAGGAGGACGATCTCCAGCGCACGGCCGTCCACCTTGCCTCGGCCGAAGACGTGGCCGAACGACTTGACGTGCAGGTTGATGCCCTCGAAGGCGAGGAAGGGGAAGAAGAGCGCGGCCTGGTGGCGCGTGATCAGGGCACGGAGCCCACGGGCGGATGCGGCATCCGGCTCGATGAACGAGAAGGTGTCGACCGCGATATCCGGGTCCTTGCCGACCATGTTCGGGTTGGCGTGGTGGCGCGTGTGCTTGTTCATCCACCAGGAGTAGCTCATGCCCACCACACCGACGGCCAGGGCGCGGCCGGCCCGGTCGTTGGCCTTTCCCGAGGTGAAGACCTGACGGTGGGATGCCTCGTGCCCGAGGAAGGCGAACTGGGTGAAGATGATCCCCAGCGCGCCGGCGATGAGCAGCTGGAACCAGGAGGGGCCGAGGAGGACGAACCCGGTGACGGCTCCCCCGAGCGCCACGACCAGCGTCGCGAAGACGCTGTAGTAGAAGACCCGGCTGCGCTCGAGCAGTCCGGCGGTGCGGATCGAACCAAGCAGATTCGAGTACGAGCTGATCGGAGTCGGCGCTCCCGCGACGCGCGGCGTCGTGGTGCGGACCGCGCCCAGGGTAGGGCTGACCGAGGAACTGAGAGACATCGGGCCTCGAGAAAGTCGGTGTTCGACTTCTCAGCCGGAGGAACGAGCGGATGCTCTAGATGCCTGACAGTAACGCTTCGACCTGAACAAGGGCCCCCAAATCGGAGCCCGGCGCGCCAGAATCCCTGATCTCGCTTCTATTTCGGTTCGGTGAAATGTTTCGAAAGCGTTCTCCTCCAAGCGGGTGCGTGCTATACGGTTGCCACTTAGTTGTTGTGTTACGCAGGTAAATGGTCTGGACCTCGCCGCCGGTGGAGTTCACGCCATGCATGAGCGGATCAAAGACACCGCGACGATCCGCTCCGAACGACGGAGCCGAGCAGTAGAGAAAGCAGTACATCAATGCCCACTGGAACCGTGAAGTGGTTCAACGCCGAAAAAGGTTTCGGCTTCATCACCCCCGATGACGGATCGCAGGATCTGTTCGCCCACTACTCCGCTATCGAGGCCTCGGGTTACCGCAGCCTCGAAGAGGGACAGCGCGTCGAGTTCGAGGTGACCCAGGGCCAGAAGGGCCCGCAGGCCGCCGCGATCAAGCTCGCGTAGTCAAGCACCACGAAAAGCGCTCGTCGGCTTACGCCGACGGGCGCTTTTCTCTGCGTCCATCTCTGGAACAAACGGGCCGGCCGATACGCCGGGTTCTGTCCGGATGACGCGTTGCCGCGTCATCCGTGACGGCCATCTCTCTCGGGACTACGTTGCCGCAGCCCTCTAGCGGTCTACCCGGGAACTCGGCGAGCAGCCTCGAACGTTCCCTGTCTGACCTTGCTCCGGACGAGGTTTACCCAGCGAGCCCGATCACCCGGGCCCCTGGTGGTCTCTTACACCACCGTTTCACCCTTACCCCGGGGCCGAAGCCCCGTGGCGGTCTACTCTCTGTTGCACTTTCTCGCGGATTGCTCCGGGTGGGTGTTACCCACCGTCCTGCTCTATGGAGCCCGGACGTTCCTCGGCACCCTTCCGAAGAAGCGTGACGCGACCGTCTGGCCGACCCGTTTGCGTTGCCCAGCGTAGCCGACAGCCTTCAGCGGGCGAACGAGGCCTTCTTGTCCATCGACTCGTTGGCCAGGCGATCGGCTCGCGAGTTCTCGGCACGCGGGATCCACTCGAACGACACCGGGGTGCCCGCCAGGATGCTGCGCGCCTCCGCCGCGAGATCCGCCAGGGCGGCGTTCTTGATCTTCCACCGTCCGCTCATCTGCTCGACGACGAGCTTGGAGTCCAGGCGCACGTGCAGCACGGCCTGCGGATCGATCTCGAGCGCGCGGCGGACGCCCGCCATCATCCCGTTGTATTCCGCGACGTTGTTCGTCGTGATCCCGACGTAGACGCCGAGTTCGGCGAGCACCTCGCCGGTGACCGGGTCGATCACGACGCTGCCGCCCGCGGCCACGCCCGGGTTGCCGCGGGATCCGCCGTCGGCTTCGACGATCAACTCGCGCGCTTCGCCATCGGCCGGCGGGTTCGCCCGGAATGCGACGGCCACTACGGCTTCCCCTTCATCACAGGCCCGATTCGTTGGTGCGCACCAGGATCGCGCTCGAGTCCGGGCAGAGCAGCACGTCATCCGGGGCAGCGGCACGCACCACGGTCATGTCGGAGGAGTTCAACGCGACCCCGCTCGCGCCAGAGACCCCGCCGCGCAGCAGGGAGGCACCGACCCCGTAGCGGGCGCGCTGCTTCTCGTAGAGGGCGAGCAGCTCGGCGGGCACTCGGGCGACGAGCGCCTCGCGGTCGCCGGTCGCACGGTCGCGATCGGCGTTCAGGTCGACCAGGGCGGCATCGCGCGCGCCCGACGCCTCGGCGATCTTCGCATCGACGGCCTCCAGTTGCGCACGGCTGTCGCTCAAGGCCTTCGCGCGCTCCTCGACGGTCTCCATGACCGCGAGCTCGATGTCCTCGAGGTCGCTCTGACGCTTGGCGAGGGCGGTGAGCTCCTGCTCGAAGGCCGCGACATCCTTGACCGACGCGCTCGCCTGCATCCGCTCCTTGTCGCGGGTGACACGGGCCTCGACCACCGCCACATCGGCCTCGGTGCGCTTCAGTTCGAGCTGCGCGTCCTCCCAGGCGCCGCTCGCCTCGGCGACCGTGGTGCGCAGGCCGTCACGCACCGTGGACAGCCCGGCGATCGTGGCGATCTCGGGCAGATTCGCGACGCGGTGGTTCAGCTGCTGCAGCTTGGTGTCCAGCGCCTGCAGGTCCAGCAGCAGGGCCTGGTCTTCGGGGGCGGCCTTCAGGGCCATGAAGTCTCCATTCGAGGGAGGTCGGGGGGCGGGATGGCGCGCATCAGACGATCGCGAAGTCCCAGGGGTCGGTGCGCAGCTCGCTGACGGTGATGGTCACGCCGGGAAGGGACGTGCGCAGCTGCTCGGCCGCGACATCCAGCCAGAGCCATTCGCTCGCCCAGTGCGACACGTCGATGAGGGCAGGCCCACGGCCCAGCCGGGCGCGCTCTCGCGCCTCGGAGGCCGGATGATGCCGCAGATCGCTCGTCAGGTACACGTCGGCCGCCACCACCTCGGGGTTCGCGAGCAGCGAGTCACCGGCGCCGGCGCAGAGGGCGATCGTGGTGATCGGCTGCTCGTACTCCCCGGCGACCCTGACGCCCTGGGCGGTGGCAGGCAGGATGTCGGCGATGAGCCGGGCGAGGAGCCCGAGCGTGGTGGGGGCGGGCAGCCGTCCGATGCGGCCGATGCCGGTTGCCGGGTCGGATGCCGCCCCCGCGGCCGGCTCCAGCGGACGCGTGTCGACCAGCCCAAGCCGCTCGGCCAGCACGCCCGAGGTGCCGCGGGCGACGACATCCGCGTTGGTGTGCGCGGCGATCAGTGCGGCGCCGCCACGGATCAGCCGGCCAAGCACGACGCCCTTGTAGCGGTCCTCGGCGACGCTCGTGACGCCACGCAGCAGGAGCGGGTGGTGGCTCAGAAGCAGTTGCGCGCCGAGCTCGAGGGTCTCGTCCACCGTCTCGGGTACCGCATCCACGGCGAGGTGGATGGCGCGGACCTCGGTCTCGGGATCCCCGGCGACCAGCCCGACCGCATCCCAGCTCTCGGCGCCGGCCGGAGGCCACAGCGCCGAGATGGCGGCGTCGGCGTCGGCGAGGGTGGTCGGCATCCACCTAGTGTAGAAGCGCGGTGCGGAAGCGGTGGTCGAGCGGGTCAGCCGACGACGGAGGTGCGCTCCTGGCGGCGGATCGACGGGATGCCCCCGACCAGCGGAACCAGGATGCCCAGCAGCAGCGCGACGAACACGCCCGCATCGCTGCTGGCGAGCAGGTCCTTCGCGCCGACACCGGCGATCCCGTACAGGAAGCCCTCCCACTCCAGGCCCGGGATCGTCGAGGTCACGAGCCCGAGGCCGATCACGCTGACCACGATGAGGGCGATGAAGTTCAGCGGGCGCAGTTGCGGGTAGATGCCGCCAGGCGCGAGCAGCGACGGCGTGTGGAAGCGGCGGGTGCGGATCATCATCTCGGATGCGAAGATCCCGGCCCACGCCGCGACCGGCACGGCGACGGTGATGACGAGATCGCGGATCAGCGACGAGAAATCGCTGACGACGAAGAGGAGCGCACCCGCCGTCGCGAGCACCAGGATCGCCGCGACGAGTGTGCCGATGTTGCGTCGCACCCTCAGGCCGAGCGCCTGGACGGCGAAGCCGCCGGAGTACATCGTCAGCACGGCGCCGGAGAGCAGCCCGAGCGCCGCCGCGATGAGCAGCGGGGCGGGGTACCAGTCGGGAAGCAGGGAGGCGATCGCGGCGAGCGGGTTGTTGCGGAGCTGCGTGCCAACCGCCGGGTCGGATGCCGCGAGCATGGCGCCCCAGACGATCAGGAAGAAGGGCGGCAGCGTGGCACCGAAGGTGGCCCAGAGCATCGACGTTGCGCCGGAGCTGCCGGAACGCTGGTAGCGCGCCAGATCGGAGCTCGAGTGCACCCACGCGAGGCCCACGACGCTGAAGACGAGGGCGGCGCCCGAGATCACCAGGATCCAGCTGCCGTCGGGCACGGTCAGCGCCCGGGCGAAGTCGAGGTGCTGGAAGGTGAGGGCGGCGGAGCCGAGGATCAGCACACCGCTGACGATGCTCACCACGAGCTGCAGCTTCGCCACGAATCCGTACCCGAAGACCGCGATCACAGTCGCGATCACGAAGCCCGCGACCAGACCGACCAGCTGCCAGACCGTGGTGCCGAGGCCGGCATCCAGACCTGCGCCGACCAGCACCTGGGCGACCGCGGTCGCCAGCAGCCAGAGAAGCACACCGCCCCAGAGCACGCGGACCAGTACGGCGAGCAAGGCGGGCAGGATGTTGCCCGCGTGCCCGAAAGCGGCACGCGAGACGATCATGGTGGGCTGCCCGCTCCACTTGCCGGCGAGGGTGCCGAGGCCGAGGGGCAGGAACGAGATCGCGACACCGGCAAGGGTCGCCACGATCGACTGGCGCAGGCTCATCCCGGTGGCCAGCAGCACGGCGCCGAGGCCCATGCTCAGCACCGAGGAGTTCGCGGCGAACCACAGCCAGAACAGCCTGGCGGCACGGCCTGCGCGCATGTCGAGCGGCGTGGGCTCGGGGCCGGCCGCCTCGACCTCGAAAGCGGGAGGCTCGTGGGGCTTCTCATCGACCAGGGCGGGCTGGCCGTCGCCGACTCGGATGGTCTGGATCGGCTGCGACGGCGGAGCGAGCGGCTCCACCGTGCCGAGGCTGGAGATCGGGATGGCGCCCGTGCCGGTGACGCGGTCGACCTCGTCGATGACGTCGTCATCGTCATGGTCGAGGGTGGACGTCTCGTTTGCGGTGGGCGGTGCACCGACCGGAGTCGCCGGGGCGAAGAAGACGTCGGATGCGACCGGCGCAGGAGCGATCGCGTCGCTGGACAGGATGGGGATGTCCTCGTATCCGGGCGGCGGCGGCAGCTCGGCCCGATCGGCGATGTTCGGCTGCTCCGTTGGCAGCGGGACCGGCAGCCCGGCCATGGTGTTCGCGGTGATCGGGGCGAACGGGTCGAGGGCCGCGTTCGGCGGGCTGTCGACGAAGGTCGGCGGCTCGATCAGCTGCGGCGGGGTGAACACCGGGGGTGGCGCGTCCAACCAGTCGGGCGACTCGGGGCCGACCGGGGGCTCGGTGGAGTAGGGCACGGGGACGGCCGGAGCCGGTCCGGCTTGCTCAGGTGGCGGGACGTCCCAGTCGCCGGCGACCGGTTCGGCCGCGGCCCACCAGGGGTTCTCCGCCGCCGCCGGAGGCACTGGCTCATGCGCGACCGGAGTTGCCGCCGCAGCGGGGTCCTCGTCGGCCTCGGGAGCCGGAGGGGACGTTTCGGGCGGTGCAGAGACGGTCTCGGGGACCGCCGGGGGCGTCTCGGGCGACCCAGACTCGACGTCGTCGACGTTGTCGACGTCGGAGGAGGAGGCGACCGAGGCCGCCGCGACGGGATCGATCAGGCTGGGGTCGATCTCGAACGGGTACGGGGCGTACGAGTTCGGGTCGGGCGACTCCGGGGCGAAGGCAGGCGGAGCCGCGAGCGAGGCGTCCTCGACCACGGGCTGCGGCGCGAGCCACGCCAACGGATCGGCCGGGGCCGGTGCGGGCGCGGCCGTCACGGGGGGCGACGCGACCGCGGTCGCATCGGGCGCGGGGATGATCCACGCCTCCCCGGTTGGCGGCGCGGACGTGTCGACGGGTGGCTCTGACGTCTCGAGGGGAGCCTCAGGCGCGGCGTCCGTCGGCGCGGAATCGGCGGCGCCGACCGGCTCGGGCGCAGCATCCGGATGAATCGGCTCGTACGCCGCCGGGAAGAAGTGGCCAGGCGCGGGGTGATCAAGCGCGGGTTCTGGCTCGGGATCGGGTGCCGGGAAGGGCGTGGGCTCCGGTGCCGGGAACGGCGCGGGTGCCGGTGCCGGGAACGGCTCGGGCTCGGCCGCGACCGGGGTCGGATCAGCCGAGAGGCCGCCGAGCGGCATCCCCGTCGCCGGCGTCGGCGTGACCGGCAGGATCGTCGGCTCACCATTGGAGAGGTGCTTGAGCTCCTTCTCCAGGCGCTCGATCGTCTCCAGCGTCGAAGCCCCGCCGAGGGCTCGGCGCAACTCGTCCTCACCGACCGGCGCTGCTGGCGCCGGGGCGTCGGGGTCGAAGGGGGCGGACGTCGGGGGCGCAGCGGCCTCCGCAGCCACCGGCCGGCCGTCCCAGGTCTCCGCGACCGGCGACGCGGCCGGGGGTGCAACGGGCTCGGCGGTGGGCGGCGACGGCTGAATGGGTGGGGCCGCCGGAGCAGGTGTGGGCGGCTGTGTCACCGTCGTTCGTGGCAGCGTGATCGGCTGGGTGTATGGGCGCACTTCGGCGGCCATCGCCTCGGCGAGCGCGTCGTCGTCGAAGGTCGGTGGTTCCACTCCCAGAGGCGGTGGGGCGAAGTTGGAACGACGCACGATCGGCGGCTCCGGCGGCACGGCGGGCGGAAGGCCCGTGGCGCCGTTGTCCGGGGGTACGTCGGTCATGCTCCGGATTCTAGAGTCGCCTCGCCTTTTTCGGGCTCTCGACGGGCCGTTACCAGCAGCGCGAGTCCCGCCAGCACCAGAAGCAGCCCACACCATCCGATCGCGGACAAGCGTTCCCCCACCACGGTGACGGCGAGGATCGTCGCCACGACCGGCTCGAGCAGAGTGAGTGTCGTCGCCGTGGAACTGCGCACCGTGCGCAGGCCGATCCCGAACAGCAGGTAGGCGATGAACATGGGCCCGATCGCGAGATACCCGGCGATGCCGACGGTCGTCCAGGACTGAAGCAGCGGCGCGCCCGTCAGGAGCAGCACCGGCAGCAGAGCCACCGCACCGGTGCCGAACATCGCGCCCATCACGCCGCGGCTCGGCGCCCCGGCCTGGATGGCCCGCGACGAGGCGTAGGCGTACCAGGCGTAGGCGGCGCCGGCCAGCAGGCCAAGTCCGACGCCCGGCAGCGTGCCGGACGGGATGCCGCCGGCGCCGACCTGCCGTCCCAGCGCGAGGCCGACGACGCCCAGCACCGCGAGCCCGGTCGAGACCGCCCAGCGCCGAGAGAGTGGATGCCGCTCGCCCAGCCACTCGTACACCGCCGCGAACACCGGACCCGAGCCGAGTGCGACCACGTTGCCGACGGCGACCCCCGCGAGGTTCATCGCCGAGTAGAAGGCCAGCGGATAGACGAACACCCCGACGGCGCCGAGAGCCGCCCACCGGCGCGCACGCGGATCGCGGAGCACGCCGAGCGACAACCGCGGCCCGGTGACGAACAGCAGCACGCCGCCGATGCCCATCGTGCTCGCGCCGACCGCGATCGGGCTGACACCGTGCGGGAGGAAGCTGGCCGTCGTGCCGGTCGTGCCCCAGAGCAGCGACGCCACGAGCAGCGCGAGGACACCCGCGATGCTCCGGTTCTCCATCGTCCGACGATAGCGGCGGCGGGCGTCGAGCCTCTCCGTCGCTGTAGACGGGCGAGGCCGCCTAGCTCTGCGCGGCCTTCGCCTGCAGCTCGGCGATCTGATCGCGAGCAGCCTGCACGAGTTCCTCGTTGGTGTGCGCGTGGCCCCAAAGACCCCAGCCGCCCGCAGCGGCCTCGGTCAGCAACACCCAGGTGCGCGTGGCGTACTCGTCGCCCGCCGCTTTGGCGACGATGTCGGTGAACTGGCTGACGACGGCCAGCTGCTTGTCGCGGTCGAGGGCGCCCGCATTGGTGACGACCTGAATGCGCACGTAGTCGCTCTCGCCGTCGACGTTCGCGAGTTCGTCCGCGGCGAGATCGTGCACGAAGCCGGCCGTGTTCTGGCGGAACATCGGGATGTCCGGCACCCCCTCGATGACCTTGAGCGCGGAAGCCAGGTCGACGGCGAGCTGGTGCTTGTCGGCGAACGTGCCGGCAACGGAGTAGACGTCGATCATGGGCATGGGGTGGCTCCTTCGTTGGTATGACGAGCGTCATAGCGGATGCCTAGATCCTCGCCTATGACAAGCGTCATAGTCAAGCGACCCGCGATGAGCGCAAAGTAAAATCGGGTCATGGCGGTGCCTCAACGCAAGCACGACTCGGACGACGATGACGACACCGCTCTCGCCGGCCAGCGCAGCATGGAGACGCGTGCCCAGTACGTCGAGGTCGCGATCCAGCAGGCGATGCGCCGCGGCGACTTCGACGAGCTACCGGGAGCCGGCAAGCCGATCCCTGGCCTGGGCGAGGTGAAAGATCCGGACTGGTGGATCCGACGCAAGATCGAGCGCGAGAAGATCACCGGGCTCGGCCCGCCCGCCCTCACCTTGCGCACCGAGAACGCGGAGCTGGACGCTCGGCTTGACGCGCTGGCATCCGAGCAGGCCGTGCGCGAGCACCTCGACGACTTCAACCGCCGCGTGATCGAAGCACGCCGCCAGTTGCTCGGGGGGCCGCCGGTGGTGACGCCGACCCGGGACGTCGACATCGAGGTGGAGCACTGGCGCAGCCGACGGCAGCGCCGGCTGCGGGAACTCGCCGAGCGACGCGCGCACGAGGCCGCCGAGCGCGCCGCACTCAGCAGGCGGGAACGCCGAGCACTGCGCCGCCAGGCGCCGTCGGCCGGCTAGATCGCGTTCAGCGCCGCTAGATCGCCGTGAGGGCGTCGACGCATTCCTGCAGCCACTCGCCCGCCGACGGCAACAGCCCCGTGAAGCTCTCGGTGCCGTGCACGATCCCGGGGAAGACCCGTACCCGTGCCGGAACGCCGGCGGCGGTCAGCCGGGCGGCGTAGGCGACCGAGTCGTCGCGCACCGGATCCACGTCGGCGGCCAGCAGCAGCGTGGTCGGCAGACCGCTCAGATCCTTCTCGAGCAGGGGCGATACGCGCGGATCGTGCGGGTCGGCGCCCGCGGCCAGGTAGCGATCCCGGGTGGCCTCCATCGAGCGCGCGAAGTCGGGCATGGTGTCGAGGATCTCCTGGCGGGACTCGTTCATGCTGTCTGTGAGGTCGAACACCGCGACTTCGAACAACTCGAGTTGGAGCGCCGGCCCACCCTCGTCCCGCGCCCGGATGGCGGCGACCGCCGCGAGGTTCGCGCCGGCGCTCTCGCCCCCGATCGCCAGGCGCTCCGGATCCACGCCGAGCTCGGCGGCGTGATCGTGCAGCCAGTTCAGGGCGACCCAGACGTCGTCGAGACCGGCCGGGAAGGGGTGCTCGGGAATCAGCCGGTACTCGACGCTCACGACCACGACATCGGCACCGGCCGCCACGTCGCCGCAGTGACCGTCGGCCGCCTCGACGGACCCGGATGCCCATCCCCCGCCGTGCGCGAACAGCAGCGCCGCGCGGGTGCGGTCGCCCGCCGGCGTGTAGATCCGCACCCGAATGGGCGACTCGGCCGCAATGGATTCGTCTCGGACCGAGACCGACGCCGGAATCTCGGAGGTCAGCCGCCCAGCGATGGCTCGCGCGTTGGCGAGCTCAGCGGCGCGCAGTTCCTCGACGGTGGGAGGCGGATCGCTGGGCTGGTTGGCCAGCACGGGCACCAGAAGCGGATCGATCTGCATTGCCGCGACCCTACCGTGTCTCGCGTGCGGCCAGCCGGCGGTGCACCGACGCCACGGCGCTCGCCCCCTCGCCCACCGCCGCGGCGACCCGTTTCATCGAGCCGATGCGCACGTCGCCCGCCGCGAACACGCCGGGGATGCTCGTCTCGAAGGGCAGCGGATCCCCGAACTCAGACGGCCACGCCGCCGACAGCTCGTCGGGCACCTGCACATCGGTGAGCACGAAGCCCGCCTCGTCGAGGGCCACCTCATCCAGCCACCCCGTCGCCGGCGTCGCGCCGATGAAGCAGAACAGTCCGGAGCAGTGCACGGTCTCGGCGGCGCCGTCGCGGCCGGTGAGCTCGATCGAGGCGAGGGATTCGTCTCCGGAGAGCGCGGTGACCTCGGTGCCGGTGCGGATCGTCACGTCCGGATGCGCGCGCAGCCGCTGCACCAGGTAGTCCGACATGCCGGCGCCCAGGTCGCCACCGCGCACCACGAGGTCAACCTGACTGCCCTTCTTGGCGAGGAACAGCGCGGCCTGACCGGCGGAGTTCGCCCCACCGACGACGGCGACCCGGCTGCCCTGGCACTGGCGGGCCTCCAATTCGGTGGCGGCGAAGTAGATCCCGGCCCCCTCGAAGTCGTCCCAGCGGTCGAGCGGCAGACGGCGGTAGGCCGCACCGGTCGCAACGATCACGGCGCGGGTCCGGATGCTCGTCCCATCGCCGAGCTCGACGAACAGCCCGTCGTCGTCGCGACGCAGGCCGACGATCTCGCACGGCGCGTTGAGCCGCGCCCCGAACTTGAGCGCCTGGATCGCGGCACGGTGCGTCAGCTCGGCGCCCGACAGCCCGGACGGGAAGCCCAGGTAGTTCTCGATCCGCGAGCTCGCCGCCGCCTGGCCGCCCGGCCCGATCGCGTCGAGGCAGATGGTCTCCAGCCCCTCCGACGCGCCGTAGACCGCGGCCGCCATCCCCGCCGGACCGCCGCCGACCACCACCAGGTCGAAATCCTCGTCCATGCGCGGCCGATAGGCGTGGCCGACGGCGACGGCGAGCTCCCCCGGTGTCGTCCGCTTGAGCACCCGACCGTTGTAGAGCAGCGCGATCGGCAACTCGGTCGAATACTCGGGGAGCCCGTTCGCCGTGAGGGTGCGGATCGCCTCATCGCTCCCGGCCTCTAGCCAGCGGTGCGGCAACTCCATCCGGATCAGGTAGGTGCGCAGAGCGAGGGATGCCGCGTTCCCGTCGTGCCCGACCACCTGGATCGTCTGCGATGCCGAGGTGAGCAGCATGTCGCGGCGGGCCTCGAAGGCCTGCAGCAGGACATCCGACAGCTCCCCCTCGGTGGCCATCAGCCGGCGGAAGTCAACGGCGGTCACCCGTCGCACGCTGCCCGCTTGCGAGACCCGTGCGGTGAGATAGACGTCCTGATGCGAGAGCATGCTGAGCTCGCCCAGCAGGCCACCCGCGTCGTATCTCCTGATCAGCTGCTCGGGGGCATCGAGAGTCGCCTCGCTGAGGATCTCGATGGTGCCGCTCTCGACGGCGAAGAAGTCAGGGTCGACGTCACCCGCGCGGAACAGGAGCTGGCCGGCGGTGGTCGGCTCGACGGCGCCATAGCTCCGCAGCCGTTCGGCGAGCGCGCCGCTCAACCGCGGATCCACCGCGGCGGGAACCGGGGGCTCAACGGGGGTGGCGTCGATCATGTGGGCCCTGAGGGATTCGAACCCCCGACATCCACGGTGTAAACGTGGCGCTCTAACCAACTGAGCTAAGAGCCCGTGCGCGTGCTCCCCCGATGCTACCGATCGCCGGACCTATGCTCGCAGCATGACGGCGCAGGCATCCAAGGTGCATCAGCGGAGCGTGCTGGAGAGCCCCGAGCATCGCTGGCCCGCCGTCGCTGCCGTGGTGGTCGCGGTCGTGATCTACACCTTCCTGCCGCCGAGCTTCATCGGGGTTCCGCGCTGGATCCTGCCGACCATCGCCACCCTGATGACGATCCCGTTGATCGTGCTGAACCCGCATCACTTCACCCAGGAGACGCGCTGGTCGCGCTGGTTGTCGATCGCGCTGACCGCCGTACTCGTCGTGTTCAACCAGGTCGAGGTCATCGGCATTCTGAAGGAGTTGCTGGGAGGCACCGCTCACGGACAGACCGTGCTGCTCAACGCGGCCCAGGTCTGGGCGACCGACATCATCGCCTTCGGTCTTGCCTACTGGGAGCTCGACGGCCGCGGCCCGGTCTCACGCCGGCTGCCCGGCGATCCGGAGGCGCGGGACTTCCGCTTCCCGCAGGAGGACACCGGACGACCGGTCGCCTGGCGTCCCGCGTTCTTCGACTACCTGTACTTCTCGCTCTCGAACATGATGGCGTTCAGCCCGACCGACGTGATGCCCTTCACCACGCGCGCCAAAGCGCTCATGGGCCTGCAGGCCATCACCGGATTCGCGCTGCTCGCGCTCGTGATCGCGCGAGCGGTCAACATCCTGACCTGATGGCTTCTCTCAGCCGCCGGTGATCGCGTCGATCTGGGCTTGCGTCAGCGGCACCCACGGCGATCCGTCGGGATCGGATGTCGACGCTTCGGGGCTGTCGCCCTGCGTCCACCACTTCGCCTCGTACGGGACGCCTTCGAACAGCACCCGCTGGCCCTTGTCGAAGGCGATCGTTCCGGACCAGTCGGGATAGGTGCCTGCCGGCAGCGTGGGCTGCGGGATCGGCGTCTCGCCCGGAAGCACCGGCCCGACCAGGGTCCACGGCGTCTCCCACTCGTTGAGCACCGGGTCGTCGGGGGTGTCGCCGCGCGTCCACCACTTCGCCTCGTAGACGTTGTGATGCCAGACGATCTTGGTGCCCTGGAGGTAGGCCGAGCTGTCGCTCCAGATCGGGTAGGGGCTGGTCGCCGGGTTGTCCTTCAACGAGGATGGGTCGACGGGCTCATCGGTCGTGATGGTGCCGGCCGAGAAGTGGGGCTTGCCGTTCAGGGAGGCTCCGAGAGCGGCCGCGAAGGTGGCCTTGCCCTGGTTGACGCCGCTGCACGAATCGGAGACCACCTGGAGGTCGACGTAGTTCGACCCGCACGTCACGTCGCGGTTAAGCGACCACATGGAGACGCGGCCGATGGAGTGCTGGAGCACAAAGGCGTTCAGCTGCTTGGCGGCGGCCAGGCTGAAGATCTCGCCCTTCGTGTCGTTCTGGCCGATCATCGGCGTGGCGCCGATCTTGCTCCACAGCGTCTTGTCGCTCAGGGTCAGCTTGCGCTCGAGATAGAGCGCGTCCAGCTGGCGGTGAAGAGCGGTCAGTGCGCCCTCCGACGCCTGGATCATGCTCGTCCCGGCGGGAAGGCCGGATCCGTAGTCCATCGTCATGGCGTTGACTCCGGCCAGATCCACCTTGGCTGCCAGGGTCGCGCGCACGGCCGCCTGCCCGGTCGTGTCGAGACCGGTCGGGGCGACGGGAAGCGTCAGCCAGATGGCGACGGGCTTGCCCGCGGCATCCTGCTGCTTCTGCACGAGCGCGAGCGCCTGAGCGCGCCGCGCGTTCGCCGCCGTGTCGCTGAGGTTATCGCCCTCGATGTCGAAGTCGAGCGTCGTCACGTCGTAGTGGGAGATGACCGAGGTGTACGCCGCAGCCAGCTGGGTGACGCTCGTGCAGGTGGTCGCGAGTTCGTCGTTCTTCTGGCCGCCGAACGAGATCGCGATCTCGCCGCCCTGCTGCTGCAGTCGGGCGATGCGCCGGTCGAGGTCCAGCTGCTTGTTGGCCGCGGACATCGAGTACGCCCCACCCCAGCTCGGCGTGCAGCCGGCACTGGGGTCGGCGACGATGAACGAGAGGACCACGTTCTTGGCGGCCGGGGAGGTCGGGGTCTCGAACGCGAACGTCGGTGTCGCGGTGACGTCGGTGTAGCCGGCGAACCACGGGGACGCGGTCTCCTCGGCCGCCGCCTGCGCCCAGCGCACGGCGATGAAGCTGGCGGCCACGAGCGCGGCCGTGACCGCGATCGCGATCAGCAGTCGCGGAATGGACAGGCGCCTGGCCGGAGCAGGGCGCGCGGGGATGCCGGTCACGCTGCCACGCTCTCTTCCGACTCTTCGGCACGGGTCGCGTCGTGGTCGAGGGCGCGAATGCCTTCGTCCGCCGTGGTCGACGGGGCTCCGTTGTAGAGCGCGGCCCGCCAATCCAACTCGGCGGTCGCCGGGACGGGAGGCATCACGGACGGCCGGCGGTCGACGAACAGCCAGCCGGTCGCACCGAGCCAGACGTCGACGATGGAGTTGCCGATGCCGATGTACGACAGCAGGGCCCAGGTCGCCAGGATCGCGTTGAATCCGGCGAAGGCCGCGTTGCCCCAGTTCTGCTCGTTGTAGTCGCGCCAGAGCGTGAACAGCGAGAACAGGATGATCGCGTAGGGCGCGAGCACGTAGAGCACGGGAGCGGCGGTGCGGTCGCGCACCTTCGGAGTGCGGGCGAACGGGATCTTCTTGCCGGTGATCGACTGCTGCACCGACTTGAGCACGCCCGCCAGCTGCACGGGCAGGAGGATCAGGTTGAACCCGTAGATCCGGAAGACGTCGGAGTAGCGGTAGCGCATCGACTTCAGATCGCTCGCCATGGAGACGAAATACGGCAGCGCGGCCAGCAGCACCAGGGGGCTCAGCAGCCGGGAGTCGTAGGGGAACGCCAGCAGGAAGACCAACCCGAGACTCGCCCAGGCGATCGACGCCATGTAGTTCACGCGCAGCGCGAGCTCGGCGAACGACACCCGCTGACCGCGGCGACGGCGGTCGGCCACCTGGCGGAGCAGCTTGGGGAGGATGAGCAGCCCGCCGTTGGCCCACCGGCGACGCTGCACGATGAGCGAACCGAAGTCGGGCGGTGTGGCGCTGTAGCTGAGTCGCTCGGGGTAGTTGTAGAGCAACCACCCGTGAGTGCCGAGGTCGATGCTCGACTCGGTGTCCTCGATCACCGTGCGGTCCTGCACGTAGCGGCGCACCTCGAATCCGCCGACCTGCTCGATCTCAACGATGTCCTCGATGGCGTGCTTGCGGATGACGGCGTTCGCCCCGACCCAGAACGTCGCGTCGTATCGCGTCATCCCCTGGTGCAGGATGTGCTGGATGTCGGTGGTCGCGCCGGCGAGGCGTTCGATGCGGGTTCCCGCGCCACGGAACGACGAGTACGGAGTCTGCGCCACGGCCACGCGGGCGTTCTCCGGCTGCTCGAGGAAGTGCACCAGTCGCTGGCAGTAGTCGCGCAGCAGCAAGGAGTCGGCGTCCAGGGTCAGCAGGTACTCGGAGTCGGGGATCTCGATGTCCCCGAACCGCGACTCATCGACGCGCCGGAGCACGACCCCGAGCGGCGTTGGCTCTTCGCGGTACTTGCCGCCCATGATCCCGATGTAGGCGTTCAGGTTCATCGCCTTGTTGGCTTCGTGCGACAGGGAGGCGTAGCGCTTGCGCTCGAAAACCGACAAATCGGCGGCAAAGGTGCGGGCGAGCCTCTGGTGCAGTTCGGACATCCGCTCGCGTGACGGCGCCTCGTCGCGATCGGCCGCGACCGTGAGGGCCTCGAACACGAGGGCGAACTCCTCGGCCAGCGCACCGAGCACCTGCTCGGCGAAGAACTCGTCGACGTGATCGACGCGCGGCTCGTCGGCCGCCATGCGGACCAGCCATTCGGCCGCCCACCGGTGGTGCTCGGCGAGGTCCCGCACCGAGTTGGGCGACACCCAGCTCGACGGACCCTGCGCGGCGAACTCGCGCTCGGCCGTCGCGAAGCGGATCGCGGGCTCACGCAACGCGGAGGCGACGTCGGAGGCAAGAGCCCGGGTGCGCTCGAGGCGGGCGAGCACGACGGGATCGGTCGGCGCCGGCGGGTCGTCGAGCAGCAGCACGACGCGCAGGCTCGGGTAGTCCTGAAGGGCGGCCGACCAGAGGGTCTGGCGCACGACGGATGGCTCTTCGGCGTAGGAGGGGACGAGCACCGTCATCGACGACTCCCGGCCGGAGAAGTGCCGGTCGAGCTCCGCTCGCGGCACCCGCACGTGCTTGCTGAACCGCTCGAGGGCTCCCAATCGCGCGACGAGGTACATCAAGGCCGAGAAGGTCAGGAAGGTCACGACGACCACGTAGGACACCGCCTCCATCGTGAACCGGAAGTCGGTGGTCTCGTCGATGAACTGCCGCACGATCGTGGTGACGACGTACGCGAGCCAGAAGACGACGGTGAGCACGATCGCCAGACGGGCCCAGGTGATCTTGGCGTCACGAGGAACGGGATGGACTGTCGGAAGCGGATCGGTGCGGCGCTCCGACCCGAATTGACGACGACGAACAGGGCGCGCAGCAGGGGAAGCAGGCATGGCGGGGATGAGTCCTAGCGGGAGGGAAACACGGGTTTTCGGGAATGCACCACGCTGTGCACTCAAAACCATACCCCTCTGTCTGTCCCCCAAAAAGTCCCCGATAGGGGGGACCCCGTGACATCCGGGTGAACATCTGCCGTCGGCGGCAGAAACGCCTTTCAGGCGCGAACGGGCAGCACCTCGTCGAGGGCGGCGCGGTACTCGTCGATCGAACGGGCCTCGCCGGGCGCCGTGATGAAGGAGGCACGGATGACGCCGTCGATGTCGATCACGAAGGTCGCGCGATTCGCGAAGCCCTTGTCCTCCAGGAACACGCCGTACTCCTTGGCGACGGCACCGTGCGGCCAGAAATCGGCCAGCAGGGTGAAGTCGTAGCCTTCTTGATCGGCCCAGGCCCTGAGGCTGGCCTTGGAGTCGACCGAGATGCCGATCAGCTCGACCCCGTGCGTCTGGAAGAGAGCGAGGTTGTCGCGCAAGGCGCAGAGCTCGCCGGTGCAGGTGCTCGAGAACGCGAGCGGGAAGAACACCATCGCGACGGGCTTCGAACCGCGGAAATCGCTGAGGCGGACGTGCTCACCGAACTGGTTCGCCAGGTCGAAGTCGGGTGCCTGGGTGTCGTTCTCGAGAGCCATCGTCGCGGGGATCCTTTCCTACTCCAGCGGCCGATTATACGCGCGCCTCGACCGTTGCGCCGTTGGCGGCGGCATGCCGGGCATGATCTGCAGAACTAGAGTGGATGCGCACGAACGGCTCCCCGACCGCAACCCGGTTCAGGAGGAGCCCGCCCGCCCTCGCACGGCCGTCACCCGGCTGTGTCGCCACCCAGAGAAAGAGGTCAACGGTGACGGTGAACGACCAGGACCCGTACTCGGTCAACCACATCGACTCGGACCCGGACGAGACCGCCGAATGGCAGGAGTCGCTCGACCAATTGGTGGCCGAGAAGGGTCACGCCCGCGCGCGCGACATCATGCTCAGCCTGCTGAAGCGGTCCAAGGACCTCCAGCTCGGCGTGCCCATGGTCCCGACCACCGACTACATCAACACCATCGCCCCCGAGAACGAGCCCGCGTTCCCCGGTGACGAAGACCTCGAGCGCCGCTACCGCGCCTGGATTCGGTGGAACGCGGCGATCACCGTGCACCGCGCCCAGCGCCCCGGCATCGCCGTCGGCGGCCACATCTCGACCTATGCGTCCTCCGCCGCCCTCTACGAGGTCGGCCACAACTGGTTCTTCCGCGGCAAGGATCACCCGGGCGGCGGCGACCAGATCTTCTACCAGGGACATGCCTCTCCCGGCATGTATGCGCGCGCCTTCCTCGAGGGCCGGCTCAGCGAGCAGGACCTCGACGGCTTCCGCCAGGAGAAGAGCCGCGCACCGCACGGCCTGAGCTCCTATCCGCATCCGCGCCTCATGCCCCAGTTCTGGGAATTCCCGACGGTGTCGATGGGCCTCGGCCCCATCAACGCGATCCATCAGGCGCAGTCCAACAAGTACCTCACCAACCGCGGCATCAAGGATGCCTCCGACCAGCACGTCTGGGCCTTCCTCGGCGATGGCGAGATGGACGAGGTCGAGAGCCGGGGCGCCCTGCAATGGGCGGCCAACGACAAGCTCGACAACCTGACCTTCGTCATCAACTGCAACCTGCAGCGCCTCGACGGTCCCGTGCGCGGCAACGGCAAGATCATCCAGGAGCTCGAGAGCTTCTTCCGTGGCGCGGGCTGGAACGTCATCAAGGTGATCTGGGGCCGCGAGTGGGATTCGCTTCTCGCCGCCGACACCACCGGCGCCCTGGTCAACCTGATGAACGTCACCCCCGACGGCGACTACCAGACCTACAAGGCGGAGAACGGCGCCTATGTGCGCGAGAACTTCTTCGGCCGCGACCCGGTCACGGCGAAGCTCGTCGAGGGCTACTCGGACGACCAGCTGTGGAATCTCAAGCGCGGCGGCCACGACTACCGCAAGGTCTACGCCGCGTTCAAGGCCGCGACCGAGCACAAAGGGCAGCCGACGGTCATCCTGGCCAAGACGGTCAAGGGCTACGGTCTCGGTCCGAGCTTCGAAGGGCGCAACGCGACCCACCAGATGAAGAAGCTCACGCTCGACAACCTCAAGGCGTTCCGCGACCTGATGCGCATCCCGATCACGGATGCACAGCTCGAGGAGAACCCGTACCAGCCCCCGTTCTACAACCCGGGCTCCGACGACCCGGCGATCCAGTACCTGCATGAGCGCCGCCGCGAGCTGGGCGGCTACGTGCCCGAACGGCGCACGAAGCACACGCAGATCTCGATCCCCGACGGCTCGGTGTACGACATCGCGCGCAAGGGTTCCGGCAAGCAGGAGGTCGCCACGACGATGGCGTTCGCCCGCCTGCTCAAGGATCTGCTGAAGGCACCCGATTTCGGCCAGCGCATCGTGCCGATCATCCCGGATGAGGCGCGCACCTTCGGCATGGACGCCTACTTCCCGACGGCCAAGATCTACAACCCGAACGGCCAGCACTACACCTCGGTCGACCGCGACCTGCTGCTCGCCTACAAGGAGAGCCCACAGGGCCAGATCATCCACACCGGCATCAACGAGGCCGGCGCCTTCTCGGCGTTCACGGCGGCGGGAACGGCCTACGCGACGCAGGGCGAGCCGCTCATCCCGGTCTACGTCTTCTACTCGATGTTCGGATTCCAGCGCACCGGCGACGCGATGTGGGCGGCGGGCGACCAGATGGCGCGCGGCTTCATCATCGGTGCCACCGCCGGCCGCACCACGCTCACCGGCGAGGGCCTGCAGCACGCAGACGGCCACTCCCCCATGCTTGCCGCGACGAACCCTGCAGTGGTCAGCTACGACCCCGCGTACGGCTACGAGATCGGGCACATCGTGCGCGCCGGCCTCGACCGCATGTACGGCGGCACCCACCCGGAGCCGAACGTCATGTACTACCTCACGGTGTACAACGAGCCGATGGTGCAGCCGGTCGAGCCGGAGAATCTCGACGTCGACGGTCTCCTTCACGGCATCTACAAGCTGCGCGCAGCCGAGGGCGATGGCCCGAGGGCGCAGCTGATGGCATCCGGCGTGGCAGTGCCGTGGGCGCTGGAGGCGCAGGAGCTCCTCGCGAACGACTGGGGCGTGAAGGCGGATGTCTGGAGCGTGACGAGCTGGACAGAGCTGCGTCGCGAAGGACTCGCGGCCGACGAGCACAACTTCCTGCACCCGCAGGAAGACAAGCGCACGCCTTACCTGACGACGAAGCTCGCGGGTGCCGAGGGTCCGTTCGTCGCCACCACCGACTACGCACACGCGGT
>DASYDQ010000014.1:0-18170 GCA_036499485.1 Pseudolysinimonas sp. | reverse complement strand
TACAAGCGCAACCCCGGCATCGTGATGATCGCCGAGGAGTCCACCTCGTGGGGCGGCGTCACGCATCCGACCGACACGGGCGGCCTGGGCTTCGGCCTGAAGTGGAACATGGGCTGGATGCACGACTCGCTGCAGTACATGCACGAGGACCCGATGTGGCGGGCCGACCACCACAACGACATCACCTTCAGCTTCCTGTACGCGTTCAGCGAGAGCTTCCTGCTGCCGATCAGCCACGACGAGGTGGTGCACGGCAAGGGCTCCCTGCTGGCGAAGATGCCCGGGGACCAGTGGCAGAAGCTCGCGAATGTGCGCGCGTTCCTGTCGTTCATGTGGGCGCATCCCGGAAAGCAGCTGCTGTTCATGGGCAGCGAGTTCGGGCAGCCGTCGGAGTGGAGCGAGCAGCGCGGTCTCGACTGGTGGATCCTCGACCACCCCGAGCACCAGGGCCTGCAGCGCTTGGTCGGCCAGCTCAACCGGATCTACCGCGAGCAGCCGGCGCTCTGGTCGCAGGACAACGTGCCTGACGGATTCGGCTGGCTCGCGAACGATCCCGCGCGCAACGTGGTCGCCTTCGTGCGCTGGTCGGCGTCGGGCGAGGCGCTCGCCTGCCTGGTCAACTTCGGCGGCAACCCGGTCGGGCCGTACCGGGTCGGCCTGCCGTTCGCGGGACGCTGGGACGAGATCCTGAACTCGGATGCCGCCGATTTCGGCGGTTCGGGAGTGGGCAACCTCGGCGGGGTCACCGCCGTGCCCGAGCCGTTCCACGATCAGCCGGCCAGCGTGGAGCTGACGCTGCCGCCGTTGGCGGCGGTGTGGCTGAAGTACGCGGGCTAGTACAGCAGGTTCGTCAGCGTGCGCCGCGCGGTGAGCACCCGCGGGTCGTCGGCGCCGGCGATCTCGAAGTACTCGAGCAGGCGGGCGCGCACGGCGTCCTTGCTCTTCTGGTCAAGCGAGGGAAAGAGGTCGAGCAGGCGCTCGAACGCGTCATCGAGGTGACCGCCGCTGACATCGAGGTCGGCAACGGCGAGGGCCGCGTCGACGTCGGACGGCGCGTCCGCCGCCGCGGTGCGCAGGGCCCCCGCGTCTGCGCCGTCGAGGCGCAGGAGCAGCGACGCCTGAGCCAGGCCCGCCACGGCCAGGGCATCGCGCGGATTCTGCGTGATCGCGAGCTTGTACTCGGCGACCGCCCCCGCATAGTCGCCGGCGGCGATCGCGTCATACGCCTCCTGGTGGTGCGGAGGCAGCGGCTCGTCGACGGGCTCGGCCGGGGTGGCGGCAGCGCCGTCTGGGTCGCCATCGGCACCGGCCGCGGCATCCTCCTTCACCGGGATGGTGCCGGTGACCCCGTTCTGCTCCGCGAGCGCGAGCAGCTCGTCGAGCACCTGGCGCACCTGCGGCTCGGGCGGGATGTCGAGGAAGAGGTTCACCGGACGCCCGGCCACCAACGCCGACACGGCGGGCACCTCGCGCACCTGGAACGCTTGCGCGAGCTGGGGATTGGCGGCCCCGTCGACGGTGGCGAGCACCAGCCGGCCGCCGTAGGACGCGATGATCGCGCCCAGCATCGGCTGGAGCCCGGGGGCGTAGAACTCGACGACGACCGGGACGCGCGAGGAGAGGTCGATGACGCTCTCGAAGCTCGCGTCGGTGACGCCGACGACCACGCCGCTGGCCGAGGCGGCCGCCGCTGCCGCTGCAGCTCCAGGTTCGGGGGCCGGGGCGTTCGCCCGCCGCACCAGCGCCGAGAGGTCGACCGCGCCGCGCAGGCTCGGCCCGGGGGGTACGTTGCTCACGCGCTCAAGTCTCGCATTGCCCGACGGCCCTCGCTCGCTACGGGACTTCCGCGGCAGAGATGAGACCCTGGGCGAAGCCGAGCAGCTGGATCTTGGCGTCCTTCTTGCTCACCGGCGGAACGTAGAACAGCAGCTGGATGCCGTAGGTCGCGACGATCCCCTTGACGCTCTGCGATTTGCCCGAGAGCGCCTTCGTCGCGCCGGAGGTGTTGATCGCCGCGCCCGCCTCGGTCGGGGTCACCGTCTGCACGTCGTCGAGATCGACGGCCACGATCTGGCCGGAGTCGTTCGTCGCGAAGGAGATCGTCTCGCCCTTGCCCTGCCCGTTCGTGAAGACGATCTTCGCCGTGCTCGGCAGTTGCGACGCCACCTTCTGCCGGTAGTCGGAGCCGATGGCCGTGCGCAGCTTGTCGCCGGCGGCCGAGAACAGGTCGTTGCTCTTGCTGGCATCGCCCTTGATCAGGATGTCGCCGTAGGCGGCGGCCAGATCCGACGGCGCGAGCAGTCCCAGCTTGTTGTCGTTCGGCTGGCGCCCCGCACCGAGCGTCGCCGGAGCGACGTTCGGGATGTCGAGCTCGAGGTTCACCAGATACTCGACCTTGTAGTTCTCGCGTGGCGAAGCCTGCACCAGCATCATGCCGATCGGCGCGGACTTCTTGTCCGTCGGGTCCGCGATGACGGTGAAGACCGCACGTGGCCAGCTGTCGCTCTGCTGCGGCAACGCGATCTCCACGTCCCAGTTCGGGATCGGCGGCAGCGCCGGAATGGTGGAATCCGCCGCGTGCGCGGCGTAGTTGGCCGTGCGCAGCTGCAGCGCCGGGCCGTCGAGCCGGGTGGCCGCCAGCTTGGCGTCGCCCTTCGTGTCGGCCTGATCGACGGTCTGGATGATGGTGGCCACGATGTGCTTGAGCTGCGGCTCGGTGACCGCCACCTCCTGCAGTCCGGCTGCCCCTGGCACCGTGGAGCTCGGGCTCGGGGTGGCGGAGGTGCCGGCGCCGCTCGTGGAACCGAGCAGCGAGCATCCGGACAGCACCAGGGTCCCGGCCAGGATCACGCCGGTCGCCACGAAGTTGCGGCGACGGCCCCGGCGGGTCGGCGCCTCGATCGCGGTGGCGCCGCCGGCCTGACTGCGCTTGAGCTGCGGCGGCTTCGGATTGCGCGGCAGACGGGGCTGCTTGCGCCGCGGACCGCGGCGGCGGCGCGCGTGCACGAGCGCCCAGAGGAACGCGGCGAGGCCAAGCAGCAGGGCGCCGATGCCGCCGATGATCAGCGGACCCGACCAGGGGGCCGAGTTGTCGAGCGGCCAGCTGACCGCGACGTGACTGGGTGCCGCCGCCTTGCCGGTCGACATGATGATCACCGAGGCGGTGTCCGGCACGTTGACCTGCCGGATCAGCTTGCTCGTGCCGCTGAACTCCTGCACCCAGAGATCGGATCCGACCGGGGACGGCGCCGTCGACTCCTTGCCCGTGACGATCTTCGTGGTCAGCTTCTGCGTCTTCACGCTGAAGCCGATCTTGTTGTAACTGGTCTTGCCCACCCATGCGAGCACGTCATCCGTTCGCCCATCGGCCAGGAAGACCGTCTTGGTGCCCGAGATGGTGACGGTCTGGTTGCCGTCGAAGGCGCGAAGTGCCGCGCCGTCGATCACGGTGATCGGGGCGCCGGACGTCGTCGTCACGCTGGAGGTGAACGAAGCCGGACCGGCCAGGATGGTGCGCTGCGCGATGCCGTACCCGATCGACAGGAACGCCAGCAGGAACAGCACGATCGCAATCACGAATCGCAAAAGGTGAACTCCTCTTGTTGTGCTGCAGTGGGCGACAGGCGGCCGAACCCTGCTGCCCGAACCCTCCGACGCCGGGCCGGGAGGGATGCGGGCACCCGACGGACTGGGACGCCGGGGCAGCAGACAAAGACACACCAGGCTACCGGATACCCCGACCGTGACCGCGATCAGGCACTGGGAGAAAGCTGGGAGAACGCTGAATGAGCGCGCCGTCGGCGGGCGCTCGGGCGGGGGATCCCGGGGTGGTCTCGTCGAATCCGGCGGCTAGACTCGGAGGGTTCCCCTCGCCCTCTTGCGGGCCCAAAATCACGACGAATCCAGCCAAGGAGCGAATTGTGGCGGCAGACGACGCGGGCTTCGGCACCGAACTGCGCGGATACAAGAAGGACGACGTCGACCAGGCGGTCAACGACCTTCGACGAGAACTGATCAAGGCCAACGCCGACAAGGCGGACCAGGCCAAAGAGCTGAAGCGCCTCCAGGCCGTTGCCGAGGATCTGCAGGCCGAGCTGGACGAGGTCGGCAGCCCCACCTACTCCGGGCTCGGAACCCGCCTCGAGAACACCCTCCGGGTCGCCGAGGAGCAGTCCACCCGCCTGATCAGCCAAGCCGACATCGACGCCGAGAAGCTCCGGGCCAGCGTCGCCGGCGAGGTGCAGCAGCACCGCCAGGACGCCGCCGATCACGCGCAGAAGCTGATCGGCGACGCGCAGGATCAGGTCTCCCAGATCACCTCGAGCGCCCAGAGCGACGCCGACTCGTTGCTCGCCCGGGCCCGTGCCGAGGCCGAGACGGTCACCAACGACGCCTTGCGCGAGGCGGCAGCCACGCGCGGGGCGGTCGCCACCGAGGTTGCCGAGGCCCGGGCGAGCGGCAAGCGCGAGGTCGCCGCCCTCCGTGCCGAGGCCGAGCGTGAGATCGCCGAACTGAAGATCGTCGCCCAGCGCGAGGTGGCCACCGCGCGCGAGGCCGCGGCCGAGCTCTCCCGCGACACCGAGAAGGCGCGCGCCGAGTTCGAGGCCGAGAACACCCGACGCCGCGCCGAGCTCGAGCACGACCTCGAAGAAGGCCGCACCAATCTGGAGCGCGAGACCAACGACGCCCGCACCCAGCTCGAGAACGACACCATCGCCGCCAACGCCGCGCTCGAGGCCGACACCGAGCAGGCCCGCGCCGAACTGGATGCCCGTACCAAGCAGGCCGCAGCCGACCACGCCGCGAAGGTGGCCAAGTGGAAGTCCGAGCGGGAGGCCACGACGGCCACAGCGAAGGCGGAGCTCGCCGCCGAACTGGCTCAGCAGCGCGCTGCGCTCGAGGCCGAGATCACCACGAAGCGCACCGAGGTCGACGAGGAAGTGCGCGCCAAGCGCACCGCCATCGACGCCGAGGTCGAGTCGAAGCACGCCGCGCTCGATGCCGAGCTGACCCATGCCCGCAACGAGCACCAGGCACAGCTTGACGGCGAGCGCGCCTCATGGGATGCCGAGCAGACCGGCGCACGCGACGGACTCACGGCGGAGCTCGCCGGCCAGCGCGCCGCCCATGAGAAGGAGCTCGCGCACGCGAAGGCGGCGCACTCCTCGGAGCTCGACAAGGCCCGCGCCGACCACGATCGCGAACTGGCGCGCCAGCGCGAGGAGGTCGCGCACGAGCTCGAGAATCACCGCGCCCTGATCCAGCACGAGAGCGACACGCAGTCCACCACGCTGGCCGCTGCGGCGGCCCAGGCCCGCGGAGACCTCGAGGTCGAGCTCACGGCCCGACGCGACGAGGCCGAGAAGGAGCACGTGGCGAAGCAGCAGGAGGCCGCGGCATCCACCCAGAAGTACCTGGATGAGGCCAACGCGCAGCTGGCCGAGGCCACGGCACGCGCCACCGAGAAGCGCGCGGAGGCCGACAAGGTCGAGACCGAGTCGAAGGCCGCGGCCAAGAAGCTCGCCGAAGATGCCCGGGCGACCGCCAAGGAACTGCTCGACAACGCCGAGAGCCGCTCGAAGGCGCTCGTGAAAGACGCCGAGAAGAAGTCGGCTGCGCTGCTCAAGGATGCGGAGCAGCGCCTCGAGCAGATCCGCGTCGAGCGCGAATCGGTCGCCGGCTACATCGCGAACCTGCGCGGCGTGCTGGACTCGGCCGACCGTGTCACCACCGACCACGGCTTCCCGACGATGGCTCCCGAGCCGGCACCGACCGAGAAGGCGGGCGACGCGGCGGCCGACGACGCTCCGGCCTCCGACGACGCTGCAGCGCAGGCGGGCGACGGCCCGGACGACGGAGCCGACGAGCAGACCCGCGAGCGCGAACACGCCGGCTGACGCGCGTCTTCTGACGTGCGCAGGCGCACGGGTGCCCTCTGACGCGCCATCGCCGCTGAGCGGCCGTGGCCGGGCGCTCCGCTAGCCTCGGAACACCCCCGACGAAAGGCCGGCAGCCGGTGAAGATCCAGAACGCGTTCCGACTCGGCCTCTTCGGCGGCCTGGGGGTCCTGGTCGCCATCGTGATCGGCTCCGGCCTGAGCACGCTCGCGACGATCCTCACCTACGTTGGAGCCGCGCTGTTCCTCGCCCTCGGCATCGACCCGGCGGTGTCCTTCCTGCAGCGGCACAGGTTCCCGCGCTGGGCGGCGATCCTCACCGTGCTGGTCGTGATCCTGGCGGTGTTCGCCGGACTCGTGCTCGCCGTCATCCCCGTGATCATCGATCAGGTCAACAACCTGATCGCGAGCGTGCCGGGCATCGTCGATACGCTGACCAAAGACAACTCGGTGCAGAAGTGGTGGAACGACACCCTGCCGTGGCTGCCCTTCGCCGATGTCGTCACCAACGTGCAGAACTTCTTCACCGACAACATCGGAACGATCACCGGCGGCGTGCTCTCGACGGTCGTGACGATCGCCTCAGGCGCGTTCGGCGTGATCATCGTGCTCATCCTGACCCTGTACTTCGTCGCCTCACTGGCGAGCATCAAGCGCGGCCTGTACCAGCTCGTCCCGGCCACCAAGCGTGAGAAGTTCATCGACATCGCGGAGCAGATCAGCAAGGCGGTCGGCCGCTACGTGATCGGGCAGGGCGCGCTCGGGCTGTGCAACGGCATCCTGAGCTTCCTCTTCTTCACGATCCTGCTGCTGTGCGGGGTGAGCGTGAAGTACTACGCGCTGCTCGCCTTCATCGCGTTCCTGTTCTCGCTGATCCCGCTGGTCGGGACCATCACGGGCTCGGCGATCATCTGCCTGCTCGTGCTGCTGTTCAACGGCTGGCCGACCGTGATCTTCCCGATCATCTACTACCTGATCTACATGCAGGTCGAGGCCTACGTGATCAGTCCGAACATCATGAACCGCGCCGTGAAGGTGCCGGGCGTGGTCGTCGTGATCGCGGCGCTCGCCGGAGGCACGCTCCTCGGGGTGCTCGGCGCGCTGGTCGCCATTCCGGTGGCCGCGGCCGTGCTGCTGATCATCAAGCAGGTCGTGGTGCCGCGGCAGAACGAGCTGTAGCCCGGCTAGCGGCTCTCAGCGCTCGACCGCGAGGCCGTCGGCTTCCCATTGGGTGATGCCGCCCAGCACGTTGATCGGGCGGTGCCCGGCGGCCTCGAGGGCCTGGCTCACCTTGGCGCTGCGTCCGCCGGCGTGGCAGATCACATAGAACTCGCCGTCGGGCAGCTCGTCGAGGTGCTCGTTCAGCGAGCTCATCGGCAGGTTGACGGCCCCCGGGATGCGCACCTCCGCCACCTCGTCGGGCTCGCGCACATCGATCAGCACCACCTGGTCGAGCGAGGGAACATCGCTCGGGTTCACGGAGTTCATGTCAGGATCCAATCACGTCGAGGGCCACTGCGTCGGCAGCGGAAGCGCCGCCGGGTTGACATGCCGCACGACCTCGTCGAGCACACGGCGCGTCTGCTTCTCGCCGACCCAGAGGTGCTTGCCCCCCTCGACCGCGATCACCTCGGCGTCGGGCACGGACGCGAACCTGATCCGCGCCTCCTCGGGCCGCAGGTAGTCGTCGAACTCGGGGATCACCGCGACCAGGGGGATGCCGCGTCCCGCCCAGGCGGCGACATCCTCGGGCTGTGCGCGATGCAGCGGGGGTGAGAGCAGGATCGCGCCCGCGATCGGATGCTCGAGTCCGTACTTCAGCACGACCTCGGTGCCGAACGACCAGCCGAGCAGCCACGGCGCGGGCAGCGAGAGCTGCTCGACGAAATCCATCGCGGCGCTCAGGTCGTGGCGTTCTTCGACGCCGTCGCCGAACCCGCCCTCCGAGGAGCCGCGCGGCGAGGTCACCCCGCGGAAGTTGAACCTGAGCACCGCGAGGTCCGCGAGCGCGGGCAGCCGCGCGGCCGCCTTGCGCAGGATGTGCGAGTCCATGAAACCGCCGTGCGTCGGCAGCGGGTGCAAGCAGACCAGGGTCGCGACCGGCGGGTTCTCAAGCGGGAGCGCCAGCTCCCCCACCAGCGTCAGCCCGTCGGACGTCGTCAGCTCGATGTCCTGGCGGCGCGCGGGGAGCTCGACGCCGCCCGTGACCTCGATCGCGCCCGGCTCCGCACCGGCGGCCGGCTCGTTCATGCTCGGATCTTCCAGCAGTGCGTGTGCCAGTGCCGCCGGGCGGCCAGATCGCCGGCCTCGCCCATGATGCCGTCGGCGCGCCAGGCCACCAGGTGCGCCGTCCCCGGCACGATGTCGAGCCCGCATCCCGGGCAGAGGTAGTTCTTCACCGCGGAGCTCGCCGCCTGCGGCTGCACGTTCCAGAGCCCGTCGCGCTTGCTCTCGGTGCGAAGGCGCCCCATCAGCGCGCGTTCCAGATCGAGGGGCTCGGCATCCGCCTCGCGCCCGCGACCGGAACGCGGTCGGTTGCTGCGGGGCATGACAGCGATTCTACGGAGCTACCCGACGTGCTTCGCGCGGGCTACTCCGTGCGGCCGCCGTTCTCCAGCTGCTCGAGCCGCGACTCCTCCTGATCGAGCAGGCTCTGCGCTCGTTCGAGGATGCGCGACGGATACGCCCCGCGCGAGCGGGCATCCAGAAGCACCTCCCTCTCGGATGCGAGCACCTCACGTCGCAGCGCCCGGTACTGCTGATGCGGCGACCGCAGGATGCCGTCATCGTCGTCGGCGTGCTCGGCGCGCTCCCACGCCGACTGGGTCGACAGCAGGGTGTCCGATCGCACCCGCTCGAGCACCGACGGATCGACGCTCTCGCCATCCGGCAGTTCGAACGACGGGCTCTCCAGCGACTCCAGCCCGGCGGCGCTCATCTCGTCGAGCAGAGTCGCGAGTTCGCGGCGGTCGGCCGCGCGATCCGCGCCCTGGATCTTGACCAGGCGGATGACGAGCGGCAGCGTCCCGCCCTGCAGCAGCAGGGTGACCAGGGCGACCGTGAAGGCGATCAGGATGAGCTGCTCGCGGTAGGGGGTGTCGGCGGGGAGTGACTGCGCGGCCGCCAGGGTGACCACCCCGCGCATGCCGGCCCAGCCGAGCACGATCGCGCCACGCCGGTCGAGTCCCTCGGCCTTGAGCTGGGCCGCGTCGTTCTGGCGGCGCTCCACCTGCCGCCGCTGCAGTTCACGGCCGAGCCCGGCTCGACGTGTCGCGGACGGCTTCTCGGTGCGCGGGCTGACCACCCGCCCGACCCACCGTTCGGCCCCCATCGCGGTGTTCTGGAGCCGATCCAGCGCGGTCCCGATCCGCGAGGCTCTGGCCTCGGCTCGCGCCTCGCTCCGCTTGACCATCGCGAGCAGCGGCCAGACGAACCCGAAGCGCAGCACGATCAGGATGCCGGTCATCAGCAGTCCGAGATACACGGCCTTGTCGGCCGAGAGCTCCTCGACGTGCACATCGGCGATGATGCCCGCGAGTTGCGCGCCCATCAGCAGGAAGACGCCGTTCTCGAGCACGAACTGCACCGTTCGCCAGTTGAACCGCTCCGAGAAGCGGGCCTGCGGCGTCAGGTAGCGCGGACCGTAGTGACCGGAGTAGATGCCCGCGGCGACCACCGCGATCACACCCGAGGCGTGCAGTTCCTCGGCCGGGAGGAAGGCGAGGAAGGGCACGGCGAAGGAGATCGCGGTGTCGAGCACGGGTTCGTTGAGCTTGCGCCGCACGAGCACGGTGACGAACCCGACCACCACGCCGAGGACCACCGCGAGCGCGACCGAGTAGGCGAAGCTCCCGATCGTGGCCCAGATGTTGAAGCTGCTGGCCAGGCCGACCGCCGCGATCGCGGTCTTGAGCAGCACCAGAGCCGTGGCATCGTTGACCAGCCCCTCACCCTCGAGGATCGACAGCAGCCGGGGTGGGAGACCGAGGCGCTTGCCGATCGCGGTCGCGGCCACGACATCCGTCGGGCTGATGACGGCGCCCAGCGCGATCGCGGCGCCCAGGTCGAGCTTCTCGAGGATGACGAACAGCACGAAGCCCGTGACCAGGGCGCTGACGATCACGAGCAAGACCGAGAGCCCGGTGATGCTGCCGAAGTTGCGGCGGAAGTCCACGAACGGCACGTTGACCGCCGCGCCGTACAGCAAGGGCGGCAGCACGATGGCGAGGATGACGTGCGGGTCCACGTGGATCGGCGGGACCCCCGGGATGAAGCTGTACCCAATCCCGATCAGCAGCAGGAGCAGTGGAGCGGCGATCCCCAAGCGCTTCGAGAACGCGGCCGCCGCCACCACGACGACCACTCCGCCGACCGCGACGAGCGAGTAGTCCATGGGGCCACGCTAGCGAAACCGACCAGCGCAGGATCAGCTATGTCAGTACCAGTTGACGGCGTTGCTGTGATCCCACGCGCCGCACGGGGTGCCGTAGCGGCCGCTGATGTAGCCGAGGCCCCAGGTGATCTGCGTCGCGGGGTTCGTCGCCCAGTCGGCGCCGGCGCTCGCCATCTTGCTGCCGGGGAGCGCCTGTGGAATGCCGTAGGCGCCCGAGCTGGTGTTGAGGTCGTAGACGTTCCAGTGCGACTCGCGGTTCCAGAGCGAGACCAGGCAGTTGAACTGCGTGCTGTCCCAGCCGCGCGCGATGACCATGTCGTAGGCGATCGCCTGGGCTGTCCCGGGATCCGGGATGCCGGCAGCCGGAGCGGGCTTGGCGGTCGGGATCTTGGTGACGTTCACGCTGTCGCGGGTGACGGCATCCACCGCGGACCCGCCGATCGCGAGCTTCTGGCCGACGGGTGTCGCTGCGCTCGTCAGCGACTCGGCCTCGCTGGGAACGTGCGGGGACGCCAGCGTCACGCCCACCAGGGCCGTGCAGGCCAGAGCGGCGAAGACGGACAGCGATCCCGGCGTGCGGACATGGCGCTCCTCGACGGCGACCTCCGCGGTCGCCGGTCGATAGTGCGCCCCCCGGCGCCGGTATCCGATCACAATGCGCCCAGTGTACGCGGGACCCCTCAGCGCACCGCCAGCATGACGCGCGTGACAGCATCCAGGAGCACGTCCACCTGGGCCTCCTGGTAGCCGCCGCGCTGCGCGTGGAAGGCCGAGGTGCGCACCTCGTCGACGCTCAGCGCCTTGCCGTTCTGGAAGTACTGGGCGACGCGATCGGTGAGAGCATCCACCTCGCGCACCGAATAGCCGGAGGTGAGCACTGACACCCGGCGGAACCGCCTGCCGCGCGGCCGCACGATGCGATCCAGGATGGCCTGGGCTCCCCCGCGTGCTTGGTTGAACCAGGCCTGGTCGCCGGCCTGCGCGACGACACGCTCGCGCTCGCGGGAGGCGAAGGCGTCTTCCAGGCGTTCGAGCGCGGCATCCACGTGCACCGGCGAGTAGCCGCCCTTGCGCATCGTGAAACCGGTGTCGCGGATGGAGTCGGCGGTGACCGTCGAGGCGCCCGGCGCCTCCGAGGTGTAGGCGCGACGGGCGTCTTCGAGGAAGTCCTCCACCTCGTCGACGTCGTAGCCGAGGCGCGACCTGCGCGTGTGGGGGAACGTCGAACTCACGCCGCTCATCGTACCGGAGGGTTCCGGCGCGTCAGCCCGCGGCGCTCGCTATGCCGCAGCCCCGACGATCAGGAAGATGGCGTAGGCGACGGCCGCACTGGGCAGGATCGAGTCCAGGCGATCGAGGAAGCCGCCGTGGCCTGGCAGGAAGCTCGAGATGTCCTTGATGCCGATGTCGCGCTTGATCAGGGATTCGGTCAGATCACCGGCCGTGCCGACGATCGCCAGCAGCACCCCCATGATCACGCCCACCCACCATGGCTGGTGCAGCATCAGGGTCGCCAGCAGCACGCCCGAGACGATGGCGACGACGATCGAGCCGGCGAAACCCTCCCAGGTCTTTCCGGGGCTGATGACCGGGGCCATCTTGTGGCGGCCGAACAGCAGGCCGGCCGCGTAGGCACCGGTGTCGGTCGCGACCACGGTGACGATGGATGCCAGGGTCCACCACTGCCCACCGGGCGTGCCCGCCTTCACGTCGCTGTTCGTAAGCACGAGGTAGAAGCCGGCCATGAAGGTGACGTAGACCTGGATCAGGAGCCCGGCCCCGATATCCAGGAACACCGCCTGTGCCCCGGTTCGATGGCTCGGGCGCACTGCCAGCTCGACCAGGCGGTAGACGGTCACGATGATCGCGGCACCGATCGTGCCGAGCCACAGCCCCTGCACGTGGAAGAAGAAGGCGAGCGGCACGACCGCGACGGCGACCACGGTCGACGCCACGCGCGGCACATCGCGGCCCGCCTGGCGCAGCGCGGTCGCCAGCTCGAACGCGGTGAATCCGATCAACCCGATGCCGACGAAGATGAACAGCCACTTGATGATGATCAGGCTCGCGATGAACACCCCGCCGAGCACGATTCCGATGCCGATCGCGGCCAGCAGGTTGCGGCCGGTGCGCGCCCGGATCTTCTCCTGCGTCGCATCGAACTGAGCGCGGGCCTCCTGCGCTCGGGCCTCGATGTCGGCGCGCGTCGCCTGGGCCCGCGCCTCGAGGTCGTGGCGGGTCGGCGGATGCTTCTTGGCGGAGGGCCCGGAGTCGGTCATCAGACCTCGAGCAGTTCGGCTTCTTTGCGCTTCAGCGCGTCGTCGATGCCGTCGATGTGCGACTTCGTCAGCGCGTCGAGCTCCTTCTCGGCCCGCGCGATCTCATCCTCGCCGACCTCCTTCTGCGCATCGAGGTCGTCCTTGGCCTTGCGACGCACGTTGCGGATCGCCACCTTGGCCTCCTCGCCCTTGGCACGCACGATCTTCACGTATTCCTTGCGGCGCTCCTCGGTCAGCTCGGGCATCGTGACGCGGATGATGTTTCCGTCGTTCGTGGGCGTCGCGCCGAGGTTCGGAAAGGCGACGATGGCCTTCTCGATCTCCTTCAGGGCGGTCTTGTCGTACGGGGTCACGATGAGGGTGCGGGCCTCGGGGTTCTGCAGGCTGGCCAGCTGCGCCAATGGCGTCGGCGTGCCGTAGTACTCGACCAGGATCTTGAGGAAGAGCGCCGGATTCGCACGACCGGTGCGGACCGTCGCGAAGTCGTCTTTGGCGACCTCGACGGCGCGGTCCATCTTGTCCGTCGCCTCGGCGAGAACGTCACTGATCACGGCATGCTCCTTCGAAAACGGCTCGGGGCAAGCTTAGAGGGCGCGCTGGAGCTTGGAGTGAAGGCCATTTCCGGCCGTCACCGCGACGCCGGCGCCGACCCCCGTCTCGGGCGTCGGATTACGACGTCTCGGATGACGTGACGAAGTCGATCAGCTCCTCGACGCGCCCCAGCAGCGCCGGTTCCAGATCGCGATAGTCGCGCACCAGGCCCAGGATGCGCTGCCACGCGGCCGCGATGTCGGCCTGATCAGCATGCGGCCAGCCCAGCGCGGCGCAGATGCCGTGCTTCCACTCGACGCCCCTCGGGATCGTCGGCCACGCCTCACGACCGAGCCGTTGCGGCTTCACCCCCTGCCACACATCGATGAAGGGATGCCCGACCACGAGCACGTGCGGGCTGGTCACCTGCTCGGCGATCCGGCTCTCCTTCGAGCCCGGGACCAGGTGGTCGACCAGGACCCCGATCCTCCGTCCGGGTTCCGGCGTGAGCTCCTGCAGCGCGCCGGCCAGCCGGTCGACGCCGTCCAGCAGCTCCACGACGACGCCCTCGACGCGCAGATCGGCGCCCCAGACCTTCTCCACCAGCTCCGCGTCGTGCCGGCCCTCGACGAGGATGCGGCTGGCGCGGGCGACCCGGGCACGGGCCACCCCCGCCCCGCTCGCCGGGGCGATCGATCCGGATGCCGTGCGCAGCTGCCCCGCACGCGGCGCGACCGGAGCGCGCAGGACGACCGGTTTGCCGTCGACGAGGAAGCCGGCGCCGAGGGGGAAGACACGGCGACGACCGTTGCGATCCTCCAGTTCGACCGTGCCGTGCTCGACGCGTGCCACCGCGCCGACGAAGCCGTCGGGCAGCTCGACGACCTCGCCGGGGTGGGCATCCACGGTCGGGATCGCGCGCGCGGCGTTCGCGGCGCGCGCCGACGCGAGCACGTCGGGCCCGTAGCGGTCGAAGGGATCAGGCAAGCGAGAACGCGACGATCAGGAACACGACAATCCAGCCGATCACGACGACCAGGAAGGTGGCGAGCGCGACGGGCCAGGCGAGACGCCGGCCGGCGATCTGCAGGATCGTCCCCGCCGTGCCGAGCAGCGCGAGCACGGCGATGGCGGCGCCTCCGATCAGGATGGCCGCGGCGTGGCCGGCCGAGTCGTGGCCGCTGGCCAGGCCGCCGAAGACGGCGCCGAGGATCGCCCCGACCAGGAAGGCGCCGAGCGTGACCGCCAGGATGGCCACGGACAGCGCGATGTTGCCGGCCGAGTGCCGGCGCACCTGCTTGGCGACGGTCTGCGGCGGGCGGCCGCTCGTCGACGGTGTTCCGCCGGTCGAACTCACGCCGTCACCAGCGTCCCGATCTTCTCGCCTCGCAGCGCCTTGGTGATGTTGCCCGCGGGCTCCATGCCGAACACGACCATGGGCATCTTGTTGTCCATGCAGAGGCTGAACGCCGTCGAGTCGACGACCTTGAGCCCCTGGACCAGGGCGTCCTGATAGCTGAGGGTCTCGAGCTTGGTGGCGTTGGGGTCGGTGCGCGGATCGGCGGTGTACACGCCGTCGACGCCGTTCTTGGCGACCAGCACGGCATCCGCCCCGATCTCCAGGGCGCGCTGCGCGCTCACCGTGTCGGTCGAGAAGTAGGGCAGCCCGGCACCCGCTCCGAAGATCACGATGCGGCCCTTCTCGAGGTGCCGCTCGGCGCGCAACGGGATGTACGGCTCGGCGACCTGCGTCATGGCGATCGCCGACTGCACGCGCGGCTCGGCGCCCGCCTGCTCGAGGAAGTCCTGCAGCGCGAGCGCGTTCATGACGGTGCCGAGCATGCCCATGTAGTCCGCTCGGCCGCGATCCATGCCGCGCTGACTCAACTCGGCTCCGCGGAAGAAGTTGCCGCCTCCGACGACGACCGCGATCTCGACGCCGTCCGGGTCGTGCTCATCCTTCGGGGCCGCCTCGGCGATCTCCTTGGCGATCCCGCTGACGACGTCGGGATTCACGCCGAGCGCACCACCACCGAACGCCTCACCGGACAACTTCAGCAGTACACGACGTCGGCGATCGGTCATTGCTGTCCTCCAGCGGCGGGGGTGGGTTCGGTCCAGGCTAACAGTCGGGTCAGATCGGCACCCTCTTAGGCGAAGGGGTCCGGGATGCGGGTCAGGTCGAGGCTCGCCTCCCACAGTTCGCGGCGCGCCACCGGGTCGAAGGCCTGCTCGTGCGGCTGCGCCTCGCGCTGCCGGTCGTAGAACCGGCCGGTCTTGCCGTCGACCGCCGGATCGGTGGCCAGGCGGATGGTGGCATCCACCCCGGCTTCGATCGTGTCGATGGTCGCGATGCCGTTGGCCAGCACCATCTTGGTCGGCATGTAGGTCGAGGGATGCAGGCTGTTCACCGTGATCTCGCTGGCCGGCAGCTTGTGGGCGAGCTCCATGCCGAACATGATCTGGGCCAGCTTGGACTGCCCGTAAGCCCGCTGGCCGTTGTAGCCGTGGGTGAGCATCAGGTTCCCGAAGTCCAGGGGGTTCTGCCCGAGCGAGGCAACCAGCACGATGCGGGAGGGGCCGTCGACGACGCGCGCGGACCGCATCCGGGGAATCAGGCCCATCGTCAGCCGGAACCCGGCCAGATAATTCACGGCGAACCGCAGCTCGTAGCCGTCGGCGCTCGTGCGGCGTTCGAAGCCCTCCGGCTCTCCGCTGCCGATGCCCGCGTTGTTGATCAGCACGTCGAGGCGATCGGTCATGCCCGCGACGTCCTCGGCCATGCGAGCCACCTGGCTGAGCTCGGCCAGGTCGGCCAGCACCGCCCGCGGGCGCTCCGCTCCGGATGCCGCGATCTCATCCGCCACGGTGGCCAGACGCTCGGCGTCCCGACCGTGCAGGATCAGCTTCGCGCCCGAGGACGCGAGGCGATCGGCCAGCGCGCGCCCGAGACCGTCGGTCGCTCCGGTGAGGAGGATGACGGGGTTCTCGCGCACGGTGTCAGGCTACTGTCGCGCACGCGCGCTGGAGCTTGGAGCGGAGGCCATTTCTGGCCTCCGCTGCAGGGCCGTTCACGCCCGTGCCAGCGCCGAGGCCCGTCTCGGGGCTCGGGTCACGCGAGTCGCCTTACGCGCCGACCTTGAAGCGGGCGAACCCGTCGATGGTCAGCTTGGCGTCGGCGACGACCTTGCCGACGCTCAGCTTGTTGTCGCGCGCATAGTCCTGCTCGAGCAGGGCGATCTGCTTGTAGAAGGCACCGACGCGACCCTCGACGATCTTGGGCAGCGCGGCCTCCGGCTTGCCCTCCTCGCGGCTGATCTGCTCGACGATACGGCGCTCGTTCTCGACCTCGGCCGGCGGCACCTCGTCCTTCGACAGGTACTGCGGGTCGGCGAACGAGATGTGCTGAGCGATGCTGCGCGCGGTCGCCGCGTCGTCGCCCTGGTAGGCGAGCACGACGCCGATCTGCGGCGGCAGGTCCTTGCTGGTGCGGTGCAGGTAGATCGCGTAGTGGTCGGCGCTGAGACGCACCAGGCGACGCAGCTCCACCTTCTCGCCGAGCGTGGCGGCCTGGTCGTCGATCAGCGACGCGACCGTGCCGTCGCCCGCCTTCGTGGCGAGCGCGGCATCCACCGTCTCGGCGCCGGAGTCGGCGAGGGCCTGCGAGATGCTGTCGGCGAGCGCGATGAACTTCTCGTTCTTCGCGACGAAGTCGGTCTCGCAGGCGAGCTCGAACATCGTGACGGCGGTCGCACTCTCGACGACGGCGATCAGGCCCTCGCTGGTGGAGCGGTCGGCGCGCTTCGCGTTGCCCTTCGCACCCTTGAGACGCAGGATCTCGACGGCCTTCTCGATGTCGCCATCCGCCTCGACGAGGGCGTTCTTGGTGTCGACCATGCCGGTGCCCAGGCGCTCGCGCAGGGTCTTGACGTCTTCCAGGCTGAAGTTGGCCATGGATCTGTTCCTTACTGGATCGGTTCGGAGGGTGGGATTACTTCGCGGCCGGCTTCTTGGCTGCGGGCTTCTTGGCAGCTGCCTTCTCAGCCTCGAGGACCTCGGCGGCCTCCGCAGTCGGCTCGGCCGGGACGGCCTCCTCGGCCTCGATGCGGGCCTCGGTCTCGTCGTCGGTCTCCGGGTGGTGGTGGATCACGACGGCCGGGTCGGCCTGGAGGGTCGCCTCGGCGAGCGCTGCGGCATCCGCGTCGTTCTCCTCGGTGTTGGTCTCGGCGGCGACGATCTCGGCGATCTCCTCGGCCTTCTCGGCAGGGGTCTCCGTGGTCTGGTCGACGGCCTCGATGCGCTCCGCGGTGCTCTGCGGGGTCTCGCTGGCCTCGAGGAGCTCGCGCTCCCATTCGGCGAGCGGCTCGACGGCGCTGACGTTGCCGGCCTCTTCGGGCTTCTGGTGACGCTGGATGAGGCCCTCGGCCACGGCATCCGCGATGATGCGGGTGAGCAGGCCCACCGAGCGGATCGCGTCGTCGTTGCCCGGGATCGGGTACTGGAGCTCGTCGGGGTCGGCGTTGGTGTCGAGGATGCCGATCACCGGGATGCCGAGCTTGGTCGCCTCGTTGACCGCGAGGTGCTCGCGCTTGGCGTCGACGACCCACACGGCCGACGGGGTCTTGGTGAGGTTGCGGATGCCGCCCAGGGTCTTGTGCAGCTTGACCAGTTCGCGCTTCTGGATCAGAAGCTCCTTCTTGGTGAAGCCCTTCGTCGTGTCGTCGAAGTCGATCTCCTCGAGCTCCTTCATGCGTGCGAGGCGCTTGGACACCGTCTGGAAGTTGGTGAGCAGACCGCCGAGCCAACGCTGGTTGACGTAGGGCTGGCCGACGCGGGTCGCCTGCTCGGCGATGGCCTCCTGAGCCTGCTTCTTGGTGCCGACGAACAGGATGGTGCCGCCGTGGGCGACCGTCTCCTTGACGTAGTCGTATGTGGTGTCGATGTGCTTCAGCGACTGCTGGAGGTCGATGATGTGGCTGCCCGAACGCTCGGTCAGGATGAATCGCTTCATCTTCGGGTTCCAGCGGCGGGTCTGGTGTCCGAAGTGGACGCCGCTGTCGAGCAGCTGGCG
>DASYDQ010000013.1:0-1709 GCA_036499485.1 Pseudolysinimonas sp. | reverse complement strand
GGTGGATGGCGCGGTCACCCTTCGAGGTTACGTCGATCCACCGACGCCAGCGACCACTAGCCTGTGCAGCATGAGCGACGCGCCCGTTGACCCGCAGGATCCCGCTCCGACGGAGACGAAACGGCTCGGTGGCAACCGCCTCGGCCCGCTGCCGGTCTGGCTGTGGATCGTGCTCATCGCGATCGCCGTGATTCTGCTGATCGTCAGCGGAATCGCCCTGTTCGCCGGCGGTGGGACCCCCGCGTCGATCGGATCGCCGTCGCCGAGCGACTCGAGCGCCTCGGCGACGCCGTCGCAGACGCCGACCCCGTCTGAGACGCCGAGCGCGACGCCCACCCCGACGAGCGGCGGCGCCGAGCAGGGCACCTTCGACAGCGCCCTGCCCGACTTTCTCTCGGACACCCTGAACTCGCAGAACACGGCCGTGCTCGCCCAGAGCGGCACCTTCAGCAACCCCGTGTTCGTGCTCGCCGCCAACAGCGGCCTGACCCAGAACATGACCCCAGACGACGCCGTCGGGGCGATGGACTTCATGTTCACGCCGTCGGACCCGAACCCGTGGGATCTCGCCCTGTCAGACAGCGTGCTGGCCGGCTACCGCGCCGGACCCTACGGCGCCTACTTTCCGGTCGGCGCGATCGTCGCCCGCTCGCACGACGGGCACGTGTTCTCGTTCATCGGCCACGACTCCACGATCACCACGGTGTTCATGGCCGCCTCGGAGGACCTGCTGCACTGAGCCCCGTCTCGGCCCGAACGCCTACGCGACGGTCAGCGCGGCATCCGGATCGGCTGACCACTCGTTGAGCGAGCCGTCGAAGACCGCGATGTCGGTGTGCCCCAGCAAGGTGAGGGCGAGGGCGCCGGTGGTGGCAACGATGCCGCCTGCGCAGTACAAGACGACCCGCTCGTCGCGCGGCACGTCGGCGAAACGCTCGGCGAGCGCCTCGGGCTCCAGCAACTGGCGGGTGTCGCCGTCGACCAACGACCTCGTCGGCACCGACACGCTGCCGGGGATGTGCCCCGGCCTGCGCCGCACCGGTGCCTCGCCGCTGAACTCCTTGGCGGGAATCGAGCAGACCAGGGCCCCAGGGCTGCGACCAGCCGCCACTTCTTCGACCTCGGACTTGTCGACCCAGAAGCCGGGGCGCTCCGTCGCGACGTAGCTGCGCGCAACTGGAGCGTTGTAGCCCGTTTCGAGCTGGCGCTCCTCCTGCCGCCAGCGGGTGAGTCCGCCGTCGAGCACGGCGACGTCGTCATGCCCGAACGAGCGCAGCAGCCACCACAACCGCGATGCCCATTGCCCGGATGCCGTGTCGTAGACGATCACGGTCGTCTCGTTCGAGATCCCGTGCTCCCCCGCCGCGCGCTCGAACTGCGCGCGGCCGGGTCGCGTGAACGGAAAGCGGCCATCGGGGTCTGAGAACTGCTCGATCAGGTCGGCGGAGTGCGCGCCGGGCAGGTGGCCGTGCACCAGGTACTCCTCGTCACCGGCGACATAGCCGCCACCCTCGACGACCAGCACGGTCGCGTCGAGCACGACGAGGTCGTCACCGCCGAGGTGATCGGCGAGCCACTGCGTCGAGACGAGCGGACCGGGAACGGGCATGTCTCGACGCTAAGGCGCGCCCGCCGCCAGGTCCAACCAAAGCGCAACCGTGCGTAATGGGCGTCAGCGTCCGGTGGCACGGCTCGCCGTGGTTCGCGAC
>DASYDQ010000012.1:0-22975 GCA_036499485.1 Pseudolysinimonas sp. | reverse complement strand
GCCGACGCGAGTCCGCCGATCGCGGACCGGTGCAGCACGGTGCGGCCGGCCACGAACGAGTCGACCGCGGCTCGGGTGCCCACGACATCCATCGCCGCCCCTCGCAGTTCATCGGCGTCGCGATCGATGATCAGCCGGCCGTCGTCGATCACCAGCACGTGCTCGAGCAGGTTGCTCACCTCGTCGATCAGGTGGGTCGAGAGCACGACAGTGCGCGGGTGCTCTGCGTAGTCGTTCAGAAGCCGGTCGTAGAACAGTTGGCGGGCGACCGCGTCGAGGCCGAGGTATGGCTCGTCGAAGAAAGTCAGGGGCGCCCGAGAGGCGAGGCCGACGATCACTCCGACCGCCGAGAGCTGACCGCGCGACAGCTTCTTCATGCGCCGGTCCAGCGGCACGCGGAAGTCGGCGATGAGCCGCTCGGCGAACGCCTGGTCCCAGTTGTGGAAGAACCAGCGCGCCGAGCGGAACACGTGCTTGGCGCGGAAGTTGTCTGGATACCGCTGGCTCTCTTTGATGAATGCTGTGCGCTCGAGCACCCGGGCGTTCTCGACCGGCGGCTCGCCGAACAGGCGGATCGTGCCCGAGCTGGCGAAGTCCTGCCCGGTGAGAAGTTGCATGAGCGTGGTCTTGCCTGCGCCGTTGCGGCCGAGCAGGCCGTAGATCTTGTTCTTGGCGAGCGAGAAGGTGACGTCGTCGACGGCGTGCACTTTGCCGAAGTGCTTGCTGAGGCGCTCGACCTGCACGACCGGTGTGTCGGCGGTCGAGGCGGCGGCGGCGGTCATTTCGAGTCCTTCTGGATCATGGCGGCGACGTCGGCGCTCGAAATGCCGAGCTTGGACGCTTCGGCGAGCAGAGGAGCGACGTACTGCTGGCGGAACTGGTCGCGGCGCTTGGCCACGAGTCGGGCGCGCGCGCCCTCGGCGACGAACATGCCGATCCCTCTCTTCTTGTAGAGGATCCCCTCGTCGACGAGCAGGTTCACGCCCTTGCCGGCCGTAGC
The DNA here is from genome assembly GCA_036499485.1 of Pseudolysinimonas sp. Classification (GTDB taxonomy): domain Bacteria; phylum Actinomycetota; class Actinomycetes; order Actinomycetales; family Microbacteriaceae; genus Lysinimonas. The sequence continues at coordinate 21,975 of DASYDQ010000012.1, read as the reverse complement.
CGGGTTGATGCGGTGGAACGCAGCGAACTCGTTCGTCGAGGGAGCCTGGGTCTCTTCGGGGAGCGCACCCGAGATGATGTCGTTCTCGATCTGCTCGGCGATCTGCTGGAAGATCGGACGGGTCTCGTCCATGGCTGCCTCCCTCCGGGGGTCTATTGGTTGATTACTCGACCAACTAACCACCGAACCGCGGGGATGTCAATCCCACCGCCGAAAGTACGGATATCTGCGTACTCTCAGCGCCGAAAGCACGGGCAAACACGTACTCTCACGGGCGGCCGACGGCGAGTTTCGAGCTGAAGTGCAGCAGCACTCGCCGCGGCACGAAACGGGTGCTGAAGGCCGCGGCGCGGTTGGCGAAGCCGGGCATCACCTCAGGGGGGACTCGCGTGAGGCCGCGGTCCAGCGCGTGAAGGCCTGCCTCGGCGATGCGCGACGGCTCCCAGTACGACGTCGGCGCCGAGATCCGCCTGCCATCGGCGAAGAACTCCGACGCGACGGCGCCGGGTGAGACCGCGAACACCGTGACGCCGTGCGGTCGGGTTTCGTGCCACAAGGCCTCGGTGAACAGCTTGACGAAGGCCTTGGATGCCGCGTAGACCGCCATCCCCGGAACCGGCTGGTAGGCGGCGGTGCTCGCGATGTTGAGCACCACGCCGGAGCCGCGCGCGATCATCGGCACGACGAAGGCGCGGCAGAGGTTGACGACGGCGGCGACGTCGACCGCGACCTCCTGCGCGAGCTGCTCCGGCGCGGTCGAGGCGACCTCGCCCTGGATGCCGAATCCGGCGTTGTTGACGACGAGGTCGGGCAGCCGGTCCCCGAGTCGCGCGAGCAGTGCAGAGCCCGGCGCGGGCGTCGACAGGTCGAGCGCGATCACGGTGCAGTGGATGCCGTTGGCCACCTCGAGCTCGGACGCCAGGGCCTGCAGCCGGTCCTCCCGCCGGGCCACGAGCACGAGGTCCGAGCCGCGCGCCGCGAGGGCGCGGGCGAATGCCGCGCCGATCCCGGAACTGGCCCCGGTGACGAGGGAGAGCGACGGTCGCCAGTGTCGATCGGTGCGGTGGGTTCGGGCCATGCCCTCACGGTACCGGCGCGCCTAGGCTCGCTTCGTGCCTGCCTTTCACGATCTGACCGCGCTGGAGCAGCTGAACCGGCTCCGCAGGGGCGAGCTCTCGCCGCGCGAACTGGTGGAGCACTACCTGGGGCGCATCGAGCGCCTCGACTCCGGGCCGGACGGTCTCGGCGCGTTCGTCGAGGTGACCGCCGACGCCGCGCGTGAGCGGGTTGACGCGATCGAGGGGCTGCCGAAGGTCCTCGCGCTGTGGGGGCTGCCCTTCGCCGACAAGGACCTCGTCGACCGGGCCGGGGTGCCAACCCGCTACGGCTCTCGGGCCTTCGCCGATTACGTGCCGACGACGTCCGACGACCTTGTCGATGTGCTCGACGCGGCGGGAGCCATCAGCCTCGGCAAGACGAACACCCCCGAGTTCGGGATGCCCAGCTACACCGAGCCGGTCGCCGGCCGCCCTGCCCGCAACCCCTACGACACGACGCTCGGCCCCGGCGGCTCGAGCGGGGGAGCCGCGGTCGCCGTCGCGGCGGGGCTGCTGCCGGTGGCGCCCGGCTCGGACGGCGGCGGCTCGGTGCGCATCCCGGCTGCCGCCACCGGGCTGGTCGGGCTGAAGCCATCCCGGGGTCGCATCCCGGCGAGCCCCGGCTTCACGAACCTCGGCGGGCTCGCGGTCGCGGGTCCGCTGGCCCGCACCGTCACGGATGCCGCGCTTCTCTTCGACGCGATGGTCGGCGACGGCGCGCTGAACTTCGCGACCGCTGCTCCCAGCTGGGACGGCGGCGCGTACCTGAACGCCGCCGTGCGCGGAGAGGGGCGATTCCAGCTCGGCGTGACGACCAGCTCGCCGTGGGAGACCGCGTACGACATCACCGTCTCACCGGAGGCCTTGGCCGCGCTGCGCGTCGCGCGCGAGCAGCTCGACGGATTCGGGCACGGGCTCGAGGAGTTCACGCTCGAACCCGAGGACGGCTACGCGCCCGCGTTCGTCACCCTCTGGCAGGGCGGCGCAGCAGGCATCCCGATCGAGGGCGAGCAACTGGACCTGGTCGAGCCGCTCACCCGATGGCTGGTCGAGACCGGTCGGCGGATCGGCGCGCGCGAACTCGCGGCCGCCGTCGGCTGGCTGACGAAGTACGAGCGCCGCCTCATCCGGCAACTCGCGCGCTTCGACGCGGTGCTCACGCCGAGCCTGGCGATGACGCCCCGGCCGATCGGCTGGTACGACGCCGGCGACCCGATGCGCGACTTCGGCCAGCAGGTGCAGTACACGCCGTTCACGAGCTTCGTGAACGTGAGCGGGCTGCCCGCGATCACGCTGCCCGTGCACGTCACCGAGTCCGGCCTCCCGATGGGGGTGCAGCTGATCGGGCGCCCGGGTGGGGAGGACGTGCTGCTGTCGATCGGCGCGCAACTGGAGCGCCGGCTGCACTGGGAGCAGCGACACCCGCCGCAGTGGTAGTCGCCGCAGTGGTACGCCGGACCCGTTCCGACTAGACGTACCCGCCGCGCTCCAGCCCCGCCTCGACCTCGAAGCGGTTCCCGCGCGCGTCCGCGCCGGCCGCGATGTAGAGCGGGATGAAGCAGAGTCCGTACTTCTTCCACTGCCGGGTGTGCACCAACTCGTGCTCGAGCACGCCATCGCGAGTGTTCTCACGAGTCAGGTAGATCGCACCGATCGTCGTGCCGCCGCGCCCGAACGCCCAGCCCGGCAGGTTCGCGAAGGAGAACAGCCTGCGCCTGCGGCCCCAGTGGCCGAGCAGCAGGCATCCCCAGAGGAAGGCGGCGCCGGTGGCGAACCAGTACCCGGGGCGCGCGATCACCGGCAGCAGCAGGAAGCGCCGCAAGCCGGGGACCCTGACGACAGCGGAGACGACCCGCGCCATCCCGCGGGCGAAGCCGCTGGGGTCGATCGGCGCGACATACGGGGTGGCGACGAACCTCACGGCGTGCGGCATCGGGTCACGCCGTGCCGCGCCCGTCTGTCTCGAGAAAGCGCAGCCAGACCTCGTTGAGAGTCGGATAGGCCGGGACCGCGTGCCAGAGCCGCTTCAGCGGCACCTTGCCGACGACGGCGATGGTGGCGGCCTGCAGCATCTCGCTGACGTCCGGCCCGACGAAGGTCACCCCGATGAGCACCTCGTGATCGGCGTCGACGATGGCGCGGGCGTGGCCTTGGTAGTGGTCGGCGATGGCGCTGGCCCCGGCGACCCAGCTGAGGTCGTAGTCGATGACCCGGATGTCGTATCCCGCCTTCGTCGCGGTGGCCTCCGTGTGCCCCACCGACGCCACCTCGGGATCCGTGAAGGTCACCTGCGGAACCGCCTCGATGTCGGCGGTCGCGACGTGACGGCCCCATGGGGTGTCGTCGATCGGCAGGCCCGTGGCGCGGGCCGCGATCACGTCGCCCGCAGCGCGGGCCTGGTACTTGCCCTGGTGGGTGAGCAGCGCCCGGTGGTTGACGTCGCCCGTCGCGTAGAGCCAGTCGAAGCCGGAGACCAGCATGGTGTCATCGACGGTCAGCCAGTGGCCGGGGGTGAGGCCGATGGTCTCGAGGCCGAGGTCCATGGTGCGCGGCGTGCGCCCGATGGCGACGAGCAGCTCCTCGGCGATCACCCGCATCCCCTCGGTCGATTCGATGACGACGTTCTTGTCGGTGCGGTGCACCGATGCGACGTCGATCCCGAGCACGACCGTGACACCGAGCTTCTCCAGCGACGCCTGGACCGCCTCTCCCGCGAAGGGCTCGAGGTTGGTCAGCAGCGAGCCGCGCGAGAGCAGGGTGACGTGGCATCCCATCGAGGCGTAGGCGGTCGCCATCTCGCAGCCGACTACGCCTCCGCCGAGGATCGCCAGGCTCGCCGGCACGGTCCTTACGCTCGTGGCGTCGCGACTGGTCCACGGCTTCGCCTCGGCGAGGCCCGGCACGTCGGGCAGCAGGGGATCGCTTCCGGTGCTGACCGTCACGGCATGGGTCGCGACCAGCTCGGTGACGGTGCCGTCGTCTGCCGTCACCGTCAGCTGCTTCGGCCCCGTGAAGCGGGCGTGACCGCGGATGAGCTCGATCCCCGCGCTCTCGACCCAGCTGACCTGGGATGCGTCGTCCCAGTCGTGCACGATGGCGTCGCGCCGGCGCAGCACCCCGAGCGGGTCGACGCCCCCGGAGATCGCCTGCTTCGCCCCGTCGACGTCTTCGGCGGCGCGGAGCACCGAGCCGGCGCGGATCAGCGCCTTGGACGGCATGCACGCCCAGTAGGAGCACTCGCCACCGACGAGCTCGGACTCGACGAGCGCGACCTTCAGCCCGCCCTTGGTGGCATAGTCGGCGACGTTCTCGCCCACCGCCCCTGCTCCGATGACGATCAGATCGAACTCGCGTGCTGGCATGTCTTCATCATCCCTTCTCGGCTCCGATACGGTGTCAGAAAACATCGCTCCCCGGAGGTCTGACCATGAGTTCCCGTCCTGTCGCTCCTCTCCTGGGTGCGGCGCTGGCCGGTGCGGCGCTGGTTCTCGCCCTGGTCGGATGCTCGGCCAGCGCCGAGGCGGGCCCGACGGTGAGCGGGTCCAAGCTCGCGGCGACGGCTTCGAAGGCCCTGGCCGAGAAGGTCGGAACCACCCCCGAGATGGACTGCGGCACCGACGACATCATCATCGTGAAGGGCAAGAAGGTCACCTGCGAGCTGACCGACACCGACGGCCTCATCTACGACGTCGCGGTCACCTTCACCTCCGTCACGGGCTCGACCTATCACATCGACGTCAAGGTGGCCGATACCGCCAAGAACGCGCCGACGCCGACGGTCGACCCCGGCAGTTCGCCGACCGTGAAGGGCACCGACATCGCGCAGTTGGCGGCGCAAGCGCTCACCCCCTCGCTCCAGTTCACCCCCGACATCAGCTGCGCCGACGAAGACGTGCCGATCGCGGTGGGCAACACCGAAGAGTGCGCGTTCACCGATCCCTCCGGCTCGGATCACGACGTGCTCGTGACGATCACGAAGTTCGATGGGTCCAACTATTCGATCGACGCGAAGGTGACCGACTAGGAGTTCAGCCCGAGCGCCGCGATCACGCGGAGGATCGTCGGCGCGTCCTCCGACACCTCGCCCGGATTCGCCGGCGCGTACGCCGCGATCGTGGCGCCCGCCAGGGCGAAGCGGGCGCGCAGCGCCTTGAGCGCCGCGGCGAGGCCCGCGCCGCTGAGCCCGAAGGGCTCGGGGTCGAGCAGTCCGAGCAGTTCGCCTGGGTCGAGCACGTCGAGGTCGATGTGCAGGTAGACCGACTGCGCGCCGGTCTCGGCAACGGCATCCACCAGTGCGGCGGGGTCGCTGAGCTCGTCGACGGTGAAGGAGCGGATGCCGGTCGTGGCCGCGAAGGCGTCCTCGCCGTGGTCCCAGGAGCGCGCACCCGCGATCAGCACGCGCCCGGCGGGCACCAGCTCGTCGTCGATGATCGAGCGCAGCACCATCCCCCCGTACGCGCCGGACGGCGAGCTCTCGGCCGAGTTGAGATCCGGATGCGCGTCGAACCAGACCAGCGCGAAGTCGCCCCGCCGGTCGACGGCATGCGCGACCGCGGCCGATGACACTCCGCAGTCGCCGCCGATCACGACCGCCACATCATCCAGTTCGCCGAGGGTGTCGCGCAGCCGCTCGCGCACCAACTGGAGGGAGCTGAACCGCGCCACGCCCGTCCCCTGCTCGTCGCCAGCCTCGAGCGGGACGGGCACGTCACGGGTGGCGGCGACGGGCAGGTCGGCGCGGATCGCCGCGGCGCCCTCGGCGAGGCGCATCGCCCGTGAGGATGGGGAGCCCTGCCACTGGGGCACGACGACGAATGCGGCGGTCACGCAGTCACTCTAGAGGCAGCGATCCGACGGGTGGCGGGCGATCGCCTCAGCCCTTTCCGGGACGGACAGCCGCAGCGAGGGCGGCTTCTAGCTCGGCGGCCGTGAGCTCGGGCCCGTAGCCGGGCGTTCCGGCGTCGATGCGCCAGCTGTCCGAGAGCGGGCCGACATCGACGGTGTCGAAGCCGATGCCGTCGATGAAGTCGGCGACCGCCTTCTTGGCGCCATCGTCGTCTCCGGCGATCGCGAGCGCTCGCCGTCCGGGCGTGCCGCTCGGCGTCGCGGTGCTGATGATCTGCAGCGCCTGGATGTGGTTGAAGGCCTTCACGACCCGCGAGTCGACGAGGTGGCGCTGCAGCGCACCCGACACGGTGGTCGTGCCGTTCTCGATGTCATCGAACACACCGTCGCGCTGGGCGTAGTAGTTGTTGGTGTCCATCACGATCTTGCCGGCGAAGGGCTCGACCGGCAGCTCGTTCACCGCCCGGAACGGGATGGTCACGACGACCAGGTCGCCCGCCTCAGCCGCCTCCGCCGTCGTGGCCGCGCGCGCGTGCGGGCCGAGTTCGGCCACGAGTGCCGCCAGGGTCTCCGGCCCGCGCGAGTTGCTGAGCACGACGTCGTCTCCGTGGGCGATCGCCGCGCGGGCGATCGAGGAGCCGATGTTGCCGGAGCCGATGAATCCGATGGTGGTCATGGGTCCATCACAGCAGACGGGAGGGGCCGGATGCTGAGCGCCTAGTGCAGGGTCGCCTCGGCCGTCGGCCCGGTCACCAGCACCGATCCGCCGTCGACGCTCACGTCGAGCGCCGCGGAGAGCCCGTAGACGCCTGCTCCCGCGGCCGGCAGCTCGGCGCGGAAGCCGGCCGCGCCCTCATCCGCGGCGCCGCACACCAGGGGCTGGAAGGTGGTCGAGAACGTCGTGCTCGCGCCCGGATCCAGGTCGACCACCTGGGCGAGTTGGGGAACCGCGCCGTTGCTGTGCCAGAGCACGATGCCGTTCTGCGAGAAGGTGATCGACGGGAAGGGCGACAGCGACCCCGAGATCTCGGCGTGGCCGGTGTTGGTGAGCGTGACGGTCACCGGGATGTCGCGGGCGCTCGCCGCCGCGTCCACCGGGGTGACGGCCAGCACGAGCCCGTCCGCGGCGGGCGCCGGAGTCGCGAGGGGTGCGCCGCAGCGGCTCAGGGTCCCGGCCGAGGTCGCGGTGCGCCCGCCGCCCGCCGCCGCGCCACCGTCCCTCGCATCCTGGGGCGCCTTCGCGACGTCGGGGGCCGAGGCGGCGGACCCCGCGCTGGAAGACCCGAGTTGCGAGCCGAGCACGCCGATCGACACCGGCACGGCGATCCCGACCACGGCGAGCGACGACACGACCGCGGTGAGGATCACGCGCGGGCGGCGGCGCGCGCGGCTGCGGCGCAGCACCGCATCGAGGTCGATCGCGTCGCCGCCTGGCGCCGCGTCGCCATCGTGGTGGAACCGCTCACGCAGTTCAGCTTCGGTCGGCATGGAGTTCTCCTTGGTCCAGGCCCCTGGCCCGATCGATGGCGGGGTCGAGGGCGACGGCCATCTTGGCGAGGCCATCGCTGAGGTAGCGCTTCACGGTCCCCGTGCTGATCCCGAGGGTCGCGGCGATGGCGGCGACCGTCAGGTCGTCGTAGTAGCGGAGCACGAGGCAGGCCCGCTCGCGCGGCGTCAGCTTGCGCAGCTCGTCGTGCAGGTCGAGGCGGGCGTCCACGGCGGGGGTCTCGGACTCGCGCTGCTCGGGCACGTACTCGAGCGGGGCGACCCGGCGCCAGCGGGTGCGGCGGCGGCCGCCATCCAAGTGCGCGTTCAGAATGACGCGGCGCACGTAGGCCTCGGCGCTCTCGACGCCGAAGCCGTTGCGCAGCCGGCCGAAGGTCTTCACCAGGGCCTCCTGCACGAGGTCGGCCGCGTCGTCCCGGTCTCCGGAGAGCAGAGCCGCGTAGCGCAGCAGCGCGTCACCGCGCTCGGAGACCAGTTCGGTCACCACGCCCTCCCAGGCCGCCTCTCGGGCCACGACGCACCTCCCTCCACCTACTGAGACGCTCACCTCGTCGAAAAGGTTGGGTGCCTCCTGCGGATGCATTCGCGAGGCCTCCGTGCCCCTCAGACTGTCAGCATGACGAACCCCCTGCCTCGCTGGCTGCGCATCCTGGCTCCCGTGATCGTGCTCGGCATCTGGCTCGCGGTCGCCGCGATGGGCGGACCGACCTTCGGCACCATCGGCTCCGTCACCAACAACGACCAGAGCTCGTACCTGCCGGCCACTGCCGAGTCGACCCAGGTGCAGAGCGACCTGAAGAAGTTCTTCCCCTCCGACACGGTGCCCGCGATCGTCGTCTACGCGCGTTCCGGCGGGCTGGATGCCGCGGACCGCGACGCCGGCGCCTCGCAGGTGCGCCCGCTCGGCGCGATCCATGGCGTCGGCACGGTCGTCGGCCCGATCCCCTCGTCGGACGGCGCCGCGCTCGAGGTCCTGGTCCCCGTGCTGTCCAGCGCCGACGCGACCACCGTCATCGGCGATGTGCGCGCGGCGGTTGCGAGGGGCCTGCCGTCCGGGCTGGAGGCGAAGGTCACCGGGCCGGCGGCGCTCGGCGTCGACTTCGGCGCGGGATTCGCGGGCATCGACGGCATCCTGCTCCTGGTCGCCCTCGCCGCGGTCTTCGTCATCCTGCTGATCGTCTACCGCTCACTGCTGCTGCCGGTGCTGGTTCTCATGACCTCCGCCTTCGCGCTGACGGGCAGCATCCTCGTCGTCTACTGGATGGCGAAGGCGGGCTGGATCACGGTCACCGGGCAGAGCCGAGGCATCCTGGCGATCCTGGCGCTCGGGGCGGCGACGGACTACTCGATGCTGCTCGTCTCCCGCTTCCGCGAGGCGTTGCGGGCCGAGAAGACCGGCTGGCCGGCCATGCGGATCGCGTATCGCGCGGCCTTCGAGCCGATCATCGCCTCGGCGGCGACGGTGATCCTGGGGGTGCTCTGCCTGCTGCTCTCGGGTCTCAACTCGAACCGCGGTCTAGGTCCGGTGGCCGCGGTGGCGATCGTGTTCGCAATGCTCTCGGCGCTCAGCGCACTCCCGGCGCTGCTCGTCGTCTTCGGCCGGGCCGCGTTCTGGCCGTTCCGGCCGCATCTGGTCGAGGTGGCGCCGGGGGAGCCCGTTCCGCCGCAGACCTCGAGGCTCTGGTCGGCCGTCGGGCGGCTCGTCTCACGCCGTCCGCGAACGGTGTGGGTCACCTCCGTGGTCCTGCTCGGTGCTGCGGCTCTCGGCCTGCTCCAGCTGCAGGCCAGCGGAGTTCCGCAGACCGACCTGCTACTCACGCAATCCGATTCGGTCGACGGCCAGAAGCTGCTGGCGAAGCATTTCGACGCCGGATCGGGCAGTCCGATCTACATCGTGACGAAGGAGGCCGATCAGGCCCGCGTGATCGCAGTGGCCTCGGGCACCCATGACATCTCGGATGCCACGGCCTATACCGGCGCCTCCGGGGCGCCAGGGGCGCCTGGCAGCGCCGCTCCCGCGAAGATCGTCGACGGCACGGTGCTGGTGCAGGCGACCCTTTCGGTCGCCGCGGACTCCGACGCTGCCGAGCAGGTGGTCACGTCGCTCCGCGGCAAGCTGCACGACATCGACCCCACCGCCAGGGTGGGCGGCGTCACCGCGCTCGCCCTCGACAGCAACACGACCGCGCTCAGCGACCTCGGGGTGATCATCCCGGCCGTGCTGACCGTCGTGCTGATCGTGCTGATGCTCCTGCTGCGGTCCGTCGTGGCGCCGCTGCTCCTCATCGGAACGGTGGTGCTCTCCTACGCCGCGACGCTCGGCATCTCGGCCCTGGTCTTCAACCACCTGTTCGGCTTCTCGGGCGCCGACCCCTCGGTGCCCCTGTTCGGCTTCGTCTTCCTGGTGGCGCTGGGGGTGGACTACAACATCTTCCTGATGACCCGCGTGCGCGAGGAGTCGAAGAAACTCGGGACCCGTCCGGGCATCATCCGCGGCGTCGAGGCGACCGGCGGCGTGATCACCGCGGCCGGGATCGTGCTCGCCGCAACCTTCTCGGCCCTGCAGGTGATCCCGATCCTGTTCCTGGTGCAGATCTCGTTCATCGTCGCGTTCGGGGTGCTGGTGGACACCATCCTGGTGCGATCGCTGCTGGTCCCCGCGCTGTCGTACGACCTGGGCCGGCGCATCTGGTGGCCGTCGAAGCTGGCCAGGGCAGAACAAGTGCCCCCGACTGGATTTGAACCAGCGACTTCTTCCTTCGGAGGGAAGCGCTCTATCCACTGAGCTACGGGGGCGCGCGATGCCTGATCAGATTAGCAGCCCGCTGCGCAAGGGCCAGGCGTGACGCCGGTGCGCGTGACATGCTCGCGGAGTGATCCCCCGGCGCACCGTCAGCTCGAGCATGACTCTCCAGGTCGATGCCTCGACCGCGTTCGTGCTCGCGGTGTCGCCGGCCCGCGAAGTCCCGCTCGCCTGGGAGGCCTTGACCGTCAGTCTCGACGGCCGCGCGGTCGAGGTGTCCGAACTCGACGAGGATCCGCTCACCCGGCTGCGCCTGTTCTCGACCACATCGGGACTGCTCATGATCGACTACTCTGCCGAGATCGTCGGGCGGGCACCGGAGGCCGCGGTGTCTCCGACGGATCCGATCGTCTACCTGCGCCCGAGCCGCTACGTGCAGTCCGATACGCTCACCCCCTTCGCCCGAGACACCTTCCCGGGCCTGAACGGACCGCACCACGACGGCGCGCGCCTGGTGCGCGAGGTCTCCGCCTGGGTGCACGACCGGCTCGAGTACGTGCCGAACGCCACGTCCCCCACCGGGGGAGCGGTCGAGACCCTCGAGTCGGGCCAGGGCGTCTGCCGCGACTACGCGCACCTCACCGCGGCTTTGCTGCGCGCGCTCGACGTCCCCGCGCGACTGGTGTCGGTCTACGCGCCGCAGCTCCGGCCGATGGACTTCCACGCCGTCGTCGAAGCCATGGTCGACGAGCGGTGGGTGGTGGTCGACTCCACCCGGCTCGCTCCGCGGCGCGGCATGGTGCGCATGGCGACCGGGCGGGATGCGACCGACACGGCGTTCCTCACGAACACGCTGTCCGACATCCAGCTGCTGCGTCTCGCGGTGGACGCGTCGAGCAGCGAGACCCTGGACGACGATCCGGACGAGCTCGTCGCCCTGAGCTGAGGAGCTGCGGCTACGTCAGGGCGCCAAGCGCCGCGGTGATCAGGTCGGCGGGATCCCCGGGCTCGAGGAAGTCGACCGAGGTGGCCACGAGCCAGTAGTCGCCCTGGAACACGGTCGCCGTTCCGACGCCGCTCTTCGTGGAGAAGTAGGCCTCGTCGCCGTAGGTCGGCACCATGGTGCTTGCCTCGACGGCCTGATCCTTGAGCGCGGTAATCGATGCGGCATCGAGATGCGCCACCGAGATGTCGATGTTGTCGCCGCTCGTGCCGTTGGTCCAGCGGCAGGCGAGTCCCTGCTCGGAGGCCGCCGCCGCGGCGGCGGATCCGCCCTTCGGGGAGAACGTAGTGAGCAGCGAGAAGTTCGGATTGAAGGCGTACATGTCATCGGGCGTGACGAGCGTGTTGCAGTCGATCGTGATCGGGGTGGAGGTCACCGACGGCGTCGGCGTCGGGCTCGCCGTCGCGCTGGCGGAGGAGGGGGGCGTGGTGGCGGAGCCTGTGCTGCTCGGCGTCGGCGTCGCGGTCGGAACGCAGCCGCTCAGCGCGGCGGCCCCGAATACGGCGATGGCCAAGGAGACGACGAGACGGCGGATTCCAGGCATGCCCCATTCTGCGCACATCCGCGCTGGGCGCCGTCTCAGACACGCAGCAGCGGGCCTGCCGACGGCAGGGCTCGGTAGGATCGCTCCTTGTGAATCCCGCCGAATTGACCGCGACTCTGCTCGACACCGTCCGCGCGACGGTTCGTCAGGCAGCGGGCGGCCGAGTCGACGAGGTCGCGGCGGATGACGTGACTCTCGAGCGTCCACGGAACCGCGATCACGGTGACTGGGCCTCGAACGTCGCGCTGAAGCTCGGCAAACGGCTGGGGCTCGATCCGCGCGAGTTCGCGGCATCCGTGGCGACGGCGCTCGCCGAGGTCGACGGGATCGCGAAGGCCGAGGTGGCCGGCCCCGGCTTTCTGAACATCACGCTCGATGCGGCGGCGGCCGGCGTGCTCGCGCAGAAGATCGTGGAGGCCGGCTCGGGGTACGGCCACGGCACCCTCTACGAGGGCGTGCCGATGAACCTCGAGTTCGTGTCGGCCAATCCGACCGGCCCGCTGCACATCGGCGGCACCCGCTGGGCCGCGGTCGGTGACAGCCTCGCGCGCATCTTCGAGGCGCAGGGCGGGCGGGTCACCCGCGAGTACTACTTCAACGACCACGGCGCGCAGATCGACCGCTTCGCGCGCAGTCTGGTCGCGGCGTACAAGAGCGAGCCCGCTCCGGACGACGGCTACGGCGGCCAGTACATCCTCGACATCGCGGCGCGCGTGATCGAGGCGTATCCCGGCGATCTGGACTCGCTGCCGCACGCCGAGCTGCAGGAGGCCTTCCGCTCGATCGGGATCGACCTGATGTTCGGCGATATCAAGGCGAGCCTGCACGACTTCGGCGTCGACTTCGACGTGTACTTCCACGAGAACGACCTGCACGAGTCGGGTGCCGTCGAGCACGCGGTCGCGCGCCTGCGCGAACTCGGCCACATCTACGAGGCAGACGGCGCCACCTGGCTGCGCACCACGGAGTTCGGCGACGACAAGGACCGCGTCGTGATCAAGAGCGACGGGGAGGCCGCCTACATCTCGGGCGACCTGGCGTACTACCTCAACAAGCGCGAGCGCGGCTTCGAGCGCAACCTGATCCTGCTCGGTGCCGATCATCACGGCTACGTGCAGCGACTGATGGCGATGACCGCCGCGTTCGGCGACGTGCCATACGTCAACCTCGAGATCCTGATCGGTCAGCTGGTCAACCTGGTTCAGAACGGCGAACCGGTTCGGATGTCCAAGCGCGCGGGCACGGTCGTCACGATGGAGGACCTCGTCGACGTCGTCGGGGTGGACGCCGCCCGCTACGCGCTGGTGCGCAGCTCGCTCGACTCCCCACTGGATGTCGACCTCGATCTGCTCACCAAGCGCACCAACGACAACCCGGTGTTCTACGTGCAGTACGCCCACGCCCGCACCCAGGCCGTCGCCCGGAATGCCGACACGGCAGGGGTGCCGCGCGCCCGCTTCGACGCGTCTCTGCTGACCCACGAGACCGAGAGCGCGCTGCTCGGCGTGCTGGCCGACTTTCCGCGGGTGGTGCTGCAGGCGGCCGAGTTCCGCGAGCCGCACCGCGTCGCGCGCTACCTCGAGGAGCTCGCGGGCACCTACCACCGCTGGTACGACGCCTGCCGCGTCATCCCGCAAGGCGACGATCCGGTCGAGGCCGTGCACGAGACCCGCCGCTGGCTCAACGACGCCACCGGCCAGGTGCTGCGCAACGGCCTCGGGCTGGTCGGCGTGAGCGCGCCGGAACGGATGTAGGGGTGGCCGACTCCGGGCCGCTGATCGCGCCCAAGGCTCCGAAACCGCCTCGAGCGAAGCGCCGCCGGATCTGGCCCTTCGTGACGATCGCGATCGTGCTCGTCGTGCTGATCGCCGGCTTCTTCATCGCGGATGCCGCGGCGAAGAGCTACGCGCAGGACCGCATCAAGCAGGAACTCGTGTCGTCGCTCGGGCTGCCCCCCGGCACGGAGGTCGACGTGGCGGTTGGCGGCGGCTCGGTGCTGCTGCAGGCCCTGAGCGGCAAGCTGAACGAGGTCGACGTCGCCATTCCGAAGCTCGCCTTCGGCGACCTGGTGGGATCGGCCACCCTGCATGCGACGCAGGTGCCCCTCGACCAGAGCCGGCCGCTCGACAAGCTTGCGATCAGCTACACGGTGAGCGAGAAGAACGTCGCGGCGCTCGCCACTCAGCTGAGCGGCGTGAAGCTGGACTCGATCTCGCTGAAAGACAAGCAGATCGTGGCGAAGGCCACGCTGTCGGTCCTGTTCCTCACCGTGCCGATCGGTCTCGGCCTTTCGCCCTCCGCGCAGAACGGCCAGCTCGCCTTCACCCCGACCAGCATCACGGTCTCGGGTCAGACCTTCACGGCCGAGCAGTTGCTGGCGAATCCCGTGTTCGGCTCGATCGCGCGCACCCTGCTGCAGCAGCAGTCGTTCTGCGTCGCCCAGTACCTGCCCCGGGCCATGACCCTGACCTCGGCACGGGTGGGGGGCGCGAACCTGGTGCTCGACTTCTCGGGCGACGGCGCGGCAATCGGCGGCAGCGCGTTCACGACCAAGGGCCGCTGCTCATGAGCGATGGCGGCCTGCCGTTCCAGCCGATCCGCAACGCCGTCTACACGGCGGAGGAGCTCTTCGCCGACTACCGCGCCTCCGAGGTCGCCTCCTACGAGCGCACGATGGACTTCCGCACCTACCAGTGGTTCGTGACGACCGGGCGCAGCACCCCGATCGATCCCTACGCCGCGATGATGCGCGCGCTGCACGACTCCTCGGTGACCTTCGACGTCGGAAGCGTCATCCGGGATCGCCGCGTGGTCGGCATCATGGGCGGCCATCAGCTGCCGCGCGACTCCGAGGCCTACCGCAGTATCGCCGAGCTCGGCCGCGACCTCGCACGCCGCGACATGCTGGTCTGCACCGGTGGCGGCCCTGGCGCGATGGAGGCCGGACATCTCGGCGCCGCGCTCTCCGCTCATCCGGATGCGGAGCTCGAGGCCGCTATCGCCACCCTGCGCGCGATGCCGAGCATGCCGACGCTGACCGGCATCGTCGCGCCGGACGGCACGCGCGACGAGAAGCTGGTCCGGATCGCCCACGACTGGTTCGCGCCGGCGTGGGCGATGAGCCGCGCGATCGTGAACCCCGCGGCATCCCTCTCGATCCCGACGTGGCACTACGGGCACGAACCGACGACGCCGTTCGCGACTCACATCGCCAAGCTCTTCCAGAACAGCATTCGCGAGGACGGCCTGCTGACGATCGCCCGGCAGGGCATCGTCTTCACGCAGGGGAGTGCCGGCACGTTGCACGAGGTGTTCCAGGATGCCGAGCAGAACTTCTACGCCACGGATTCGCGCGGCGGTGGCAGTCTGTTCAGCCCGATGATCTTTCTCGACACGGAGTACTGGACGAAGACCCTCCCCGTTCACCAGCTGATCGACGCGCTGTTCTCGACCGCGGAGCCGTCCGTGGTGAAGCGGTTCCAGGAGCTCGTGCTGGTGACCGACGACATCCACGAGGCCGCGGACCACCTCGACGCCTTCCGGGCGACCAAGTCCCGTTTGGAGCGCTGAGCTGTGAATCCCTGGGAGATCCTCCTTCTCGCCGCGGTGGTCGTCGCCGCGGTCGTCGTGTTCGTGGTGATCATCCGCAACGACGCCCGCAACGTGCAGCGCGGCACCGCCGAGGCCGAGGCGAAGGGCGAGACCGTCAAGAAGCGGCCGCCGCTCGGCGTGATCTACTTCGCGGTCGGCATCGCTCTCGTCATCGTCGGCATCTTCACCTACATCGGCCAGCACTGACGCCCCGCGAAAGTACGTGGTTGGGCGTGCTCTCGCCTGTGAAAGTACGCTGAAAAATCGTACTTTCACGGGGCACTACACTGAGATCTGGCTTCAGGGACCAAGCCGGGTTCGCTCGCCTCACTCTTCGTTCCGACGACCTCGTGTCGACGAAAACCCCGTGAGGTCTTGTGACCGCGAACCCTCTCGCGCCCGCGTGGCTGGTCCACCCGGATGACGCCAACGCGCTCGCGGCGAACGTGTGGCCGCGAAATGCCGAGCGCGCGGCATCCGGCGTCGTCTCGCTGGCCGGGACGCCCGCGACCGAGCTGGCGGCGCGGTTCGGCACCCCGCTCTACGTCGTCGATGAGCAGGACGCGCAGGACCGAGCCGCCGAGCTCAAGGCCGCATTCGACGGGGCCTTCGAGGCCGTGGGGTCGCACGCATCCGTCTACTACGCCGGTAAGGCATTCCTGAGCACCGAGATCGCCCGCTGGATGACGGGGGCCGGCCTCAACATCGACGTCTGCAGCGGGGGAGAGCTCGCGGTCGCGCTCGCGGCAGGCGTCGACCCGGCCCGGCTGGGATTCCACGGCAACAACAAGAGCCTCGCCGAGATCGACCGTGCCGTCGCCGTCGGCGTCGGCGCGATCGTTCTGGACAGCGTCGTCGAGATCGGCCGTGTCGCCGAGGCCGCCGAGCGGCACGGCCGCGTGCAGCCGGTGCGGCTGCGGATCAACAGCGGGGTGCACGCCTCCACCCACGAGTTCCTGGCCACCGCGCACGAGGATCAGAAGTTCGGGGTGCCGTTGGCCGACGCGCCCGCCGTGGTCGCCGAGATCCGCTCGCACGCCTCGCTGCGCTTCCTCGGGCTGCATTCGCACATCGGCTCGCAGATCTTCGAATCCGACGGCTTCGCCGAGGCCGCGCGCCGGCTGCTCATCGTGCACGCCGGACTGCTCGCCGGCGGCGAGGTGCCCGAACTCAACCTGGGCGGCGGCTTCGGTATCGCGTACACGACCGCGGACGAGGTGACTCCGATCGCGACCATCGCACAGGAGCTCGCGCGGGTCGTCGCGGCCGAGTGCGCAGCTCTCGGCATCCCGGTCCCCACGGTCGCGGTCGAGCCGGGTCGCTCGATCATCGGCCCGTCGACCGTCACGCTCTACGAGATCGGCACGATCAAGGACGTGACCGTGTCGGTCGGCGACAACGGTGACACCGCCGTGCGCAAGTACGTCAGCGTCGACGGGGGCATGAGCGACAACATCCGGGCTCCGCTCTATCAGGCCGACTACTCGGTGCGCCTGGCCAACCGGTCATCGGATGCCGCGCCCGCCCTGATCCGCCTGGCAGGCAAGCACTGCGAGAGCGGCGACATCGTGGTGCGGGCCGACTACCTGCCCACCGACGTGGAGCCGGGGGATCTCGCCGCCGTCCCCGCGACCGGCGCCTACTGCTGGTCGCTCGCCAGCAACTACAACTACCTGGGCCGTCCGGCGGTCGTCGCGGTGAAGGACGGCGCCGCGCGGGTCATCCTGCGCCGCGAGACCGAGGAAGACCTCTTGCGCCGCGATGCCGGCATCGCGGGCCATGGGCACAGTCAGAGTTCTGAGGGAACAGCATGATCGAGTACCGCAACCTCCGCATCGCCCTGCTCGGGGCCGGAGCCGTCGGCGCGCAGGTCGCCTCCCTGCTGCTCGAGCACGGCGACGAGCTGGCCAGCCGGGTCGGTGCGGGGCTCGAGCTGGTGGGCGTCGCGGTGCGCGACCTTGACGCACCGCGCTCGGCCGCGATCCCGAAGGAGTTGCTCACCACCGATGCACGCTCGCTGATCCTGGGCGCCGACATCGTGATCGAGTTGATGGGCGGCATCGAGCCGGCCCGCGAATACCTGATGCTGGCGCTCAACTCGGGCGCGGACGTGATCACCGCCAACAAGGCGCTGCTGGCCACGCATGGCCCGGAGCTGTTCGAGGAGGCCGAGCAGGTCGGCGCGCAGCTCTACTACGAGGCGGCGGTCGGCGGGGCGATCCCGATCATCCGGCCGCTGCGCGACTCCCTCGCCGGGGACCGGGTGCATCGCATCCTCGGCATCGTCAACGGCACGACGAACTACATCCTCGACCGCATGGACCTGGAGGGCGACTCCCTCGAGGAGGCGCTCGCTGCGGCCACCGAGCTCGGCTACGCCGAGGCCGACCCGACCGCCGACATCGAGGGCTACGACGCGGCGCAGAAGGCGGCGATCCTGGCCAGCCTGGCGTTCCACACCACCGTCCCGCTCGCGCTGGTGCACCGCGAAGGGATCTCCGCGATCACCCGCGCGCAGGTCGTGTCGGCGCGCAAGGCCGGCTTCGTCGTCAAGCTCCTGGCGGTGTGCGAGCGGCTCACCGATCCCGACACCGGGATCGAGGGGGTCAGTGCCCGCGTGCATCCGGCGCTGGTGCCCGACACGCATCCGCTCGCGGCGGTGCACGGCGCCAACAACGCGGTGTTCCTCGAGGCGGAAGCGGCCGGCAGCCTGATGTTCTACGGGGCGGGGGCTGGCGGCATCCAGACCGCGTCGGCCGTGCTCGGTGACGTCGTCTCGGCCGCGCGCCGGCACGTGATCGGCGGCCCGGGGGTCGCCGAGTCGACGCACGCCAATCTCCCTATCCTGCCGATCTCGAGCGTCGTGACCCGCTACCAGATCACCCTCACGGTGGCCGATCGGCCGGGCGTGCTCGCGCAGATCGCCACGCTGTTCAGCGAGCACGGCGTCTCGGTCGAAGCGGTCGAGCAGACGCCGGGCTCCGAGCGGGCTGGCGCCACCGCTACCCTGGTGATCGGAACGCACCGGGCAACGGAGGGCGCCCTCGCCGACACCGTCGCCGCCCTCGGAGCAAGCGATGTGGTCACCGAGGTGACCAGCGTGCTGCGCGTCGAAGGCACGGACTAAAAGCGCGGCCCATCCGGGACGCGGCACCGACAACAGCAACTCAGCACGACGGAGATCTTCTGATGGCACAGTGGCGCGGCGTGCTCCGCGAGTACGCGGACCGGCTCGATGTGAGCGATGCGACGCCGATCATCACGCTCGGCGAGGGCGGCACCCCGCTGATCCCGGCCGACGCGCTCTCGGCGCGCACCGGCGCGAAGGTCTGGGTCAAGTTCGAGGGGATGAACCCCACCGGCTCCTTCAAGGACCGCGGCATGACGATGGCCGTCTCCAAGGCGATCGAGCACGGCGCCCAGGCGGTCATCTGCGCCTCCACCGGCAACACCTCGGCTTCGGCTGCCGCCTACGCCGCGCACGCCGGGATCACCGCTGCGGTCCTGGTACCCGAGGGCAAGATCGCGCTGGGCAAGCTCGCCCAGGCCATCGCGCACAATGCGCAGCTCCTGCAGGTGCAGGGCAACTTCGACGACTGCCTCGACATCGCCCGCGAGCTGGCGGCGCAGTACCCGGTGCACCTGGTCAACTCCGTGAACAACGACCGGATCGAGGGGCAGAAGACGGCCGCTTTCGAGGTGGTCGAGGTGCTCGGCGACGCGCCGGACTTCCACTTCATCCCGGTCGGCAACGCCGGCAACTACACCGCCTACGCGCGCGGCTACGCCGAGGACGCGGCCCGCGGCGCCACCACGAAGCGTCCCCGCATGTTCGGCTTTCAGGCCGCGGGCAGCGCGCCGATCGTGCTCGGCAAGGTCGTGAAGGACCCCGACACCATCGCGAGTGCGATCCGCATCGGCAATCCTGCGTCGTGGGACCTAGCCCTCACCGCACGTGAGGAGACGAACGGGTACTTCGGCGCGATCTCGGATGCCGACATCCTGGCCGCCCACCGCATCCTCTCGGCCGAGGTGGGGATCTTCGTCGAGCCCGCATCGGCGATCAGCGTGGCCGGACTGCTCGAGCGCAGCGCGGCCGGCGAGATCCCGAAGGGTTCGACGGTGGTGCTGACCGTCACCGGCCACGGTCTCAAGGACCCGCAGTGGGCGCTGCGCACCGCCGACGGCGGCGAGGTGCAGCCCACCGTGGTGCCGATCGACACCGCCACGATCGCCGACGTGCTCGGACTGGTCGCGGAGTCCCCGCTTCCCGCGGCAGGGGCATGAGCCCCGCGCCGGCCGGCCCGAAGGGCGGCGCCTTGGCGCGCGCCGAGCTGCGCGGTCGCTCGGTGCAGGTCAAGGTCCCGGCGACGACGGCCAACCTCGGCCCCGGCTTCGACACCCTTGGCCTCGCGCTCTCGGTCTACGACGAACTGACGGTGACGGTACGGGACGCTCCGGGCGCGACCGTCACGGTCGACGGCGTCGGCGCGGGCGAGGTCCCCACCGACGAGAGCAACCTCGTGGTGCGCTCGATCGCCTACGCCTTCGAGCAGCTCGGTTACGTGCTGCCCGGCCTCGAGGTGCACGCGCACAACTCGATCCCGCACGGCCGGGGGATGGGTTCGTCGGGCGCCGCGATCGTCTCCGGCATCATGGCCGCGAAAGGCCTGCTCGACGGGATCGTCGACGTCGACTCTCAGCAGCTGCTCGCCCTCGCGACCGCGCTGGAGGGGCATCCCGACAACGTGGCGCCCGCCTTGTTCGGCGGCCTGACCATCGCCTGGGTCACCCCCGAGGGCCCGCAGTACAAGAAGCTCATCGTGCACCGCGGCGTCTCGCCCCTGGTCGCGGTGCCTGCCGCAACCATGTCGACGGCGCTCGCACGCAGCCTGCAGCCCGAATCGGTGCCGCACGAGGACGCCATCTTCAACGTCTCGCGCTCGGCGCTGCTGATCGCGGCGCTCATCCAGAGCCCCGAGCTGCTGCTGGCGGCCACCGAGGACAAACTTCACCAGAGCTACCGGGCGAGTGCGATGCCAGAGACCGACTCCCTGATCCGGATGCTGCGCCAGCACGGCCTGGCGGCCGTGGTGTCGGGCGCCGGCCCCTCGTTGCTCGTGCTCGGCAGCGATCCCGCGCAGCGCCTGCGTGCCGCCGAACTCATCGCGGAGCACGCGAGCACCCCCTGGGAGTGCCTGCTGCTGGCGGTCGACTTCAAGGGTGCTACAGTGATGGTGCATTCGGCAGACGCGGCGGCTTGACCCCGGCGCCGGACGCAATCCCACCGGCATCGCCACCCCGCGGACTCCCGCCTCTGCGTTTTATCTGCAGGCACGACCCGCGTTCGGCGAACGCCGATCCCTTGGGCGTTCTGTGCCCGGGGTCGAACCCAAAGGAACCCCCAGCCCGTGACTGATGTCGATTCTCGCGCCGATCTGAGCCGTCTCAAGCTTCCCGAGCTGCAGGCGCTCGCCGCCGAGCGCGGCATCGCCGGCGCCTCGAAGCTTCGAAAAGGAGAACTCGTGGATGCTCTGTCTGCCGACGGCCCCGCTGACCAGGTCAGCGGAGACCAGAACTCGGGCGACGATTTCGTCGCCGCCCCGATCGACGAGGTCGCCGCCGAGGCGGGCGCCGAGTCGCCCGCCGAGTTCGTGAACGATCTGGCGCCCGAGAGCGCAGCGGAGGCCGCCGAGGTGTTCGAGAACACCGCGTCCGACGCGGTGCCCTCCGACGACACCGTGCCGGTCCGCCGCTCACGCCGCGTGACGGCCAGCAGCGCGGATGCCGCGGCTCTCGCCGCCGCACCTGCCTCGCAGCACGTGGCGGCCGCCGATGTCGCGGCCGACCTCGACAAGCTCCTCCCGGAGGTCACCTCCGGAGCCACCGCGTCCGGGAGCGAGGCCGCCGACGGCGATGAGAACGGCGGCCGTGGCCGCGGTCGCAACCGCAGCCGCGGCGGCCAGAACGGCGGCGCCCAGAACGGCGGCGCCCAGGGCCAGCAGGCCGGCGGCCAGCAGGGCCAGAACGCGCGCCAGCAGGGTGGCCAGAACAACGGCAACCAGGGCAACGGAAACCAGAACAACGGAAACCAGAACAACGGCAACCAGGGCAACGGCGGCCAGAACGGGCAGCAGCCCGTCGACGGCGAGGGCAGCAGCCGCAGCCGCTACCGCGACCGCAAGCGCGGTCGTGGCGGCCAGAACGACGACTTCGAGCCCGAGCTCAGCGATGACGACGTCCTGATTCCCGTCGCGGGCATCCTCGACGTGCTCGACAACTACGCCTTCGTCCGCACCTCGGGTTACCTGCCGGGTGCGAACGACGTCTACGTCTCTCTCGGCCAGGTCAAGAAGTACAACCTGCGCAAGGGCGACGCGGTGGTCGGCGCCATCCGTCAGCCGCGCGAGGGCGACCAGCAGGGCGGCCGCCAGAAGTACAACGCGATCGTCAAGATCGACTCGATCAACGGCCAGACCGTCGAGGAGGCCGCCGAGCGCGTCGAGTTCGGCAAGCTCACGCCGATCTACCCCAACGAGCGCCTGCGCCTCGAGACGGATCCGGCCAAGCTGTCGACCCGCATCATCGACCTGATCGCCCCGATCGGCAAGGGCCAGCGCGGCCTGATCGTCGCGCCGCCGAAGGC
>DASYDQ010000011.1:0-1788 GCA_036499485.1 Pseudolysinimonas sp. | reverse complement strand
TCGCGGCCATCGCCGGAACGGGTGTCATCGCTGTGCGCGACGGCTACCGTCACGTTCCCACCCGTCGCGCCTAGGCCACACGTGCCTCGGCCCTTTCGGGCTCACCGACCCGCGTAGATCCGCTCAGGATCCCGCGGGTCGATCCATATCTGGATCTCGCGGCCGGGCCGCCAGCGCCGGGCGGTCGCCGGCCCGAAGATGTGGTCGTACACCAGGATGCGCGGTGAGTCGGGCTCGAGGGGATCTTCGATCTCGAGTTCGACCACGATGATCTGCGCCCCGTTGAATCGGCGATCGCTGGTCTCGCGGGCGAGCACGATGGCGCGGGCCTCTCGGCCGTGCTCCACGAGCGCGACCGCTTCTTCGACGCGCGCCAGATAGGCGCGCTTCTCTTCGGGCGATCCGACGCCCTCCAGACTGGGGCGCGGAGCGTCGTACATCTGCTGCCGCTCCATGCCCCCGAGACTACTGCGAGGTGGTGAACGGAAGGGGTCGCCGCGGCAGCCCCCGTTCGCGTGTCGCGAGCGCGTCTGCAAGGCTCTGGATGCCGCGTGCCGCCGGGTCATCAGCGTCAGTCAGCACGATCGGCTCACCCGCGTCTCCGCCGGCGCGCAGGGCGACGCTCAACGGGATCCGCGCCAGAACCGGCACGCCGAGGCGTGCCGCGAGCTCGTCCCCTCCGCCGCTGCCGAACAGTTCGAGAACGCTCCCGTCCGGCTGCGCGAGTCCCGCCATGTTCTCGACGACCCCGATGACAGTCTGTCCGGTCTGCCGCGCCACCAGCCCACTGCGCTCGGCCACCTCGGCGGCAGCGGGCTGCGGCGTGGTGACGACGACCACCTCGGCATGCGGAAGCAGCTGCCCAAGCGAGATCGCGATGTCGCCTGTGCCGGGCGGCAGGTCGAGCAGCAGCACGTCGAGATCGCCGAACCAGACGTCGGTCAGGAACTGCTGGATCGTGCGGTGCAGCAGCGGGCCACGCCAGCTGACGGCTTGATTCGCTTGTCCTGAGCCTGTCGAAGGGACGAACATCCCGATCGAGATCACCTTCACCCCGTGCGCGATCGGCGGCAGGATCATGTCGCCCACCTGCGTCGGCTTCACGCCGGCGATGCCGAGGATGCCGGGGATCGAGAACCCGAACACGTCGGCATCCACCAATCCGACCCGCAGCCCTCGTTCGGCGAGGGCCACCGCAAGGTTCGCGGTCACGGTGGACTTGCCCACCCCGCCCTTGCCGCTCGAGATCGCGAAGATCTTGGTGAGCGAGTCGGAGCCGAACTGCTGCTTCTTGCTGCCGCGCAACCGCGCCGTGAGCGCCTCGCGTTCGGCGACGGTCATGACTCCGATGTCGAGATCGACCCGCTCGACGCCCTCGACCGCCCCGGCGGCAGCCCGCACGTCGGCCTCGATGCGATCGGCGGCGGGGCATCCCACGATCGTCAGCTTCAACTCGATCGAGGCGACACCGTCGGCGACGGTGGCGGCGCGCACCATGTCGAGTTCGGTGATCGGGCGCCGGATCTCGGGGTCCTGCACCCCGGCGAGCGCCGCGAGCAGCGCCTCGGATGTCATTTCGCCGATTTCGTCGCGGACCTGCTCGTGGGCTTCGCCGGCGCGTCCAGTTCTTCGAGCAGCGCCCGCAGCTCCGCGCGGATGAAGTCCTTCGTCGCGACATCCTTCATCGCCAGACGCAGTGACACGACCTCGCGGGCCAGGTACTCGGTGTCGGCGAGATTGCGCTCTGCGCGCTGCCGATCCTGCTCGATCTGCACCCGGTCGCGGTCG
>DASYDQ010000010.1:0-36642 GCA_036499485.1 Pseudolysinimonas sp. | reverse complement strand
GGGCGGATCGTCGAGATGGTGTCGGTATCGGGTCTGATCGCTGCACGCGGCACGACGACGACGTCATTGACGATGTCGCCGAAGCAGACGATGCGGTTGCGCGTAGCGCCCTTCGCTGCTGGCTTCGCCGGAGTCATGCCGTCGCCCGAAGGGCGGACCAGGCGGAGGCGATCTCCGCCGCCACACGCACGTTGTTGCGGGCCAGGTCGAGGTTGACCTCGAGGCTGCGTCCGCCCGACGCCTCGACGATGAAGCTCAAGAGGAAGGGCGTCACCGCCTTGCCGTGAACGCCCGCCTTCTCGGCGGCAGCGAATGCGGTGGCGAGCACGCGATGGTGCTCGGCCGGATCCCACTGCTGATCGGCGGGGATCGGGTTGGCGACGAGCAGGCCCGCGCGTGAGCCGAGCTGATCGCGGGCGGCCATGATGCTCGCGACCTCGTCCGCAGAATCGACCGACCAGTCCAACTCGTACCCAGAGTCGCGCAACCAGAATGCCGGGAACTGCCGGGTGCCGTACCCCACGACCGGAACGCTCAGGGTCTCGAGTCGCTCGAGCGTCGCTGCGATATCGAGCACGCTTTTCACGCCGGCACTGACCACGGTGATCGGGGTGACCGCGAGGGTGGGCAGGTCGGCCGACTCGTCGAAGGTCTCGGCGGCGCCCCTGTGCACACCGCCGAGTCCACCAGTCGCGAACACCCGGACGCCGGCGAGCGAGGCCAGGTGCGCCGTCGCCGCCACCGTCGTGGCACCGGACGCCCGGCGCGCGGCAAGGATCGGAAGGTCGCGAACGCTCGCTTTGGCGAGGTCGTCTTCGGCGATCCGCCGAACGCCTACGGCATCCAGACCGATCTGCGGCACCCCGTCGAGCACCGCAACCGTGGCCGGCGTGACCCCGCGATCGCGCAGCATCGCCTCGAACTCGAGCGCCGCCTGGTGATTGCGCGGCCGGGGCAACCCGTGCGAGATGATCGTCGATTCGAGCGCGACGACGGGTCGACCGGACGCGAGGGCGTCGGCCACCTCGTCAGAGACGCGGAACGCAGCGGAGACGGGGAAAGCGGGCATCCCCACAACGGTACGCGACTTCGCCGCCTCCCTCGGGAGAGGAAAGCTCAGCGGGCCTTCGCGGTCTCCTTGACGTCGACGACGATCTTGCGCGGGTTGAAGTTCTCCCCCGGGTCGACCGCCTCGAACAGGCCGCGCATGACGGCGACGCCCTCCGAGGAGATGTCCTGCTCGAGCCACGGTGCGTGCTCGAGCCCGACGCCGTGGTGATGCGAGAGCGAGCCGCCGTTGTCGATGAAGGCCTGCTGGATGGCGCTCTTGACCACGTTGTACTGGCCGAGCGGGTCATCCCCCATCACGAAGGCGAAGGTGAAGTACAGGCAGGCGCCCGAGTGGTAGGAGTGCGAGAGGTGCGACATGATCCACCCCTTGATGCCCAGCTGCTCGTAGGCCTTGTCGGCCGCGACGCGCACGGCGTCGTGCACCTGGTTGACCTTGGACCAGGGCATCGCCGACTCGGACACGTCGCCCGCTGCGCCCCGGTCGAGCAGGAAGTCCCGCAGATACGGGGTGTCGAACTTCTTCTGGTCGTAGAGCACGCCCGGGCCCTTGCCGACGCCCATGCCGCCGTGCTTCTTGACGATGGCGTCGACGAGCTTCTTCTGGCGCTTGGCGTGCGCGTCACTGCCCTCGTAGCCGATGAAGGAGAGGCAGATGTTGTCTTCGAGGCCGCCGGGCTGCCTGGCCCAGCCCTTGCTCTTCATGAGAGTGGGGAGCACTGTGCCGGCCGCGAACTTGTCGAAGCCGTGGCGCTCCTTGCTGGTCGCGAGCGAGAAGCCGGTCTCGCGCGCGTCCGAGACGCGGGTGATCGAGGGAGCGGCGTCGCTCTCCGCGATCTCCTGCATGGCGGCCGTTCCGGCCTCCCAGTTCGGAAAGAAGTAGCCGAACACATCGCGCTTGGCCGGGGTGCGGTGCACCTGGACGGTGGCCTCGGTGATGATGCCCAGTCGGCCCTCGGAGCCCACGATCATCTCGCGGACGCTCGGGCCGGTCGACGAAGACGGGATCGGGCGGATCACGAGGATGCCGCCCGGCCGCACGACATGCAGCCCCCGGACGATGTCGGCGATGTCGCCGTACTTGTCGGACTGCATGCCCGAGGAGCGCGTCGCGATCCAGCCGCCGAGGCTGGAGTGGGTGAAGCTGTCGGGGAAGTGCCCGATCGTCCAGCCCTTGTCGTTGAGCTGCTCCTCGAGGTCGGGACCGAGGGCGCCGGCCTGGATGACCGCGAGACCGGATTCCTCGTCGATCGAGACGAGCTCGCGCATCCGACCCATGTCGAGGGAGAGGACGACCCGGGACTCGTCGGCCCGCGGCTCGAGGCTGCTGGCGATGTTGCTGCCGCCGCCGAACGGAATGATGACCGCGTCGGCCGCGACCGCCGCCTCGACGACCTTCTGCACCTCGGCCTCGTCGGCCGGATAGACCACGACGTCGGGGGTGCGATCGACCTGGTTGGCGCGGATCCGGATCAGATCCCGGATGCTCTTGCCGTAGGTGTGCACGACGCGTTCCATCTTGTCGGTCGTGACGTTGTCCTCGCCGACGATGCTCGCGAGCGTTCCGATGAACGCAGGCTTGGCCAGGGGGGGAGCGACCGTCAGCTTGTCGAACTCCGGCATGCCGACGACCGGTGCCGTGTGCAGGTCGAGTCCGACGGCGTAGTCCACGAACGGTGCGAAGCCGGGCTTGTCCTCCCAGTGGAAGCCGACGCCTTCGACGCCCCATCCCCACCATTTCATGTGCTGAACGTCGGTCATGAAGTTTCTCCCTCTGAGTTGTGCCCCAGCGTCTTGGTGCCCAGGATACGGGCGGAATGCTTCTCGAGCAGGCCCGCGATCACGGCGCGGACGCGCGCCATGAACTCGGTCGGGTTCTCGTTGTCGTTCGCCCGCATCGGGGCACCGAAGACGACGGCGAGCGGCTCCCCCATCTTCGGCCATTTCGAGCCGCGCGGGTGGGCCTCGTGGGCGCCGATGATGGCGACCGGAAGGATCGGGACACCGGTCGCCGTAGCGAGCGCCGCGCCGCCTGGCTTGAAGTGGCCCATGGTTCCGTCTTTGGAGCGGGTTCCCTCAGGGAAGACCAGCACCGGGACGTCGTGCTGCAGCAGCATCTTGGCGTTGATGTTGCGCGGGTTGCGCCCGCTGCGATCCACCGGGAACGCGTTGAAGAAGAGAGCGGTCAGCCCGCGCCGCCACCAGACGTCGAAGAAGTAGTCGCCGGCGGCGCCCGCGGCCAGGTAGCGGGCGAGCGGCCGGGGCAGCGCGCCCATGATGAGCGGGGCATCCAGGTGACTGGAATGGTTCGCCACGACGACGAAGGGGCGCTTGACGCCCTTGAGCTTCTGGCGGTCGATGACCGTCACCTTCTCCATGCCCCAGACGACACCCTTCAGGATGCCGCGCTGCGCGACGAAGCGCGCCGCAGCCTGACTGCGAGAGGTGAAGCGATTGCGCGGCGTCTTGTCGGGCATGCGCTTCCTTCCTGACTTCGGTACTTCATCGTTCGGAGCCTGGATCACTGTTCGGCTGCGGTGCTCCGACTCAGGCTAATCCTGCGGGACACCGCCCGCACCGTGGCGTCGGGCAGATGCTTGAGCAACCCGGACAAGAACTTGTACCGAATGGTGGGTATGGAGATCACCCGATGCTTGTCCACGTCGTGCAGGCACTCGCGCACCAGGAGTTCGGGCTCGAGCCACAAGAAGTTCGGAATTCCGCCGCGACCCGCCTCGCCCTTCGTGGTTCCGGCCCGCTGATGGAACTCGGTGCGCACCCAGCCTGGCATGAGGGCGGTCACCGTCACGCCGCTGTCACGCAGTTCGTTGGACAGGCTCTCGCTGTAGACCCGGACCCAGGCCTTGAGGGCCGAGTAGCCGCTCAGCGTGAGTTGGCCGTTGATGCTCGCGACGTTCACGATGGCTCCGGTGCCGCGCTCGCGCATCACGGGCGCCACCGCGCCGCCGAGCACCAGCACCGCGCGGACCATCACGTTCAGGGCGCGGTCGTGCTCGGCGACATCCGGGCTGGCGAGTCGGCTGGTGACCCGGAAGCCGGCGTTGTTGATGAACCAGTCGATGGGATGCTCGCGGTCGGCCAGTCGCTCCGCCACCCGGTCCGTGTCTTCCGGCTGCGCGAGATCGGCGACGATGATCTCGACCGTGCGACCCTTCTTCCGCAGCTCCTCGGCCATGGCGTCGAGCCGCGCCGTGTCGCGGGCGACCAGTACGAGGTCGTGGCCGCGGGCGGCGAGTTGTCGCGCGAACTCCGCGCCGATGCCGGATGTCCCGCCCGTGACCAGAGCAGTTCCCATGATCGTTACGATACGGTGCATCCGAGCACCGTTCCCTCCGCGGGCGGCATCGCCCGGATAAGGAAAGGCCTCCCCTCATGACTCCGCGCAGCTCGCATCCCGAATCCTCCGCCGAGTTCGTGGCCGAAGAGATCGCCTTCGAGCCGCCCCTCACCGACGGGCGCTCGCTCGAGGATGGCCGCTTCGACGTCCGCGAGTTCGCCCGGACGGCGCGCGCGAGCCACCGCGGCGAGCTCGACCTGGAGCAGGTGGCAGCATCCGGGCTGAGTGCCGATGCGATCAGGCTGCTGCGCCTGCTTCGCGACCTCGAGCGCTCCACCATGCAGCGCATGCGCAACCTGCTCGTCACGGCGACCCACAAGGACGCCCGCGTCACCGCGTTCCTCAGCACCTGGGCCTTCGAGAAGTTCTGGCTCGCCGACGCGCTCGACGCCGTGCTCCAGGCGACGGGCGACGACCTGCACTCCTCCGCTCCGGCGGGCGGACTGCGCCGCGTGGTGACGGATCGGCAGGAGCGCCGCGGACCGGTGATGCGCGCCATCCAGGGCAACATCGACGGCCCGCAGATCGTCGCGGCTCACGTGACGACGGGGCTCGTCGACGAGTGGATCACCCAGGCGGCCTACCGCCGGCTTGGCGAGCTGGCCACTGGCCTTCACTCCGTGGTCGAGCTCATCAACGGCATCAAGGACCGCCACATCGCGTTCCTCGCCGAGGAGGCCAAGCGCCGGCTGGCGAGCTCGGCGAAGGCCCGCAAGCTGGCTACTCGCGAGCTCAAGAACATGGTGTGGCCGGTCGGCGCCGTCGAGCACTCCGACGACGACCGGACCTTCTTCGACCAGATCGTGTTCGGCACGGCCAACGGCCGCGCCGAGGTCTCCCGCATCCAGGGCCTCATCGCCGATCTTCCCGGGCTGGCACCCGTCGCCCCGACCATTTCTGCGAGACTCATTCCGTGACACCGAAGCGAGCGACGACCGATCTCGGCTCGGCGCACGTCTTTCTGACCGGAGCCACGGGTTTCGTCGGGCAGGCCGTGCTCGAGCGACTGCTGTCGGCGCACCCCGGAACCACGATCTCGATCCTGGTGCGCACCAAGGCGGGTGAGGACACCCAGGCGCGCGTCGCCGAGCTGCTGGCCAAACCGGTCTTCGACTCGTGGCGCGAGAAGGTCGGCGCGGCCGCCGTGACGAAAGCCGCGAAGGAGCGGGTCCGGATCGTCGAAGGTGCGATGGGATCGATTCCGGCCCTTCCGAAGGATCTCGACATCGCGATCCACTCGGCGTCGGTCGTCAGCTTCGACCCTCCCATCGACGAGGCCTTCGACACCAACGTCAACGGCGCCATCAACCTCTATGAGCGGCTGCTCGAGAGCGGCGGCGACCCGCGGGTCGTGCACGTCTCCACCTGCTACGTCGGAGGGCTCCGCAAGGGCGTCGCGCCCGAGGCCCGGCTGACCCACGAGGTCGACTGGCGCACCGAGTACGCCGCCGCCAAGGAGGCCAGAGCGCGCGTCGAGAATCTGTCGCGCGAATCCGACCAGCTCCGGATCTTCATGGATGCCGCACGGGCCCAGCACGGCAAGGAGGGCCCGCAGGCGGTCGCCAAGGCGAGCGAGGGGGCCCGCCTCAAGTGGGTCACCACGCAACTGGTGGACGCGGGCCGCACCCGTGCCCAGTCCCTGGGCTGGACGGACGTGTACACCCTGACCAAGGCCTTCTCCGAACGTGCCGCCGAGGAGCTCTGGGGCGAGAACGGGCACCGGCTCTCGATCGTGCGCCCCGCCATCATCGAGAGCGCCCTGAAGCACCCGTTCCCGGGCTGGATCGATGGCTTCAAGGTCGCCGACCCGCTGATCATCGCGTACGGCCGCGGTCAGCTGCCCGAGTTCCCCGGCCTGCCGGACTCGATCCTCGACGTGATCCCGGTCGACTACGTCGTCAACGCGATCCTGGCCGCCGCCGCCAACCCGGCCGAGAAGAACAAGCCCGAGTACTACCACGTGGCCTCCGGCGCCTCGAACCCGCTGCCGTTCCATCAGGAAGCCGACTACGTCAACCGCTACTTCACCGCTCATCCGCTGAAGAACAAGAAGGGCGAGGACCTGATCGTCCCCACCTGGAAGTTCCCGATCGGCAACAAGGTCGAGCGCGACGTGAAGCGCCAGGAGCGCCTGGCGGTCCGTGCCGAGAAATTGCTGAGCCGGCTGCCCGACACCGACCGGGTGCGACGCTGGCACAACCAGATGATCCGCAACGTCGCCGACCTGGAAACGCTGCGCAACTTCACGCAGCTGTACCGCGTCTACGTGCAGACGGAGATCATCTTCGACGACCGCAACCTGCGGGCGCTGCACGACGCCCTCCCCGCCGCCAAGCGAGCCGAGTTCGGCTTCGACATCGAGGCGATCGACTGGGAGGACTACATGATGAACGTCCACTTCCCGGCGATCATCGCGCTGACCGCCGAGTTCTCGGCCAAGCGGGCCGCGAAGAAGGCAGCCGAGGCCGCCGCGGCCCCGCCATCGGGCGTCATCGCCGCGGGGTCGGATGTGCTGGCCGTCTTCGACCTCGAGGGCACCGTCGTCGACTCGAACATCGTGCAGCAGTACCTCTGGGTCCGCTCGGCGGGGATGCGGAAGGCCGCGTACCCGGGCGAGGTCCTCGCCATCCTGGGATCGCTTCGCGGCTATCTGCAGGCCGAGCGACGCGACCGGGGTGAGTTCATCCGGTCATTCCTCCGGCGCTATGCGGGCATCCCGGTCAGTCGCCTTGACCGGATCGTGCACGGCGGCTTCGCCGACACGATGTATCGCCACACCAGCCCCGAGGCCATCCAGGCGATCAAGGCGCATCGGGATGCCGGTCACCGCACAGTGCTCGTCACCGGCTCGATCGAGACACTCGCCGAACCCCTCGCCGGGCTGTTCGATGAGGTGGTCGGCGGCCACATGCACGTGAAGGACGGCATCCTCACCGGATACCTCGCCAAGCCGCCGCTCGTCGATGAGGCACGTGCCGCCTGGGTGCGTCGATACGCCGAGGAGCATGGGCTCGATCTCGCCGCCTCATACGGCTACGGTGACAGCCATGCCGACCTGGTCTGGCTGGAGTTGCTGGGAAACCCCCACGCGGTGAATCCCGACACCCAACTGGCACGCGAAGCGCAACGAAGAAACTGGAAGATCGACAAGTGGAAACGCGGCAATCGTTCACCGAAGCGTGATGTGATGGACGCGAAAGCACTGCAGGCCGATCGAGCGTGACGACCCCGGCGACTTAAGGACTGACCATGGCATTCGACATCGACAAGTACACGACGAACTCCACCGCCGTGGCCTGGGGCGATCTCGACTTCGACGAGTTCGACCGCACCCCGCTGCCGGCCTCGACTCTGCGCACCCTCGTCTACATGTGCAATGTGGAATACCACACCGTCTGCTACCTCCGCGATCTGTTGACCACGCCCTCGCACAAGGAGCCCGAGATCGGCGCCTTCATGACGATGTGGAACCGCGAGGAGTTCTGGCACGGCGAGGCCCTCGCTGCTGTGCTGGCCAAGCACGGCATCACCATGAACTTCGACGAGCTGAAGGCGAACCGCCTGAAGCTGGGGTGGAAGGACCGCCTCGACCCGATCAAGCAGTCGCTGCTCGGCGGACTGGTCGGCATGGACTTCGTGGCGGTGCACATGGCGTGGGGCGCGGCGAACGAGTGGTCGGCCAATGCCGCCTACCTCCGGATGGCCGAGCAGGAGAACCACCCCGTGCTGGGCGAGCTGCTCCGGCGCATCGCCAAGCAGGAGACCAAGCACGTCGCGTTCTACGCCTCCCAGGCCCGCGAGCGTCTCGCGGCCAGCAAGAAGGCCCGCGTGATCGCGCGCTTCGCGCTGAAGAAGTTCTGGGGCCCGGTGGGGTCGACGATCTCCACCGACGAGGAGGTCACCCACGTGATGGGCGAGCTCTTCGGCGGGCTCGAGGGGCGCAAGCTGATCCGCGACGTCGATTCCCACATCGCCAAGCTGCCCGGCATGGAGGGACTCACGATCGTGGAGACCTCGCTGGATGCCCGCGGCATCCCGGCCGACGGCCCGGGGGCGCACGACCTGCGCGAGCTCGTCAGCGCCTGACCCGCACGCAGAACATGGCGAGCGAGTCCGAGCCGAACGTCTGGAGATCGCGCCTCGGCCGCTTCGGGGTGTGGCGCAGCAACCGGATCGCCGATCCGTCGGTCGCGCCCGTGCTGGAAGGGCTCGGCTTCGGCGCGCTCTGGATGGGTGGTGCGCCCGGCGACCTCCGGTCCGCCGAGGCGGCCCTCGAGGCCACGAGCACCCTCGTCGTGGCGACCGGCATCGTCAACATCTGGGAAGATCCGCCCGAGTCCGTCTCGGCGGCGTTCCACCGGGTCTCCGAGGCTCACCCCGGGCGCTTCCTGCTCGGAATCGGCGTGGGGCACCCCGAGCAGGCGGGCGCCGGGGCCGCGCGCCCCTTCGAGGCCCTCGTGCGCTACCTCGATGTACTCGACGCCGAAGGGGTGCCCGCCGCGGATCGCGTGATCGCGGCGCTCGGCCCGCGGATGCTGCGACTGTCGGGCGAGCGCGCAGCCGGTGCCCATCCCTATCTCGTGACTCCGGGTCACACCCACGACGCCAGGGCACTGCTCGGGCCGGGCCCGCTTCTGGCTCCCGAGCAGCGGGTGGTGATGCTGGCCGATCCCGACCAGGCGCGCGTGATCGGGCGCCCGACCGTTCAGACCCCGTATCTCGGTTTCACGAACTACCGCAACAACTTGCTCCGGCTCGGCTACGCGGAGAGAGAGCTCGATGACGGCGGAAGCGACCGCTTGATCGACGACCTGGTCGCGTCTGGCGACTCGGCGACGATCGCAGGTCGACTAGGCGCTCATCTCGATGCCGGCGCCGACCACATCGCCGTGCAGCTGGTCGGCACGCCGCCCCGTACCGACGAGTACGCCGAACTCGCGGCTGCTCTCGGGCTCGCGCCACGCTGACCCTCCCCGAGGAGGCGGCGTCATGCCGGAAGGGCGATCCGGAACACCGCTCCGCCATCCGGGGCCGGACGCGCGCTGATCGCTCCCCCCATACGGTCGACCAGCCGGGCCGCGATCGAGAGCCCAAGTCCGGTGCCGACCGGCCGGCTGTCCCGGTAGCGATCGCGCAGCACGCCGCGGTCGAAGGCGTGCGCGGCATCGTCAGCGGTCAGACCGGGACCGCCGTCGGCCACCTCGACCACCGCCGATCCGCCCTGCCGGCTGGCGGACAGCTCGACCCGTGACCCGGCCGGGCTCACCCTGAGGGCGTTCTCGATGAGGCCGTCGATCACCTGGCGCAGCCGCGCGGCATCCGTGGTCAACATGACCGGTCCGGATGTCGCGACCTCGACCACCACCCCACCCGAGTTCGCCGCCGCTTGCCAGGCCGTCGCCGAATCCGCCAGCACCTGACCGGCGTCGACCACGGTGGAGCGCAGCGGGAAGTCGTCGGCCTCCAGGCGGGCGAGCGCCAGCAGATCCGTGGTGAAGGCGGTCAGGCGCTCGGACTCGGCCTCGAGGGTCTTGCCGACTCCGGCGACCTGATCGGGGGGCACCAGTCCGTCACCGAGCGCCTCGGCATAGCCGCGGATCGCCGTGAGCGGGGTCCGCAGCTCGTGCGAGATCGACAGCAGGAAATCGCGCTGCCGCCCCTCCGAGTGCACCAGGGCCTGATCCAATGAAGCCAGGGCGGCCTCGACGTCGGTCACCTCGGGGATCCCGCTGGGTGCGAGCGGGACGTTGCGCTGCCCTGTCGCCATCCGTCGAGCCGCCCCCGCCAGGTTGATGAGGGGCCGGGCCAGCACGCGCGCGACGAAGAACGCCGCGACGACGGCGACGGCGAACCCGATCGCCAGCGCGATCAGGACCCGGCCGATCACCGTGGGCGTGATGGCCCGGACCGTCCCGACGTCCTGGAGCGCGACGACGCCTCCGCCCTGTGCCGTGGGCCGGGCCTCCACGAGGTAGGAGGTGCCGTTGCTCCGCTCAGTGGTCGACACGGAACGACCTGCCCGCAGCTGGAGGATCACCCGGCGCGGGACGTCGGCCGAGCCGGTGACCGTGCCGCTGGGGGAGACCGAAGCGATGAGGGTATCGGTGTCGTCGAGCTGCGCGAGCCCCGAGATGACCGCGTCGCGAGCCGACGGT
Source organism: Pseudolysinimonas sp. (assembly GCA_036499485.1). Lineage (GTDB taxonomy): Bacteria > Actinomycetota > Actinomycetes > Actinomycetales > Microbacteriaceae > Lysinimonas. The sequence continues at coordinate 26,061 of DASYDQ010000010.1, read as the reverse complement.
TTCGCCGCCGCCAGGCGATCGACCTGCGCGCTGAGAGCGTCACGGGCCGAACTGGTGTCGACTGAGCGCACCAGCTGCAGAGCCGCGAGTGCCGTGACGAGCACCGCGATGAGCGCGACGATCACGGTCGCCGCGAGGATGCGACTGCGCAGCGAGATCCCCCGCCGGGGGGCCGCGACCGGAGCGGTCACGCCGGCCCGTCCTGCAGTGCGTAGCCGACCCCGCGGACCGTGCGGATCGGATCCGGCTGGCCGAGCTTGGCGCGCAGCTGGGCGACATGCACGTCCACCGTGCGGCTGCCGCGGTAGTCCGCGACGCCCCACACCGATGACAGGAGCTGCTCGCGGCTGAACACCTGCCCCGGATGCGTCACCAGGTACGCCAGCAGATCGAACTCGGTCGCCGTCAGGTCGACCGCCGCGCCGTCGACGGTGAGCCGCCGCCCCCGCTCGTCGAGCTCGAGGCGACCGGAGTGGCGCATCGCCGGGGCGGGGAGCGCTCCCGCGCGGCGCACCAGCCCCTTCACGCGCGCCACGAGCTCGCGCGGCGAGAAGGGCTTGGTCAGATAGTCGTCGGCGCCGAGCTCCAAACCGACGACCCGGTCGATCTCGCTGTCGTGCGCCGTGACGAACACCACCGGCACCCAGTTCTCCTCGGCGCGCAGCCGGCGCACCACTTCGGTGCCGTCCATCCCGGGCAGCCCGACGTCGATGACGACCGCGACCGGCGCGAGCCGTCGGATGTCGGCAAGACCCTGCGCGCCATCGCTGGTCACGTGCACGCCGAAGCCGGCCTGGCCGAGGTACAGGCGCTCCAGCTCGGCGATCGTCCGCTCGTCCTCGACGATGACGACCATCCCGCGCTCGCCGGTCATGCGATCATTCAACCCCACGACCGGCGGCGCGGAGCTCACGGCTCGTCGCCGGTCGCCGCGGCCTGGTCGCCGGCCTGAGCGTTCGAGTCCGCCTGCGCGTTCGCGGTGCCCGCCGCGTTCAGATCCTGGGAGATGCCGTCGAGGGTGGCGGCGCCGGGGGTCGCAGGCGCCGACGACGCGGGCGTCGGCGCGGCCGATGTCGAGCCGACGACGCCGGGCGACGCGGGGGTGGCGAGGCGGCCGCATCCGGTCAGGGCCGCGGTCAGGACGAGCGCGACGGCTGCGGCCGACAGCAGGGCTCGGTCGTCGATCACGTCAGGGCCGCCAGGATCGCGCGGCCGTCCTGGGCGGCAGCCTTCGAATCGGCGAGGGCGTTGCGCGCGGCCGACCGATCGTCCATCAGCACGGAGTGGTTCGCGTTGTAGGCGTCCGGGGTCACCGCGAGCGCGGCGGCGGCGAGGCCGGAGGTCTTGGTCACGGCATCCGCCGTCCTGGCCTGCATGTCGGCGAGCTTCGCCTGGAGGTCGGGGGTCGCCTTCGAGGGGTCAGCGGCGAACACCGCCGCGATCCGGGTCGCGGCCGACTGCAGCTTCGGGATGGCCGTGCCGGTCAATCCGTCGGCGGTCGCCGCGATGAAGGTCTGCTGCAGACCGACCGCGTAGACGCGGTACCCCGTGAAGATCGAGTGGTAGTCGGCGAGCGCCGCGGATGCCACGGTGTCGGCCGCGATCTTGGACTGCAGCGCCTGCATCCCGCTCATGTCGTGGTTCAGAGCGGCGAGCACGGTGCTCTTGTCGGCAGCGCTCAGCGTGCTGGTGGCGTCGACCTTGCCGATGCCCGTGGTGAGGTCACGGATGCGGTCGGCGGTCGCGACGGCACCGGCTTGCTGGATCTCGGCCAGCGTCGAGTGCGAGGACGGCGCGGACGGCACCGGGGTTGCGGCGAGAGCAGGCGTGGCGCACGCGAGCGAGGCCAGGGCCAACGCCCCGGCGGTGGCCGTGATGGTGATGAGGCGGAACATGCGGACTCCTGACGATCGTGACGCACGAGGTGTGCAGGAATCACGATGTCGCTCGCCGGTTCAGTCCCGGTCAGAACAATGTACGAACTTGGTAAGCCGACGCGGTCGCCGCGTTCGACGAGAAGGGATCAGACCTCTCCGGCGCGACGCTTGCGGGCGCGCTCGGCCTCTTCCACGAGCTCGTCGCGGCTCACCTCGCGGATCGTCTCGCGGTCGGACGTGCCCTGGCCGGTGAGGCTGTTCTCGATGTCCTCGGACTGGCCGGAGTCCACGGTGTCCCAGGTGACGGCCGAGTCGGACTCATTGCCGCTGGCGTTGGTCCCCTGATCGGTGCTTCCGGTCTCGATGCCCTCGATGTTCGGCTGGTCGGCGTCCGTGCCCGTCGGTTCTGCGCTCATCGGGCCAGTCTGCCATCTTCCCGCCTGCGTCTTCATTCTGGACCGAGCCGCGCGTCATCAGCGGGTCCAGCCCGGTGCCGCTCGGCTCCAACAACTCGGGCCCGCGGCGCCGCCAATCCCGCGCTGACGATCATGGCCCTTGCGACGAGAGCCGCCGCCACCTCATCGAGGCATCCGCCCGGTAGGAGGAGGACCCGGTCGTCAGATATCGGGGAGGTTCCACCCGCCAGCAGTCCTTAGGCCTCTGCGCGAGGGCTGTGGGTGAGCGTCGCATCGGTCAACTCGATGCCACGCGGCTGGATGGACTGGACGTTCATCTCCTCCAGGACAGCAGGATCGAGTTTCGGGGCGGTACCGCCATCGAACTTGTAGTGGAGGTCGCAGGCCGGATGCACCCACACCGAGCTGCGTCCATGGCCGACATCGGCCGAATCCGTCCACGAGATCAGGAATCCCTCGCCGCGTCGCATTTTGGCCGTGACCACGGCCTTCAGGTGCGCGAGCACCCGGTCGTCGATCCGGATGGGAAGCCGATCAGAGCCGTAGAAGAGTGTGCCCACGCCGGTCACGTTACGCCACGCAAAGTCCTTGCCTCGCGCCCAGAAAGACGGTCTGCTCTCACGATCGATGTCGCGACCTTCGACCTAGTTCGTGCTCTCATACTCGGGACACTCAGCGGCTACCGGCTCGAGACTCGAACGAGAACCTGCCTGAGAGTCGACTGCGGATCAGTCACCCATTTTGAGCGGCGGGCGTAGGCCTGCAGGCATGACGACACTCAGCGACCCCGTCACCAAGTACCGCACCGAGGGCTTCCGCAAGCAACAGCAGAAGCAGCCAGGGCTCACGTCCGCGACCGAGCCCCGGCCAGACCATGGTGAGGAGAGCTATGTGGGTTCCGACCGTCTCGCGGGACTCCGGACATTGATCACCGGCGGTGACTCCGGCATCGGGCGAGCAGTGGCCATCGCTTTTGCGCGCGAGGGCGCTGACGTCGCAATCTCCTACCTTCCCGAGGAAGAGGCTGATGCAGCCGACACCGCCGACTGGATCGATGAGGCTGGCCGCCGTTCGTTGCGTCTGCCCGGGGATGTGCGCACCGAGACGCAATGCAGTGACCTGATCGACCAGGTGGTGGATGAGTTCGGCGGCCTCGACGTCCTGGTGCTCAACGCCGGGTACCAGCAGAACCGCGATGGCCTCGAGAACACGCCCACCAAAGAGATCGAGCGCGTCATCGATACCAACTTGTACGCCCCACTCTGGACGACCCGGTCAGCGATTCCGCATCTGCGTCCCGGATCGTCCATCATCGTCACCTCATCGATCCAAGCCTTCAATCCATCTCCCGGGCTCTTCGACTACGCCATGACCAAGGCTGCGCTCGTTGCCTTCACGAAAGCGCTGGCTCAACAGCTGGGCAGTCGAGGCATCAGGGTGAACGCCGTGGCGCCAGGCCCGATATGGACTCCGCTGATCCCGGCGACCGAATGGCCCGATCATCTTCCGGAGTTCGGTCAGGACACTCCGCTGGGGCGAGCGGGACAGCCCGCTGAAGTGGCGCCTGCCTACGTCTTCCTCGCTTCCCCGGAGGCGAGCTACATCTCGGGCGCCATCGTCCCGGTCACCGGCGGCAAAGGGCTCTGACTCAACGCGAAGCTGCGCCCGACGCGGGCCGCCCCCGCTGAAACACGGACCATCGCTGTCTGAACCATCCCACCGACGGCTCCCGGACGTCCTGCAGATCGACTAGCGGGGGCCCTGGCCGCCGGACCGGACTCGGTCTAGTCGGTGCAGCGGCGCCTGTCAATGGCCGCTAGGGCCTGGTATCCGAATGCCAGAATGCGGTGAGAGGTGATGATGGCCGTGGCCACAGCAGACACGACGACCGAGCTCCTTGGCGGCCGCTACCGACTCGAGTCGGTGATCGGCCGAGGCGGCCTGTCGACCGTGTATCGAGGCCGTGACGAAGCGCTCGGCCGGACAATTGCGGTCAAGTGCTTCGATGTGGGTCGTATGGATGCGGCCAGGGAAGAGGTCGAGTTGGCCATCCTGGCCGGCCTCGACCACCACAATCTCGTCACCATGCTCGATGCCGGCACTCATCCCGACGCGCAGGGGCGGCGGATGAGGTACATCGTCATGCCGCTCGTGCGCGGCATGGACCTCCAGGAACGGCTGCGCGGCTCCCCGATCGCGGCGCGCAATATCGCGGAGATCGGCTACGACCTGGCGGAGGCGCTCGAATACGTACACGCGCAGAACGTCGTGCATCGCGACGTCAAGCCGTCCAACATCCTGCTCGTCGACTACGGCAACGACGCGCCCCGAGCCCGCGCGAAGCTGACCGACTTCGGGATCGCAGTCGCCGAGGACATCGAGCGTTTCACCGTCACCGGTACTACCACCGGCACGGCCGCCTATCTCAGCCCCGAACAGGCGGCCGGCGAACCGGTCGGCGCGCCCACTGACATCTATGCCGCAGGACTCGTGCTGCTGCAGTGCTTCACCCGCACCATCGAGTTCCCCGGAACCGTCGTGGAGTCCGCGGTGGCGCGTCTGTCACGCGCACCGCGCATCCCCGAATACCTGCCCGAGAACTGGCGGGGTCTGCTGACCTCGATGACGGCGCGCGACCCCGCCCAACGACCGTCCGCCCGCGAACTCGTCTCGGCCCTGCGCCAGTTGATCATCGCCGAATCCGGCCGGCATAAGGAGCAGGCGTTCTTCCCGCCACCGGACGAAACGGGCAACGCCGACGCGATCAACACCATCCCCAATGAGGCACTGCATCGCATCACCGTGATGGCCGCGCGGCTGTTCGAGGCGCCGATCTCGGTGGTGAGCATCCACGACCACGATCGCACATAGCTCGTGTCGCACTACGGCGACGAGGTCGAGCAGATCGTCCGTCAACTCGATCTCAGCGGGTCGGACGCGCCCCGCGAGGAACCGTTCATCATCACCGACGCACTGACAGACCCCGAACTGCGCGAGACGCCACTCGTGAAACCGCCGATCGGAATCCGCTTCTACGCCGGAGTCCCCCTCAAAGGAGCGGACGGACGCACCCTCGGGACCCTGTCGATCGCCGACTTCCACCCCAAGACCGTTTCCGACATCCAGCTTGAGAACCTGCTCGACCTCGGCGCACTGGTCGTCGCGCAACTCGAACTCCGCCAAGAGCACCTGCGGACCCTCGAACCGCAAACAGGCACCGATGCCGGGGCCGCGAGAGAAGGTCTCACGATCCGGCAGTGATCGCTGCGGCTGTCGGGGCTCTGGAGCCGGAGGAAATCCCGAGGGTTCGAGCATCAGCTGCCGGTCGCGCGACCCTTCGCCGCTAGCACGCGGAAACCGTAGCGCTCGACCATTTGCGGCAGCTCCTTCAAACCCGCGGCGATCGCCGCCTGTACGTCAGCGCGCTCGTCGCCCGTCGCAGACCCGCTGAGTGCCGCGATGCTCCGCGCGGCCGCAGGGTTCGTCACCTGGACGGTAAGCGTCACGTCGACTTGGTAGGTGTGATCGGTCATCTCACGCACCGGCCAGTTTCCGGAGTGTCAACTCGAGTTCCTCGCTGGTGTGAGTCTCCTGGTCGAGGTTCGCTTGCAACAGCGCCACGGCGTCGACCAGGCCCAATCCGGTGGCGCCTACGATCAGCGATCGGTATGCCGCGATCTCGTAGTGCTCATTGCCCAGCGCGCTGGAGAGCACGACCTGATCCCGCAGCCGGGGCGCGCTCCTCTTGATCAGGGAGCCGGCCTGACGGGAGATGCCTTTGGTGCTGGGCGACGGGGCGGTGGATTCGCGCAACTCAAGCAGCCCGAAGACCTTGCGAAGGTTTTCGACCTGCTCTTTTGTCTCGTCGGAGTGGTGACGGAACATCTTCTTGATGTCCGCCGAACGAGCTGCTCTGGTCAGTTCGTCCAGGGCAGCCAGTGAGTCACTCTCCATGGTCATCGCGGTGCGCAACTGAAGTTGGAGGAGGTCGGACGGGGATTCGAGAGGTCGTTGAGCCATGTGCCGACGCTATGTCGCCACCTCCGCCAGCGCGCGGGGCTTGCGCCACGACGCAGAAAAGCGTAGGTAGGCGGGAGGGGTGTAGCGGGCCGACGACGCGAGGGATTTTGGAGGCGATGTATGAAGACCCGCTCCTGGCCGATCAGCCACGAGCCCTGACATTCATTCGGTGCGCCCGAAGGGATTCGAACCCCCAACCTTCTGATCCGTAGTCAGATGCTCTATCCGTTGAGCTACGGGCGCGATCGGCGTCGACCCGAAGGCCAACCTGACGACTATATCAGCGGTCGCGGTCAGCGTCGGGCCAGCTCCGGATGGGGAAGCCCGAGGCGGTCGCCCGCGACGCGGATCAGCGGATCATCGAGCGCGCGGGCGGAGGCTGAGGCCACCGACATCCGCCGTGGATCGCAGGTGCGGGCGCCGCCTCAGTGGGCTCCGACGCGCGACAGGTGGCTCACCAGATCGTCGGCGCCCTCCGGCGCGATCGTGAATCCGTTGCCGCGGCAGATCGCCTCGAAGCCGGTGCTGGTCCCCGTATCGGGAACCGGGATGGTCGTCCCGTTCGCGCCTCGGCCGTCGACGGTGACGGTCGTGGTCACCTGGTAGTCGCCGTTGTCGACCTCGGTGAAGCGCAGCTCGTGACCCTCGAGCTCCCAGCCGCCGGTCACCGTGCCGTGGTGGTTCTGCGCGGTCTCCAGCGAGTGGCCGCCCTCCAGCTCCGCGGTGATGTCGATCGTGAAGTCGTTGACGATCGTCACGCGATGAGCCGTGAAGGTGTATTTCTGCGTGCCGGAGCTGATGACGCCCGTGACGTCGATCGTCTCCGGCAGGGCGTCGGCGGTCTCCTGCGCGAGGGTCTGGATGTCGTTGGTCCAGTGCCCTGGCACGCAGGCGCCGTCGATCAGGCTGTGGGGGTGGGTGGGGGACGGCGCGCCGCCGCCATGGCAGGCGGAGAGGGCGAGGACGGCGACCGCACCGAGAGCGAGAGCCGCGGTGCGCGCAGGGCGTAGGTGAGCAGTCACACCTTCACGACGTCTCACCGGACGGCGAGGTTGACAGGATGACCGAAATGCGTCAGGCCGCGAGGTGGAACGTCCTGGCGAAGCGCCCGAGCAGATCGCCGCGTCCGCGCAGCACCTCGACGACGCCCGTCGCGATCGCGCGATCGGCGTCGAGCTCGCCCGACATGAGCCGGTGGATCCCATGGCCCGCCGCGAAGGCGAGATCGATCGGCGCGTCCCGGATGGCCCCGTCGCCGCGCCGCACCTCGAGGGCGGACCCATCCACACGGATGAGCAGTTCGGCCGAACCGAGGCGCGCTGCATACGCGGTCGCCGGCAGGCTCAGCGCCACCTCGGACCGGAAGGCGGTGCGCAGGTCCATCGTCATCGAGTCGGGGGTGATGATCTGCTCATCCCGCGGGTCGCCCATCGCCTTGAAGCCCCAGGCGCCGAGGGCGAGCACCACGGGCTCGAGCTCCCGGCCGTAGGGCGTCAGCTCGTAGACGATGACGCGCGAGCGCGGCGCACGGCGGAGGATGCCTGCCGCCTGCAGCTCCTTGAGCCGCGCCGCCAGGATGTTGCTCGGGATCCGCGGAAGCCCCGCGGCGAGCTCACCGTAGCGGCGCGGCCCCACGAGCAGGTCGCGGATGATGAGCAGGGCCCAGCGCTCGCCGACGAGTTCGAGGGCGCGCGTGACGCCCCCGTACTCCCCGTAGTCGCGTGCGGCCATTCGCGTCGCCCCGCGCGGCCTCAGGCCTGCTTGGCTGCAGCGAAGGCTTCCGGACCCACCTCGGCCGCCTTCGGATCCATCCAGCCGAAGTCGACGACGTTGCCGTCGGGATCGGTCAGGCCGCGCTGGTACATGAAGCCGTAGTCCGCCGGCTGACCGGCTTCGGCCCCGCCTGCGCCGACGCCCGCGGCGACCGCTGCGTCGACGGCCTCGCGCGTGTCGAGGAAGATCGAGGTGCCCGCGGTCGGGTTGATCTTCGGGTCGCCGATGGGCAGCTCGCTCATGGACTGATAGAACTCGCGGGTCTCGATCATGAAGTAGCTGTGGCCGTCCTCCACCACGACGCACGCCGCGTTGTGATCGGTGAAGAGCGGGTTGATGGTGAATCCGATCGCCGTGTAGAACGCCTTCGAGCGCTCAAGGTCGGTCACCGGAAAGTTGACGAACATCCCCGTCACGGTCATGGTGTTCTCCTTGTCTGGGTCCGCATGTGGACGATGTCCACACTTGCAAAAAACAAGTGCAGCGTCAAGGCCTCATTTCGATCGGATGCGATATCCCGCTACTCACTGTTGCTATCTACTGGTAGTCGGCGTTACTATCTACTGGTAGTCAGCACCGCTGAGTAGTAAAAGAGGGAGCGTCCGCATGGGCAAGCAGCAGATGACCGAGATGCTCAAGGGCACGCTCGAGGGCGTCGTCCTCGCGACCGTCGCCGTGCAGCCGGCCTACGGCTATGAGATCACGGCGCGGCTTCGCGAACAGGGGTTCTCCGACATCGTCGAGGGCACGGTCTACGCGCTGCTGATCCGCATCGAGCAGCGCGGCTTCGTCGACGTGGAGAAGGTCCCCTCCGAGAAGGGCCCGCCACGCAAGGTCTACTCGTTGAACGCCGCCGGCCGCGAGTACCTCGAAGAGTTCTGGAAGACCTGGAGCTTCCTCGCAGAACGGATCGAACAGCTCCACCACCACACCGAGCAACAGCACGAACAAGGAGAGTAATCATGGCAGCGAAGTGGATCGAGACGATCACCGGATCGCTCGAGCAGAAGAAGCAGTACAAGCAGGACAAGGCCCGCCTCGACGCCCTCCCCGAGCCCTATGGGACGGCGGCCAACGCAGTCCACCGGTACTTGATGTACTCCGGAGGCATCACCGACGGAGACACCCTGACCAGGATGTTCACCGACCTCGCCGACCTGTGGGAGCGCGCGGCCGCCGACGGCATGCCCGTGCGCGACATCGTCGGCGACAACCCGGTGGAGTTCGCCGAGACCTTCACGCAGGCCTATGGCGGCACCCAGTGGATCGACAAGGAGCGCGCCCGCCTGAACAAGGCCATCGAGGACGCCGAGGGAGGCGATCAGACGTGACCACGGACACAGCCATCCGCGTACAGGGCCTGACGAAGTCGTACAAGAAGCTGCAGGTGCTGCGCGGCGTGGACTTCGCGGTGGAGCGGGGCAGCATCTTCGCTCTTCTCGGATCCAACGGAGCCGGCAAGACCACCCTCGTGAAGATCCTCGCCACGTTGCTGAAGGCGGATGCGGGCACCGCGACGGTGCACGGCTTCGATGTCGCCGCGAAACCCGGCGATGTGCGCGAGTCGATCAGCCTGACCGGCCAGTTCGCCGCAGTCGATGAGATCCTCACCGGCAGGGAGAACCTCGCGCTGGTCGCCAAGCTGCATCATCTGAAGAACCCGGGCTCGATCGCCGATGTCCTGCTCGCCCGCTTCTCGCTCACCGACGCAGCCAACCGAAGGGCCGGGACCTACTCAGGCGGCATGCGGCGCCGACTCGACATCGCCATGAGCCTGATCGGCAACCCGCCGGTCATCTTCCTCGATGAGCCGACGACGGGGCTCGACCCGGAGGGGCGCATCGAGGTGTGGCAGACCGTCAAGCAGCTGGCGGGCCAGGGCGCGACGGTGCTGCTCACGACGCAGTATCTCGACGAGGCCGAGCATCTCGCCGACCGCATCGCGATCCTGCACAGGGGCACGATCATCCAGAACGGCACCCTCGCCGAACTCAAGAATCTCCTCCCGGCCGCGAAAGTCGAATACGTCGAGAAGCAGCCATCCCTCGAGGACGTGTTCCTTGCCCTCGTCGGCGACGCGGGCGGGGACGACACCACCGCCGCCGCCGCCGCCGAGGCACGAAAGGAACTCTCATGACCACCCACGTCCTCAGCGACACGACCACCCTGACCGGCCGATCGCTGCGTCACATCCTCCGCAGCCCCGACACGATCATCACCACCGCGGTCACCCCGGTCGCGCTGATGCTGCTGTTCGTGTTCGTGCTCGGCGGGGCCATCCACACCGGATCCGACCAGTCGTACGTCAACTACCTGCTCCCCGGCATCCTCCTCATCACGATCGCATCCGGCATCGCGTACACGGCGTACCGCCTGTTCCTCGACATGCAGGGCGGCATCTTCGACCGCTTCCAGTCGATGCCGATCGCGAGGTCGAGCGTGCTCTGGGCCCATGTGCTGACCTCCGTCGTCGCGAATCTGGTCTCGGTCACCATCGTGATCGGGGTCGCTCTGATCTTGGGTTTCCGCACCGGGGCATCGGTGGGGGCGTGGCTGGCCGTCGCCGGCATCCTCGTGCTGTTCACCCTCGCCCTGACCTGGCTCGCGGTGATCGCCGGACTCTCGGCGAAGACGGTCGACGGCGCGAGCGCGTTCAGCTATCCGCTGATCTTCCTGCCGTTCATCAGTTCAGCATTCGTTCCCACCACCTCGATGCCCGGTCCGGTCGCCTGGTTCGCTGAGAACCAGCCGGTGACCTCGATCGTGAACACCATCCGGGCCCTGTTCGCCCAGCAGCCCGTCGGCAACGACATCTGGATCGCCCTCGCCTGGCTCGTCGGCATCCTGGTCGTCGCCTACGCCGTCGCGATCGTCATCTACCGCCGAAAGGTCAGCTGATGAGCATCTGAGAAACGGCCGCCCCTATTGACGGCTGCTATACGCCTGTATAGTTTGCTACTCGTGCAAGTAGTCGCCAGCCAGCAGTGGGGTCGATCCTCCGAGGACATCACCGCTCGAGCCCGCCTCCGGGACTCCGCGATCGAGTGCTTCGCCCTCCATGGGTTCGAGGCCTCGGTGCGCGAGATCTCGGCTCGCGCCGGCGTAAGCCCTGGCCTGATCCGGCATCATTTCGGCACCAAAGACGCGCTCCGGGCCGAATGCGATGCGGAAGTGCTGCGCCGCTACCGCGACCTCAAGGTCGAGGGCATCCGCATGTCACCGACCGAGACGATGGCCATGCTGGCCGAACTCGACGACTTCGCACCGATGTTCGTCTACATCCTGCGCAGCGTGCGGGATGGCGGAGAGGCCGGACGCGAGTTCGTCGAGGGCATGATCGCCGAAGCCATCGACTTCTCCGAGGATGCCGTGCGCGAGGGAGTGATCAAGCCCAGCCGTGACCCGGCCGCGCGCGCACGCTATCTCGTGACCAGCGCGCTCGGCGGCCTTCTGGTGCAGCTCACGCTGATGCCCGACCTCGACCTCAGTGACATGCCTCAGGCGATTCATCGCCTCACCGAGTCGATCATGCTGCCCACTCTCGAACTCTTCACCGAAGGCGTGCTTGTCGACCGGTCCGTGCTTGACGAATATCTGGCGAGCTCGCTCGGCCCGCCAGGCGCTCCCGACGAGGAACGAGCTGACACGTGATGAATCCAACCGAGAAGGAAGAACATGACTGAACAACTTGCCGTCGATGTGCGCGGCCTCGAGAAGGGTTTCGGCAGCGTGCACGCCCTCAACGGGCTCGAACTGCGCGTCGCCACCGGAAGCGTTGCCGGCTTCCTCGGCCCGAACGGAGCCGGCAAGTCCACCACCATCCGCATCCTGCTCGGCCTGTTGCGCGCCGATGGCGGGACGGCGACCCTGCTGGGCGGCGACCCGTGGCGTGACGCGGTCGAGCTGCACCGCCGCGTCGCCTACGTCGCCGGCGACGTGACCCTGTGGCCCAACCTCACCGGCGGACAGGCGATCGACATCCTCGGCGCGCTGCGCGGCGACGTCGACCGGGCGCGCATCGACAAGTACCTGCAGCTGTTCGACCTCGATCCGACGAAGAAGGCGCGCAGCTACTCCAAGGGCAACCGCCAGAAGGTCGCCCTCGTCTCGGCCTTCGCGAGTCGCGCCGAGCTGCTGATCCTCGACGAGCCGACGAACGGGCTCGACCCGCTCATGGAGGGCGTGTTCACCGACTGCGTCAGCGAGGCCAAGGGCGAAGGGCGTTCGGTGCTGCTCTCGAGCCACATCTTCGCCGAGGTCGAGAAGGTGTGCGACGCGGTCACGATCATCCGCGACGGCCGCACCGTCGAATCGGGCACGCTCACCGAACTGCGTCACCTGCAGCGCTCCACCATCACGGTCACGATCGACGGTGACCCGGCGGCCCTGTTGGGGGTCGAGGGAGTGTACGACCTCACGGCCGATGGGCCGCGGGTGTCGTTCGGCGTGGACGACGGCGCGCTGCCCCGGGTCATGACGACCCTCGCCCCGTTGAGCCCGCGGGGCCTGATCTCGACGCCGCCCTCCCTGGAGGAGCTGTTCCTGCGCCACTACGGCGTGCACGCCGAGGACGCGGCGGGCAGCACGAAGGCGGCGACCTCACGATGACCGCGGTGACGACTCAACCGGCGCGCACCAGCGCGCGCACTCCGGGCCGCAGCCGAATGGTCGACGCGTACGTCGGCTTCGGGATCATGGTCCGCTTCATCCTGCGTCGCAACTGGCTGCGGATGCTGATCTGGACGATCGTGCTCGCCGGCTTGGTCGCGATCGTCGTCCAATCCCAGCGAGTCGCGTTCCCGACCCAGGCCGATCGCGACGCCTACGCCGCCATCGCCAACACACCGGCGGTCGCAGCCCTCACCGGCCTCCCGTATGCGGCGAGCACGCTGGGCGGCATCCTGAACATCAAGCTCTGGATGACGCTGGCCGTCGCGCTGTCGTTCGCCGTGATCTTCATGGTGACCCGCAATGGGCGCGCCGAGGAGGAGGCGGGCCGCACCGAACTCCTCCGCGGTGGAGTGCTCGGACAGCACGCCTACTCGCTCGCCAACTGGGTGGTCAACGCCGGCTTCACCGGGGTGGTCGGCGTCATGACCGCTCTCGCCGCGATCTCGCAGAACCTGCCAGCGAATGGAGCGTTCACCATGGGCGCGTCGATCATGGGCGTCGGCCTCGTCTTCATCGGTGTCGCCGCGATCGCGGGCCAACTGGCGCAGACCAGCCGCGGAGCGAATACGCTCGCGGTCATCGTGCTGGGCGTCGCCTACCTGGTGCGCGCCGCTGCCGACCTGCAGGCCAAGGGCGACAACCCGAGCGGCCTCAGCTGGGCCTCGCCGATCGGGTGGGGACAGCAGATGCGCTCCTACGGCGAGAACCTGTGGTGGCCACTGGCCATCTCGGCGGTCGCAGCCGTGGCGCTGTGCGCCGTGGCCCTGGTGCTCGAAGGGCGCCGGGACGTCGGCGAGGGCATCCTGCCGGACCGCCGCGGCCCGCGGCACGCGGCCGCGCTGACCATGACGCCGATCGGCCTCACGCTGCGACTTCAGCGTGGGTCGATCATCGGCTGGACCATCGGCATCCTCATCGGAGCGCTGTTCTTCGGATCGGTGTCCACCGCGATGGCGAACCTGCTCGCCGGTGACAACCCGATCGCCCAGGCGTTCACGGGCGGCTCGAAGAACATCGTGGAGGGACTGATCGGATTCTTCGCGATGGCGAACGTGCTGCTGGTCTCGGCATTCGCGCTGCAGAGCGCCGACACGGTGCGCTCGGAGGAGGCGAACGGCCGCGCCGAACTGCAATGGTCGCGCGCGATCTCACGGACGAGTTGGGCGCTGTCGCGCATGGTGGTGCCGGCCGTCGTCTCGTTCCTGCTGCTTCTGCTCAGCGGGTACTTCATCGGCGTGACCTTCGGCGCCTCGATCGGAGATCCGGGCCAAGGCGGACGCGTCGCCCTGGCGTCGCTCGCCTACTGGCCCTCGGTGCTGCTCATCATCGCCTTCGTGGTGTTCTGCGCGGCCTGGCTGCCACGTGCGGCCAGCGCAGTCACGTGGGCCGTGTTCGGGGTGCTGGTGGTGCTGTCGATGTTCGGCGACCTGTTCAGCCTGCCCGACTGGCTCATCGACAACACGCCCTTCACCGCGGTACCCCGCGTGGGCGAGGGGTTCTCGGCACTCCCGCTCATCGTGATCGGCGCCCTCGCGGTCGTGCTCGCGATCTTCGGGTTGCAGCGACTGCGCAGCCGCGACATGACGGGGGCGTAGCCCCGCGGCACATCGGCGTCGGCGACCTCGTGGCGATCCGCGGCTTCCGGTCGGCGGCGCGATCCTCAGCTGTTCGAGACGGCACGCGAAGTGGCCTCGAATCGGCCATCGTGTTGCGGAGACGGAGGGATTTGAACCCTCGGAACCCTTGCGGGTTCTCCACCTTAGCAGGGCCCGGAATTGAGCATCAGGTCTGTCACTCCGGGCTTTCGAGAACTCAAAATGACCCGATCCACACCTTCCTCCCGATGGTGGGGACTTTCAAGGGACACTTGTACCGACTAGTGATCGAGCGCATGCGATAGCGTCACGGTGTCGCAATTCAGGGAGGCAAAGATGGTCGCGGAGTCAGACCTTCTTGAGTCTCGCGGCTTCCTATCCGACATCAACGTGTGGCCCGACCCACTCGACCTCACGATCGAGGCATGGCTCGCAAACTTTGATGAGGACGACAAGGAACTCGCGCGTTCTCTGCTCGAGTCGCATGTGCATGTCAGCCAACGTCAACTGGCGCATGGCGCTACGTCGGCCTTTGTATCGATCTCCACTCGCCCCGAGTTCGGGAGCGGCAGCGGCAGACAAGACGCTTGGTCCGCGTTCATCGACCGGGCGTACGTGACGTTCCCTGCAGCTGCGGTTGGCGATGCAGCCGGCTCCGGTCAGATTTTTGCCCGGACGATCCGGGACGCAGGCTTCGACGACGGACGAATTGTCCCGCCCGAAGTCTGTGTATCAAAGATGGTCACCGGGCCGAGTGACGGACAAGTCGTGTTCGTCGATGACATATCGGCCAGCGGTTCTCAGTTTGCGAGAACTTGGCGCCGAAAAATACAGACGGCCTCGGGCAAGAAGTCGTTTTTCGATTTGGCTGCGGACGGGACGATCGGAGCGGCGTATTACGTCCCGCTCATCGCCACAACGGATGCGATAGACCACATACGCCGCGAAGCCCCCCTGGTTGAAGTAGTCCCCGCCTACACGCTCGAAGATGTGTATTTCGCGTCCGCGGAGCTCACGCGCCTCGTAGAGCCAGATCAACGTCCGGGACTGGATGCCTTCGTGAGGAAATACGCGGCGAGATCAGGGGTCGTCGCTGATGGACCCTATGGTTTTGGAGGAATCGGTCTCGCGCTTTCATTTCATCACGCGATACCCAACAACACGCTGCCGATACTTCAGAAGCGTTCGCCCTCGACTCTGCCTGACTGGAAGGTTTTGATCTCGTGACCAACGAGGCGCTTGGAGGGTCTCCTCCGATCTCGCTGCAAGAGGCGCTTGCGCGCTCGCTGGGCGAAGTGCGCGCGGAGTACGAGACCGACGATGATCTCTTTGACCGGTTTTCGGAGCCCGTCTACTTTGACCGGCTGCTGGGGATGACGCCCTCATTCTTGGTTGGAGGGCGCGGCACCGGTAAGACGACCACACTTCGTTCGATGTCTTTCCGTGGACAGGCTCGCATCTCGAACAGTCCGGACCCTGCGTCATGGCGGGTGCTCGGCGCGTATTGGAAAGCTGAACCCAACATCGTTTCGGCGTTTCGCGGGAAGGGGCTCAGTCCTGACGACTGGACACCCATCTTTTCTCACTACCTGAACCTGCGGCTGTGCGCACTGGTCCTTCAGTTTGAGAGCGCCACCCGGGCGCAGACGCAGGTCGCAGGAACATTGAAATCTGACGCAGCTGCCATGTTCTGCCGCGCCTTGCACCTGCCCGACGCTCGTTCTCTCGAGGACTTAGTCCGTAACGTCGACTTCGAATTGGCGGGGATCGAGGCAAACCTCAACGGCAGCATCAAAGGGCTCCGCGACATGCCGGGTTCGGTCCCCGGGCGCCCGCTTGACTATCTGTTCGATGCGGTGGCTCACCTGGGCGCCAGTCAGCATCGTCCATTCACGTTCTGCGTGGACGAATACGAGAACTTCGAGCAGTACCAGCAGGTCATTCTGAACACGCTCATCAAGGCGGTGGGGAGTGCGCCCTACACATTCACGATCGGAGTGCGAGACGCTTCGGCGATCGAGCGCGAGACCCTCGTCATAGGTCAACCTCTTCAAGATCCCGCAGACTTCACAACCGTCGATATCGTCCAGCACTTAAAAGACGAGCGCTTCGTCGATTTCGCTCGGGAAGTGTTGCATCACCGACTGTCGTCGACCGGGTGGTCTCATCTGCCGCTTCCAGAACTCCTTCCTAGCGTTACGAACGAGGAAGAGATCCGACTGCTAGGAGGCGAGGGCCTCGAGGACGAAATTGTCCAGTCTTTTGCGGGCCTTAGCGATGAGGAGACATCCGAGGCTCGAGCGCTGCCGCTCGTGCAACTCGCAATGGTCCGGTATTGGTCGGCTGCCCACGACGAAAGTCCCAGTTCTGTCCTGCGCTTCGCTCGGCGGTTCCCCCAACGTTGGCGCACCCGTGTCGGAAACCACGCATACGAAATGTTGTTCACCCTCAGACAGAACGCGGTCGGGATACGTAAGTATTACAGCGGTTGGAAGACCTTCTGCCAGGTCTCGGATGGCAACATTAGGTACTTGCTCCGGATCTCGTACGAAGCCCTTCGATCACACGTCAACGATGGCGGAACGTTGGAAGCGCCGGTCAGTTACAGGCACCAGACGGAAGCAGCACGTCGAGCGGGGGCGACGACGCTTCGCGAACTTCAGGGATGGTCGCGCGAGGGCGGAGCTCTCACCCGGTTGACGCTTGGCCTCGGGCGCATCTTTGGGGGATTGGCTCGGGAACTTACCTCCACCACGCCCGAGGTCAATCAGTTCAGGCTGAAGTACCAGGCGCATGGAGTGCCTGCAGAGGAAGTCGAGCAGGTCTTGAGCGAGGCAGTCGGGCAGGGGGTGATCATCGCCTTCGATGGCGACAAGAACGCACGCCTATCCGGAGCGACCCGGGAACTGGACTATCAACTCCATCCCATTTTCGCGGCCTATTTCACCTACAGCCCACGGCGCAAACGCCGTCTCACAATTTCAGCGGAGGATCTGATGGCGATGACGACGCGTCAATCCTCTGCGACTATCCGCCGAATCCTCGAGGCTCGTGGCGCTGGTGAACTGGTTGTCCCTGAGCAACTGCGGATATTCGAAGACGGCCTCGATGCTGGACCTTAGAGTTGCAGGCTACTCGCGGAAGGTCGCGCGTTCGGAGCTGGGCAGCTTAGGCATCGACTTCTTGTTCGTGGGAGCCAACCCCGCTGAGGACCGCTCAAGCGCCGTTCGTATCGCCGGCGCGACACCGGCGACCGTCGAGCTATCGCTACGAGATGACAGCATCGAGGCAGCAGGCGTTTTGCTAGCGAGTCTCTACGAGACGTCCGAACTAGACCACATGATAGAAAGCTATCGCGGGCGGCTGGCTATCGACATCACAAGTCTCGAGCACAAGGTGTGGGCTCCGCTCGTCGCCACCTGTCTTCGACTCGATCGGGAGCTCGTCGCGTTCTACGCAGAACCCGACGACTATGTGAAAAGCCCCGAACCGCTGCCGGGCGCAATATTTGATCTCTCAGAAGCGATCCGGGGAATCGAACCATTGCCGGGTTTTGCCCGCGTAGCCCCCCCTGGGGACGAGGACGGATGGTTCGCGCCACTCCTGGGGTTCGAGGGCGCCCGCCTCGCACACGTGATGGATCAGGAGGAAGTAGACAACCGTCGAACGTACCCCGTCATTGGATTCCCCGGCTTTCGCCTGGAGTACCCCACCTACACGTACCTCGGCAACCGAGAGGTTCTGGGCACCGGGCACATCCATCGGCGAGTGGAGTATGCCAGCGCTAGCAATCCGTTTGAGGCGTTCCACGCTTTGGAACGAATCCTCAGTCGCACCAATGGCGCACGCTTGAGGGTTGCCCCGATCGGTACCAAGCCACACGCTCTCGGCGCCGTCCTGTTCGCGATCGCTCATCCTGCCGTAGTAGAACTCATTTACGACCACCCGGTGCGATCGCGTGGCCGGACACATGGCGTCCGTTTGATGCATCTCTACGAGGTGAGCGACTTTTTCCGAGGTAGGCACCCAACATGAGTAGGCGCCTCGACTCCATCTACACCCCGTCCGAGATCGCCGTGCGGATCGCGGCTGCGATGCCCGCCGATGTGGCTGGATGGGTGGTCGATCCTGCCGCTGGCGAGGGTGCGCTTCTCGACGCAATCGTCGCGCGCTTCGGAGAGCGTGCGCGACCGTTGGCCCTCGATATTGATGGTGCGGCTGTGGCTCAACTCGCAGCTAAGGGTTGGATCGTTAGTAGAGCAGACGCCCTGAACTCGAATGCCCGGCGCGCGACCAAGGTCTGGCGTCAAGCCCGACAGTCGCTCGCGGCCGTTGTCATCAACCCACCTTTCTCCTATCGAGGCAACGGCGGGACGGTAGTCCAGTACGGCAACTTCGTTGGACGCGTTGCTCCGGCCATCGAATTCCTCGCCGCCTCACTCACAGACCTGAGACCTGAGTTCGGCTTCTGGGCCATCCTGCCCGAGGGAGCCCTCCTCGCGGATAAGCACCAAGGATTTTGGGGCGAAGTCAAGCTCAACCATCAACTCCGAGTCATCGCCCGACTTCCCCAGAACGCGTTCCCCGGCGCCAGAGTGTCGACGATTCTCATCGAATTGCGACCCGGGGCTTCGCCGGAATCGAAGCGACTCACGTCACCGCCCGCCGCGAAAGTCGTCACCCAGAACTGCGTTTGCGTCGAGGTGATCCGAGGGAGGGTTCCGGTGTATCGGTCCTCCCTTGTGGCCGACGCTCTCCCCGAGGGTGCCGCACCCTTCGTTCACACGACGGACGTTGGAACTCGTCCGATTCAGTCCAAGCGACGGTATGCGAGCGACGTGCTGGCCGATACGGGACCCATGGTTCTAATTTCGCGGGTCGGAAGGTGGAATCTCCCGGCACTCGTGCACGTGGGCCGCGTTGTGCTGAGCGATTGCCTCATCGCGATTCGTCCCCTCGACAGGGCTTCATTTTCATTTCTGGCCGAGTCCCTGCGCGACTACGGGCCGGAAATCGCGGCCACCTTCAAGGGCACAGGCGCCAAGTATTTGACCTTGACCAATCTCACAAACGCGCTCGAACAGCTTGGTTGGCGTCCGATCGTCGTGAAGGCGAGCCAGGATCCAGGGCGCTGCAGCTGCGGGGCTGAGCCTGCTCTCGCCGACTACGGCACATAGGCGCGCCCCCGAGTCTGGGAGCTTGGACTTGCGCTCGACGCAACACCGGGTTCTGGCTCGCGTCGATTCGCTCACCTTGCCGACGTCTCTTACGGCGTGTTCCACTCTTCCAAGGTGGAGAACCCCTGGGACGCTCAGGGGACACTTGGCGGAAGCCGTACTCCAGATTTGGCTCGACAGCCGAGCGAGAGCCGATCACGAAACAAGCCCCTGATCAGGACTTTTGAGAGCGGAGACGGAGGGATTTGAACCCTCGGAACCCTTGCGGGTTCTCCACCTTAGCAGGGTGGTGCACTCGACCGGACTATGCGACGTCTCCCGGTTGCGTTGCCATCATACCCGGATGCCGCGGGGCGGCCGGTGACGGAAAGAGCCCGCTTTGCGGCTATCCGTCGCGTCCGGCGGAGCAGGTGTAGGTGGCCGCGGACTGCCCCTTGAGGCCGGGGATGACCGTCGCGGGCGGGGCGGTCGCCGTGTCATCCGGCGTCGTGGGAGTCGGAGTCGAGGTGGACCCCTTCTTGGTCGGCGTGGGGGTCGGGGTCGCGGTCGCCGCCGGTGCGTTCGGGTCGAGCGTCGACCCTCCGTGAGCGCCGGTGAGGGCCTGAGAGTCCAGACCGATCGGCTGGTCGGCCTTGATCGCCGCGAAGAGCGCGTTGGCGATCGAGGGCACGGGCTGCACCTTGCCCGAGTAGATGCCCGTGCCACCGGTGCGACCCGGGTACTGCACGAACACGATGTTCTCGAGCGGGATCTTCTTGAGCACGAGCGCCACCGAGACGAGCGTGTCGAGGCGGGTGAAGTTCTGACTCAGCGTGATGTGCTGGGTGGCGGCCTCGGCGATCGCGTAGAGCTTGCTGAAGTCGGTCAGGGTGTCGTTGCTCTTGATCTTGCGCACCAGCGCCGAGAGGAACACCTGCTGCGACCCGATGCGGCCGAGATCGCTGCCGTCGCCGACTCCGTGGCGGCTGCGCAGGAACTCGAGGGCGGCGAGACCCTGCAGGGTGTGGGTGCCCGCCGAGAGGAACGTTCCCGTGTACGGGTCCGAGATCGCACTACTCACGCAGACATCGACGCCGCCGACCGCGTCGGACATGGCCGCGACACCGGTGAAGGTGATCAGCCCGGCGAACTGGATCGTCAATCCGGTCAGATTCTGCACGGTGAGCACGGTGCAGCTGAGGCCGCCGTACGACAGCGTCGTATTGATCGGCAGTCCCGCAGCACCACCGCCGTCGGCGCACTTGGGAATGGGCACGACCATGTCGCGGGGGATGCTCACGACCGTGGCGCTCTGCTGGTCCTGCGCGACGTGCATCAGCATCGTGACATCGTTCAGGTCGCCGCCGTCGTCCGGGCCGGCGCCGATGCCGTCCTGGCCGACACGCGTGTCGCTGCCGACCAGCAGGATGTTGAAGCCGCCCTTGAACGAGGCGATGTTCGGCGGCGGACCCTTGGTGTCCGCCTGGATGGTGACCGTCTTGATGTTGGACTGGAGCTGCCAGGCCGCGATGCCCGCCACCGAGGCTCCCGCCACCAGCGCGACGGCGAGCGTGCCTCCGACCAGACCGAGCACGGTCTTCCACGCGGCCGACTTCTTGAGACGCCCGTGGCGTGCCACGCTGCTCACCTTCGGCGCACGGTTCGAACGGTCGCGGAGTTCGCTCACGGCTCGTCCTCTTCTCGTCTGGTCGAGTGGTCAACTCGTCGGTTCGATCGGGGCCCGGGGCAGGACCAGCGGAGGGCGTGGGATTCGAACCCACGGAACATCACTGCTCACCAGTTTTCAAGACTGGCTCCATCGGCCTCTCGGACAGCCCTCCAGGATGACCGAAGCCCGAGTGTAACCGATGCCGCTCGCTCAACCCTGGAAGGCGCCCGTCAAGCGGGGAAGTGGCGGGCGAGCGCGACGGCCACGCCGTCCTCGAGGTCGGTGGCGGTGCGCTCGCTCGCAGCGGCGACGACCTCGTCGGGAGCCTGCCCCATGGCGACGCCCACTCCCTCGCCACTGACCGCCCATTCCAGCATGTCGATGTCGTTGCGGCCGTCGCCCATCACCAGCACGCGATCGCGGCGGACGCCGAGCCGCTCGCGCACCCGCTCGAGACCCGTGGACTTGTTGACGCCCTCGGGCGCGATGTCGAGCCACGCGGTCCATCCCACGTTGTAGCTGACCTTGTGCAGGCCCATTCGCTCGACGACAGCGAGGAAGTCCTCGATCGCGTGCCCCGGCGAGATCACGACCACGCGGGTGGCCTGCACGTTGAGCAGGTCCTCGAAGGCGACCTTCTGACGGGATGCCGCGAGCGCGCCATCCGGGAAGGTGCCCGTGTAGCGGAACACCCCGTCGGGGTCTTCGACCGCGAAGCTCGCCCCCTCGAGGTGTCCGCGAATGGTCGTCAGCACCTCGGTCGGATCGAAGGTCTCGACGAACGCCGTGGCGTAGCCGAGGGGAGCGCTCGAGTCGCGCCCGAGCACGATGGCTCCGTTCGCGCAGACCACGTACTGCGAGGTGAGGCCGAGACGATCGAGCACCGGGAGCGTCATCGAGACCGATCGCCCGGTCGAGAGCATGACCTCATGACCCAGCTCGGCGACCCGGCGGATCTCGCGCAGGGTGTCGTCACCGAGCGAGCCGTCTTCGCGCAGCACGGTGCCGTCGACGTCGAGCGCGATCAACCACTTCTCTGAAGGAAGCACGGTCACGGGATGGGCGTCAGAACGTCCAGCCCGAGCAGCGGACGAAGCGCGTCGGGCACCACCACCGAACCGTCGGCCTGCTGGTGGGTCTCGAGGATCGCCACGATCCAGCGTGTGGTCGCGAGCGTTCCGTTGAGCGTGGCGACCGGGGCCGTCTTGCCCGACTCCGTGCGATAGCGGATGTCGAGCCGGCGCGCCTGATAGGTCGTGCAGTTGGAGGTGGAGGTGAGCTCGCGGTAGGCATCCTGCGTCGGCACCCAGGCCTCGACGTCGTACTTGCGCGCCGCGCTCGAGCCGAGGTCTCCGGCGGCGGTGTCGATCACCCGGTAGCTGAGGCCGAGCGATTGCAGCATGCCCTCTTGCAGGGCGAGCAGGCGCTCGTGCTCGGCTTCGGCATCCGCCGGATCGACGTAGCTGAACATCTCGAGCTTCTGGAACTGATGCACCCGGATGATGCCCCGGGTGTCTTTGCCCGCCGACCCGGCCTCGCGCCGGTAGCAGGTCGAGATGCCGGCATAGCGGATCGGGCCGTGGCTCACGTCGATGATCTCGTCCTGGTGGTACCCGGCGAGTGCAACCTCGCTGGTGCCCGTAAGGTACAGGTCGTCGGCGGGCAGGTAGTAGATCTCGTCGGAATGCTGGCCCAGGAATCCCGTGCCCGCCATGATCTCGGGCCGCACGAGCGTCGGCGTGATCAGCGGCGTGAAGCCGGCGGCGAGCGCGCGCTGCAGACCGAGCTGGATGAGCGCCAGCTCGAGCCGCGCCCCGACCCCCTTGAGGAACGAGAACCGGGCGCCGCTGACCTTCGCCCCGCGCACCATGTCGATCGCGTCGAGCTTCTCGCCGATGGCGAGGTGGTCGAGGGGGGCGAACGCGAAGGTCGGCTTCTCGCCGACGACGCGCAGAGTGACGAAGTCGTCCTCGCCGCCGGCGGGCACCCCGTCGATCACGATGTTCTGGATGCTGCCGGCGATCCGCAGGAAGTCGGCCTCGGCATCCGCGGCCCTCGCTTGGCCTTCTTTGACGCGCGCCGCGAGGGACTGCGCCTCGGCGACCAGCTCCGCCTTCTTCTCCTTCGGAGCCGCGGCGACGACCTTGCCGAAGGCGTTCTGCTCGGCGCGGTCCGCTTCGAACGTGGCGATCGCCGCGCGCCGGGCCAGATCGGCCGCGAGCGCCTCGTCGACCAGTTCGACCGACGACCCGCGCAGTTGCTGCGACCGGCGCACCGCCTCGGGGTTCTCGCGAAGCAGCTGGGGGTCGATCACCTCGCCATTCTAGGGAAAGGCTCCCCGCTAGCCTGAACCCATGGCCGCCCCAGAAACCCGCACCAAGCGGGCTGCGGTGATCTACAACCCGATCAAGGTCGACCTGCCGAGATTGAAGCGAGAGGTCGCGAAGGCGCAGAAGGCGGCCGACTGGAGCGACAGCCTCTGGCTTCCGACCACGGTCGACGACATCGGCGGCGCCCAGGCCGCCCACGCCCTCACTCAGAAGGTGGATGTCGTGCTCGCCGCGGGCGGCGACGGCACGGTGCGTGCGGTCGCCGAGGGGCTGCGCGGGTCCGGCGTGGCGCTGGCCCTGCTCCCCTCGGGAACCGGCAACATCCTGGCGCGCAACCTGGACATCGGCGTGACCCAGCTCGCGGCATCCGTTCATACCGCCTTCACCGGGGTGGACCGCGCCATCGACGTCGGGGTCATCGACCTCGAGCGATCTGACCACTCGCGCGAGACGCACGCCTTCGTCGTGCTGGCGGGGCTCGGGCTCGACGCGAAGATGATCGCGAACACCCGGCCCGAACTGAAGAAGCGGGTCGGCTGGCTCGCCTACGTCGACGCCATCGCCCGATCGCTGCGCGACAGCGAGAAGATCCGGATGCGCTACCGGCTCGACGGCGGCGAGGAGAAGACGATGAACGTGCACACGATCCTCGTCGGCAACGTCGGACTGCTGCCCGGCAACGTGCTGCTTCTTCCCGACGCCGAGCCAGACGACGGCCTGTTCGACATCGTCACGCTGCGCCCGGAGGGCTTCCCCGGCTGGGCGCAGATCTGGGTGCGGATCGTGTGGGAGAACGGCGTACTGCGGCGCAGCTCGGTCGGCCGCCGGCTGGCGGGGCTCAACCGCGACGTGCGGACCCTGCGCTATCTGCGCGGCCGCCGCCTGAGCGTGCAGCTCGATCGCCCGGAGGATTTCGAGCTCGACGGCGACGACTTCGGCCTGGTCGTCGGATTCGACGCGCACGTCGATCCGGCATCCCTGATCGTCAGAGTCCCCGCACTCTGACGATCAGCGGCTACTCCGGCTCCCCCGACAGCAGCCCACGCAGCCAGTCGCGCGCGTCAATGTAGACGTCGTCGTCGTGCCGCGCCGTGACCTCGATCGCGACCTTGTCGGCCCTCGGGTAGGACCCGAGGAACAGCACCTTCGGGCTGAAGCGCTTGAGACCGAGCAGGGCGTCGGCCACCCGCTCGTCGTGCACGTGCCCGTCCAGGTCGATGACGAACCGGTAGCGGCCGAGCTCGTCGCCGATCGGTCGTGACTCCAGCAGGCTCAGATTGACCCCGCGGGTCGCGAACTGCTCGAGCATCTCGACCAGGGCGCCCGGCTGATCGGTCGGCAGCTCGACGATGATGCTCGTCTTGTCGGCTCCGGTCCGCGGGGGGATCGACATCGAGCTCGTCACCAGCACGAAGCGCGTGACGGCGTTCGGGTTGTCGCCGATGTGCTCGGCCAGCACCTCGAGCGGATACTCGGACTCGATACCGGGCGGGGCGATCGCGGCATCCGCGATCGGGTTCGCGTCGAGCAGGGAAGAGGGCGCCGCCACGTTCGACGTCGATGGGAGGTGCTCATGGCCCGGCAGCCTGGCGTCGAGCCAGAGGTGGCACTGCGCGTAGGCGACCGGATGCGCGGCCACCACCCGCACGTCGGCGAGAGCCGTGCCGGGGCGCGCCACCAGCACGAAGTCGACCGGGACGAGGTACTCGCCCGAGATCCGGAGTCCCGGGATGTTCGCCAACGCATCCTGCGTCGCGCTCACGCCGCCCTCGACGCTGTTCTCGATGGCGATCACGGCGCCGGCGCTGCGGCCGGAGATCACGTCATCGAGCGCCTCGCCGACATTGTTGACGCTCCGCCAGGTCTGCCCCTCGGCTTCGGGCACCTGCCGCAGGGCGGTCCACGTGAAGGTCCCGGCAGGGCCGAGGTAGCTGTACGTCGCGGGAGAGGTCGACGAGGGCATGGTCGGAGTCTATTGACTGGTGCGAGACTGGCGATCATGACGGACCGCGCCGGCACCCCCGCCCAGGAATCCGATCTCATCGATGTGCACGCACTCGTCGAGGCGTACTTCCAGAAGGTGCCCGACGTCTCGAATCCCGCGCAGAGGGTGGTGTTCGGCACCAGCGGCCACCGGGGTTCGAGCTTCGATTCCGCGTTCAACGAGACGCACATCGCCGCGATCACGCAGGCCATCGTGGAGTACCGCGCCGGCCAGGGCATCACCGGTCCGTTGTTCATCGGGTCTGACACGCACGGTCTCTCGCGGCCGGCGCAGACCACCGCGCTCGAGGTCCTGGAGGCGAACGGCGTGCGCGTGTTCGTCGACCAGTACGACGATTACGTTCCGACGCCGGCGCTCAGCCGCGCGATCATCGCCCACAACAGAGCCGCCGGAGCGAAGGCCCCCCAGGCCGACGGCATCGTCATCACTCCCAGTCACAATCCGCCGCGCGATGGCGGCTTCAAGTACAACCCTCCGCACGGCGGCCCGGCGGACACCGACGCCACGAACTGGATCGCCGGTCGAGCCAACGACCTGATCGCCGACGGC
>DASYDQ010000009.1:0-198578 GCA_036499485.1 Pseudolysinimonas sp. | reverse complement strand
CATCGGCCACGGCGATCTCGTCGACGATCGTCTCGCCGTTCGCGAGCGTGATCTCGACCCGGCCGCCGAATGCCTTCTCGGCGGGATCGTTCGAGTGGTAGCGGCGGGTCCACTCCGGGTCCTCGACCGTGGTGATCCTGTGCCAGAGGGCGACGGTGTCGGGCCGGCCCGCGCGCTCCGGCGCATACGAGTCGGCGTGGTGCCAGGTGCCGTCCTGCAGCGCGACCGCGAAGATGTACGGCACCGAGTGGTCGAGCGTCTCGCGGCTGGCCTTCGGGTCGTATTTCTGCGGATCGCCGGCGCCCGAGCCGATGACGAAATGGGTGTGGTGGCTGGTGGCCAGCACGATCTTGTCGATGTTCGCCGGGTCCTTGAGCTCAGGATGCTGCACCCCGAGCTTGCGCGCCAGGTCGATCCAGGCCTGCGCCTGGTACTCGGCCGAGTGCTCCTTCGTGTAGCTGTCGAGGATCGCGCGCTTCGCTTCGCCGGCCTCGGGCATGGGCACCTCGTAGCGGCCATCCGGCCCGTCGAGCAGCCAGGCGATGACGCCGTCCTCACCCTCCCAGATCGGGGACGGACTGGTCTGCCCGCGCATCGCGCGGTCGACCGACTCGATCGCCATCTTCCCGGCGAAGGCCGGAGCGTATGCCTTCCAGGTCGAGATCTCGCCCTTGCGCGACTGGCGCGTCGCGGTGGTCGTATGCAGAGCCTGGCCGATGGCCTGGTAGATCGTCTCGACCGGCAGTCCGAGCAGGGTGCCGATCCCGGCTGCCGCGCTCGGGCCGAGATGGGCGACGTGGTCGATCTTGTGGGCGTGCAGGCTGATCGCCTTGACGAGATCGATCTGGACCTCGTAGCCGGTGGCGATCCCACGCACGAGGGCAGCGCCATCCATCCCCCGATGCTGGGCGACCGCGAGGATCGGCGGGATGTTGTCGCCTGGATGCGAGTACTCGGCCGCCAGGAAGGTGTCATGGAAGTCGAGCTCGCGCACGGCGACCCCGTTGGCGAATGCCGCCCACTCCGGGCTGGAGCGCACCGTCGAGCCGAAGACCGTGCCCCCGGGGGCGAAGGGATGCGCCTCGGCCTGCCCGCGGGCCGCGACGACGGGCGCGCGACTCAGGGAGGCGGTCGCCACCGCCGCGTTGTCGATCACCCGGTTGATGATCATCTCCGTCACCTCGGGCGCGACCTCCACCGGGTCTGCCGCGACCTCGGCGATCTTCCAGGCGAGCTGCTTCTCGCGGGGCAGGCTCTCGTCACTGCGGTACATCCGCACGGGGTGGTTCTTCATTCAGGCGCCTTCCTGCGTGGGGTGGTCGTCGGCGCGCTGCTGCAGCGTCGCGGTGATCGTGGTCAGAGAGCCGCGCAGGTGCACGGCGGTCGCGGAGGCCGCGAGCTCGGCGTCGCCGTCGCGCACCGCCTCGCAGATCAGCCGGTGCTCCGCGGCGGCGCGCAGCAGGCGGTCCGGGTTGTCCTGCGCGAGGCGGCGGGCGCGCACGAGATGCACCCGCACCGTGTCGAGCGCCGCACGCATCGCGGGGTTCGCGACGGCGTCATCCATCGCGGCGTCGAAGCGCGCGACGACCTCGTAGTACGCGTCGGTCCCGCCGGCCTCCAGGGTCTCGGTCGCGTGGCCGAAGCTCTCGGCGAGCGCCGCGAAAACGGCGGGGTCACGACGTCGGGCCGCCAGTCGGGCGGCCTGGAGCTCGAGCGCCTCGCGCACCTCGAACAGCTCCGCGATGCCCTCGACCGAGACGTCAGGGACGACGCCGGTGCGGCCGCGGCTGGTGTCGACGAGTCCCTCGAGGGCCAGCCGGGCAAGCGCCGACCGGAGCGGCGTGCGGGAGACCCCCAGACTCAGCGCGAGCTCGGTCTCACTGAGGGCGGTGCCCGGGGCGATCCGCCAGTTCAGGATGTCGTCACGCAGCGTCTCGTAGGCAAGATCACTGGCGCGCACAACTCGATGCTACGCCGGTCGAGGGAGCTCTGTATACAGAACCGGCCATTTGCCCCGCTTGCTGCCGCACAGCGAGAGCTTCTGTATCCACGAGACCCCCGAAAGCTCCCGGCGCCGACTGCACCTTGACGGTGCTCGCAGCGTTCCCGCTCAGCCAGAACGACTCGACCGGCCAGCCTGCGACCGCGCTGATCCTGTCGGCCTCGTCGTGCGGTCTGGAGCTGACCCCTCAGCAGTCGCAGTCGACAACCCCGTTGGAGGCCCCGGCGCGCGGCGAGGTGAGGTCGTCGATGCCACGCACCACCGGGCCGTGGTCGTCGACCACCGGAAGCGCCTCGCGCGCCCAGTACTCGAAGCCTCCGATCATCTCGCGCACCTCGTAGCCGAGCCGGCTGAACTGGAGCGCCGCCTTCGTCGAGCCGTTGCATCCGGGACCCCAGCAGTAGACGACGACCGGGGTGCCGAGCGGGATCTCGGATGCCGCCCGCTCGGCGATCTCGGCGGTGGGCAGGTGGATCGCGCCGACCGCCCGGCCCTGGTGCCATGCGGCGTGCCCGCGCGAGTCCACCAGCACGAAGCGTTCGCCCGCGGACTGCGCCGCGGCCACGTCCGAGGGGTCGGTCTCGTACCGCAGCTTCGCCGCGAAGTGCTCGATCGCGGCGGTGGTGTCGAGGGGCGTCTGGGTCTCTGTCACGGTCATGATCCGACGCTAGCCGCGCTCCTCTCCGCTACCGAAGACGGCGACGGACAGCGACCGCCGAAATGCTGCCAGAGCACGACCCGATACTCTCAGGACAGTGACCGACCATCCCGACGCCCCGGCGAAACGGCGCCGGTTCGTCGACATCACGCCGCTGCGGGAATCGCCGGCGTTCGCTCGGCTCTGGATCGGCGCCGCGATCTCGGGGATCGGCGCGCAGCTCACCCTCGTCGCGGTCGGGCTGCAGATCTACGACATCACGGCGTCCACCTTCGCGGTGTCGCTGGTCGGGGGCATCTCGCTGGTCCCGATGATCATCGCCGGGCTCTGGGGCGGCGTCATCGCGGACGCCTTCGACCGCCGGCTCGTGCTCATCATCAGTGCGATCGCGGGCTGGCTCACCACCCTCGGGCTCATCGCACTCGCCTGGGTCGATCTCGCCTCCCCCGATCACGTCGCGATCTGGCCGTTCTACCTGCTGACCACGATCAATGCGGTCGCCTCGACCATCACCCAGGCCACGCGCAGCTCGGTCTACCCGCGCGTCCTTCCCACGAGGCTGGTCCCGGCGGCCAGCGCGCTGAACGGGATCGCATTCGGAATCCAGCTGACCCTCGGTCCGGCGCTGGCCGGCGTGCTCGTCGCCGCCACCGGCTTCACCTGGACCTACACGGTGGATGCCGTCCTCTTCGCGGCCGGGTTCCTCGGCATCCTGGCGCTGCCCAAGCTGCCTCCGCTGGAGGCGTCGAGCGGATTCGGCCTGCGCTCCCTGCGCGACGGGATCGCCTTCCTGGTGCACGCCCCCAACATCCGCGCCGGCTTCCTCATCGATCTGCTGGCCATGGGATTCGGCCGCCCCTTCGTGATTCTCCCGGCGGTCGGCGCCCTGGTGATCGGAGGCGGGCCGGTCACGGTGGGCATTCTGACCGCTGCGGCCGCGGTCGGCACCTTCCTCACCAGCCTCTTCAGCGGGCCGG
Source organism: Pseudolysinimonas sp. (assembly GCA_036499485.1). Lineage (GTDB taxonomy): Bacteria > Actinomycetota > Actinomycetes > Actinomycetales > Microbacteriaceae > Lysinimonas. The sequence continues at coordinate 194,941 of DASYDQ010000009.1, read as the reverse complement.
TCGGCCACGTGCGCCGCTACGGCCTGGCCATCGGCGGAGCCGTGATGATCTACGGCGGGTTCATCCTGCTGTTCGGCCTGGTGATCGCCGCCATGCAGACCGGGTGGTTCGGCCACGTCGGCCCCGCGATCGCGCAGGCCAATCCGGTGGCCCTGGTGCTCGCCGGTGTCGCTCTCGCCGGGACGGGCGCGGCGGATGAGGTGAGCGCGATCTTCCGCTCCACCATGATGCTGACCGCGGCACCCGACGGAATGCGCGGGCGCCTCGGCGGCATCTTCACCGCCGTGGTCACCGGCGGCCCCCGGATCGGCGACCTCTACATGGGCATCCTGGCGACCCTGGTCGCGCTCTGGTTCCCGCCCGTGCTCGGCGGCCTGCTGATCATCGGCGCGGTCGGGTTGGTGCTGCGGCTGCAGAAGGGGTTCCGGGAGTACGACGCCGCGAACCCCTCTCCGTAGCCGTCGGCTCCGGTCATCGGCACAGCCCGGCGCAATGCAGCCTTCTCCCAGCGGCGTTGCGGCCACGCGAACGTAGGCTGAGCGCCGTGCCCGACCATACGATCCGCCGCCGCGTCGGCAGTTGGCTGCTGCCCGGCGTTGCCGGACTTGCCTCGGTGCTGTTCGGACTCGGGGTCGCCGAGCTGGTCGCGGCGCTCCTCGCCCCCAGCGCCAGCCCGGTGCTCGTCGTCGGCTCCTTGATGATCGACTGGGCACCGCCGTGGGCGAAGAACACGGCCGTCGCCCTGTTCGGCACGGGCGACAAGGCCGCACTGCTGACCGGGATCGCCATCGTGCTCGCCCTCGTCTCGGCTGCAGCAGGCGTGCTCGAGCATGTGCGCCCACCGATCGGCCGCGTGCTGATCGGGGCGGCAGGCGTGTTCGGCGTCGGTGCCGCGATTACGCGATCCGGCTCCTCGCCGTTCGACATCATCCCGGCCGCCGCCGCGACGATCCTGGCTCTCATCGGCCTGGGCTACCTGCTGCGCAAGCTCGACGAGCGTCCGCGCCCCCGGCCGATCAATCCGGCGGAGTTCCGGGCGAGCGCGGGCACGCCGGCAGCGGCCACCGTGACCGCGGAGGCCGCCGCCGCCGCGCGGGACCGGGCCGCCCGGCTCAGCCGCCGGCGGTTCCTCGGCCTCTCGGCCGGCGCGGTGGTGGTGGGCGGCCTTTCCGCGCTCGGCGGCTACGCCCTCGAGGCCGGCGCCCGCGCCGCCTCGACCGCCCGCGCCGCCCTCAAGCTCCCCGCCGCGGCGACGAAGGCGGCGCCGGTCCCAGCGGGCGCAGAACTCGCCGTCCCGGGCTTGGCCAAGCTGGTCACGCCGAACGCCGACTTCTACCGGATCGACACGGCGCTTCAGATCCCGCAGATCGATCCGACTCAGTGGGAGCTCAAGGTCACCGGGATGGTGGAGAAGCCGATCACCGTGACCTTCGCCGAACTGCTGGCGTATCCGCTCGAGGAGAGTTACACGACCCTGATGTGCGTCTCCGACGAGGTCGGCGGCAACCTGATCGGCAACGCGAAGTGGCTGGGCTACCCCATCCGCCACCTGCTGGCCGAAGCCAAGCCGAAGGCGTCGGCCGACATGGTGTTCTCGCACAGCCAAGACGGATTCACGGCCAGCACCCCGCTCTCGGTGCTGCAGGAGGACGATCGCAACGCCATCCTGGCCGTCGGGATGAACGGCGAGCCGCTCCCGCTCGAGCACGGCTACCCGGTGCGGATGGTGGTGCCAGGACTCTACGGCTATGTGTCCGCCACCAAGTGGGTGGTCGAGCTCGAGGTGACCCGGTTCGCCGACCACACCGCCTACTGGACGGATCGCGGCTGGAGCTCGCACGGTCCGATCAAGGTCGAGTCCCGTATCGACGTGCCGCGCGACGGCCTGAGCGTCAAGCCGGGCACGGTCGTCGTCGCGGGGGTGGCGTGGCACCAGCACACCGGCATCCAGCGCGTCGAGGTACGGGTGGATGGCGGAGCCTGGAACGAGGCGACCCTCGCCACCGCGATCTCGGCCGACACCTGGGTGCAGTGGAGGTGGGAGTGGGACGCGCCGTCGGGAGCTCACCACCTCGAGGTGCGCGCGACGGACGCCACGGGCGCCGTGCAGACGGCGACCGAGCAGGGCACCGTGCCGGACGGGGCGACCGGCTATCACGAGATCCTCGTGCAGGTCGGCTAGCTCGACTCGGCTAGTTCTTCGCCCCCGTGACGGCGAGCGCCCCGCCGAGGCCGATCATCATGACGCCGCCGACCACGCCCAGGTTGCCGAGGCGCTTCGGCGAGCGCGCGAACCACTGCCGCGCGGCACCGGCCGTCAGCGCCCAGATGCTGTCCATCAGCAGGGCGAGCACCACGAAGACGAGACCCAGTTCCTCCAACTGGAGCGGGAGCGACCCGGCGGACGGGTCGACGAACTGCGGCAGGATCGCGACGAAGAAGACGATCGACTTCGGGTTGGTGACCCCGACCACGAAGCCCTCGCCCAGCAGGCGAAGGGTCGAACGCGGAGCCGCCCGGTCGACGGGAGTCGCGACATCCTTGCGGTGCCGGATCGCCTGGATGCCCAGATAGACGAGGTAGGCGGCTCCCGCGAACTTGATCACGGTGAGCACCACGATCGACTGGCTCACGATGGCGCCGACGCCGAGCGCGACCAGGCCGGTCTGCAGCAGCATCCCGGTCTCGTTGCCGACCACGCTCAGCAGTCCTGCCCGTCGCCCGTACGCCAGAGTGCGCCCGATGACGAACAGCACGCTCGGGCCGGGCAGGGCGATCAACAGCGCGGCCGCGATCACGAACGGCAGCAGGTGCGACAGCGGGACCATGGCCCGATGCTAGCGAGGCTCCCGGGCAGGGTGCGCGACCGCGAATATGATGATCCTCATAGTCGCCGGGCCGGCGGCCGGAGGAGAGGGCGGCATGGCAGGCGAGGTCCGAGAGCGCATGGTCGAGAGCGCCGTCATCCTGCTCGCCAAGAAGGGTGTGCAGGCCACGTCGTTCTCGGAGGTACTCGAGGCGTCCGGCGCTCCGCGCGGGTCGCTGTACCACCACTTCCCCGACGGCAAGGACGAGTTGATCGCCGCTGCGGTCGACCTCGCGGGAGAGCGCGCCGTCCGCCTGCTCGACGGCCTGGCCGGCTTGCCGAACGACGAGATCCTCGACGCGTTCCTGGGCATGTGGCGCGCGGTGCTCGACCGCTCGCGATTCTCGGCGGGATGCAGCGTGCTCGCGGTGACGGTCGCCCCGAGCTCCCCCGAGCTGCTCGAGCATGCCTCGTCGGTGTTCCGCGCCTGGCGCGGACGCCTGGCCGAGCTCTTCGCCGCCGGGGGAATGCCACCGGATGCCGCCCGCCGCTTCGCGACGAGCGTCGTCGCCGCGAGCGAGGGCGCGGTGGTGCTGAGCCGCGCCGAACAGAGCTTCGAGCCGTTCGACCTGGTGGCCGAGGGATTGCGGGCGCAGCTGGAGACGACGAGCCGCTCCAACGCCTAGCGCGCGTGCCGCCCGTGCGGCGCGTCGGCGCTGAGTCGTCCGTCGAGGATCTGCAGCCCGCGGTCGGCGAACGCGGTCAGCTGCGAGTCGTGGGTGCTGACGATCGCGGCCGCGCCCTGCTGGTGCACCAGATCGGCGATCAGTTCCATCATGGCCAGGGCCGTCCGACTGTCGAGTTGCCCGGTCGGTTCGTCGGCGATCAGCACCGCGGGCCGGTTCGCCAGCGCCCGCGCGATGCCGACCCGCTGCTGCTGGCCGCCCGAGAGCTCGTCGGGCCGCTGGTTGGCATGCCCGGCGAGACCGACCAGCTCCAGCAGCTCGCGCACCCGGGCGTCGCGTACGTCGGGATCGGCGCCGACCACCCGCAACGGCACCTCGATGTTCTCGGCGGCCGTGAGCATCGGCAGCAGCGCGAAGGACTGGAAGACGAAGCCGAGCCGGGTGCTGCGCAGCGCGGCCAGGGTGTCGTCGTCGGCCGTCGACAGTTCCTGATCGCCGAGTGTCACCTGACCGGAACTCGCGCGGTCGAGACCGCCGAGCAGGTTCAGCAGGGTGGTCTTGCCCGACCCCGACGGACCGCGCAACAGCACGAGCTCGCCCGGGTCGAGGTCGAGATCCACGTCGACCACGGCATGCACCTCGGCGCCCGGACGCCCGTAGTCGCGGCACAGGCCGCGTGCGCTCAGCACGGGCGGGGGCGTCATCCGCGGCCCTCGATCCCGGGGGCGTCGGAGTCGGTGCCTGCTGCATCGGAATCGCCAGCAGCCGGACGCACCGGCGACACCGTCACGTGGTCGGTCTCGAGGCCGAGCCGCACCCGGTCGCGCATCGCGAGCCGGCTGAGGTAGTCCTGGGGCAGCTGCAGACGCCCCACCCGGTCGAGCACCGCGAATTCCTCGGCCACCTCGTGCTCACGGCCCGCCAGATCGGTGCGCGTGCTGCGCAGCACCTCGGTCGAGGTGCGACCGTCGCGGATCTGCACCGTGCGCCGGACGTGATCCGAGACGCCCGCGTCGTGGGTGACGATCAGAACCGTCGTGCCGAGTTCGTCGTTGATCGCCCGGAACGCCTCGAGCACCATCTCGGAGTTCGCGGCGTCGAGCTCACCGGTCGGCTCATCGGCCAGCAGTACCTCCGGGCCGTTGGCCAGGGCGACCGCGACCGCGACCCGCTGCTGCTGTCCACCCGACAGCTCGCCGGGAAGGCGGTCGCGGAGTTCGCCGATGTGCAGCAGCTCGAGGAGTTCGCCGATCCGCGCGCCCCTGGCATCGCGCGGCGACCCGGCGACGACCAGGGCAAGCGAGATGTTCTCGGCGGCCGTCAGGTAGGGGAGCAGGTTGCGCACCGTCTGCTGCCAGATGAATCCGACCGTGCGCCGGCGATAGGCGACCCGCTCGCGCCGGCCCATGGTGAGGAGGTCATGGCCGGCCACCCGTGCTCGACCGGCGGACGGGATATCCAGCCCGCTCAGGATCGTGAGCAGCGTCGACTTGCCGGAACCGGATGCCCCGACCACGGCCGTCAGCTCGCCGCGCTCGACCGTGAGGTCGAGCCCCTGCAGGGCCTGCACTTCGACGCCGGTGGAGGAGAAGATCCGCACCAGCTCGTGGCATTCGATCACGGCGGTCATGACGCTCCCATCTTGAGGGTGGAGGAGGGGGAGATGCGATCGCCGACAGCGACAGCGACCGCGCCGGCCCCGAGCACGACGGCGGCGAAGGCGGCCAGCACCGCGGCGAGCAGGAGCGGATCCAGCAGTGGCACCGGACGCACGAGGCCACCCGTGAATGGCCGCAAGTCGACCGCGGTCGTCACGACCACAGGCAGCAGCAGCCCGAGCGCCGCCCCGGCCAGCAGAGCGACGACGGCGACCGGCACGAGTTCCCAGGCGATCAGGTCGGTGAGCCGCCTACGGGGCATGCCCAGCGTTCGGAGGATGCCGGCGGTCCGGCCGCGCGCCGCACCGGCCGCGACGGTCGAGAGCACGAGAGCGAGGGCGCACAGCAGCACCGAGATGACCGCACCGGCGAGCAGCCCGATCCGGATGCCGCTCACCACGGGCTCGGCCGCGCGATCCGCCGACGCCTCGGCCACCGTGGTCACCACCGCGTCCGGGTCACCGGATGCCGCCCGGCGCACTGGCGACCCGAGGCCGGAACGCGCGGCGGGGTCGGCCCGGATCAGCAGGGTCGCGGGCGCGAAGGTGGTCTGGAAGCGCGGTGCGAACACGGCATCCGCGATCATCCAATCATCGCGGGGACCGAGCCCGGATGCGGCAGGCAGGCTGCCGACCACCCGCACCTTCACGCCGTCGATCGTCGCGGTGCGCGAGCGGCCGAGCTGCTCGAGGAGGTCGGCCGAAACCACGACGGGCACGCGCCCGTCGACCTCCACGGCGAGATCGGGCGGAAGGGCGCGGAGCGATCCCAGCGGCGCGGTCTGCGCGAGCAGCATCGTCACGGTGTCCGTGATCGGCGAGTGCTCGACGGTCGCCGACGAGAGGTACTGGATGCCGGCCACCTCCCGCACCCCGTCGACCCCGGCCACCGCGGTCCGCACCGCCGGGCTGAGCGCTGACCCGTCGACCCGTGCATCCGCCCCGACGGATTCGGACGCGGCCTGCTCGATCCCCGCGCTGAACGTGGTCAGCAGAACGGTCGAGAACAGCGACACCGAGATGCCGACCACCAGGGCGAGCACCCCCGCGAGGCCGATCGTCGGCGAGCGCGTGGCCCGGATCGCGCCGATGAACGCCGTGAGGCCCCGAGAGCGGGTCGCCGCTCGGCGCGCGGCACGCATCGGCAGCGGGTAGCCACGGAGCACGACGATCCCGACGGAGACCGCAAGGAGCAGAGGCGCGACCGAGAGCAGCGGGTCGACCCCCACCATGGTCGCGGTCTGCGCGAGGCCGCGCCGCGCGAGCAGGATGAGCGAGAGCACCGCGAACAGCACCACGGCGATCTCCGCGACGCCGCGCAGCTGAGCGAGGAGTCGCACGACCGGGCCCGGCGCCGCCGCCGTGACGGGGAGCACCGCGTACAGCGCGGGCACCGCGACCGCGACCAGGGCGGGCAGCACGAAGCCGGAGGGCTCGATCCGCACGGGGATCAGCGCCGTCGCGAGCGCGGTCACGGCGATCGCCGCGGGCACCGAGAGCAGCGCGCCCTCGAGGGCCAGCGAACCGCGCACCTGCAGGCCGCTCGCCCCGCGCGCGGAGGCGAGCACCAGGTCCGCGCGCCGCGCGCGCACGACGACCTGCACCCCGAGGAGGAGCACGGCGAACACCAGCCCGATGGGCGCTGCGGCGAGCAACGCCAGCAGCCCGGCCAGCAGTGCCCCTCGCTCCACGGCGGTTTCGGCCGCCTGATCGGATTGCGTCACGACCGGCATCGTCCTCCCGTCGTCCGGCATCGCGATCCCCGCGGCCACCACGGCGTCGAGCTGGGAGCGCAACAGCCCGGCGTCCGCCCCCTCGACGCCCTCGGCGCGGACCGGGTAGTACAACGTGATGCGGGCGGAGCCGAATGTCGCGGACGTGCGTCCGACCGTCAGGGGATCGACGAACACCGCCGCGCTCGGATAGGCGACGCCGCGCGGAGTGAGCGCCGTGCTCGCCGGGAGCAGGGAGGGGTTCTGCTTCCAGTAGTCGGAGCCCGCGTCCCGGGGCTCGAACAGACCGCTGACCCGGTACTCGGTGCCGGCGACGCCGCCCACCACAGCCGCGCCGATGATGTCGCCGGGCTTCAGCTTCAGGGTGGCGGCCGCCTCGGTGGAGATCACGACGTCGATCGGGATCGATCGGGTCGCCTCGGCCGGCTCGGTGTCGCTCGCCGTCCAGGTCGCGGGCGTGCTGCCCTGCACGACGTGGATCTTGGTGAGGTACGAAGGGTCGGCCGTGAGTTGCAGGCCCAGCAGGGTCGATGCGCCGTCGAGTTGCGTGACGGGCAGCGTCGGGCTCTGCGCGATCCACTGGGGCGCCCCGACCTGACCGCGCAGCAACGGCGGCAGCGACTCCCGCGCGGTATCGAATGCGCTCTGCAGGCCGCTGTAGATCTGATCGAGGTCCGGGGCGGGCGCCCCTTCGATGCTCCACGGCTCCGGGAAGTTGGCACTTCCCTGCAGCGAGCGCCCGACGGGCCCGATCGCCTTCAGCTGGTACGCCAGCTCGGCGGTCGACTGCTGCTCGACGAGGCGCGGCACGGCCGCGGCGACGGCCACCGTCAACAGGGCAAGGACGGCCACGAGGACGGATGCAGCCGGCCGAGTCATGGCGCGCCGCACCAGCAGCCGCCGCGCCGTCCACCTCCCGCTCATCGCCCGCGCACCTGTTTCCGGATGCCGCGGGCGACCAGCACGAGCATCCCGCCGAGAATCAGCAGCAGCACTCCCACGGCGACCGGGCCGCCGACCGGATCGATCCGCAGCTGCGTCGGCAGCACGTCGATCGCCCCTGGCACCGCGGTGCGTGCCAGACCGGGGACCAGCAGCGCGCTGACCACGACTCCGTCGATCACGCCCGCGACCAGGCCGAGCGCGAACATCCCCGCCCACTCGGTGACGCGCACCCGCACCTGACCGGAGGGCCGGACTCCGAGCGCGCGGAGGATGTCGGTCTCCTGCCGCCGGGCTCGTAGCTCGGCGGACAGCTCAGCGCCCACCGCGAAGAGGGCGAGCATGGCGGTCGCGAGGCCGGCGACCCACACGACATCCCTGGCCGACGCCAGCACCTGATCGGCCGCCGTGGGTGCCGAGGTCTCCACGGTCGTCCCGATGGGTGCGCGACGCGCGAGGGCCGCCGCGGCGCGACCGGCGTCTGCGGTCGACACCCACCATTCGTCGGCCGAGATGTGCCGCAGGCCCTCCCGGTCGGCGGCGTCCTGCAGGGCACCGAGATCGGCCATCACGCCGATGCCGGCCTCGGTGCCCGGAACGACCGGCGAGACCGCGGCCACTCGCACCGGAACATCCCCGCCGCGCGTGACCAACGACATCGACGCCGTTGATCCCTTCGACAGCCCGGATGCCGCGGCCAGCGCCTGCGAGATGACGACCGGCAGCGCCGTTCCGCTCGCCGGCACCGACTGGAGCAGAACGTGGCCCCCTGGGCCGTCGGCGGTCACGCGGAGCCCGATCCTCCCGCCGCCGAGCGCCGCGATGCCCGGATTCTGCTCGGCGTTCCGCGAGGGACGCCAGCTCGCGCCGAGCGGGATGGCGGCCGTCGAGCCGCCGGTCGCTCTCAAGGTGACGGCGACCGTCGCGCCGGTGTGCACCTCGGGGATCACGACATCCACCGAATGCACGGTCCACGGCGCGAGACCCGGCGGGAGGGCCGAACGGAAGTCGTCGCCGGATGCCGCGAGCAGCAGCACATCCTCCGCGCCGGCCGCGTCCACCACGCTCACCTCGGCGAAGGTCGGAAGTGCCGACACCGGCTCTGCGCTCAGGTGGAGCACGATCCCGGTCGCGCCCACCGGGACCCGCGGCCGATCGATCGTCGGGGCGAGCCGGTCGGCGAGCGCTGCGGGGTCGACGGCTCCCGGCACCGGGGTGACCACCTCGGCGATCCGCGCGGCCGGCATGGCGACCGCGCTGACGAGCGAATCCCCGAGCTGGACGTCGTCGACCAGCACGGGGGCCGCGGCCGTCTGCGCGGTCACCGGCCGCGTGATCGTCACGCCGAGCGGAGGACTCGAGACGGCTCGCACCGAGGCGCCGACCTGCGCCGCCCGCGTCTGGGCGGCCGACACCGACCAGGTGCCCGAGTAGCTCGCTGCCACGATCAGGCCGCTGACGGCGAACGCCAGCATGAGGATCGGCGTCAAGGAGGCCCGAGGCCGCCTGGCCAGTTGCTGCAGCGGCAGGGAGCTCAGGTCCCGGGCCCGCCATGCCCGCCGTTCGGCCGCCCGTGCGACCGTGGGGAATACTGCGACGGCGAGCACTCCGATCGCCGCGATCGCCAGCGCTGGTGCCGAGACCGCCAGCGGATCCACCGCGGCGCCTCCGCCCGCCACCGGGGCAAGGGGCGAGCCGTACAGCAGGAACTGCGAGACCGACACGGCCGCCGCAAGCACCAGCAGCACGACCGCCCCGATCCCGATCGTCGAGCGCAGGCGCGCGCCGCGCAGCCCGAACAGTTCGGCCGTGCCGCGCAACGAGGAGGCACGCGTGACATCCCGCGATGAGCGTCCCGCCCCCGCCGCGACCAGGACGATCGCCGACAGGGGGACCGTCGCTGCCGCGATCCAGCCGATCGCCGGGATGTCCGCCGCCACCCCGCGCATCCCGAGGAGGAGCACGGCGAGCACCGCCCCGAGCACGGCCCCCGGGATCGCGGAGATCGCCGCCTCCACCCCGGTGCCGATCACGAGGCGCCGCCTGCTCGTGCCTCGAGCTCGCAGCAGGGCGATCTCGCCCGCCCGCAGCTGCTCGAGCATCCCGGACAGCTCGACGAGCATGATGAGGCCGAGCACGCCGACGACGACGAGCGGAGCCGTGGACGCGGCGCCCGCTGCCGTCACGTTCCGCTCGATCGGCAGCATGCCGAGCTGCAGCAGGCCGTTCTGCTGCACATCGTCGCCGCGGTGCCCGACGAGCAGGGCGTTGGAGACCGTGTCAGGTGAGGCCCGAAGGGCGGCGAGCTGGTCGGCGGTGATCCGGTCGGCCACGGGCAGCACCGTCCAGCGCACGACGGGCCGGATCTGCGCCTGCGGCCAGAGCGATGGGTCGACGACGACCCAGCCTGCGGTGCCGTCCGACCCTCGGCCGCCGAGAGCGATCGGGTCATCGAGCCATCGAGGATCGGCCGCATCCCGTACCCGCCAGGTGGCGACGACCGTGACGACGGCACCGCCCGGCATGGTGAGCCGCTGGCCGAGGTGCACCGCGAACGCCTCGGCGGCATCCGCCTGCATGGACACCTCGGCGGGCGAGGTGGGCCAGGCCCCCGCGACCAGAACCGCATGCCGCGCCAGATCGGGAAGGGAGGCGACGGCGGATCGGACGGGCGCCGCACCCGGGGTGTCCAGCTCGACGCTGTCGGCGGTCACCTCGTCGCGTGACACCGTCATCGGAACAGACCGTCCGTCGACGCGGACCACCGACCGCACGGCTGCGCGCACTCGCGCATCCTGGGCCGCCGCGTCGGCGGCCAGGGGGATCGTGACCTGGAAGCCGCCGTCGGCGCCGGTGAGGGCCGAGACTCCCGCGCGTGCTCCGGCGGTGGCGGACGCCGCCAGATATCCCGGGAGGCCGACGGTCAGCGCAGCCAGCAGCAGCACGACGCCGAAGACGGCGACGAAGAGGCCGGAGCGCTGCCGCATCCGCTTCAGTGCGAGCACTCGACCGACCCTACGTGCCTGCCGGAGATCTGTGCGCGAGGCGGGACTTGAACCCGCACGCCCTTGCGAGCACTGGCACCTGAAGCCAGCGTGTCTGCCATTTCACCACTCGCGCGCATCAGCCGCCTGAGCGGTCAACTCAGCGAGACTACCATCCCTCACGATGTGCGCGGCCACCGGGTCACTCTCCAGACGGAGGCCGCCACGGAGCTTCGCCGACTAGCATTCACCTAGTTCTCCCCGTGTCGGCTCAGAGCACGGGTCTCCGTTTCGAGAGGTGGTCCCCGTGGGGATTCTCGACAACTTCGAGAAGGGCTTGGAGCGCGTCGTCAACGGCGCGTTCGCCAAGACCTTCAAGAGCGGTCTGCAGCCTCTCGAGGTGACCGCGGCCCTGCGACGCGAGCTCGACACCAAGGCGGCCGTCGTCTCGCGCGACCGCATCCTGGTGCCCAACGACTTCGTGGTGCGTCTCGCCCCCGGCGACTACCAGCGGATGACCGACCTCGGCCCCGCGCTGATCGACGAGTTCACCCAGCTGGTGCAGCGCCACGCGACGGCGCAGCACTACGCCTTCGCCGGCGGGATCGCGATCCGGCTGCAGAAGGACCCGGCCCAGGCTGAGGGGGTCGTTCGCATCGACTCGGTCAACGTCAAGGGCGAGGTCGCCTGGACCCCCGTGCTCGACATCGACGGCACCCGCTACCCGATCACGAAGTCCCGGACCGTCATCGGACGCGGCTCGGACGCCGACATCACGATCGACGACACCGGCACCTCGCGCCAGCACATCGAGATCCTCTGGGACGGCAAGCGCGGCCAGGTCACCGACCTCGGGTCGACCAATGGCAGCAAGCTCAACGGCGTTCCCGTGACGAAAGCCCCCCTCCCGCCCGATTCGGTGATCGAGATCGGCCGCACCCGGATCGCCTTCCGCGTGCTCGCACAGGCGGCGCACGCATGAGCGAACTCACCCTGCTGGTGCTGCGGCTGGCCTTCCTTCTTCTGCTCTGGTTCTTCGTGTTCGTGATCGTCTACGCGCTGCGCACCGATCTGTTCGGGCAGCGCGCGAGGCGGATGACCGCGAGCGCCCCAGCGCCGGCGTTCCCGTCCGCGGGAGCGCCCGCCCCAGCGCCGGCCCCCGCCACGGAACCCGTGGCCCAGCGCGCGGCGCCGAAGGCCGACGCGACGACCCCGCGGCGGCTGGTCATCACCTCGGGCCCGCGCGAGGGCCTCGAGATCGACCTGCCGAGCGAGCAGTTGACCATCGGCCGATCGAGCGAATCCGGCCTCGTCATCCGTGATGACTACACCTCGACGCACCATGCGCGGCTCATGCTCTGGAATGACCAGTGGGTGATCCAAGACCTAGACTCGACCAATGGCACGTTCCTGGCGGGGTCGCGCGTGACGCTCCCGACTCCCGTGCCGGTCGGCACCCCCGTCACCATCGGGACGACCAGCTTCGAGCTCCGGCGGTAACCGGGTGGCTCCGACCCCCACGAGCGCGGCCGTCTCGCACGTCGGCAAGATCCGCGCGAACAACCAGGACTCCGGATACGCCGGAGCTCACCTGTTCGTGGTGGCCGACGGGATGGGCGGGCACGCAGGTGGCGACGTGGCATCGGCCATCGCCGCCAAGCGGGTCGCCGAAGCCGACGCCGAGTACCCCTCGGTGCGTGACGCCGAGTTCGCCCTCCAGCAGGCCCTGATCGCGGCCAACGCCATGCTCGCCGAGACCGTCTTCGAGCACAGCGAGCTGACCGGCATGGGGACGACGGTGAGCAGCATCCTGCGGGTCGGCGATCAGCTCGCTCTCGCCCACATCGGCGACTCCCGGGTGTACCGCTTCCGCGACGGCGAACTGACTCAGATCACCGCCGACCACACCTTCGTGCAGCGATTGGTCGACTCCGGCCGCATCACGGCCGAGGAGGCGGCCGTGCACCCACGGCGCTCGGTGCTCATGCGCGTGCTCGGGGACGTCGACGCCTCCCCCGAGATCGACACCGCGATCTTCGACACGAAACCCGGCGATCGATGGATGCTGTGCTCCGACGGTCTGTCGAGCTACGTCGCCGACGACAAGATGCAGTCGATCCTGGCGACCGTGCGCACCGCCCAGGGCGCCGCGGATCGCCTGGTCAAAGAGAGCCTCGATCACGGCGCGCCCGACAACGTGACGGTCGTGCTGGTCGACATCGACGACAGTCAGGGCGGCTCGGGGATTCCCCCCACGTTCGTCGGCTCCGCCGCGATGCCGTTGAGCTACGCGAATGACACCTCCCGGCGCCCCATCCGATTGCCGACGCTGCTGCTGCATCCGCTCAAAGCCACGCAGCCCGAGGACACCCATTTCGAGCCCGAGGGCGAGAGCTACCTCGAGGAGCTGATCGAAGAGGACCGAAAACGCGCCCGCCGACGTCGCATCGTCTGGCTCGTCGTCCTCGTGCTCGCCATCGCCGCCATCGTCGGATCGGTGTTCGCCGCCTACTCCTGGACCCAGTCGCACTATTACGTGGGCGAGAGTCAGGGCCGCGTCGCGATCTTCCAGGGCGTGCAGCAGAACATCGGCCCCATCCACCTCTCGAGCGTCTATCAGTCGACGCGCATCGAGGTCTCGTCGTTGCCGGCGTTCGAGAAGCAGACCGTCGTGGCGACGATCAGCGCCGACGACCTGCGCGACGCTCTCAACATCGTCGATCGCCTGTCGACGGCGGCGGGTGGCGACTGATGGCGCCCACGATGACCGGCACGAGGGCGGGCGACTGACGATGGCGGCGCAGGTGGTCGACGCCGGACCGCGATCGACGTTCACCAGCTCGATCCGGGTGCGTCTGCGCGCGCCGGCCCGCCGTCGCAACCTCGAGCTGGTGCTGCTGATCGGTGCGATCGTGCTCTCGGGCGCGGCCATGGCCCTCGTCGAACTCGGAGCCCTCGGGCACATCGGCGGACTCCTGCTCACCTTGGACGCCGGGCTCGCGGTCCTGGTGCTCGCGGGGCACATCGCGCTGAGAGTGGCCGCGCCCGATGCAGACCCGTTCGTGCTGCCGATCGCCGTGCTGTTGAACGGCCTGGGTATTGCCGAGATCTCACGTATCGACATCGCGAAGGGATACAACGGCTGGGATGCCGCGGGCGTCCGCCAGATCGCCTGGACCGCGATCGCGATCGTCGTCGCCTTCGCCGTGCTGCTGCTGATCCGCAACCACCGCGTGCTTCAGCGCTACCGCTACATCGCCATGCTCGCCGCGATCGTGCTCCTGCTCCTCCCCGCGCTGCCGGTGATCGGCAAGACGATCTCGGGCGCCCGCGTCTGGATCGCCATCGGGCCGTTCTCGTTCCAACCCGGCGAGCTGGCGAAGATCGCGCTGGCGATCTTCTTCGCCGGATACCTCGTCACCGCTCGCGATTCGCTCTCGATGGTGGGCCGGACCATCCTCGGGATGCGTTTTCCGCGCGTGCGGGATCTCGGCCCCATCCTCGTGATCTGGGTGGTGGCGATGGCGGTCATCGTCTTCCAGCATGACCTCGGAACGGCCCTTCTCTACTTCGGCCTCTTCCTGGTGATGATCTACGTCGCGACCGGGCGCGCGAGCTGGGTCGTGCTCGGCCTGGTGCTGTTCGCCGGCGGCGCGTTCATCGCGAGCCGCTCGCTCGACTACGTGGCCGGTCGCTTCAACTCCTGGCTGGACGCCTTCAACCCCGCCATCTACGACAGGTCGGGCGGCAGCTATCAGCTGGTGCAGGGCCTGTTCGGGCTTGCTAACGGCGGACTGGTCGGCACCGGTCTCGGCCAGGGCAGCCCCGACATCGTCCCGCTGGCGGAGAGCGACTACATCATCGCCAGCCTGGGTGAGGAACTCGGACTGATCGGCCTCTTCGCCATCATCGCGCTCTACCTGCTGTTCGTCTCGCGCGGTTTCCGCATCGGCTTCACCGGCCAGGACGACTTCGGCCGCCTCCTCGGAGTCGGGCTGTCGTTCGTCGTCGCCCTGCAGGTCTTCATCGTCATCGGCGGGGTGACCCGCGTCATCCCGCTGACCGGACTCACCACCCCGTTCCTCGCGGCGGGCGGCTCGTCACTCGTCGCGAACTGGATCATCGTGGCGCTGCTGCTGCGGCTCTCGGACTCGGTGCGCAGTCAGCCGCAGTGGGTCATCGACACCGCGCCGATCCCGGTGGTCGGCGCCAGCCCGGGCGGCACGGGCACGGGAGGCGCGGCATGAACAAGCAGCTCCGCCGCGTGACCGTGATCGTGCTCCTCATGTTCCTCGCGCTGTTCGGATCCACCACCGTGATCCAGGTCTTCCAGCAGGACAACCTCAAGGCCGATGGGCGCAACGTGCGCACGCTCTACGCGAGCTTCTCGGCCGAGCGTGGTCCGATCCTCACCAGTGACGGTGCGACGATCGCCCAGTCTGTGCCGAGCAGCGACGAATACAAGTACCAGCGGCAATACACGAACGGGCCCCTGTACTCGGCGGTCACCGGGTATTTCACCTTGAACCAGGGCAACACCGGCATCGAGGGCGCCCTCAACGACTACCTGAGCGGCACGGCCAACCAGCAGTTCCTCGACCAGCTCAACGCGATCCTCACCGGGCAGAACCCGAAGGGCGCTGCGATCCAGACCACGATCGACCCCGTCGTGCAGCAGGCCGCCTGGGATGCGCTCGGGAATCTGCAGGGCGCGGTCGTCGCGCTCAACCCGAAGACCGGCGCGATCCTGGCCATGGTGTCGAAGCCGACCTACGACCCGAACGCCCTCGCCGGGCACGACAGCAAGCAGGTGATCGCGACGTACAACGAGCTGCTCGCGGCATCCGGTGACCCGCTCATCAACCGCGCGATCTCGGGAAGCCTCAACCCGCCGGGGTCCACCTTCAAGCTGGTCGTCGCCTCGGCCGCCTTCGCCAACGGCTACACGCCCGACAGCGAGTTCCCGAATCCGGCGCAGCTGCAATTGACGGGGACGAACACCTTCATCTCCAACTCCGAGGGCGGCAGCTGCGGCGGCGGCGCGACCGCCTCGATCGCGACGGCACTCCGCCTCAGCTGCAACATCCCGTTCGCGCAGCTCGGGCAGGCACTCGGCTACGACAAGGTGTCTGCCCAGGCCAAGGCGTACGGCTTCGATGACAGCGATCTGAGGATCCCGCTGAAAGTGACCCCGAGCGTCTACCCGCAGACCACCGATGATGCCCAGCAGGAACTGTCGTCGTTCGGTCAGGGCAACGACCGGGTCACCCCGCTGCAGATGGCCATGGTGTCGTCCGCGATCGCGAACGGAGGCACCCTGATGACCCCGAACCTGATCGACAGCATCACGGCCCCCGACCTCTCCGTTCTGCAGAAGCTGAGCCCGGCCATGTACGGCCAGCCGATCACCAGCGACGTCTCGGCGACGATGACTCAGCTCATGATCAACAACGTGGCCAACGGCGCCGCCAGTAATGCAAGAATCAGTGGTGTCGACGTCGCGGGCAAGACGGGCACAGCCCAGAACGGTGAGGGCGATCAGCCCTACACCCTCTGGTTCACCGGCTTCGCTCCGGCGAACGACCCCCAGGTCGCGGTCGCGGTCGTGGTGGAGAACGGCGGCGGGCGAGGTCAGTCCGGGGTCGGGAACACCGTCGCGGCCCCGATCGCCAAGAAGGTCATTGAGGCGGTGCTGAGCAGATGAGACCCACGAGCGGCCTCACCTTCGGTGGCCGGTACCAGCTGTCATCCCGCATCGCCATCGGCGGCATGGGCGAGGTGTGGCAGGCGACCGACCTGGTCATCGGGCGCACGGTCGCCATCAAGATCCTGAAGGACGAGTACCTCGGCGATCCCGGATTCCTCGAGCGCTTCCGCGCCGAGGCCCGCCACGCCGCCCTGGTCAATCACGAGGGCATCGCCAACGTCTTCGACTACGGCGAGGAGGACGGCTCCGCCTACCTCGTGATGGAGCTCGTCCCGGGCGAGGCCCTCTCGACCGTGCTCGAGCGCGAGAAGACGTTGCCCACCGACAAAGTGCTCGACATCGTGGCGCAGACGGCATCCGCCCTGCAGGCGGCGCACATGGCCGGTCTGGTGCATCGCGACATCAAGCCGGGCAATCTCCTCATCACGCCCGAGGGCCGTGTCAAGATCACCGACTTCGGCATCGCCCGGATCGCCGACCAGGTCCCCCTCACGGCGACCGGCCAGGTGATGGGCACGGTGCAGTATCTGTCGCCCGAGCAGGCGAGCGGGCATCCGGCATCGCCGACCACCGACATCTACTCCCTGGGGATCGTGGCGTACGAGGCTCTCGCCGGCCGTCGGCCCTTCACCGGCGAGTCCCAGGTCGCGATCGCGATGGCGCAGATCAACGAGGCTCCTCCCGAGCTGCCGATCACGATCGCCGAGCCGGTGCGCAACCTGGTGTATGCGTGCATCGCCAAGCGTCCGGAGGACCGTCCGGCGTCCGCCGCGCACCTGGCGCGTGCCGCACAGGCACTGCGACGTGGAGACATCGCCGGTGCCGTTGCGGCCGTCCCGGGAATCGGCGGCGATGACGCGTTCACCACCTACACGACCCCGATCGGAACCCAGGCCACGCGCATCCTGCCGGCGGGGGGCGGTGGCGCCTCCACCGGAGGATTCCCGCCCACCGGGGACGACCCGGCCCCGCGCCGCCGCAACGCCTGGACCTGGCCGCTGATCGCGATCGTCTCCCTCCTCGCCGTCGCGCTGATCGCGCTCATCATCGTCCTACTCGTTCAGCCGAAGGGCGGCGGCGGCACGACGCCCAGCACCTCGACCTCCTCGCCCCTCAAGACCCCGAGCACCACACCGACGCCCTCTGCCAGCTCCCACGTGCTCGATCCGAACGACTACATCGGCAAGAAGCTCAGCGATGTCTCCGCCGCGCTCGGCGCTCTGGGCTACGGCGTCGTTCCCGCCGACGGGCCGCAGGCGGACAGCCCGAGCAAGAACAACATCGTGTCGGGCATCAGCCCGTATGGCAATCAGCCGGTCGGCGCCCAGATCACGGTCAAGGTGTACACCGATTACCCAGGAGCCGTGGCGCCCGGGACGCCGAACGCTCCAGCGACCGCGAACGTGGGCGACCCGGTCCAGGTGACCTGGAACGCGTACACGGGATGCCCGACGGACATGGTGCTGAGCGGATACACCCTGAACGTCTCGGGCGTGACGGTCACCGGACTCAACAACCCCTTGGCCGCGAACGCGACGTCGGTGACCATCACGCCGACCACGCCGGGAACGGCCAGCATCACCCTGACGGCCACCTGCGGCAGCGGGTCCAGCGCCTTCCAGTCCGCGACGTCGAACGCCGAGACCGTCACCGTCTCCTAACGATCCGCGCCCGGTGCGACGGCCTCGGCGGGCGCCGAGACGTGTCCGGCTACACTGACAACGGATTTTGACGCCGAGCGGGATGAGAGCACAGTGACGGACGGGGAGACGCCGGGCATCCGACTGCTCGCTGGTCGGTATCAGATCGGTGAACTCCTCGGCCGCGGCGGAATGGCCGACGTCCACGCCGGCCTGGATGCACGCCTCAACCGCAAGGTCGCGGTCAAGCTCCTCAAGCCGTCCCTGGCCAACGACCCCGCTTTCCGCACCAGGTTCCGCCAGGAGGCGCAGGCCGCGGCGCGAATGGCCCATCCCACGATCGTTCGCGTCTTCGACGCCGGCGAAGAGACCGTGCGCGATCCCAGCGGCGCCGAGGTGCAGGTCCCGTTCATCGTCATGGAGCACGTGGACGGCAAGCTCCTCAAGGACGTGATCGCCGGAGGCCCGCTCGACCCGGCCGAAGCGGTGCGGATCACCGACGGCATCCTGACGGCGCTGGAGTACTCGCACCGCGCCGGGGTCGTGCATCGCGACATCAAGCCCGGCAATGTGATGATCACGACATCGGGCCAGGTCAAGGTCATGGATTTCGGCATCGCTCGCGCCATCTCCGACTCCTCCGCGACGATCGCCCAGACCAGCGCCATTCTCGGCACGGCGCAGTACTTCTCGCCCGAGCAGGCCCGGGGGGAGGGCATCGACGCCCGCACCGACCTCTACTCGACCGGCGTCGTGCTCTACGAGTTGCTCACCGGCCGGGCGCCGTTCCGCGGCGACACCGCCGTTGCGGTGGCCTACCAGCACATCAGCGAGGCGCCGGTTCCTCCGAGCGCGCTGAATCCCGCCGTCTCACCGGCGCTGAATGCGGTCGTGATGCACGCGCTGGCGAAGGATCGCGGCGAGCGGTTCCAGACGGCCGCCGAGTTCAAGGCCGACCTCGACGTCGCCATGACCGGCAAGGTGCCGGATCGTGCGCCGGCGAATGACGACTTCAACGCCGCGCTGTTCGGCGTCAACCCCAACTCGACCGCCGCATCCGAGGCCACCCTGCGGCGCCTCGCAGACGACAGCGAACGCGCCCCACGCACGCAGAACCGTCCGCCGGTCGCCTGGATCTGGGGCGGCGTCTCGATCATGGCCGTCATCATCGTCGCGGTGCTGGTGTGGGTGTTCACGCTCGCACCGCAGCAGCTGGTCGGAGCGAACGCCGCCGTCAACATCCCGAAGGTGACAGGGCAGGCATTCACCGATGGCAACCAGAAACTGCTCAACGCGCACCTCAAGGTGACGCGCATCGACGAAGCGAGCGACACGGTGCCGGCGCAGCAGATCATCTCGACCGACCCGGTCGCCGGCACCCGCGTCACCCCGGGCTTCACCGTGCAGGTCATCGTCTCGTCCGGTCCGATGCAGGTCACCCTCCCTGGCCAGGTCTACAAGGCGGAGGCCGATGCTCAGGCGGCCATCAAGGCGGTCGGGCTCGTCTACGGGTCCACAACCACCGACTACTCCCCGACCGTCCCGGCCGGCCAGGTGATCGGGGTTCTGATCCCGGGGGTGACGACGCCCAATGGTGGCAATGTTCAGGTCACCAAGGGCGCGACCGTGAACCTCGTCGTCTCCAACGGCAACGTGCAGATGCCGGACGTGCGCGGGCAAGCCGCGGCAACGGCACGCGACCTGCTCTCCGGAGCGAGCTACGGTCTGCAGGTCACCTTGAAGCCGACGACGTCATGCTCGGGCCAGACCATCACCAGCCAGTCACCCGGCCCGGGCGACGTGCCGCAGAAATCCGCCGTCACGCTGACCTACTGCAACGGGTAGCTCCACCAACGCCGTCGCGCGGCGCGACTACGCCGTTCTGACCAGAGGGCTCAGATCCTTGGCCCGGTCGGCCGCCTCGGGCAGGCCGGCCGTGGCGAGCCAGTTGCCGAGCATCCGGTAGCCACCCTCGGTCAGCACGGATTCCGGGTGGAACTGCACCCCGACCAGTGGGGCGTCCCGGTGGCGCAGTCCCATGATGACGCCTCCTTCAGTGCGCGACGTCACCTCCAGCTCGTCCGGGACGGTGCCGTCGACGACCGCGAGCGAGTGATAGCGAGTCGCCCGGAAGGGCTGCGGGACGCCGTCGTAGAAGGCGCTCTCGTCGTGCCGGATCAGTGATGTCTTTCCGTGCATCAGTTCGTCGGCGTGGGTGACCGTCGCCCCGAGGGCCTCGGCGATCGCCTGGTGGCCGAGGCATACGCCGAGAAGGGGCGTGCCGCTGGCGAGCGCCGAGTGGACGACCGAGATCGAGATCCCGGCCGAAGCGGGGGTCCCGGGGCCGGGCGAGAGCAGCACCGCGTCGTAGTCGGCGATCCGCGCCGGCACATCGCCGGGCTCGATGGCGTCGTTGCGAACGACCTCGGTCTCCGCCCCTAACTGCTGCAGATAGCCGTTCAGCGTGTAGACGAAGCTGTCGTAGTTGTCGACAACAAGAACCCGCGTCACCGGATGCCGCTCACTGCCCGGGCCCGACGGTGACGTCCTGCGGCGCGACGAACTGGTCGAACCACGGGAACACCCACAGGATCAGAGCAGCCACGACCGCGGCGGCGAGTACGAGCACGATGATCAGCCGGGTCCACCACGGCCCGGGAAGCACTCGCCATAGCGCGGCGTACATCAGGCCTTGCCGTTCACGGTCGCGGCGATCTCCGCAGGCGGGCCGCCGGCGCGGGGGTAGAACTTGTCGAAGCTGCCGTACGCGATGATGCGCTCGGCCGTCGAGAAGAAGGGATTGCAGCTGGTCAGGGTGATCATCCTGTCGGTGGGCTGAACGCCCGTCTGCTCGGGAACCGGGTCGAGCACGCCGACGCCGGTCGGCTTCACGTATTGCAGGTTGCGGAACGAGTACTGGTACCAGCCGTCCGACGTCTCGACGAAGATGTGATCGCCGACCTTCAGGTCGTTGATGTGCTCGAGATTGCCGCCGTAGGCCTTGCGGTGCGAGGCGATCGCGAAGTTGCCGACGGCGCCCGGCATCTGGGTGGTCGGATAGTGGCCGAGCTCGCCCTTGTTGAGCACATCGGTGACGCCGGTGCCCTGCGCGATCGGGCGGTAGTAGTCGGCACCGAAACGGGGAACGATCAGCAGCGCGAAACGCTGCGCGTTCGCGACGCTCGCCGACATGACCGGAGGCACAGCGGGATCCACGGGCTTGGCCGGGGCGCCTGCCTTGTCCCAGGTGGCGGACTGGTGCACCGCTTGCCCCTGCAGCTGGTTGCCGACGATGATGTCGTTCAGCCACTGCTGCCAGCCGAGGAACAGCAGCACGAACACGCCGGCCGTGATGAGGACCTCGCCCAGCACTCCGACCACCGAGAGGCGGCGGCGCGGGCGCGGCTTCTTCGCCGTCGCGCCGCGCGCGCGGCGAGTCGGCTCAGGCGCTGAATCCCCCGGCGTCACCGAGGCGTCAACCACAGGCTCCGTCATGTGGACGATTCTAGATCGTGCGACGCCGCGTCGTCCCTGAGAGCATGCCCGGCCAGGCTGCAACCGGGTCTGTCCGTTAGTATTTCCGGCATGGCCCGTCCCAACGCACGTCCCAAGCCTGCTGCTGTCGAGCCACGGAGCGGCGAGCGCGCCCCGAATCCGGTGTGGTTCAAGCCCGTCATGTTCGGCTTCATGCTGCTCGGCCTCGTCTGGATCATCGTGTTCTACTTGAGCCAGACGTCGTGGCCGATCCCCACCCTCGGCAGCTGGAACATCCTGATCGGGTTCGGGATCATGTTCATCGGATTCCTGATGACGACCCGCTGGCGCTAGCCGGAACCGGAATCCCGCGAACTACAACGATGTGATTCATCCACACTGTGGATGAGCCTGTGCACTTCGGGATCGACCCGCTGCTCAGTGATAGCCGCCGGGCTGGCTGACCACTGCCGCGACGACGATCAGCACGAGCGCCGCCGCGATGCCGACCACCCCGAGCACCTGCGCGGAGCGCTGATGGTTCCGCCGCGTCGCCAGGTACACGCCGCCGATGGCGGCGCCGATGGCGAGTCCTCCCACGTGCGCCTCCCAGGCAATCTGCGTGTGCGCGTAGATCGAGAACGCGATGTTGACGGCGATGACGATGACGATCTGCCGCAGTTGCAGCCCCATCGCACGATGCAGCACCAGAAGGGCTCCCATCAGCGCGAAGATCGCACCGGACGCCCCCAGGGCGGCAGCGGGCGCGAAGAACCCGCCGAGAACCTTCGCGGTCTCGCCGTTGCTGACGAGGGCCGCCTGGTACACGAGGACCACGCCGACGCTCCCGCCGAATCCGCCGACCAGGTACAGGGCGAGGAAGCGGACCCTCCCGAGGAAGCGCTCGAGCGCCGGTCCGAAGATGAACAGCGCGTACATGTTGAAGAGCAGATGCAGGAAGAGCAGGCTGCCGGTCGAGTGCAGGAACATCGAGGTCACCAGGCGCCACGGCTCCGACCGGATCGCCGACGGGTCAAGGAACCAGGCGTTCGTCAGGGCGTTCGCGCTGGCGAGCTGGATCACGTAGATCACGACGCAGAGCCCGATCAGCACGTAGCTGACGACCGGCGTGGTCCCGGTGCCGACGAACCGGGCGAGCAGGCCCGGGCGGGATGCCGCCACCTGCTGCCGGCCCTCCCGCACGCATTCGGGGCATTGCACGCCGACCGCGGCTTGCGTCTGGCATTGCGGGCAGATCGTGCGGCCGCAGCGCTGGCAGTGGATGAAGCTCTGCCGATCCGGATGCCGGTAGCAGTACTCCGAATCGATCTCGGCCTGAGGCGCGGGGGTGGTCATCCGAAGGCCAGCAGGGACCGGACAACGGCGATGGCCACGAGAACCACCAAGGACGCGCCGACGATGAGATAGGCCCGTCGCGTCAGCCGCTGGGTGTCCTCATAGCGGTGCAGGAGGAACGCCGAACCGGCTCCTCCGAGGATCCCCCCGATGACCTCGAACAGCAGGGACGGGCTCAGCACGATCGTGATCAGCAGGTAGATGCCGAACATGATCAGGAACTGCGTCCGCGCCGCCGGGGATGCCCAGATCGCGATCAAAGTCGACGCGATCAGGCCGTAGAGCGCGCCGAAGAGTCCGAAGCCGGCGACACCGGCGATCACGGCGAGCGCGTTCCCGGCGATCGTCGCCGCGAAGAACACGACCAGGAACTTGCGTCGACCCAGCTCGCGCTCCGAGGTGGGCGCGATGAGCAGGAAGAAGACGATGTTCAGCAGAAAACCGAGGATGCTCGACGTCCCGACGAACGCTCCCGTCGCGAAGCCCCAGATCTGCCATGGCGACCCCGGCGATGCGATCAGCCACTGCGCCGGAAGGGACGTGAAGAACCCGGCGATCCAGATCACCAGGCTGATGCCGACGATCACCCAGGTCGCGAGCGGCGTCGCGTCGCCCGGTCGCAGGATGCTCGAGATCACCTGCTGCCAGCGCGGGCGATCGGCGATCACGCGCGCCCGGGTCGCGCGCCGCCTCTTGGCCTCCGCAGCCGACGGGCGAGAGCCGCCCGCGGGCGTCCACTGCACCGATCCGCCCAGTTCGCGCACGCAGTCGGGGCACCGCACACCCGACGGCGTCAGGATCTGGCACTCGGGACAGATGGTTCGACCGCACCGCTCGCAGAGCGTCCAGCTGGTGCGGTCGGGATGCCGGTAGCAGACCGATGGATCCACCTCGGCGCCCGCGGCGGAGCTCACCTAGACCTCGGCGACGTCGATGCCCGAGATCACGACCGGCTCGAGCGGCTTGTCGCCGCGATCCGTCGGGACGGCTTCGATGTCATCGACGACCTTCTTGGAGGCGTCATCGGCGACCTCGCCGAAGATCGTGTGCTTGGCCTGCAGCCACGGCGTCGGAACCGTGGTGATGAAGAACTGCGAGCCGTTGGTGCCGTGGCCGCCCTGGATGCCGGCGTTGGCCATGGCCAGCACGTAGGGCTCCGAGAAGTTCAGCTCGGGGTGGATCTCGTCGTCGAAGTTGTAGCCGGGGCCGCCGATGCCCTGCCCGAGCGGGTCGCCGCCCTGCAGCATGAAGTCCTTGATGATCCGGTGGAAGACCACGCCGTCATAGAGCGGATCGGTGGTCTTCTGCCCGCTCTTCGGGTTCGTCCACTCCTTGCCGCCCGTTGCCAGGCCGACGAAGTTCTCGACGGTGAGGGGGGCGTGGTTTCCGAACAGATTGATCCGGATGTCGCCGTGGTTGGTGTGGATGGTCGCGACCGCGGTGTGTTGAGGCATCCCGTCATTCTGTCATGTGGGCTCGGACCGCGCTCCCAGGCACCGCCCAGTGGCGCGGACTCCGCTCGCGCTCGTCGCCATGGCAGGATGGTCGTGTTCACGGGACACCGCACGACGGAGGTCGACATGGCATTGTCACGCAAGCGTCAGAAGGAACTGAAGCGGCTCAAGCGCTCCGCCGACGAGCTGTGGGACGAGCAGCGCGAGGCGATCGAGCACGCCAGTGCCGTTCTCAAAGACGCGCGCCGCCAGGCCGCGAACTACGCCCGTGAGGAGGTCGGTCCGCGGATGCGCGAGACCTACGAGGACAGGGTCCGCCCTGCTGTGTCGAGCGGATTGGCGGCCGGCCGCACTGCCGCATCCGGCGCCCGCGAGCGTTTCTCGGATGACGTGCTGCCCAGCCTGTCCGGGGCCCTGGGCTCCGCCCTCGCCCTGCTCGATGTCGCAAAAGACCCGCGCGTCCGCGAGGTCATGAAGCGCGCTAGCTCGACCGCGTCCACCGTGCGCGGTCGCGTGCCGTTCGTCGAGCCGCCGAAGAAGTCGGCCGGCCCCGGCCGCTACATCCTGATCGGCCTCGGCGTGGTCGCCGCCCTCGGGGTGGCCTACGCCGCCTGGCAGACACTCCGCGCCGACGACGACTTGTGGATCGAAGACCTCGGCACCGACGACGAAACGGACAGCAGTGACAACGAGTAGTCCCACGGTCGCGACGACCGCCGCCAAGCCGGTCTCGCTCCCGCTCCGTCAGCGCCCGATCGACATCTTCTTCATCGTCATCTTCAGCGTCTTCATCGTCACCTGCATCATCAGCGACTCCGTCGAAGGCCTCGGCCTCGACCAGGTCGCGAACTCGTCGAACATCCTCGTGCAGTGGAACTACGGCTACTCGTCGAACTTCGACCCGCTCTACCAGTCGCACCCGGTGTGGCTAAGGTTCATCAGCGGAACGTCGGCGTTCATCTACTCCGTGTTCTACGTGTTCCTGATCATCTCGCTGGTCAAGGGGTGGAACCGGATCCAGCTGCCGTCGGTCATCTACGCGACGATGATCATCGCGCTCACCGGCATCCCGATCATGGGTGTCGAGTTCTTCGGCTCGGCCGCGGAACGCACCCCCAACCCGCTGGTCTTCCTCCTGTTCAACGGGCCGTACATCCTGGTGCCGCTGCTGCTCCTCATCCGGATGCGCAAGCCGCTGCCCTTCCTCAGGAAGTTCTAGAACGCTCGAGCCCGATTCCGGCCTCAACCGCGCTCGTGGTCGGAATCGGCCTCGCGCCGCAGGAGCGGCGGCGCGACGGTATCAACTGACGTGGACGTCGGGCCGCCGGCGCGGGTCGTGCTCGGCCCGTCGCAGCACCTCGCGGGTGACGGGCGCGACCTCGCCGCCGCCCGTCACCAGATACCGGAACATGTTCGAGATCGGGTTGCCTTCTGTCCACTCGAAGTAGATGTCGGGCACCACGCCGGTCTGATCCCGGATCTCGAGCAGGATCGCCGCGAGGGTGTTCGGGACGTTGCCGCTGCGCACGGTGAGCACCCGGTAGCCGTGCCGCACCACGCCCTGCACCTCGAGCTCCTCCTCGAAGTCGGAGGAATCCGCATGGTGCACCTCGAGGAAGATGACCGCTGACCGCTGCGGGATGCCGCTGTCGCGACGCTCGTCGGCCGCCTTCGTGCGGTACTCCTCCTCCGATCCGTCGTCCGGTTCGTTCGCCACGATGCGCACGGCGCCGGCCTCCTCGGCATCGCCGGTGACGAAGTCGATGGCAGCGGCATCCATCGTGACCGAGATCGCCCGCAGCTGGAAGGAGCGCTGCACCCGCGAGATCACCGATACCACGATGATGCCGAGGATGAACAGCCCGGCGATCCGAACGCCCTCCGGCCGCTCGATGACGTTGACCACCGTGGTGTATGCGAACACCGCCGAGACCACGGCGAAACCGATCGTCGCCGCCTTCTGCTTCTTGCGCAGGGCGCTGAGGAACACGGCGACGGACGCCGAGGTGATCAGCACGAGCACGCCGGTCGCGTAGGCGCCGCCCTGCGCATCCACGTTGGCCCGGAAGATCAGGGTGATCAGCACGGCGATCACGGTGAACACCAGCACGAGCGGTCGCACCGCGGCGGCCCACTGGGGCACCATCCCGTAGCGGGGCAGGAATCTCGGCACGAGGTTGAGCAGCCCCGCCATCGCGGAGGCGCCGGCGAACCACAGGATCGCGATGGTGCTGATGTCGTAGGCCGTGCCGAAGATCGGGCCCAGATATTCATGGGCAAGGTATGCCAGGGCACGCCCGTTCGCCTGACCGCCGGCCTGGAACTCCTTCTGCGGGATCAGCAGGGTCGTCGTGAAACTCGAGGTGATCAGGAACACGCTCATGATGAGCGCCGCGCTTGTCAACAGTTTGCGTGTCCCGCGGATCCGGCCGAGCGGCTTCCGCGGGGTGTCGCTGGGGTCGCCCTTGACGAGCGGCATCACCGCGACGCCGGTCTCGAAGCCAGACAGGCCGAGGGCCAGCTTGGGGAACACGATCAGCGAGATGCCGACCATGACCAGGATGTTGCCATGCTGTGCGTTCAGCGCCGCCCACCAGTCCGTGATCAGCACCGCGTGGCCGGCCACCTTCGTGAGCGCGACCGCGACGACGACCGCGTTGAGTGCGAGGTAGACCGCCACCAACACGAAGGAGATGTTGATGGCTTCGCGGAATCCGCGCAGGAAGACGATCGCAAGCAGGCCGACCAGCACCAGCGTGACCGCGATGTTGGTGCCGTGGAACCAGCTCGGCACGAGCGGATTCTGGATGGCGTGCGCCGCGGCATCCGCCGCCGACAGCGTGATGGTGATCATGAAGTCGGTCGCGGCGAAGCCGAGCAGGATGAGGACGAACAGCTTGCCGCCCCACCAGGGGAGCAGGCGCTCGAGCATCGCGATCGAGCCCTCACCCTTGAAGCTCTCGCGCGCCACCCGGCGGTAGACCGGCAGCGCGCCGAAGACGGTCAGCAGCACGAGCACGATCGTCGCGAGGGGCGAGAGGAGCCCGGCGGCCACCGCGGCGATCGCCGGCTGGTAGCCCAGCGAGGAGAAGTAGTCGACGCCGGTGAGGGTCATGACGCGCCACCAGGCGCTCTTCTTCACCGGCGCTTCGGTGAACGAGCCCTCGTGGACCCCCGATTCACTTCGGAGGCCCTGCAACAGCCAGGTCTTGAGGGTCACATGTCCACTGTGTCAGAGAAAGCGCACGCCGGATTCGAGCGGGCTCATGCCCCGATCGAATCCACCACCTCGATCGCTCGTGCCACGGCCGCGATGGCTGCAGCCACGTCGTCATCGTCGGTCGACCAGTTGCTGACCGAGATGCGCAGGATGTCGCGGCCGTGCCATCTGGACCCCGACATCCACACGGCGCCGTCGGCGATGAGCCGCTGGGTCACAGCCTTCGTCCGCGCGTCGGAGCCGAAGGCGAGCGACACCTGCGTGAAGACCACCTCATTCAGCACCTCGGCGCCTGGCAGCTGCGCGATGCCCCCCGCGAGCGCACGGGCGTTGGCCGCGAGGCCTTCCACGAGCGCGATCGTCCCCGTGCGTCCGAGCTGGCGGAGCGCGGCCCAGACCGGCACGCCCCGGGCTCGGCGCGAGAACTCGGGCACCCGCGCGAAGGGGTCGCTCGGGCCGTCATCCGCCTGGATCAGATAAGCCGGCCGCGCTCCGAAGACGCGCTCCAGCACGTCCGGCCTCGAGACGATCGCGACCCCGCAGTCATAGGGGACGTTGAGCGTCTTGTGCGCGTCGGTCGCCCACGAGTCGGCGAGGTCGAGGCCGTCCGTCGCTCCCTTCCACTCGTCGCTGACCGCGGCCCAGAGTCCGAAGGCGCCGTCGACGTGCACCCAGGCCCCCGCCGAGTGGGCGAGCTCGACGCACTCCCGCATGGGATCGAAGGCGCCGGAGTGCAGGTTGCCCGCCTGCAGCACGACGATCACCGGGCCGTCGACATCGGCCAACGCCTCCGCGAGCGCGTCCGGCAGCATGCGGCCCTGCTCGTCGGCGGCCACGTTCTCGCCGCGACCGAGTCCCAGATACCGCAGCGCCATGTCGACTGAGGTGTGCCGCTCCTCGCCGACCAGCACCGTGATCTTCGGGGCGCCGCTCATCCCCTCCGCCTCCAGATCCCAGCCGGCCTGGTCGAGCACGTGCTGCCGGCCCGCGGCGAGGCCGACGAAGTTCGCTGTGGTGCCCCCGGTCGCGAATCCGACGGCGGATGTCGCGGGCAGATGCAGCAGTTCGAGCAGCCACTGGCCTGCCACCTCCTCGGCGGCCGCGGTGGCCGGAGTCGCCAGACGCATCGCGGCATTCTGGTCCCACGCGCTCACCATCCAGTCGGCGCCGAGGGCCGCCGGCAGTGTGCCGCCGATCACCCAGCCGAAGAACCTTCCGGATGACATCGCCATGAGCCCCGGCTCCGCGATCCGCGCCAGCTCGTCGACGACGGCACCGGGATCGATCGGCTCCTCGTTGAGGGGCCCGCCGAACTCCTCCGTCAGGCGCTCGACGGTCGCGGTCGGACCCACATGTCGCGAGTCGACGGAATCGAGCCAGTCGAGCACGTGCCCCTCGGCACGGCTCAGAGCATCACGGTAGCGATCGGCAGTGGGCGACATGCCGTCAGACTAGGGCCGCTTCCGCCGCGCCGGTCAGGCGGATCTCGTCCATTCGATGCGAAGCGAGGCCGGCGTCGCCGGATCCAGCGAGACGGGCAGCGGGGCGCCCGGCACGAGCCGCGCGAGATAGAGCTGCGGAACCACCTCGGCGCGCGTGACGGGCAGGGGCATGCCACCCGGGAGGTCCACCATGAGGTCGACTTGCACGACGGGTTGTCCGTTGACCCAGGTGGATGTCGGCGACACGTTGACGACGCTCGCGCTCACCTGGACGCGCCGGGCCTCGATCTCGGGCGAGGTGGCCGGCGGCGTCATGGCGGACGTCATCGCATCCATCTTCTGCTGTGCCTGCGCCAACCGCCCCGGCACGTTGAGCTGGGCCTCGGATTCGGAAGCCAGCTGCGTCAGTTTGCCCAGGTCGTCGAAGAAGCCCATCGCGTCAGGCGGTGTAGAGCGCGTTGAACTTCACGCCGACACCGTGGTCGGCACGGATGCGGTCGCCCCAGCCCTTCTCGGCCAGAGTCCAGTTCGCCGCCGAGACCCCGTGCGTCGCGGCGATCCCTGCCGCCTTCGACTGGTCGTATCCGACGGTGGCGAGTTCCTTCGCGATCTGCGCGTAGAGCTCGAGGCTCACCCCGGCGATCGGATCGAGGTTGCCGGCCTGAGGCTCGGGTGCCGGGGCGTTGAAGCCGGGGACCTGCTGCTGGTACGCCGCCGCATTCGCCTGCGCGCTCGCCGCCATCTTGTTCGCGGATTCGATCAGGCCGGGCGCCGCGGCCACCATGGCCTCCATGTCGGAGATGCCCTTGAAGATGTCCATGGTCTCATCCTCAACGCGACGCGTGGCGGTCGAAATGAGTACCGATTGCTCAGCGGCGCCGCTGGAGTCACTCGTACTCGGATGGTCGATTGTTGATCACGGTCAGGCTCACGACCTTGCCTCCGACCACGCGGTAGTAGTTGGTCATGATCAGCTCGCCCGCGATGGTGGTCTTGTCGTAGGTGCCGTCGTACTTTCCGCGCACGATGGTCTCGCCATAGTGCTCTGTCACGGTGCGCGGCTGGATCGTCACGCTGTCTCCGATGATCTCCTTCTCGGCCCAGGCACGGATGGCGTCGATCCCGTCGATCTGGCGGCGCGCGTCGTTGACGTAGGCGTCGGCAGCGAAGGTGGCGATCAGGGCTTCGAGGTCGTGGGCGTTGACGGCGCGGATGTTCTCGGCGACAACGCCGCTGACTTCGGTTGACATCGTGAGTTTCTTCCTGTGCTTGGCGCGGCTTTCGGCCTCTGATCCCTTGAGTCTGCGGGCTGCTCGTGGGGGAGGGTCAAGGGTCGAGGGCGGCCTTGACTCTCCCCCTCCGGGAGGGCGCAGACTTGCGCCATGTCCGAGGCCCTCTCGATCGGTGACTTCTCGCGAGCCACCCAGCTCAGCGTCAAGACCCTGCGCAATTACCACGAGTCAGGCCTGCTCGAGCCGCTGGAGGTCGACCCGCAGAGCGGCTACCGCCGCTACGGGCTCCAGCAGATCCCCATCGCCCAGGTGATCCGTCGTTTCCGCGGTCTCGACATGCCGTTGGGCGAGATCCGGGCCGTGCTGAACGCGCCGGATGTCGACACTCGGAACGAGCTGATCGCAACGCACCTGCGACGCCTCGAGCGTGACCTTGCCCGCACCCAGGACGCGGTCGTGTCACTCCGCAACCTGCTGGAGGGCCCGGTCGACACGCGTGGCATCACACATCGCGCGGTTCAGCTGACACGTGCCGCCGCGATCTCCGACGTGATCGACATGGCGGATGCGGCGCGGTGGCATCAGGGCGCCTTGGGAGAGCTGTACGCCACGCTGTCCTCACAAGACATCAAGCCGGAGAGTGCAGCGGGCGGAATCTTCTCGAACGAACTCTTCGCCGACGAACGCGGGGCGGCAACGGTCTTCGTCCCGTGCGCATCGGGAGTGACACCGATGGGCCGGGTGCGTGTCATGACCATCCCCGCGGTCGAAATCGCAACCACGGTTCACCCGGGACCACATGAAGGCGTCGACCGCGCGTATGGAGCGCTGGCCACCTATGTGACGCAGCACGCCCTCGCCGTCGCCGGGCCGATCCGGGAGTACTACCTCGTCGACCGGCACGACACCGCGGACTCGTCGGCATGGCGGACGGAGATCGGCTGGCCCATCTTCGCGACCGGATAGCGGGGGTGGGTGGAGCCTAGGGGAATCGAACCCCGAGAACCGGCAGGGTCTCGCGCCGGACACCGAGAGCCGCAGGACTCGAGAAGTGGGTGGAGCCTAGGGGAATCGAACCCCTGACCTCCTGCTTGCAAAGCAGGCGCTCTACCAATTGAGCTAAGGCCCCGTGTTGATTTGTTCGCCCGCCGCTTCTGCGGCGAACCCGCTTCGCGCGACGTACACGCCGCCGCGCTCGCTTGCTCTTAAAGAGAAGAAGTCCCTTGTGGGGACTTCTCGGTGGGGGTACCAGGACTTGAACCTGGGACCTCTTCGTTATCAGCGAAGCGCTCTAACCGCCTGAGCTATACCCCCAAAAACCGGTCGTCCCGGCGATTGGCCTTGCCTACAGTACCCCAACCCCGAGGAGCCGAGATAATCGGGTCAGCTGTTCTGGAATCCGACCAGGAGTCCACCGGTGAACCGCACGCTGAGGTTGTAGAGCAACGATGCGATGGCCGCGAGCACGGTACCGACCACAACGTTCAGGATCGCGACGACAAGCGCGAACAGTCCGACCTGACCCAGCCCGAAGCTGCTGGCGATGGTGAAGGTCGGATCGCTGAGGATGTCTTGAAAGGCCGAGTCCAGCTTGCCGAAGATGCCCGTCGAGAACAGCACGACCCAGATCAGGATGGTCGCCACTACGAGCACGATGCCGAGGCAGAGCCAGATCAGGAAGGCCAGCTTCACCACCGACCAGAAGTCCAGGTAGACCAGCTTCAGCCGGACCTGCTTGGCGGCGGTGCTGCGCTGATCCTTGCGCTGCAGCTTTTCGGCGACGCTGCTCATTCGGTCTCGTCCTCTCCGTCGGTGGCCTCGATCTCGGACTCTGTCGAGTCGGGATCGGGGGCGTCGGCCGCGGGGTCTTCTGATGCAGCGGGGTCGCTGTCGGCGGCGTCCAGATTTCGTTCACTGTTCTTGGCCACGGCGATGATCTTGTCGTCATCGTCGAACCGGGCGAATACCACGCCCATGGTGTCGCGGCCCTTGGCCGGCACCTCGGCCACGGCAGACCTTACCACCTTGCCGCTGGCAAGAACCACGAGCACCTCGTCGTCGTCCTCGACGATCAGAGCACCCGCGAGCACCCCTCGATCGTCGTTCAGTTTGGCCACCTTGATCCCCAGACCACCGCGCTGCTGCGGGCGGTACTGGTCGACGGCGGTGCGCTTCGCGTAGCCGCCCTCGGTGACGACGAACACCGATCCGGCGTCCGCGACGACGGATGCCGAAAGCAGCTGGTCGTCGCCCCGGAAGTGCATGCCGATGACCCCGGAGGTCGAGCGCCCCATCGGCCGCATCGACTCGTCGGACGCCAGGAATCTGATCGACATCCCACCCCGCGACACGAGCAGCACCTCGCTGTCGTTCTCGACCAGCATGGCCGACACCAGCTCGTCTCCCTCGCGCAGGTTGATCGCGATGATGCCGCCGGTGCGGTTGGTGTCGTACTCGGTGAGCGCGGTCTTCTTCACCAGGCCACCGCGGGTGGCGAGCACCAGATAGGTGGCGGCGGCGTAGTCGCGGATGTCGAGCACCTGGGCGATCTCCTCGCCCGGCTGGAGCGCGAGCAGGTTCGCGACGTGCTGGCCCTTCGCGTCGCGTCCGGCCTCTTGCACCTCGTACGCCTTCGCCCGGTACACGCGCCCGGAGTTCGTGAAGAAGAGGAGCCAGTGATGCGTCGTGGTGACGAAGAAGTGCTCGACGACGTCATCCGCGCGAAGCTGCGCGCCCTTGACACCGCGCCCGCCGCGATGCTGACTGCGGTAGTTGTCACTGCGGGTTCGCTTGATGTAACCGCCCCGGGTGATGGTGACGACCATCTCCTCCTCGGGGATGAGATCTTCGACGCTCATGTCGCCGCCGAAGCCGTACATGATCTCGGTGCGGCGCTCGTCGCCGAACTTCGCGACGATGTCGCTCAGTTCCTCGGTGATGATCTCGCGCTGGCGCACCTCGCTCGCCAGGATCGCCTGGTACTCCGCGATCTCGATCTCGAGCTCGTCGAGCCGCTGCTGGATCTTCTGCCGCTCGAGGGCGGCGAGCCTGCGCAGCTGGAGGGCGAGGATCGCGTCGGCCTGCAGCTCGTCGACGCCGAGCAGGGTCATGAGACCCTGCCGTGCCTCGTCGACATCGGGCGACCGGCGGATGAGGGCGATGACCTCGTCGAGCGCGTCGAGGGCGAGCACGTAGCCGCGCTGGATGTGCGCGTCGGCCTCGGCCTTCGCCAGCCGGAAACGGGTGCGCCGCACGATGACCTCGACCTGGTGCTCGATCCAGTGACCGATGAACCCGTCGATCGGCAGGGTGCGGGGCACCCCGTCGACGATGGCCAGCATGTTCGCGCCGAAGTTCTCCTGCAGTTGCGTGTGCTTGTAGAGGTTGTTGAGCACGACCTTCGCGACGGCGTCGCGCTTCAGCACGATGACGAGGCGCTGACCGGTGCGGCCGGAGGTCTCATCGCGGATGTCGGCGATGCCGGCGAGCCGGCCCTCCTTGACCAGTTCGGCGATCTTCACCGCGAGGTTGTCGGGGTTGACCTGGTACGGGAGCTCGGTCACGACCAGGCTGGTGCGGCCTTGGATCTCTTCGACGTTCACCACGGCGCGCATCGTGATCGAGCCGCGTCCGGTGCGATACGCGTCCTGGATGCCCTTGACCCCGAGGATCTGCGCGCCGGTCGGGAAGTCCGGCCCCTTCACCCGCGCCAGGATCGCGTCGAGAAGCTCATCCCGCGTGGCATCCGGGTTCTGCAGCGCCCAGAGCGCGGCGTCGGCGACCTCGCGCAGATTGTGCGGCGGGATGTTGGTCGCCATGCCGACCGCGATGCCGACCGAGCCGTTCACCAGCAGGTTCGGGAACCGCGCCGGCAGAACCGTCGGCTCCTGGGTGCGCCCGTCGTAGTTGTCCTGCATGTCGACGGTGTCTTCGTCGATGTCGCGGACCATCTCCATGGCGAGCGGCGCCATCTTGGTCTCGGTGTACCGATGGGCGGCCGCGCCATCGTTGCCGGGGGAGCCGAAGTTGCCCTGCCCGAGCGCGAGCGGATACCGCAACGACCAGGGCTGCACCAACCGCACCAGCGCGTCGTACACCGACTGGTCGCCGTGCGGGTGGAACTGCCCCATCACGTCGCCGATGATGCGGGTGCACTTGGAGAACGCGCGATCGGGGCGGTAGCCCCCGTCGTACATCGCGTAGATCACGCGGCGGTGCACGGGCTTCAGCCCGTCGCGCACGTCGGGCAGCGCGCGCCCGACGATGACGCTCATCGCGTAGTCGAGGTAGCTCCGCTGCATCTCGAGCTGGAGATCGACCTGCTCGATCTTGTCGTGGCGATCGGGGTCGACCCCGGTGTCGGTGGTGTCAGTCATGAATCAGCTCAGATCTAGATGTCGAGGAAGCGGACGTCTTTGGCGTTCTGCTGGATGAACTGGCGGCGTGACTCGACGTCGTCGCCCATCAGGGTGGAGAAGATGCCGTCGGCGATCGCCGCGTCATCCAAGGTGACCTGACGGAGCGTGCGAGTCGCCGGGTTCATGGTGGTGTCCCACAGCTCCTGGTGGTTCATCTCGCCGAGGCCCTTGTAGCGCTGCACGCCGTTCTCCTTGGCGATACGGCGTCCTGCCGCGAGACCGGCTTCGAGCAACGCGTCCCGCTCGCGATCCGAGTACACGTATTCATGATCCGCGTTCGTCCACTTGAGCCGGAACAGCGGCGGCTGCGCCAGGTACACATAGCCCATCTCGATGAGCGGTCGCATGTACCGGAACAGCAGGGTGAGCAGCAGGGTGGTGATGTGCTGGCCGTCGACGTCGGCATCTGCCATCAGCACGATCTTGTGATATCTGGCCTTCTCGCCATCGAAGTCCTCGCCGATGCCCGTGCCGAACGCCGTGATCATCGCCTGGATCTCCGCATTGCCGAGTGCGCGATCCAGCCGCGCCTTCTCGACGTTCAGGATCTTGCCGCGCAGCGGCAGGATCGCCTGCGTCTCGGGGTCACGGCCGGTCTTCGCCGACCCGCCGGCCGAGTCACCCTCGACGAGGAAGATCTCACTGCGCCACGGATCCTTGCTCGAGCAATCGCTGAGCTTGCCCGGCATGCCGCCGCCCTCGAGCAGCCCCTTGCGGCGGGTCTGCTCGCGTGCCTTGCGTGCAGCCATGCGGGCGGCCGCGGCCTGCACCGATTTGCGGATGACGTTGCGTGCCTCGTTCGGGTTGCGGTCGAACCAGTCGTTGAGCTGGTCGCCGGTCACCTTCTGCACGAAGGACTTCGCCTCGGTGTTGCCGAGCTTGGTCTTGGTCTGGCCCTCGAACTGCGGTTCGCCGAGCTTGATCGAGATCACCGCGGTGAGACCCTCGCGGATGTCGTCGCCGGTGAGGTTCTCGTCCTTCTCCTTGAGCAGGCCCTTCTCGCGCGCATAGCGGTTGACGAGCGTGGTCAGCGCGGCGCGGAATCCCTCCTCGTGGGTGCCGCCCTCGTGCGTGTTGATCGTGTTCGCGTAGGTGTGCACGCTCTCGGAGTACGAGTTCGTCCACTGCATCGCGACCTCGAGCGCGATCTTGCGCTCCTTGTCCTCCGACTCGAAGGAGATGATCTCGTCGTGGATGACCTCGGTCTTCTTCGCCGAGTTCAGGTACTCGACGTAGTCGACCAGGCCGCGCTCGTACAGGAACACGTCGGAGCGCTGGGTGCCGTCATCCTGTCGCCCCTCTTCCCGCTCGTCGGTGAGCGCGATGCGGAGCCCCTTGTTGAGGAACGCCATCTGCTGGAAGCGGGTGCGAAGGGTCTCGTAATCCCAGTCGACGGTCTCGAAGATCTTGTCGTTGGGCCAGAAGGTGATCGTGGTGCCCGTCTGGTTGGTCGCGGCGCCCTTCGCGAGCGGAGCCACCGGGACGCCGTCGTGATACTGCTGCGTCCAGATGTTGCCCTGGCGGCGCACCTCGATGTCGAGGGTCTTCGAGAGCGCATTGACGACCGAGCTGCCGACGCCGTGCAGGCCACCGGAGACCGCGTACCCGCTGCCGCCGAACTTGCCGCCCGCGTGCAGGATCGTCAGGACGACCTCGACGGTCGACTTCTTCTCCACCGGGTGCATGTCGACGGGGATGCCGCGGCCGTTGTCGACGCAGCGCACGCCGCCATCGGCGAGCAGTGTGACTTCGATGTGATCGCAGTAGCCGGCAAGAGCTTCATCGACCGAGTTGTCGACGATCTCCTGGACGAGGTGATGCAGGCCGCGCGGACCGGTCGAGCCGATGTACATGCCCGGGCGCTTGCGGACCGCCTCGAGACCCTCGAGAACCTGGATGTCGCTGGCGCCGTATGAGTCGTTCGGATCGACGGGAGGAGTAGGGGGAGTCACCTCCCGATTCTACAGCGCGGAGGGCTCCGAAACCGGCGTGAACGCCCGTCTGGGGACATTTCGTAGACCGCTTGACCTGATTTGCCTTGTCAACCGTAGGTATCGCGGGGACCACGCCCTGGGATTGCTCTGGGACCGCGTTTCCAGGAGGGGGTGTCCGGTCCGATGAAGCGCACCGACTCGATGCCGGCCGCAGCGTGGTTCTCGGCGATCCGGACGGCCACCGCGGAGCGCATCGACCGGAGCTGCTGGGCCCAGGCCGTCGAGTCGCATCGCACCGTCAGGATGCCGTCTTCGATACCGAGCGGGACGGCGTGCGCAGCGGTCTCGGCGCCGACGATCTCCGGCCAGGCCGCCAGCAGTTCGGCTCGGGCCATCGGGGAGTCCCAGCCCATCGTCGAGCTGAGGTTTCCGAGCACATCACCGAGTCCTGCGGGCTCGCGACCGACGCCGTAGGGCACGCTGGTCTCGTCGCTCGACGCACGGCGGCGTCTGCGTGCGTCCCCCGAGCGCAGCGAGGGGTCGCCGAAATTCCGCCGGATGCGCCGGAACACATTGACGTGCTCCGGGGTCTGCGCGTCATCGCTCATTCCACGATCCTGCCGTTGCGGATCTGGACCGTGTGTGCCGCGAGCGGCGCTGGCACGTCCTCGAACACGGCCGCGGTGATCAGCACCTGCTCGTAGCCACCGATCGCGGAGGCGAGGTGCGCCCGCCGGGCTTCGTCGAGTTCGGCGAAGACGTCGTCGAGAATCACGATGGGGTCGCCGAGCGTCGAGTCGGCACGGAGCACTGCGGCCGACGCCAGCTTGAGCGCGAGCGCGAAACTCCACGACTCGCCGTGACTGGCATAACCGCGAGCCGGAAGGTCGTTGAGCACGAGCAGCAGATCGTCACGGTGGGGACCGACGAGGGTGAGGCCGCGGTCCAACTCGGCGCGGCGTACGCGCGTGAGCGCGGCGCGGAACTGCTGGACCAGCTCGGCCTCGTCGAGCGGGCGCGCGGCGTTATCGGCCGAGACGGGAGCATCGTCATCCGGCTGTGCCCCCAGGATGCTGAGCTGCAACGCGAGCTCTGCCAGCTGACCGGAGCCGGCGATGCTCGTGTAGGCCGCAGCGACGTGCGGCCGGAGCCGGTCGACGAGGTCCTGCCGACCCCGGATGATCTCACTCCCCAGTTCGACGAGGCGTTCGTCCCAGAGCTCGAGCGTCGACAATCCGCCCTCGGCCACTCGAACTCCACGAGCCGACTTGAGCAGCGTGTTGCGCTGGCGCAGCACCCGGTCATAGTCGGCGATCACTCCGGCGAATCGAGGGACGAGTTGTACCAGCAACTGATCGAGGAACCGGCGGCGACCCGACGGCTCGCCGCGGACCAGTGCGAGATCCTCCGGTGCGAACAGCACGCTGCTCATGTGCCGCGCCAGCTCGCGCGGCTTCACCGCGACGCGGTTCACCTGGGCGCGATTCGCGGACGCTCGATTGAGTTGGACCTCGAGCAGGAGCTGCCGTTCGGCGTGTTCGAGCCGGACACGCACGATCGCGAGTTCAGCCCCCTGCCGGATGAGCGCCTGATCCGTGGAGACGCGATGCGATGCGAGCGTGCTCAGGTAGCCGATCGACTCGACCAGGTTGGTCTTGCCCTGCCCGTTGCTGCCGACGAACAGATTCGGGCCC
This sequence comes from Pseudolysinimonas sp., assembly GCA_036499485.1. Lineage (GTDB taxonomy): Bacteria > Actinomycetota > Actinomycetes > Actinomycetales > Microbacteriaceae > Lysinimonas. Next base: position 156,562 of record DASYDQ010000009.1, on the reverse strand, counting down.
GCGAGGAGGTCGACCTCAGCGGACGTGTAGTTCCGGAAGTCGGTCAGGCTCAGGTGGGAGACGATCACCCGGCGGCCTTCCGCGGCGGGACCGGCGTCAGGCCTTCGGTGCGTCGGACGGGCGCACGGCGTGTCCGCCGAACTGGTTGCGCAGCGCGGCAACGGCCTTCATCGCCGGCGAATCCTTCTGCCGCGAGACGAACCGGGCGAAGATTGACGCACTGATCGTCGGCACCGGAACCGCATGATTGAGCGCCTCGATGATCGTCCAGCGCCCCTCGCCGGAGTCATCGACGTAGCCCTCGATCTGCTTGAACTCGGGATCCTCCTCGAGTGCCTTCACCAGGAGGTCGAGCAACCAGCTGCGCACGACGGTCCCCCGTTCCCAGGCCTTGAACACCCCAGTGACGTCGTGGATGATCTCCTTGCTCGCGTCGAGCAGTTCGTATCCCTCGGCGAGCGCTTGCATCTGGGCGTATTCGATGCCGTTGTGCACCATCTTCGCGTAGTGGCCCGCGCCGATCGAGCCGGCGTGAACGAAACCCTCGTCGCGCGGCCCGGCCGGCCGGAGTGCGTCGAAGACGGGCATCGCGAGCTTGATGTCGGGCGCTTCGCCGCCGGCCATCAGGCCGTATCCGTTCTTGAGCCCCCAGACGCCGCCGGACACCCCGCAGTCCGCGAAGCGGATGCCCTTCTGTGCAAGTTGCTTGGAGTGCACCGCGTCATCGGTGTACCGCGAATTGCCCCCGTCGATGACGAGGTCGTCCTTGTCCAGCGCGTCGGCCAGGTCGTTGATCACGCCGTCCGTGATCGGCCCCGACGGGACCATCACCCACACCACGCGCGGGGTCGGCAACGCGGCGACCATGTCGGCGAGCGTCGCGACGTCGGTGACGGCGGGATTCGGGTCGTAACCGGTGACCTCGACCCCCTTGTCCCGGAGCCGGTCGCGCATGTTGAAGCCCATTTTGCCGAGGCCGACGAGTCCGATGTGCATGGCCATTGATGTTCTTCCGTTCAGCGCAGCAGCAGATTGGGCTGCAGGAGGTACTTGTAGTTGTCGGCGCCCGGCTGCTCTTTCGAGGACTGGCTGGTGATCAGCACGGGGCCAGGCTTATTGGGATTCTCCGTCTTGGTGAACGAGATGCGCACGAACTCCGAGTGAACAGCTCCGAGCCCATCCAGCAGGAACGACGGCTTCAGCGAGACGACCGTGTCGCCGCCGTGAAGATGAGCATCGATCGTCTCTGACGCCTGAGCCTGTTCCGAGCCCGCCGCCTCGAGGGTGAGGCCGTCGATCGAGAAGCTGAAGCGCAGGGCTGCCTCGCGCTCGAGCACGAGCGATACGCGCCGGGTCGCCTCGATCAGTTCCGCGGTGTTGACGACGGCGTAGTTGTCAACGGTCTCGGGGAACAGCCGCTTGACGGGAGGGAAGTTGCCCTTGATGAGCAGGGACGTCACCGTCTTCTTGTCGGCGCTGAAGGCGATCAGTTCCCGGTCGTCGGTGCGCACGATCGAGACGGCGACCGTGCCGCTGTGCGCGAAGGTCTTGCCGATCTCCGACAGGGTGCGAGCCGGGATGAGCGCGGTGGTTCCATCGGCCGGCGAGGTGCCGGAATCCCAATCGATCTCCCGCACGGCGACACGGTAGCGATCGGTCGCGACCAGCGAGAGGTTGTTGTCTCCGACCTCGAGCTGCACACCGGTGATCACCGGCGTGACATCGTCACGGGATGCCGCGACCGCAACCTGTGCGACAGCGGCGGCGAAATCATCCGCGGGAAGAACGCCGGTGCGCTCGGCCACCTCGGGAAGGGTCGGGTACTCCTCGACGGGCATGCTCAGAAGGGTGAACCGGGTGGATCCGCAGCTCACGGCGATCTTGCCGTCCTCCGTGGAGAACTGCACTGGTGCGTTCGGCAGCCGGCTGGCGATGTCGGCGAGCAACCGGCCGGAGACCAGCGCGGTACCTGGCTCGTCGACCTCGGCAGCGATCTCAGTGCGCGACGACACCTCGTAGTCGAACGATGACAGGACGAGAGCCCCGTCGGCGGCGTCGAGAAGCACTCCGCTCAGGATGGGCTGGGTGGTGCGCTGAGGCAGCAACTTGACGGCGAATGACACTGCCTCGCTGAACACGTCCCGATTGACTTGGAACTTCACACGGACTCCTTGTCATGACGAAACGGGCGGGGCGTCAATACTGTCACCCCGATCCTGGCACAGGTAGTGGTCGGGTCCACTCGGGGACGTGCGCCAGGTCGCGACCCCCAGGGGGTTGTGGCGGAGTTGAGCTGAGGAGGAGAGAGTTAATCTTCTTAACCGCTGTGGGATCTGGGGAGAAGTCTCGCGATCCCTGCCGACAACGGGGAACTACACCGGTGCAAGTTGTGGGGACGCGGGGGACGCAGCTGCCTCAACCGCGGGAGTCGCCGATCGGGGGTGACGCCGCATCCACAAGGACGTGGCGATTCTCAACATCCGGATGCGGTGCCGCCCGATGGTTATCCACAAGTTGTACACACCTTGTGCAATCAGCGCCCGCCGACCCATTTTGTCCAGGCCCCCAAAAGGGGGTGGACAGGCCGGGCGCCCCTCAGAGCTTGTTGTAGCGCTGGTTCTGCTTGATCCGGCTGGTCAGCTCGGTGACCTGGTTGTAGATCGAGCGGCGCTCCTTCATGAGCTCGCTGATCTTCTTGTTGGCGTACATGACGGTGGTGTGGTCGCGGTTGCCGAACAGCTGCCCGATCTTCGGGAGGGAGAGGCTCGTCATCTCGCGGCAGAGGTACATCGCGATCTGCCGGGCCGTGGCGACGGCTTGCGAGCGGCTCGATCCGTAGAGATCGTCGACCGATAGCTTGAAGTAGTCCGCGGTGTGGTTGATGATGTCGACCGGCGCGATCACGTTGTCTTCGTCGAGGGTGATCAGGTCTTTCAGCACGGTCTGCACGAGCTGCAGGTCCACCGGCGTGCGGTTGAGGTTGGCGAAGGCCGTGACGCGGATGAGGGTTCCCTCGAGTTCGCGGATGTTCGACGACACCTTCGTCGCCATGTACTCCAGGATCTCGTCAGGCACCTGGAGCTTCTCGCTCTGGGCCTTCTTGCGGAGGATCGCGATGCGGGTCTCGAGGTCGGGTGCCTGGACGTCGGTGATCAGGCCCCACTCGAAGCGGGACCGCATCCGGTCCTCGAATCCGGTGAGGTGCTTGGGAGCGACATCGCTGGTGATGACCACCTGCTTGTTGTGGTCGTGCAGCGTGTTGAAGGTGTGGAAGAAGGCCTCCTGGGTCTCGACGGCTCGCTGCAGGAACTGGATGTCGTCGATCAGCAGGATGTCGATCTCGCGGTATCGGGCCTGGAAGGCGGCGGCCCGGTTGTTAGCGATGGAGTTGATGAAATCGTTCGTGAACTCCTCGGAACTCACATAGCGCACGCGGATGCCGGGGTAGAGGCGTTCGGCGTAGTGGCCGATCGCGTGCAGAAGGTGGGTCTTGCCCAGCCCGGAGTCCCCGTAGATGAAGAGCGGGTTGTAGGCCTTCGCCGGGGCCTCCGCGACCGCGACCGCCGCGGCGTGCGCGAAACGGTTCGAGCCGCCGATGACGAAGTTGTCGAAGTTGTACTTCGGGTTGAGGCGGGTGTCGGACCGCCGGGCCTGATCGGCGGAGGCGCTGCTGGGCGTCGAGCTCGCGGTGGCGGCTGGAGTCTGCTCACGGGGCGACTGCTCGTGGGACGCCTGATCGAGCGGCGCGGACTCCGCCGGCGAGCCGCTGATGCCGGCGTGCTGGATCTCGGGGTTGACCACGATGGCGAAGTTCGTGATCCCGTGCTCGCCGTCGATCGTGCTGAGTGCGTTGAGGAGGGGGACCCGGATGCGCTGGTCCAGCATCCCGCGGGTGAGTTCATTCGGTACTTCGAGGTAGAGGGTGCCGGCGAGGACCCCCTTCGGTTCGACGAGGTTGAGAAAGCCCTGCAACTGGGGCGTGACGCGGTCGTCGGCACGGAGCATGGTGAGCACGGAGTCCCAGAGTTCTCGGGTCGGGTCCGGTGCGTCGGTCATGATCTCTCTCGGCTGCGGTATTGGTCACCTGGGGTCGGGTCTGTCGCGGATTCACCTTAGTTTGCGCGGGCGCGTCGTGACCAACGGATGAGATGATCGGTGTGGAGAATGGACGGTTGGCTTCGGTGGTTTGACCGGGACCCCTTAACCGCCTATTTTTAATCAGTTGACGACCGCCTCGAGGTGGTCCCTGTTCTTCCCGGTCCACGCCACCGGGTTTTGGAGATACCACCATGACCAAGCGAACCTTCCAGCCGAACAATCGGCGCCGCGCCAAGGTGCACGGCTTCCGCCTGCGCATGCGCACGCGTGCCGGCCGCGCGATCCTCGCTGCTCGCCGCCGCAAGGGGCGCACCGAGCTCTCCGCGTAGTCGTCCGGTGCTCGCCAGGGCGAACCGGGTGGTCCGCGCCGAGGACTTCCGCATGGTCGTCCGACGCGGCCGCCGATCGGTGACGCCCGCAGCCGTCTACTACCGGCTCGCGCGGCGGGACGACGACCCGTTGCGCTTCGGCATCATCGTGTCGCGCTCGGTGGGTAACGCGGTAGACCGCAACCTGGTGCGCCGCCGCTACCGGGCGCTCGGTCGTCAGTTTGTCGAGGCGGGCGCGCGCGGAAGCGACATCGTGGTGCGCGCACTTCCCGGCGCCGCACAGCGCAGCTGGGTTACTCTCGCCGATGACATGCACACCGCACTCGATGCCGCGCTTCTCGCGAAGACGGTGATGCCGTGATGCGACCGCTCGCCTTCCTCTATCTCCTCCCGCGTAACATCTGCGTGGTCATCCTGCGCGGGTACCGCGCGGTGATCTCCCCTCTGTACGGGGACGTGTGCCGCTACTACCCCAGCTGCTCGGCCTACGCGCTCGGCGCGATCCAGCAGCACGGGGTGCTCAAAGGCGTCGCCCTCGGCACCTGGCGCATCGCGCGCTGTCACCCCTGGGCGAAGGGCGGGGTGGATGACGTTCCCGAACGTCGCGTGCCGCGCTACCAGCTCACCCACTTCGGTTTCGTCTATCCGGCGAGCCACGGAAAGGCCTGATCAGTGGATCTGAACGGAATCATCAACGGGATCGGGACGGTCCTCACCCCGATCAAGTGGGTCATCGAGGCGATCCTCGTCGGGTTCCACTGGGTGTTCACGAACGTGTTCGGCCTCGACTCGGGGGCCGGTATCACCTGGGTGCTGTCGATCGTCGGCTTGACCGTGATCGTCCGCGCCGCGCTCATTCCGGTGTTCGTCCGTCAGATCAAGAGCCAGCGGAAGATGATGGAGGTCGCGCCGCAGCTCAAGAAGATCCAGGACAAGTACAAGGGCAAGAAGGACCAGTTCTCTCGCGAGGCGATGCAGCGCGAGACCATGGAGATGTACCGCAAGGCGGGAACGAATCCGCTGGCGTCCTGTCTGCCCCTGCTGATCCAGATGCCGATCTTCTTCAGCCTGCTGCCGACCCTGAACGAGGCGAAGCCGGATGCCAGTGGTCACTTCCACGCGGGCGTCGGATTGTTCTCGAAAGACCTGGTCGAGAGTCTGTACAAAGCGAACCTGTTCGGGGTCGCCCCGCTGAAGGACAGCATCCAAACGGCGTGGGGCCACGAGTGGGTCGTCGTCATCATCGCCGCCACGATCGTCGTCTTGATGACCGCCTCGCAGTTCTTCACCCAGCTGCAGCTCACGTCGAAGAACATGTCGCCCGAGACCAAGGCGAGCCCGATGTACCGCCAGCAGCGGATGCTGCTGTACGTGCTGCCCGTGATCTTCATCTTCTCGGGCTTCGCGTTCCCGATCGGTGCGATGTTCTACTGGCTCACCTCGAACGTCTGGACCTTGGTGCAGCAGTTCCTCGTCATCCGGAACATGCCGACACCGGGTAGTGAGGCAGCCCTCGCCCGCGAGGCACGGCTGGCACGCAAGAATCGTCAGCGGATGTCGGAGGATGCGGCGGCCCTGGAGCAGCAGCCAGACGCAGGCGCCATCGAGGCGCCCAAGCGGCCGGCGACGACTCAGCGGTCGCAGCCCGTGAGCAAGAACCGCGCTAAGAAGACCGGGAGTGGCAAGAAGTGAGTGACGTGACCGAGACCCAGACCGCGGATGACGCGGAAGTCGCGCCGCCGGCGCGCGCGATCGATGACGCGCCCCTCAGCGAGCAGGAGCTCGTGGATGAGGGCGACATCGCCGCGGACTACATCGAGGAGCTCCTCGATATCACTGACATCGACGGTGACATTGACATCGACGCCCGTTCCGGTCGCGCCTACGTCTCGGTGACGGCGACGGAAGGTGCGAACCTCCGGCTGCTGTCGAAGCCCGACACCGTCGCCGCTCTTCAAGAGCTGGCGCGTCTCGCCGTGCAGAACAAGACCGGTCGCTTCTCGCGTCTGATCCTGGACATCGGCGGGTCGCGCGATCAGCGTGCCGCCGAGCTCGCCACGCTGGTTGACCGCGCCGTCGCCCGTCTCGAGGAGGGTGCGGCGTCGGCGTCGCTCCCCCCGATGTCGAGCTACGAGCGCAAGATCGTCCACGACATCGTGGCCGAGCGCGGCTTCGTCTCGGAATCCGAGGGCGAGGGGCGCGACCGCCACACGGTGATCACTCGAGCGTGACGTCGATGTTTCACGTGAAACACCGATGATCGAACCAGAGCCGGAGGCAGCGGAGGAGCTGTTCGGCGCTCGCATCGACGTCGCCCGGAGCTTCGCCAGGGAGCTGGGTGAGCGAGGCGAGGAGCTCGGGCTGATCGGTCCGCTTGAGGCCGCTCGCCTCTGGTCACGGCACCTGCTGAACTGCGTGCTCCCGGCACCGCTGCTGCGCCCCGGACTGGTGGGAGACATCGGGAGCGGCGCCGGCCTGCCCGGCATTGTTCTCGCCATCGCGCGGCCCGACGTCGACTTCGTTCTGATCGAGCCGATGGAGCGGCGGGTCGAGTGGCTCCGGTCGGAGTCGACCCGGCTGGGGTTGACCAACGTGTCCGTCGAGCGAGCCCGTGCCGAGGATGCTCCGTTCGTCGAGCGCCTGGATCAGATCACGGCGCGCGCCGTGTCGTCCCTGACGAAGCTCATCCCGATCACGGCGCCTCTCGCTCGCCGCGGTGGGGAGCTCGTCTTCATGAAGGGTGCGCGCGTCGACGAGGAGGTGACGGCCGCGGCGAAGCAGATCCGCGCCGCTCACCTGACTGGCGTCGAGGTGGTCGTCCTCGGTGAGGGGATCGTGCCGGAGGTCACCCGGGTCTTTCGGGCTACAGTGGACTGATTCTCGGCGAGGCCTGTTTCACGTGAAACATCGCCAGTCGGCACACCGGTGCGCGAGGCCCGAACCGCGCAGAACCATCCGAGAGGGATCCCCCAGCACGTGAGCATCGAGAACCGATACGACGAGACTCCGCTCGCCCGAGAGATCGCCGATCTGGCACGCCGCCGCGTGGCGCTGGCCGAGGAGCACCTGCCGCTCCCTGGCCGTACTCGCGTCTTCACCGTCGCCAACCAGAAGGGCGGCGTCGGCAAGACGACGACCACCGTGAACCTCGCCGCCGCGCTCGCGCAGTCGGGAGCCCGTGTGCTGGTCATCGACCTGGACCCGCAGGGCAACGCGTCCACCGCGCTCGGCGTCGAGCACCGCTCGGAGACCCCCAGCGTCTACGACGTGATCATCAACGACGTGCCGATGCGCGACGTCGTGCAGACCAGCCCCGAGTTCGAGGGGCTGTCGTGCGTACCCGCCACGATCCACCTCGCAGGTGCGGAGATCGAGCTGGTCTCGCTCGTCGCGCGCGAGCAGCGGCTGCGCGGGGCGCTCGACCGATTCCTGGCCGAATCGGCGGACGAGCATCCCTATCACTACGTCTTCATCGACTGCCCGCCGTCGCTGGGCCTGCTGACCATCAACGCGTTCGTGGCCGCGCGCGAGGTGCTGATCCCGATCCAGTGCGAGTACTACGCCCTGGAGGGGCTCAGCCAGTTGCTGAACAACATCAAGCTGATCGAGCGTCACCTCAACCCGGACCTGGCGGTGTCGACCATCCTGCTGACCATGTACGACTCGCGCACCAACCTGGCCAACCAGGTCGTCGACGAGGTGCGGGAGCACTTCCCGGCCGAGACGCTGCGCAGCGTCATCCCGCGCTCGGTGCGCATCTCGGAGGCGCCGAGCTACGGCCAGAGCGTGATCACCTACGACGCCAACTCGCCGGGCTCGCTGTCGTACCGGGAAGCGGCATCCGAGATCGCCCGACGGGGAGAGCGCTGATGGCGGCGGCACCCAAGCGCACCGGCCTCGGCCGCGGCATCGGAGCGCTTATCCCCACCGCGGACGAGGGCGAGCGGCCGGTCGACGTGTTCTTCCCGGATCATCGCGACGACGCGGGATCCGAAGGACTCGTCAGCGTGCCCGGCGCCCGACTCGCGAACATCGCGCTCGACGACATCGTGCCGAATGCCCAGCAGCCGCGCAACGATTTCCGCGACGCCGAGCTGAACGAGCTCACGGTCTCGGTACGCGAGTTCGGAGTGCTGCAGCCGATCGTGGTGCGGCCACGCACTGGGGCCGCGACCGGTGAGCCGCAGTTCGAGCTGATCATGGGTGAGCGCCGCCTGCGCGCCAGCAAGCTGGCGGGCCTGGCCACCATCCCGGCGGTCGTCAAGAACACGGCAGACGACGCGATGCTGCGCGATGCCCTGCTCGAGAACCTGCATCGCGCGGAGCTGAATCCGCTGGAAGAGGCATCCGCCTATCAGCAGCTGCTCGCCGACTTCGGGATCACCCAAGAACAGCTCGCCGAGCGGATCGGACGGTCGCGCCCTCAGATCACCAACACGATCCGCCTGCTGCGCCTCCCGGAGGGCATTCAGCGCCGAGTGGCCGCCGGTGTGCTCACGGCGGGACACGCCCGCGCGATCCTGTCCGTCGGAGACGCGCCGGCCATGGAGCGGCTGGCAGACAAGATCGTCAACGAGGACCTGTCGGTGCGCGCTGCCGAGGCCGCGGCCGGCAAGGTCTCGCCGCCCAAGCCGCGCGCGTCGAAGCCCACCGCCGGGCGCCGGCAGCATCACCTGGACGACCTGGCCGAGCGGCTCGGCGACCGATTGAACACGCGGGTCAAGATCGCGCTCGGAACGGCCAAGGGCACCATCTCGATCGAGTTCGCCACGGTCGCCGACCTCAACCGGATCGTGGAGGAGCTCGGGGTTGACGCCTCGGGCGTCTAGCGCCGGACTCTAGTTGTCGCGGATCGCGGCTTCGGCCAGCGCCGAGTAGACCCACCCCAGGTCGTGCCCCGCGGCCTCGAGTGCCTGCGGGAGCAGCGACGTCTCGGTGAGGCCGGGCAGCACGTTCGCCTCGAGGAACCAGGGAGTCCCGGCGCCGTCGACGATCAGGTCGACGCGGGAGAGGTGACGGAGGCCCAGTGCACGGTGGGCGGTCAGCGCGGCCTGCGCTGCGGCATCCGCCCACTCGGCGCTGATGCGCGCTGGAACGTAGAAGCGGGTCTCGCCGGCGTTGTAGCGCGCCTCGAAACTGTAGACACCCGAGAGCGGCTCGATCTCCACGGCGGGGAGTGCGACCGGTCCGTCGCCCGTGTCGATGATGCCGATCGCGATCTCCGTGCCCGTGATGCGCTGCTCGACCAGCGCGACGTCCCCGTAGGTGTAGGCGTCGACCATGGCGCGCGGCAGGTTCGCGCGATCCTCGACGATCGTCACGCCTTGTGCAGACCCGCCCTGCGCCGGCTTGACCACGAGCGGCACGGGCAGCTCGTCGGCGATCGCCTCGAACACGGCGTCGGCACCGAGCTCGCGGAAGGCATCGCGCGGCAGCGTGATCGAGCGCGGGGTGGCGACCCCGGCCCGCGCGACGATGATCTTGGCGGCAGGCTTGTCCCAGGCGAGGCGCGCCGCGTCCGAGCGCGACCCGACGAACGGGATGCCGAGGAACTCGAGCAGTCCGCGCAGCGCGCCGTCCTCGCCCGACGCCCCGTGCAGCGCGGGCCAGATCACGTCGGGGCGGTCGGCTCGGAGCCCGGCGAGCAGCCGCGCGTCCGGGTCCCGGAGCTCGACGGTCAGACCGTGCTCGAGCAGGCTGTCTGCCACTCGGCGGCCGGAGCGGAGCGAGACGTCGCGCTCGTGCGAGATCCCGCCGGCGAGCACGACGACGTGGCGGAGTGCGTCATTCATTCGCTCAGCCGACGTTCGGGGGCAGGACGCCTTCGCGCAGCGCGGGCTGCACCGCGAGCGGCCCGGTCTGCGCGAACTCGGTGAGGAGGCTCAGCTCGCCGTTGATGACGATCGCGAGGCGGCGGATCCCCTCCCGGATGAAATCGGGCGTCGGGTAGCAGAACGACAGGCGCATCGCGTTGCGGCCGCCGCCGTCCGCGTAGAACGCCGTTCCGGGCGTGTAGGCGACCAGCTCCTTCACGGCGCGGGGCAGCATCGCCTTCGAGTCGAGGTTGTCGGGCAGGGTGAGCCAGATGTAGAACCCGCCGTTGGGTACCGTCCAGTGCAGGGTCGGCAGCTGCTCCTGCAGGGCGCCGAGCATGGCATCGCGGCGCTCGTGATACACGCCGCGGAAGGTCTCGATCTGGCCCTTCCAGTCGGCGCTGGACAGGTACTCCGAGATCACCGTCTGCGAGAAGGAGCTCGGCGAGAGCACCGCCGCCTCATTCGCCAAGATGAGTTTTTCTCTGATCGCGTGCGGAGCGACGGCCCAGCCGACCCGGAGGCCTGGCGCGAGAGTCTTCGAGAAGGTGCCGAGGTAGATGACGCCGTCCTCGTCCACCGACCGCATCGCCTGCGGCGGCGCCTGGTCGAAGTAGAGGAGCCCGTACGGGTTGTCCTCCACCACCAGGATGTCGTTCTCGCGCGCGATCTCGAGCACCTCCATGCGGCGCTCCCAGCTGAGGGTGACGCCCATCGGGTTCTGAAACGAGGGGATCGTGTAGAGGAACTTGATCGTGCGTCCCTGCTCGCGCAGCCGGGCGATCGTCTCACGCAGCGACTGCGGGATGAGCCCGTGCTCGTCCATCTCGACGTGCGCGACATCCGCCTGGAAGCTGCGGAACACCACGAGGGCCGTGACGTAGCTGGGGCCCTCGGCGATCACGACGTCGCCCGGGTCGAGGAAGAGCTTCGAGACCAGCTCGAGGGCGTGCTGCGAGCCGGTCGTGACCACGACGTCGTCCACGCCGGCCCGGATGCCCTCCAGGGCCATTACGTCGAGGATCTGCTCGCGCAGTTTCGGCGCACCCTGACCGGAGCCGTACTGGAGCGCGACGGCGCCGTGATCACGCACCGTGCGGTCGACCGCGGTGAGGACGAGTTGCTCGGGCAGCGCCGAGACGTACGGCATGCCGCCGGCCAGTGACACCACCTCGGGGCGACTGGCGACGGCGAAGAGAGCTCGGACCTCGGAGACGGTGAGTCCCGCGGTGCGCGCTGCATAGTGCGAGTACCAGGGATCGAGGTTGTTGCCGGCTGCCTTGTCCATGTCGGTCCGTTCGTCGGATGTCGAACCAAGGGTATCCGGTCGATTCGGGCGGACGCGGTCCCGCGGTCGACGTCCGTCAACGGGATGACGGCGTGACCGCCTGCTTCGCGGCGACATCGTCGGCCCGCTGGTTCCCGAGACGATCGCCCCGGCCCCTCCCGCTCCGCAGGGCGGACAGCACGATGCCCCGCTCCGGACGGGGAGCGGGGCATCGTGAAAGGAGCGAATTACGCCAGGAACTCGGCCAGGTCGGCCTCGAGCGCCGGCTTCGGCTTGGCGCCGATGACGGTCTTGACGACCTCGCCGCCGCGGTAGACCTTCATCGCAGGGATCGAGGTGATGCCGTACTTCATCGCGGTCTCGGGGTTGTCGTCGACGTTGAGCTTGACGATGGACAGCTTGTCGGAGTGCTCCGAGGCGATCTGGTCGAGGATCGGCCCGACCGCGCGACACGGCCCGCACCATTCCGCCCAGAAGTCGACCATGATCGTCTTCTCCGAGTCGAGCACCTCGCTCTGGAACGTGGCGTCGGTCACATCCTTCGCACTGGACATCTTTTTCCTTCTTCCGTTGAGTGTTGTGAAGCCTGAGTTACGCAACCACGGCAGCGGCCGCGGGATTCCCGGCGGCCTGAGCCAGCAGCGCGGGGTCGAGGTCGGCGAGGTACTTCTCGGCGTCCAGCGCGGCCACCACGCCCGAGCCGGCAGCCGTCGCAGCCTGCTTGTAGGTCGGGTCGATCACGTCGCCCGCGGCGAAGACGCCCGGGAGGTTGGTGCGCGAGCTGCGTCCGTCGACCTTGATCGTGCCCTCGGGAGTCAGCTCCAGCTGGTCGTGGATGAGGTGCGTGCGCGGGTCGGCACCGATCGCCACGAACATCCCGGTCACGTCGAGGGTCTTCTCCTCGCCGGTGTTGGTGTCGAGGATGCCGATGCCGGTGACCTTCTCGTCGCCGTAGACGTGGGCGACCTCCTCGTTCCAGAGGAACTCGATCTTGGGATCGGCGAACGCGCGGTCCTGCAGGGCGGCCGAGGCGCGCAGCTTGTCGCGGCGGTGCACCAGGTAGACCCTGTCGGCGAAACGGGTGAGGAAGGTGGCCTCCTCGAGCGCGGAGTCGCCACCACCGATGACCGCGACCTTCTTCTGCTTGAAGAAGGCGCCGTCGCACGTGGCGCACCACGAGACGCCGTAACCCGAGAGCCGGGTCTCGTCGTCGAGGCCGAGCTTGCGATAGGCCGATCCGGTCGCATAGATGACGGTGAGGGCCTCGTGCACGTCGCCGTTGCCGAGGGTGACGCGCTTGACGTCGCCGTCGAGCTCCAGCTTGGTGACGTCGTCGTAGACGATCTCAGCACCGAACCGCTCGGCCTGCTCCTGCATCTTGACCATCAGATCGGGACCCATGATCCCCTCGGGGAACCCGGGGAAGTTCTCGACGTCGGTGGTCTTCATCAGCTCACCGCCGAACTCGACCGAACTGGCGATGACGAGGGGAGAGAGATTGGCCCGCGCGGCGTAGATGGCGGCGGTGTATCCAGCCGGTCCCGACCCCACGATGATGACTTGACGCATGTCGTCAGCACTCCTTCAGATGGCTCGACAACCGGTGCAACAAAGTCTAGGGGGAGCTCATTCCCGCTCAGGAGCGCGTCAGAAGCCTTCTCAGCGGGCTCACCAGCGCGCGCAATTCGGGCACCCGGGCCAGCCAGAGCACGGCCAGATAGACGGCGCCGGTCACCCCGCCCACGACGATGACGGATACCAGCGAGGCCGCCTTGTTGGCGAAGGCGAAATCGATCGTCGGCAGCCCGATCGGGCCGAGGCCGCCGAGCGCCCAGAGCACCACGAGCCCGACCGCGGCGGCCGGAATGGTGGCGAGCGCGTAGACACCGAAGCGGCGCAGCACCCGGCGGCCGTCGATCCCGTTCAGACGGCGGCGGAGCAGCACGGCCGTGACGATCGTCTGGACGATGCCGGCAGCCGAGGTGACGATCGCGATGCCGGCGGCGATGGCCGACGGCGGAAGCAGCAGCACCAGCAGGGCACCGGTCACGAACAGAACCGATTGCAGCAACTGGAAGAAGAACGGGGTGCGCGTGTCGCCGAGGGCGTAGAAGGTGCGCTGCAGGAGGAATTGCGTACTGAAGGGCACGAGTCCGACCAGGTAGGCGAGCAGCACGCCGGCGATTCCTAACGTCTCGTGCAGGTCATGCGCGAAGAACCGGGCGAAGGGGAGGGCCGCGACGGCCAGGGCGGTCGCGGATCCTGCGATCAGCAGAATGACCGTGCGCAGCGACGAGGACAGGTCGTCGCGGAGCAGGCCGAGGCGTCCGTCTCGAGCGTGGCCGCTCATCCGGGTGAAGTACGGGGTGGCGATCGAGACCGCGATGACCCCGTGCGGGAGCATGAAGATCAGCCACGCGGTGCGGAGCACCGCGACCGAGGGGTCGTGGACGCCCGCCGCCTGCGCGACCTGGCTCTGCACGATGCCGGCGAGCTGGGTCGTCAGGATCATTCCGAAAGTCCAGGCGGCAGCGCGGCCCGCACTGCCGAGTCCGACCCCGCGCCAGCGGAAGTCTGGGCGATAGCTGAGGCCGGTCCGGCGCCAGAAGACCAGCAGGATCGCGGCCTGTGCCGCCACCCCGATCGTGGCGGAACCGGCGAGCAGGGCGATCTTCGCGGCATCCCAGCTGGCCGGATCGCGGTGTGCGGGGTCCACGCCGAACAGGATGGCGAAGGCGACAAGCCCCGCGATCGCCACGACGTTGTTGAGCGCAGGCGCCCAGGTGAACGGGCCGAAGACGCCGCGTGCGTTCAGCACTTCGCCGAGCAGGCTGTACAGCGCGTAGAAGAAGATCTGGGGCAGGCACCAGTACGCCAGGCTCACGGCCAGCGCGACGCCATCGCCCTTCAGGGCGGTTCCACCCGAGCCGGCGTAGAGGGCGACGAGCAGCGGCGCGCAGAGGGTGGCAAGCAGGGTGACGCCGAGGAAGACGACGATCCCGAGGGTGACCAGCCGGTTGACGAACCGTTGGCCGCCGTCGTCGTGGTGTGCGGCCCGCACGATCTGGGGTACGAGCACGGCGCTCAGCAGCCCGCCCGCGATGATCGCGTAGACATTGTTCGGCAACTGGTTCGCGATCGCGAACGCGTTGGCGCCCTGGTTCGTCTGGCCGATGGTCCAGGCGAGAACGGCGGCGCTCACGAAGCCGAGGCCCCGCGAGACGACGGTGCCCGAGGCGAGCGCCGCGCTGGCGCGCCCGAGTCCGGCACGTGGCGGTGCGGGAACGGGCGGCGAGTCAGTCACCGCGGGCCTCGGCGGCGGAGGCGTCGGACGGGACGGGCGTCGCGGCATCCGCATCGCCTCCGGCCTCGCCCGCCTCCTGCGTCTTGGCGCGTCGCGCGGTGCGACGCTTCAGGATGTTGCGCACGATGCCGCCGCCGAAGACCAGCACCAGGAGGGCGACCACGATCGTGGTGCCGACGCTCTCCCACCCCGGATGCAGATCGACGCTCACGTAGTCGGGGTCGCCGATCGCCACGCGGTCGACGGAGGTGATCGTCACGGTCGTGGTGACCTGGTCATTGCTGAGCGCCGCCACCGGGATGGCGGCCTTGTTGGAGGAACCGGGCTCGATCGTGAGCGGCACGTTCTGCGCGCGCACCTGCAGCACGGACTTGGGCGAGTCGACGTTCACGTAAACCGTCACGGGCACGGTCAGCGCGTTGCTCACCGTGACCGGGATGTTGGTGGCGCCCGATCCGACGACCAGATCGCTGCCCGCGACGATCTGCACGGAGCTGCGCAGCTTCACCGAATCGTTCAGGAAGGTCGCGACCTGCGTCGACCAGTCGTCGGTGCCTCGCACCCAGGACACGGCGAACAGCGCCAGCATGGCGAGCCGACGCGGTTGCGTGATGGCGCCAGGGTCGGTGGCGACGGTCGCGAACCGGTTCTCCTGATCGATGGCGCTCAGGACGGAAGCGACCTGGGCCGTGCGGTCCGCGTCGGCCGGCGCGTCGGCGACCTTGGCGTCAGGATGCGCGCCGGCGAGTACCGCCGAGAGCCCGACGGTTCGGACCGTTGGCTGCCCCTCCAGATCGGAGAACAGGGCGTGCAGGTCGAGGGCGCCCAACGGCCATCGACGATCGAGGGTGGCGACCACGGTGCGCCCAGGGGATAGGGCGGCCATGCCGCCCAGGGCTGTGTTCAACCGGTCGAGGGCGTCCTGCGGGCCGCTGTCGTCGGTGGCGTAGGCGACATCGCGGACCAGGTCGGTGATCCCGGCATCCGACACGATGCCGTCGATGTCGCCGAGGCCGACGAGGCCCGAGGTGGTGGCCGACACGTTCGTCGAACTGAGCACGACGTCGCGGTAGCCGGCTTGGCTCAGGTCGCTGAGATCCCCGGAGACCACGGTGTCGTCAGCCGGCCACGCGATGCTCGGCAGGGTGTAGCTCCAGGCGAGGACCTCGGCCGCGTCGACCGGGAGCGCTGGCTTGCCGGTCGGGGCTCCCGTCGGTGTGGGGGTCGGGCTCGGGGTGGCCGACGGGGGCTCCGAACCGGTGGGCGTCGGCGTCGCGGTGTCGGCCGGTCCGAAGTTCTGGGGGTCGATCGCGAAAGCGAACCCGAGGGGATCCTTGAGTTTCAGGGCGTCGGCTTGGGCGAGGGTCGCCAGGTCGGTATCGGCGTAGGCCAGCGCGAAGGTCTCGTTTCCCGCGCTCTGCAGCTGTTCGAGCCACGAGATGGCTGAGGCGGGTGCCGAGGTGCCGAGCACGCGGATCGACGCGATGATCATCGGATCGATGCCGATCACGGCCGGCGTGCCGATGACCGCGTCGAGCTGCCGCGTCAAGACGCCCAGCGGCCCGGTGTAGCCGGCGAGGGTCGCGGCGTCGATCAGTCCGGACGTCGTCGGTCGGACGGTCAGCGGCACGAGCACCGCGAGCGAGACCGGTGCGGTGACCGCCGCGGGGACGGTTCCGGTGCCTCCCGCCGGCTGATCGGCGGCGGCCGCCGCGAAGGAGGGGCCGATCGAGAGGCCGAGAGCGGCGACGCCCGCGAGAATCGTGAGTACGGCCCGTCGCGGCGGGGTCACGGGCACGGCGGGACGCCTGTGTTCCGCTCGGCCGACATGCCCACGAGTTTAGACCGCCGCGGCTGAACGCCCGATCGGCGCGGGCGGGGCGCTGTGTCATCCTGAATGCCATGGAGAGCGTGGCGGACGCGGTCGACCGGCTGAACCGTCTGGCCGCGACGCCGGAGCTGGTGCAGCTCGCCGCGGCATTCGCGGAGGCAGGCCAGGAGCTCTCCCTCGTCGGCGGTCCCGTTCGCGATGCCTTTCTCGGGCGGGCGGTCACCGATCTCGACCTCACCACGAGCGCGACGCCCGATCAGACGCTGGCGATCATCGAGCCGATCGCCGACGCGGTCTGGGAGATCGGCCGCGAGTTCGGAACGATCGGTGCCCGGTTCGGCGGCGGCACGGTCGAGATCACCACCTACCGCAGCGACGCCTACGACGGCGAGACCCGCAAGCCCGACGTCGCATTCGGGGACAGCCTCGATGGCGACCTGGTGCGCCGCGACTTCACGATCAACGCGATGGCCCTTCGGCTTCCCGATGCCGAGCACCCCGAGCCGCGCCTGGTCGACCCGACCGGCGGCGTCGACGACCTGCTGGCCCGAACGCTCCGCACGCCAAGCGCTCCCGAGGTGTCGTTCGGCGACGACCCGCTCCGGATGCTGCGCGCCGCGCGTTTCGCCGCGCAGCTCGGGTTCACGCTCCAGCCGGCCGCGCTCGCCGCGGCCCAGCGCATGGCCGATCGCCTGGCGATCGTCTCGGCGGAGCGCATCGGGGCCGAGATCGGCAAGCTGATGCTCGCCGCCGACCCGGTGGCGGGCATCCGGCTCCTGGTGGACAGCGGCCTCGCCGACCAGGTGCTGCCGGAGATCCCGGCACTTCGGCTTGAGATCGACGAGCACGCGCGGCACAAGGACGTCTACGAGCACAGCCTGATCGCGCTGAACCGGGCGATCGAACTGGAGAAGAGCCGCGGCCACGAGGCGAGCCTGGTGCTGCGGCTCGCCGTGCTGCTGCACGACATCGGCAAGCCCGCCACCCGGGTGATCGAGCCGGGAGGCGTCGTCACCTTCCACCACCACGACGTGCTCGGGGCGAAGCTCGCTGCCAAGCGGCTGCGCGCGCTGCGCTTCGACAACGACACCGTGAAGGCGGTGGCCGAGCTGATCCGATTGCACCTCCGGTTCTTCGGCTACGCCGGGGGCGCCTGGAGCGACTCGGCGGTGCGGCGGTACGTGCGGGATGCCGGACCGCTGCTGGAGTGGCTGCACATCCTGTCTCGCTCCGACGTGACGACGCGCAACCGTCGCAAGGCGGAGCAGCTGGAGTTCGCCTACGACGACCTCGAGGCGCGGATCGCGACGCTCGCCGAAGAGGAGGAGCTCGCCGCGATCCGCCCGGATCTCGATGGCGAGGACATCATGCGCATCCTCGGGCTGAAGCCGGGCCGCGAGGTGGGCGAGGCCTACCGCTTCCTGCTCGAGGAGCGTCTCGACGCCGGGCCGCTCGGGCCGGAGGAGGCCGAGCGCCGCCTGCTCCGCTGGTGGAGCGCCCGAGCCTGACCTATACTCGACAGGTTGCCCGCGCTCTCCGGAGCCAGGGCGCACGTCACTACCCTCCTGCTGCGGAACACGTCCGCAGCCGTTCTAGACCAGAGGAGGTGGGTTTATGACGCACCAGTACGAACTGATGGTGATCCTCGATCCCGAGATCGATGAGCGCACCGTCGCACCCAGCCTGGACAAGTTCCTCAACGTCATCCGCAACGATGGCGGCACGATCGACAATGTCGACATCTGGGGACGCCGCCGGCTGGCTTACGAGATCCAGAAGAAGAGCGAAGGCATCTACGCCGTCGTCAACTTCACGGCGACCTCCGATGCCACGGTCGAGCTCGACCGTCAGCTGAAGCTCTCCGAGGCGGTGCTGCGCACCAAGGTGCTGCGCGCCGAGGAGGCTGCCGCCCGCGCGATCAGCGTCCACGCCGAAGACGAGAAGCGCGCGGCCCGCAAGGCCGCCGCCGCCGCGAAGTCGCCGGCCAAGGCCGCGGCTCCCGCTGCTGCGCCTGCGGCGAAGGCCGAGCCGGTCGCGAAGGCGCAGCCCGCCGCTGCGGCCGCCGAGCCCGAGGAGGCCCCCGCCGCCGAGGCGAAGGCCCCCAAGGCCGCTCCCAAGGCGAAGGCCGTTGCGGCCGACGCCGACGTCGAGCCGGCCGCCGAGGCCGTCGCGAGCGAGGCGGAGTAGCCGATGGCCGGCGAGACGATCATCACGGTGGTGGGCAACCTCACCGCCGATCCCGAGCTGCGCTACACGCAGGGCGGACTGGCCGTCGCGAACTTCACGATCGCGTCGACCCCGCGCACCTTCGACCGTGCCGCGAACGACTGGAAGGACGGCGAGGCGCTCTTCCTCCGCGCCTCCTGCTGGCGCGAGTTTGCCGAGCACGTCGCCGGATCGCTGACCAAGGGCAGCCGCGTTGTCGCGACCGGTCGCCTGAAGCAGCGCTCCTACGAGACGAAGGAAGGCGAGAAGCGCACCAGCATCGAGCTCGAGATCGACGAGATCGGCCCGAGCCTGCGCTACGCAACCGCCCAGGTCACGCGCGCCCCTGGCGGTTCCGGAGCTTCGGCGGCCGGTGGACGCTCGCAGGGCGCCGTCGCCGACGAGCCGTGGGCGCCCGCCGCTCCGGCCTCCGGTGGCGACGACGTGTGGAACACGCCAGGCAACTACAACGACGAGACCCCGTTCTGATCAATCGGAACGGAATCCGTTCCGATCAATCAGAACAACCTGATTTTTAAAGGACTAGATCATGGCAGGCAAGAGCAGCAGCAGCGGCGGAGATCGCCGCAAGCGCGTCAACACGAAGGGCGGCAAGAACGCCGCCCCCGCGAAATCGGTACGTGTCGGCATCATCGATTACAAGGATGTCGCCACGCTCCGCAAGTTCATCTCGGAGCGCGGAAAGATCCGCGCCCGCCGGATCACCGGTGTCTCGGTGCAGGAGCAGCGACTCATCGCCCGCGCGGTCAAGAACGCGCGCGAGATGGCCCTTCTCCCCTACGCAGGATCGGGGCGGTAGACCATGTCGAAGCTCATCCTCACCTCCGAAGTCACCGGCCTCGGCTCGCCCGGTGACGTCGTGGACGTCAAGAACGGCTACGCGCGCAACTTCCTCATCCCGCAGGGCTTCGCCGTGCAGTGGAGCAAGGGCGGCGAGAAGCAGATCGAGCAGATCAAGGCAGCCCGCGCCGCTCGCGAGCTCGCGACGCTCGAGGAGGCCCAGGCCCTCAAGAGCAAGCTCGAGTCCTCGACCGTGAAGCTGACGGTGAAGGCCGGCCGTGAGGGCCGCCTGTTCGGCTCCGTCAAGACCGACGACATCGCGGACGCCGTCGAGAAGGCCGGCATCGGCTCGATCGACAAGCGCACCATCGAGCTGTCGGCTCCCATCAAGGGCACCGGTCGTCATGAGGCGACCGTGCGCCTGCGCAACGACGTCGTGGCCGCGATCACCCTCGAGGTCGTCGCCGCCAAGTAGGCGCTCCACACCCAGTAGCGGCGTCCCGATCGGGGGACGCCGCTACTGGTGCATGCCCGGGAAGTCAAGGGGTATGCGGCGTTTCGTCCACAGGTGATGCGTGAATCCCTCAACGTTCAAGCGTCACTCTAAACATGTTTCTACACACAGCGATATTTCGGGTAAATACCTGGTCAGGCCAGGTATCCGAACCAGAACCCGTGAGTTTTCCACACCCCTCTCCACACCTTTTTCACATTCCGCTCGGCGTTTCGCCCCCATTACCAACAGGGTTGTCCACAGGGGCTGTTGCCCCTCCTCTTCGGTGGTCCCTAACCTGGCGCAGCGTCCCCCGGCAACACCGCCGCGAAGACGGTGTTCGGTGGCCGGGGTGTCGGCGGCCGCTGCCATTCTCGACGCGTAGCCTGAGCCGCAGGAGGTTCCCCCGTGTCCATCGCCCATCTGGGACTTGCCGATGAGCGTTCGGCCGGCGGCCAGCGCTCGGCGTCCGAGGGCTGGCAGGGCGAGCGCACACCTCCGCACGATCTGCTCGCTGAGCAGAGCGCCATCGGCGGGATGCTTCTCAGCAAGGATGCCGTCGCTGACGTCGTCGAGACGGTTCGGGGCATCGACTTCTACATCCCCAAGCACGAGGTCATCTTCGAGGCGGTGCTCAACCTCTACTCGCACGGGGAGCCGACCGACGTCATCGCGGTCACCGATGAACTGACCAAGACCGCCCAACTCCAGCGCGCGGGCGGCGCCGAGTACCTGCACACGCTGACCGGCCTGGTGCCGACCGCCGCCAACGCCGGGTACTACGCGTCGATCGTCGCCGAGAAGGCGGTGCTGCGCCGGCTCGTCGAAGCCGGAACGCGCATCGTGCAGATGGGCTATGCCAGCGAGGGCGAGGTCGTCGATCTGGTCAACAACGCCCAGGCCGAGATCTACGGCGTCACGGGCGGCGTCGAGGCGGAGGACTACGTGCCGCTGGTCGAGGCGATCGACACGGCGGTCGACGAGATCGAGCGCGCCCGCGGTCGCGATGGCGAGATGGCAGGCGTTCCCACCGGCTTCGCCGAGCTCGATGAGCTCACCAACGGCCTGCATGGCGGGCAGCTCATCATCGTGGCCGCGCGGCCGGGTCTTGGCAAGTCGACCCTGGCGCTCGACTTCGCACGTTCCGCCACGATCAAGCATCACCTGCCCACGATCTTCTTCTCCCTCGAAATGGGCCGCAGCGAGATCGCCATGCGTCTGCTCGCGGCCGAGTCGACGATCGGAATGAGCACGCTGCGCAAGGGCACCATGGAGCAGCGCGACTGGGACAAGCTCGCCAACATCCGGGGCCAGATCGCGGATGCCCCGCTCTACATCGACGACAGCCCCAACATGACGCTGGTCGAGATCCGCGCGAAGTGCCGCCGGCTCAGCCAGAAGGTCGGACTCAAGATGGTCGTCATCGACTACCTGCAGCTCATGACCTCCGGCAAGAAGGTCGAGTCCCGGCAGCAGGAGGTCAGCGAGTTCTCCCGTGCACTGAAGCTGCTGGCGAAGGAGCTCAACGTCCCGGTGATCGCCCTCTCGCAGCTCAACCGCGGTCCCGAGCAGCGGGCAGACAAGAAGCCCGCGCTGTCCGATCTCCGCGAGTCCGGGTCGCTGGAGCAGGACGCCGACATCGTGGTGCTGCTGCACCGCGAAGATGCCTACGAGCGCGATGCCACCCCGACCGGCGAGGCGGACCTGATCGTCGCCAAGCACCGCAATGGGCGGCAGGACACTATCAAGGTCGCGTTCAGCGGGATGTACTCCCGGTTCAGCGACATGCCACGCATTTAGCGCTCAGCGGGCGGACGTAGACTCGGGGCGGGTCTTCGTCCCGGGAAAGTGAGTCATCCGTGTCAGCTGGATCAGGTGCGTCACGCACGCGGTCGGCGGGTGCGGCAGTCGTGCCGGAGTCTCGGCGCCTGGCACCATGGGTCGTCCCGGCCCTGCGCGCGGTGGTCGCCCTGATCGTCGGATTCGCGATCACCTTCACGCCGGCGCATTCCGCCGCCTTCGGACTCGTCGCGTTCGGGATCTTCGCCATCGTCGAGGGGGCGATCGTCGGAGCCGGAGCGCTCGGAGATCGCTCGGAGCGCCAGGCTCGAGGCCTCTTCCTCGTGCAGGGGATCCTCACGGTCGTCGCGGGTATCGCCGCGGTCGCGCTGCCCGACGGCGGGGTGCACTATCTCGTCTGGGTCGTGAGCGCGTGGGCGGTCGTGACCGGGGCTCTCGAGCTGGTCAGCGGCATCCGGGCCCGCGGTCGCCTCGCGGCGGCGCGCGACTGGATGATTCTCGGGGGCCTGACTCTGGTCCTGGCCATCGGCTTCCTGCTTGTCCCTCCGGACTACGCGCAGACGCTGGGCGGGATCGAGAAGATCCAAGGGGAGCTGACGGCATCCGTCGTGCTGGTCGGCATGTTCGGCGCCTGGGCCATCATCGCCGGCGTGCTGCTCGGCATCGCGGCCGTCTCGGCACGCTCACCGCACCCGCGGCGGGCGGCCGCCGCCGGTCCGGATGTGGACTCCGACACGGAGGCAGGCGCATGACCCGGGCCGAGAAGGCGGGACGGCCGGCGCGCCGCGACCGGTTGCGGCCCGTCGAGCTGCTGCTCGCATCCGCGGGGTTGGGCGTCTTCGCCGGCCTGGTGGTCTTCATGGGCACGCGCGAGTGGGTCGTCGCCGGGATCTTCTTCGGCGTCGTCTTCATCGTGAGCCTGGTCGTGGTGGCGATGCTGGCGCTCGCCTTCACCCCGCCCGACGAGAAGCCGCCGGTGCCGGACGACGACGGACCGCCGGCGCACTAGCTCCGGAGATCGCCGCCGGGCTACTCCGGCAAGAGGTCGACCAGCTCGGGCGCGAGTCCGATATAGGTCGCGGGGGTCAACGCGAGCAGTCGCGTCCTGGCGGCCTCTCCGATATCGAGGCCCTGCACGAAGGCGCGCAGTTCATCCGGCCCGGTGCGGTGGCCACGGGTGAGCTCCTTGAGCAGGGCGTAGGGGTCGGCGATCGAGCTGCGCCCGGCGGTCACCTCGGCACGGATCACGGTCTGGATGGCCTCGCCGAGCACCTCCCAGTTGGCGTCGAGGTCGGCGGCGGTGGCGTCGGGCGCGATCGCGATCTCGCCGAGGCCCTTGGCCAGGTTGTCGAGTGCCAGCAGCGAGTGGCCGAGGGCCACCCCGATGTTGCGCTGCGTCGTCGAGTCGGTGAGGTCGCGTTGCAGCCGGCTGGTCACCAGCGTCGCGGCCAGAGAGTCGAGCAGCGCCGAGGACAACTCGAGGTTGGCCTCCGCGTTCTCGAAACGGATCGGGTTGATCTTGTGCGGCATCGTCGAAGATCCGGTCGCGCCCGGTTGCGGGATCTGGCTGATGTATCCCATCGAGATGTAGGCCCAGAGGTCGGTGCACAGATTGTGCAGGATCCGGTTCAGGTGGCTGATGCCGGAGAACAACTCGGCCTGCCAGTCGTGCGACTCGATCTGCGTGGTCAGGGGATTCCAGCCCAGCCCGAGCGAGGTGACGAACTCGCGCGAGATCGTCACCCAGTCGGCGTCGGGATCCGCCGCCACGTGGGCCGCGAAGGTGCCGGTCGCGCCACTGAATTTGCCGAGCACCTCGACGGCCTCGACTCGGGACAGCACGCGCTCCAGGCGGGCGACGAAGACCGCGAACTCCTTGCCGACGGTCGTCGGCGTTGCGGGCTGGCCGTGGGTGTGCGCGAGCATCGGGGTGGCGCGCTCGTCGTCCGCGATCCTGCGGAGGCCGCCGAGAACATCCCGCAGTCGCGGAAGCCACACCTCGTGGACCGCGGCGCGGATGGTGAGGGCGTAGCTGAGGTTGTTGATGTCCTCGCTGGTGCAGGCGAAGTGGGTGAGCTCGGCGATCCCGTTCAGCCCGAGTTCGGTGAGCTTTGCCCGGACGAGGTACTCCACGGCCTTCACGTCGTGTCGAGTCGTGGCCTCCAGGGTGGCGAGCTCATCGATCTGGGCCTGGCCGAACTCGGCGGCGAAGGCGCGGAGGACGCGGGCCTGCTCGGCCTCGAGCGGTGTGGAACCGAACATGCCGCGGTCGGTCAGGGCCAGAAGCCATTCGATCTCGACATGCACGCGCGCCCGGTTGAGCCCGGCCTCCGAGAGGTGCTCGCCGAGCCCGTGCACGACCGCGCGATACCGCCCGTCGAGCGGGCTGATCGGCTGCGGGGGAAGCGGACTCATGAGACTCCCTGTCGGATTCCGGGTTCGAGCTGGTGGAAGAGCGCGGTACTCGCGCGCTCGATCGTGGCGAGCACGCTGTCGAACAGCGCGGCATCCGAATAGTACGGATCCGGTACGTCCATCGTGCCCGATCCACCGGGTTCGAACGTCATCAGCAGCTGCACCTTGGCGCGGTCCTGGTCGCTGACCGCCCATTCGCGCAGGGTGCGCTCCTGCCCGCGGTCGAAGGCGACGATGAGATCCAGGTCGGCGAACCAGTCCGGATCGAACTGACGGGCGCGGTGCCGGCTGCCGTCGTAGCCGTGGGCCGCCAGCGCCGCGATCGTCCGGGGGTCGGCGGGTTCTCCCACGTGCCAGTCGCCGGTGGCCGCCGAGGCCACGCTCACCCGGCTGTCGTAACCGCCGGTGGAGATGAGGGCGCGGAAGATCGCCTCGGCCATGGGGGACCGGCAGATGTTGCCGGTGCACACGAAGCAGATGCGGAAGAGCGACGGGGCGGCTGCCTGGTCGAAGCTCATGGTCCATTGTCCCGCGCCGGAGGCCTCCTCCACAGGTGTCGAGTGGGCGATCGTCCCCGGGATGTCTCGTTCGCGCCCGGCGTGGACGCCGCCGCCGCGCATCCTGGGTCGGCGCCGGCCCGCATCGGCGCAGAAGGAGGAGTCGCGTGCCGACCATGGATCCCGGAGCGCTGCGCGCCGCGCTCGAACGCCAAGCGACCGAGCTCGCCCCGATCTCGCGTGTGCTCGCGGCGGCCGCGGCCTTCCCGCCGCGACTGTCGGCCGACGAGTGGCGCGGAGAGGCGGCGGAGGCCTGCCTCCGGCTCGAAGACGATCTGCGGCTCGCGTTGGCGGCGAGCGACAACGCGGTGTCCGCGGCACAGCGCAGCACGCGGGCGGCCATCTCCGAGCTCGGGGGCTGACGATGGGAGCGCCGGTTCCTCCTCCTGGCCCGCCGCTCGGGCCTGACATCTTCGAGACGCCCGCCGTCGTGCCGCACGGCGGGCACACCACGATGTCGCACGCCAAGCTCCCGCCCGATTTCACCGCGAAGCCCGGCGTGCACCGCGCGACGACGCCCGAGATGGGTGGACCGTTGCTGGTGACGCCGGCCGGGACGACCATGGTCGCGACCGACCGCCTGCACGCCCACCTCGACCAGCTGGGCAGTCTGCGTGCCCAGCTCGAGGCGGAGCGTCGGACGTTGATCGGACTCGAGGCCGAGGCGCCATGGGCCGCGGTCCCGGATGCTCCCGCGGCCGCGCGGCGGAGCGTCATCGAGGTGCAGGCGGCCGTGGTAGCCGTGCGCTCCGCCGCTGCCCTGGGAGGCCGGCTCGTCGCCGCGCTGCGGTCGGCCATCGCGGACTACGACGCGGCGGAGCAGAAGGCCCTTCGGCGCGCCGATCGTCAGGCTGCGATCCTGGGCGCTGAGCTCGGGCCGGTGCTGCGCGCCCTCCTCCCTGGCCTCATGGTCGTCGGCGGCATCGCTTTTCTCGGGTCGAAGATGCCCGACCCCGGCGGTGCCCGGGCCGAGGCGGTCCGCAAGTTCTTGCTCACCCATCCGGGCCTCATCACGAGTCCGCGTTTCGTGGAGGCGGTGCGGCTGTTCGCGTCGGGGCTGGATGAGGCGACGAGTTCCTTCCTCGGCGTGCCCGTCCCGGTGGCGATCGCACTGGGCGCCACTGGCATCACGGGCGTCCGCTCCAGTTCACGGGGGCTGCTGACCGTCGGCCCGCTGCTGGGACTGTTCCGCGAGACACCCGTGCAGGTCGAGCGCATGTCCACGGCGCAGATCACGCACCCCCCGATCGGTGCGGTGCAGCGCCTCGACCGGGTCCCCGAGGTGAATCAGCTGCGGATCGAGCAGTACGAGGCTCCGGGGCAGCCGACCCGGTACGTCGTCTACGTGGGTCCTACTGAGACCTTCTCGCCGAAGGCCGATCACGAGCCGTGGGACCTCACGAGCGATGTCGGCGGGGTCGGTGGCATGGATGTCGGCGCGTTCCGGGCGAGCGAGCTCGCGATGCACGATGCCGGAATCCGACCGGACGACCAGGTGCAGTTCGTTGGCTTCTCGGAGGGCGGCCTCATCGCGACGATGCTGGCCGGCTCCGGCGAGTGGAACGCGAAAGGGCTCGAGACCTTCGGCGCCCCCGCCGGCAACATCGCTCTGCCGGATGGCCTGAGTGGCATGGCGGTCCGCAACACCGATGACTTCATCCCGGCGCTGGGTGGGCCGCAACTCGATCACCACCTGCTCCAGGTCGAGCGCCGGGCGTTCGCCCCGGGGACTCCGCTGCCGACGTACCACGCGGCGCCCGCGCATCAGCGCGACGCGTACATGGCCTCCGCGGCGGCGGTGGACGCGGCGACGTCGAACGCCGTCCGGGAGCAGAACGCCGCGCTCGACGCATTCACGGCCGACTACGCCGATCAGCCGGGGTCGACCGTGACGGCGATGACGTACCACGCGATCCGGGTTCCGCCGGATCCGCCGGCGCCTGTGGACCCGAGGGTGGCGGAGGTTAGCTCCTCCGGGGCCCGGTGAACGGCCGCAGGATCAGGCCGATCAACCAGGCCAGGATGCCGAGGATCAGCGCCCCGAGGATGCCCCAGCCGAAGTTCTCGACGTGCAGACCGAAGCCGAACAAGCCGGTGATCCAGGCGGCGAGCAGCAGCAGGAGGCCGTTGACGATGAGCGAGATGAGTCCGAGCGTGAGGATGTAGAGCGGCAGCGCGACGATCCGCACGATGGTGCCCACGATCGCGTTGACGATGCCGAAGATCGCGGCGACCAGCAGCAGCGTCAGGATGAAGGCGACGGTTCCGCTGGCATACGGGACGATCGCCAGATGCGGCTGGCCGTCGTCGCCCTGCCCGCCCAAGATGAGCGTGGTCAGCCAGAGCGCGACGGCGTTGATGAGCAGACGGAGCAGAAGACGACCCATGCGCCCATTGTGGCAGGCTGCACGGTATGGCAGTCCAGCTCCGTCCCGAGATCGCCGCACTCGCTCCATACCGTCAGGGGCGTCCGGCCGCGGCAGACGCGTTCAAGCTGTCGTCCAACGAAAGCCCGTTCCCGCCGCTGCCGAGCGTGCTCGAGGCGATCGCGGCGGCGCAGGTCAACCGCTATCCGGATGGCGCCGCCACCGCCCTGCGCGTGAGACTGGCCGAGCGGGCCGGGGTGACCATCGACGAGGTGCACGTCGGGGCCGGATCCGTGTCGATCCTGCACCAGCTCGTGCAGGCGGTCGCCGCGACGGGCGATGAGGTTCTCTACGCCTGGCGGTCCTTCGAGGCCTACCCCGGGATCGTCACGGTGTCGGGCGCGACGAGCATCACCGTGCCGAACCTGCCGGACGGGCGCCACGACCTCGACGGCATGGCCGCCGCCGTCACCGCGAGAACGCGCGCCGTGATCGTCTGCACCCCCAACAACCCCACCAGCACGATCGTGACGGCGCGGGACTTCGAGTCATTCATGGAGAAGATCCCCGAGACCGTGCTGGTGATCCTCGACGAGGCTTACCGCGAGTTCGTCACCGACCCGCACGCGGTCGATGGACTCCCGTTGCTCGAGCGCTACCCCAACCTCGTCGTGCTCCGCACCTTCTCCAAGGCCTACGGCCTCGCCGGGCTGCGGGTCGGCTACGCCGTGGGGCCGGGCTACATCCTCGAGGCGGCCCGAGCCACTCAGATCGCCCTCTCGGTCACCGAGCCCGCCCAGCGCGCCGCTCTCGCGGCCCTCGAGCCGGATGCCGAGACCCAGCTGCTCGCCCAGGTCGCCGAGCTCATCGCGCGGCGCGCGGCGGTTCGCGACGGACTCGCCGCGCAGGGCTGGCACCTCCCCGAGCCGCAGGGCAATTTCGTCTGGCTCGAGACCGGTGAGGCGACCGCGGAGGCGGCGGAGGTGCTGGAGGCGCACGGGATCGTGGCCCGCGTGTTCGCGCCGGAGGGCATCCGGATCTCCATCGGCGAAGCGGAATCTGTGGAGAAGGTCCTAGCGGCGGCCGCCGAGGTTGTCGCGACCCTCCGACAAGACGTGGGAACGGCCGGGCTAGGGTAGTCAACATGTCCTCGGACGCCATGCTCCAATTGCTGACGCCCGCCGGTGAACTCGTCCGCGATGATCGGACGTCCGAGTATCTGCCGCTGATCGAGAATCTCGACGAGAAGCGCCTGCTCGACTTCCACCGGCAGATGGTCGTCATCCGGCGTTTCGACACCGAGGCGGGGAACCTGCAACGGCAGGGTCAGCTCGCCCTCTGGATCCCGAGCATGGGCCAGGAGGCCGCGCAGGTGGGGTCCGCCTATGCGGCCCGTCCGCAGGACCACATCTTCCCGACCTACCGCGAGCACGTGGTGGGGCGCATCCGCGGGCTCGATCCGATGCGGATCATCGAGATGTTGCGCGGCCTCAGCCACGGCGGCTGGGTGCCGAGCGAGGCCGGCAACTTCCACCTCTACACCGTGGTGCTCGGTGCCCAGGCGCTGCACGCCACCGGCTACGCGATGGGCATTGCCCTCGACGGGGCGTCCGGCACCGGCGATCCCGAGAAGGATGCCGCGGTGCTGGTCTACTTCGGTGACGGCGCCTCGAGCCAGGGTGATGTGAGCGAGTCGTTCACCTTCGCGGCCAGCTTCCGAGCCCCGGAAGTGTTCTTCCTGCAGAACAACGGCTGGGCGATCTCGGTCCCGGTCGAGCGGCAGTCGCGCACTCCGCTGTATCTGCGGGGCGAAGGGTTCGGCATCCCGAGCGTGCAGGTCGACGGGAACGACGTGCTCGCCAGCTACGCCGTCACGAAGACGGCCCTCGACGCCGCGCGCGGAGGCGGCGGCCCTCGGTTCATCGAGGCGATGACCTACCGCATGGGTGCGCACACATCGAGCGACGACCCGACCAAGTACCGCGAGAACCAGGAGCTCGCCTCCTGGCGCGACCGTGATCCGATCGCGCGGTTCGAGGTGTACCTGCGCAGCATCGGCGTGGGGGACGAGTTCTTCGCCGAGATCGCGACCGAGGCGGAGGACCTCGCGGCCGACGTGCGTGCGCGTACCGTCGTGCTGCAGGACCCGTCGACGGACAAGATCTTCGAGCATGTCTACAGCGACCCGCATCCGCTCGTCGAGCAGCAGGCCGCATGGCTGACGGCATACCAGAGCTCGCTCGACGACGAGGATGCCGCCGCCGAGGAGGTCGCCCGATGACCACCGAGCAGCTCACGATGGCGAAGGCGATCAACCTCGGCCTGCAGAAGGCACTGGCCGACGACTCGAAGGTCCTGCTGATGGGCGAGGACATCGGCACGCTCGGCGGCGTGTTCCGCGTGACCGAGGGGCTGAAGAGCGAGTTCGGCGAGAATCGCGTGATCGACACCCCGCTCGCCGAGTCGGCGATCGTCGGCACCGCGATCGGGCTGGCCATGCGGGGCTACCGCCCGGTGTGCGAGATCCAGTTCGACGGATTCATCTACCCGGCCTTCGACCAGATCACCTCCCAGCTCGCGAAGCTGACCTACCGGCACGAGGGATCGCAGACCTTCCCGGTCGTGATCCGGGTCCCGTACGGCGGCCACATCGGCGCGGTCGAGCATCACCAGGAGAGCCCAGAGGCCTACTTCGCCCACACCCCCGGGTTGCGGGTCGTCAGTCCGGCGACGCCTCAGGACGGCTACTGGATGATCCAGCAGGCGATCGCCAGCAACGACCCGGTGATGTTCTTCGAACCGAAGAGCCGGTACTGGCAGAAGGGTGACGTCGATCGCGATGCGGCCCCCAGCGCGTTCCAGGCGAGCCGCGTGGTCAGGGTCGGATCCGAGGTCACCCTGGTCGGCCACGGCGCGATGGTGACCGCCCTGCTGCAGGCGGCCGACATCGCCGCGGACGAGGGGACGAGCGTCGAAGTCATCGACCTGCGCTCGCTCTCGCCGATCGACTACGGCCCGATCCTCGCCTCGGTGCAGAAGACCGGCCGCCTGGTCGTCGCGCAGGAGGCGCCCGGTTCGGTCAGCGTCGGATCCGAGATCGCCGCGACGATCGCCGAGCGCGCCTTCTATTCACTGGAGGCGCCTGTGCTGCGGGTCAGCGGCTTCGACACCCCGTTCCCGCCCGCGAAGCTCGAGGGCGACTACCTCCCGGACGCCGATCGCGTCCTCGAGGCCGTCGACCGCGCGCTGGCGTACTAGCGTCGGCCCAGAGGCACGAGGAATCGAGGACACGATGGCGCAATCCGAGTTTCCGCTGCCCGACGTCGGTGAGGGTCTGACCGAGGCCGAGATCGTGTCGTGGAAGGTCAAGCCCGGCGACACCGTCACGGTCAACCAGGTGCTCGTCGAGATCGAGACGGCCAAGTCGCTGGTCGAGCTCCCGTCGCCGTTCGCCGGTACCGTGACCGCCTTGCTCGCTGAGGAGGGCGCGACGGTCGAAGTCGGCTCCCCGATCATCCGGGTCGATTCGTCCGGCGGCACGATCGAGTTGCAGGCGCCGGGAGACGGCGACGTGCTCGGGCAGCTGGG
Source organism: Pseudolysinimonas sp. (assembly GCA_036499485.1). GTDB lineage: Bacteria > Actinomycetota > Actinomycetes > Actinomycetales > Microbacteriaceae > Lysinimonas. The sequence continues at coordinate 125,674 of DASYDQ010000009.1, read as the reverse complement.
CGAGACCCGATCGCCGTCGGCGGTCCCCGATGCCGCGCCCGTCGCCGCGCCCGGCGCCCCTGCATCCGAGTCATCGGGAGCCGTGCTGGTCGGGTACGGATCCAAGGGCGGCCACGCGACCACGCGACGCCGTCGGCCGGGTGCCGTCGAGACCGCGGCGCCGGGAACGGATGCCGCGGAGGGGGGCCAGAAGCCCGCACACCCCGCGCGGCGCCCGAGTTCGGTGCCCGCGGCATCCGCGATGCCGGTGATCGCCAAGCCGCCGATCCGCAAACTCGCCAAGGATCTCGACGTCGACCTCACGACCGTGACGGCCACCGGGCTCGTCGGCGAGATCACGCGCGACGATGTGATCCGCGAGGCCTCGCAGGCCAGCGTCTTCCACAACATCCAGACGCCGGAGTGGCCGGAGGACCGCGAGGAGCGCATCCCGGTCAAGGGCGTGCGCAAGGCGATCGCGAATGCCATGGTGCAGAGCGCGTTCACGGCGCCGCACGTCAGCGTCTTCAGCGACATCAACGCCACGCGCACCATGGAGTTCGTGCAGCGGCTCAAGAACTCGCCGGATTTCGCGGGCGTGCGCATCAGCCCGCTGCTGGTCATGGCCAAGGCGGTGATCTGGGCGGTGCGGCGCAACCCGACGGTCAACTCGAGCTGGACCGACAAGGAGATCGTGGTGCACCACTACGTGAACCTCGGGATCGCGGCCGCGACGCCGCGCGGGCTCATCGTGCCGAACATCAAGGACGCGCAGAATCTCAGTCTGCTCGAACTCGCCCAGGCGCTCGAGCAGTTGACGATCACCGCCCGCGACGGCAAGACGCAGCCGGCCGAGATGGCCAAGGGCACGGTCACCATCACCAACCTCGGCTCCTACGGAATGGACACCGGCACCCCGATCCTGAACCCGGGCGAGGTGGGGATCGTCGCGCTCGGCGCGATCAAGAAGAAGCCATGGGTCGTGGACGGCGAGGTGCGCCCGGCGTTCGTCACGACCGTCGGCGCGAGCTTCGATCACCGAGTGGTGGACGGCGACGTGGCGAGCCGCTTCACCGCCGACATCGCGAGCGTGCTCGAGGAGCCGGCGCTGCTGCTTGACTGAGCCGTTCCGGCGCCGCTGCCCCCTCGCTGTCGACAATCATTCTCGATAAGGGGTAACGTCGAGCACATGCCCGGACGTCGAACTCGCCTGCTCACCGTCGCCGCAGGGGTCGCCGCCACAGCCATTGCCGTTGCGCTCACCGGGTGCACCACGTCGGTCTCGGATGCGCCGGCCACGATCCAGGTTGTCGCCTCCACCGATGTCTATGGTTCGCTCGCCGCAACGATCGGCGGCAAGCAGGCGACGGTGACCTCGATCATCGATGACCCGGCCAAGGACCCGCACGACTACCAGGCCGACGCCCGCACCCAGCTCGCGATCTCGAAGGCCCAGGTGATCATCGAGAACGGCGGCGGCTACGACGACTTCGTCGACACCATGATCTCGGCGTCCAAGAACACGACGGTGTCGGTGATCAACGCCGTGAAGCTCTCCGGGTACGACGCGACCGCCGCGGACTTCAACGAGCACGTCTTCTACGACTACCCCACGGTGGGCAAGGTGATCGACGCGATCGTCGCCGCCTACTCGAGGGCCGATCCGAGCCACTCGGCGACCTTCGCGAATCGCGGCGCGCAGCTGCGGATCGATCTCGACAAGCTCGAGAACGACGAGACCAGCCTCAAGGCGAAGACCGCGGGGGTCGGGGCGGCGATCACGGAACCGGTCCCTGACTACGTGCTGACCGCGATCGGCATGAACATCGTCACGCCGACGGCCTTCAGCGAGGCGATCGAGAACGACACCGATGCCCCCGCCGCCGTGCTCGAGCAGACGCTGGCGACGTTCTCGAAGGGTCAGGCGAAGGTGCTGGTCTACAACGTGCAGACCTCGGGCGCCCAGACGGATGCCGTGCTCGCCGCGGCGAAGAAGGCCGGCGTTCCCGCGGTGCCGGTCTCCGAGACGCTCCCGCCCGGATTCGACTACATCACCTGGCAGAAGGGCGTTCTCGCCACCATCGCCCAGGCGCTCGGGGACTGAGCGGTGGACGATTCGATGACGGCCGCTCCGGTCCTCTCCCTCCGCGACGCCGAGCTGACGCTCGGCGGCCGCGTGCTGTGGAGCGGGCTGGATCTCGACGTCGCTTCCGGTGAGTTCGTGGCGGTGCTCGGGGCCAACGGGTCCGGCAAGACGAGCCTGCTGAAGGTGGTTCTGGGGCAACATCCCCTGAGCAAGGGGACTGCGACGTTTCTCGGTAGGGCGATTCGCCGTGGCGAATCGCGGGTCGGCTACGTGCCGCAACAGCGCCTGGCCGACGAGGGCACTCCCCTGCGCGGCCGCGACCTGGTCGCGCTCGGGGTGGACGGCCACCACTGGGGCATCGCGCTGCCGACCCGTGCCCGCCGCGCCCGCGTCGACGGCCTGCTCGACGCGGTGGGCGCCCGCCACTACGCGAACGCCCCGATCGCGAGCCTGAGCGGAGGCGAGCAGCAGCGGCTGCGGATCGGGCAGGCGCTCGCTGGGGATCCCGCTCTGCTCCTGTGCGACGAACCGCTGCTCTCCCTCGACCTGCGCGCGCAGGGCGTCGTCAGCCGGCTCATCGACGACAACCGCCGCGAGCGCGGGTTCGGCGTGCTCTTCGTCACGCACGACATCAATCCGGTGCTCGACGTCGTCGATCGCGTCCTCTACCTGGCGGGTCGACGGTTCACGATCGGCACCCCTGACGAGGTGCTGCGCTCCGAGGTGCTGAGCGAGCTGTACCAGTCGCCCGTCGACGTCATCCGGGCACGCGGTCGGGTCATCATCGTCGGAGCTCCCGACCAGTCGCACGTGCACGGCCACGAGCACGACCACGGCGAGGACCTGCCGTGAGCCCCGACTGGTGGAGTCAGCTCTTCGACTTCAGCGACTACGGCGAACTGCTGGTGCTCCTGCAGAACTCGATTCTGGCCGGAGCCGTGCTGGGAATCGTTGGCGGCCTGATCGGCGTGTTCGTGATGTCGCGCGACCTCGCCTTCGCGGTGCACGGCATCAGCGAGCTGTCGTTCGCCGGCGCCGCGGCCGGCCTGCTGTTCGGTGTCGGCGTGGTCGAGGGATCCCTGGTGGGTTCGATCATCGCGGCCGCGATCATCGGGCTGCTCGGATCGCGGGCACGAGATCGCAACTCGATCACGGCGGTGCTGATGCCCTTCGGCCTGGGCCTCGGCATCCTGTGCCTGGCGCTCTACCCTGGTCGGTCCTCGAACAAGTTCGGGCTCCTCACCGGTCAGATCGTCGCGGTGGATGACCCGAAGCTAGCCTCGCTCGCGGTGATCTCGCTGATCGTGGTGGTCGGCCTGCTCCTGGTGTGGCGCCCGCTGACCTTCGCCAGCGTGGACGCCGACGTCGCCGCGGCGCGCGGCGTCCCGGTGCGCGCCCTCTCCCTCGTCTTCATGCTCCTGCTCGGGCTGGCGGTCGCGGTCGGCGTGCAGGTGGTCGGCGCGCTTCTGGTGCTCTCGGTGCTGGTGACTCCGGCGGCGGCCGCGCTGCGGGTCTCCTCCTCGCCCGTCGTCGTGCCGGTGCTCAGCACGGTCTTCGCGGTCGTATCGCTGGTCGGCGGCATCCTGCTGGCCCTCGGATCGAGCGTGCCGATCAGCCCGTACGTCACGACGATCTCGTTCCTGATCTACGTGGTCTGCCGGGTGACCTCGACGAGACGGGCCCGAAGGACCCGCCGTCGGCGCAGACTGGTGGGGGAGGCGGAATGAAGCGGAACACCTGGCAGCGCGAGGCCGTGCGCGAGGCGCTCGGCACCACCGAAGGCTTCGTGAGCGCGCAGACCCTGCACGCCCACCTGCGCGACGCCGGCTCGCCGATCGGCCTGGCGACCGTGTACCGGGCGCTCGCCGACCTGGCTGTCGAGGGTGATGCGGACTCGTTGCAGCAGGAGGGGGAGAGCCTCTACCGGGCTTGCACTCCCGGGGCGCACCATCATCATCTGATCTGTCGCAACTGCGGCAAGACGGTCGAGATCTCGGCGGACCCCGTCGAACGCTGGGCCCGCGACATCGCCGCGGCGAATGGATTCACCAGCCCCGAGCACGTCGTCGACGTGTTCGGCCTCTGCGCCGATTGCTCCAAGTCCGCCTGATCGCGTAGTCTTGACAGGTTGCGCCCGCGAGGGGGCTTCTTGTGCGCCGCCGGATCCGCGTGATCCGGTGTCGGCGTGCCGACAAGTGACCTTGGGTGGAGCGATCGCTCCACGGTAACCAGAAAAGGAACAAGACCATGGCAGCTGTGTGCCAGGTGACCGGAGCCGTCCCCGGCTTCGGACACAACATCTCGCACTCGCACCGCCGGACGAAGCGCCGCTTCGACCCGAACGTGCAGAAGAAGACCTACTACGTCCCGTCGCTGCGTCGCAGTGTCACCCTCAACGTGTCCGCCAAGGGCATCAAGGTGATCGACGTCCGCGGCATCGAGTCCGTCGTCAAGGACATCCTGGCGCGTGGGGAGAAGATCTGATGGCCAAGAAGGCACAGGACGTTCGTCCCATCATCAAGCTCCGCTCCACGGCGGGCACCGGGTACACCTACGTGACCCGCAAGAACCGTCGCAACGATCCCGACCGCATCGTGCTGATGAAGTACGACCCGGTCGTCCGCAAGCACGTCGAATTCCGCGAGGAGCGCTAACCATGGCGAAGAAGAGCAAGATCGCGCGCAACAACCAGCGCGCCGTGATCGTGGAGCGCTACGCCGCGAAGCGACTGGAACTGAAGAAGGCGCTCGTCGACCCGGCCGGCACCGACGAGAGCCGCGAGGCCGCCCGCGTCGGCCTGCAGAAGCTGCCGCGCAACGCATCGCCGGTGCGCCTGCGCAGCCGCGACGCGATCGACGGCCGCCCCCGTGGTGTGCTCACGAAGTTCGGCGTCTCGCGCGTCCGCTTCCGTGACATGGCCCACCGCGGCGAGCTGCCGGGCATCACCAAGTCGAGCTGGTAGTTCTGGCGGGCTGGGAACAGCCCGTCGAGGCAGAGGGAGGGGCGTGGGAGCGATCCGGCGCCCCTTTCCCGCATCTCCGGCCAGAACTGCGAGTTTTCCCCGGATCGGGCGCACCGACGCGATGTGGCCGGAAATACCGATGTTTCCTGCTAGTTTCGGGGGCGGTCAGGAGCAGGACGCTTCCCGGCCACTCCTGCCACACGCAACACACGAAGTCCGAGGAGGACACTCATGGCTGACAAGACACTCAACAAGAACGATCTCGTGGCCGCGATCGCCGCTGACTCGGGCCAGAGCCAGGCCGCCGTCTCCGGCGTCGTCGACGCGCTGTTCGCGGTGCTCGCCAAGTCGGTCGGCGAGGGCACCAAGGTCAGCATCCCGGGCTGGCTCAGTGTCGAGCGCACCCACCGTGCCGCTCGCGAGGGCCGCAACCCGGCGACGGGCGCCACCATCCAGATCGCCGCCGGCTACGGCGTCAAGGTCTCGGCCGGCAGCAAGCTGAAGGCCGCCGCCAAGTAGGCACCGCCTTCCGCACCACGTTCCGAACGCAAGGGCATCGACCACCATGGTCGGTGCCCTTCGTCGTTCGTGCATACCCTTGAGAGGTGCAGCGCATCGCGAGGGTGAGTGGACCGGCGGTCCTGCTGCTCGTCGCCTTCGCCGCCCTGCTGGCCGCGCTCGCATTCGGTGGGGGCGCGAACGCCGGGCTCGCGATCGACCCGGGCGCCGTGGTGCGCTACGGCGTCCCGATCGCCAAGCTCGTCGTCGACCTGTCGATCGCCATCGCCCTTGGCGCCCTGGCCCTCGGCCTCTTCGCCCTGAGTTCGCGCGAGAAGGAGTTCGGCCGCGCTCTGGACATCGCGGCCGCCGGCTCCGCGCTCTGGACGGTGTCCGCCGCCGCCTCGTCGATCCTGGTCTTCTCGAGTACCGCCAGCCAGGCCCCGAATCTCGGTGCCGCCTACGGCCAGGGCCTCGGCGACTTTCTCACGACGATCCCGGTGGGTCGCGCGTGGCTAACCACCACGCTCATCGGCGCCGCCCTGACGGTGCTCTGCTTCGCGGTGCGCAACGTCACGATCCTCGGTTTCGTCACCGCGCTCGCCGTCATCGGCCTGATCCCGCTCTCGGAGCAGGGGCACGCCGGCGACAGCTCGACCCACAACGCCGCGATCACCGCGATCTGGTTGCACGTGCTCTTCGCCAGCTTCTGGTTGGGCGGCCTGCTGACGCTGGTGCTGCTGCGCAAGCTGCTCACTCCCGAGCGGATGATGGCGGTGCTCCCGCGCTATTCGACGATCGCCCTCATCGCCTTCCTGATCGTGGCCGCCTCTGGCACGGTGAGCGCCGTCATCCGGGTCGGGACCTGGCCGAATCTGCTGACCCCCTACGGGGTGCTCGTGCTCGTCAAGATCACGGCACTCGGGGCCCTCGGCCTGTTCGGCGCCGTGTACCGCCGAGCGATCATCGGGCGGCTGACCCGTGAGAACGCCCGCAAGATGTTCTGGATCCTGGCGACAGCCGAGCTCGCCTTCATGGGCATCGCGGAGGGCGTCGCCTCGGCGCTAGCCGTGTCGGCGCCGCCGGTGGATGCCGTGTCGGCCTCCTCGGTCGCCAATACGACGCCCGCCGAGTACCTCACGGGCAGCCCGCTGCCGCCGGAACTCACGCCCGAGCGCTTCTTCACCGGGTGGAACCTCGACCTGTTGTGGGCGATCATCTGCTTCTTCGGGATCTTCTTCTACGCAGCGGCGGTGGTGCGCATGCGCCGCCGCGGCGATCGCTGGCCGTGGTACCGCACGGCACTCTGGATGTCGGGCATGGCTGTGCTCCTCTGGACGACCAACGGATCGCTCAACGTCTACGAGCAGTTCCTGTTCAGCGAGCACATGCTGCAGCACATGCTCCTGACGATGGCGATCCCGGTGCTGCTCGTGCTCGGAGCCCCGGTCACCCTCGCGTTGCGCGCCATCCGCAAGCGCGACGACGGCAGCCGAGGGGTCCGCGAGTGGATCCTGCTGCTCGTCCACTCGCGCGTCGCGAACGTGCTCACGCACCCTCTGGTCGCGGCCGGGTTGTTCGCGGCATCCCTCTGGGTCTTCTACTACTCGCCACTGTTCCGCTGGGCGACCACCGACCACGTCGGCCACGAATGGATGATCTTCCACTTCCTGATCGTCGGCTACCTGTTCGTGCAGACGCTGGTGGGGGTCGACCCGGTCGGCAACCAGGCGCCCTATCCGCTCCGGCTGATCCTGCTGTTCGCGACCGTCGCCCTGCACGCCTTCTTCGGCCTGGCGATCATCACCAACTCGGGACTTTTCCTGGCCGACTGGTACGGCGCGATGGGCCGCACGTGGGGCGCGAGCCCGCTCGACGACCAGCGGGCGGCGGGCGGCATCGCGTGGGGCGTCGGCGAGATCCCGACCGTCAGCCTGGCGATCATCGTCGCCTTCCTGTGGAGCCGCAGCGACACTCGCGAGGCCAAGCGCCGGGATCGGGCCGCCGACCGCGACGGGGACACCGAGCTCGAGGCCTACAACGCGATGCTCGCCGGGCGGTCCGGTAAATAGCGGCCGGGTCGGCGGACGTTACTCCTGCGTCACCGTGATGGCGTCGTCGGCGCCGAGCGTCACGGTCGCGGTCAGCTGGAACGGCACGTCCTGATCGAAGGCCGTCACCGCTCCATCCAGCAGCGAGGTCACCCCGACTCTGAGGTGCGCGGTGCCCGGGGCGGAAGGTATCGACCACTCGCCGAACGCGGAAGCCGGGATGACCGAGACAGTCGGGAAACGGACCATGGACCAGGTCGGATCCCCGGTCACCCGGTTGTCGATCGTCTGGCCGAAGGAGCATCCGGTCGGGAACAGCACCTTCTGCGCGGTGCACGCGAGCAACTGGCGGTGCACCCGAGCGGAGACCGCGCTCACGAAAGCGGCGTTCGCCCGCGGCTGCACCACAGCGCTGAGTTTCTGCCCAACCGTGTCCGCCACCACCGTCGTGGGCGGGGCCTCCAGGTATTCCGAGCGGTGCCCGAAGCTGTAGTCGCCGGGCACGAGCACCGCGTAGTCGACCGCCGCGTCCGAGCGGGCGGCGGAGACCTCCTGCACGCCATTGACGGTGAACCGCGCATCGCTGCGCACCGAGAGGGCCACCGTCGCCATCGGACTCACCGCGAAACCCCACTCCGGGAAGAGCCCGAGACGGGTTCCGACTCGCTCCACCTCGAAGGCGGTCGTCCCGCTCCCCTGCGGCGCGGTCCAGCCCACGGTGATCACGTGCACGCCGCCGTGCTCCACATCGCTGAGCTGGCGGATGTCGCGCAGCCCCGCCGCCGCCCCGTCCTGCAGCAGCTGCTCCCGTGCGCCGCGCGCGCCGACCCCCGGCATCGCCAGCGCGTCGGACACGTCGCCGCGAGCCAGCGCATCCAGGTACACGCCGACGAAGCCTCCCGGCCCGAAGACGGTCGCGTTCAGCGCGACCACGCTGCCGGCCCCGGCGAGCACGGCGATCACGAATGCGGCGATCCACGGGAGGAGGGCGCGAGGCATGGGGAAAGTCTAGGAGCGCCGATCAACACCCCGACGGGCGCGGCGGAGCCCCGGCAGCCCGAACAGTTAAGGTGAACGGGTGTCGCGACCACCTCTCTCTCCCGAGCAGGCGGCGGTGTTCGGGGCGATCGAGAACACCGGCGCGCACATCTTCGTGACGGGCCGGGCCGGCACCGGCAAGTCGACCCTGCTCGAGCATCTCTCCTGGAACACCGCGAAGAACCTCGTCATCGCCGCGCCGACCGGGGTGGCCGCGCTCAACGTGGGCGGGCAGACCATCCACTCGCTGTTCCGGCTGCCGATCGGGGTGATCGCCGACCACGCGATCGATCAGGGTCCCGAGGTGCGCAAGCTCCTCAACGCCATCGACACCCTCGTGATCGACGAGGTCTCGATGGTCAACGCGGATCTGATGGATGCCATCGACCGTTCCCTGCGTCAGGCCCGGCAGCGCCCGCACGAGGCCTTCGGCGGCGTGCAGCTGGTGCTGTTCGGCGACCCCTTCCAGCTGGCGCCGGTGCCCGGCGATCCCGAGGAGCGCGCCTACTTCGCCGATCGCTACCGCTCGATGTGGTTCTTCGACGCGCGCGTGTGGGACGAGGCCGACCTCACGATCTACGAGCTGGCGACCATCCACCGCCAGCACGAGCTGGAGTTCAAGAAACTGCTCACCGCCGTGCGTCACGGGGTCGTGACGGCGGACATGGCCAAGCGGCTCAACGAGGTGGGGGCGCGGCCGGCTCCGAGCGACGGCGCGATCACCCTCGCGACGACGAATGCGACGGTGACGCGCATCAACGCCGCGGCTCTCGCCAAGCTACCGGGGCGCGGCCTGTCGGCGGTCGCCGAGATCAGTGGCGAGTTCGGCGGACGCGCCTACCCGGCCGACGAGAAGCTCGAGCTGAAGGTCGGCGCCCAGGTGATGTTCCTGCGCAATGACAGCGGCGGCGACGGCCGCTGGGTCAACGGCACCATCGGCGAGGTCGTCAAGATCAGCGACACCGTGATGGTCGACGTGGACGGCGAGCGGCACGAGGTGCGCCCCGCAACCTGGGAGCGCTACCGCTACAGCTACTCCGCGGCGACCAAGACGCTCAACAAGGATGTCGTGGCGGAGTTCACCCAGTTCCCGCTGCGGCTGGCGTGGGCGGTCACCATCCACAAGTCGCAGGGCAAGAGCTACGACCGCGCCATCGTGGACCTCGGCGAGCGCAGCTTCGCACCCGGCCAGACCTACGTGGCCCTGAGCAGGCTCACGGCACTCGAGGGCTTGTACCTGACGCGTCCGCTGCGGCCGAGCGACATCATCGTCGACGAGAACGTCACCCGCTTCATGCGCAGGGCGGCCGCGCTGCCCGGGATCGCGGCGGCATCCGCCTCGTAGGTCACGATCCGGTTTCGGCCGGTGGCGGACGCGCGCCGGTGGTTGATCTTGTCGCCGCCTCTTCGCTACGGTGAAGGCTCACGCCGACACGAAAGGAGGCCGAGCATCATGATCACGATTCAGCAGAAGACCGCATTCCGCGGATTCGCAGCTCCGGCCTGCTTCGCCGGCGTCGTCGCGTAGAGCCAGCTCTGCCGGCGTCGGCGAAGCAGTCCCGGGTCACCGGTTGACGCTCGCATCGCGCGCTCGCGCTCCGCGCTGACCCTCGTCCCTCAGACGGCTCGTGCTCCTCGCTCGGTGTCGTCGGCCGAACCCACCCGGTTCGGCCGCCCTCTCCGGATGCCGCTCACCACTCGTGAGCGTGCGTCCGCCTGCGCCGGATCCGCGTTCATCAGACGCGGCGGCCCGGCACGAACGAAGGAATCACCATGAACAGCAGCACCGGGATGCTCGAGGCTCCTCCGAGCCGCGATCGCACCCTCCACCATGGGGCAGAGGCCTCCTCGTCGCCGGCTCGGCCGGCCGCTACGCGCAGCGCGCTCGCGGACCGGCTGGCGCTCCGGCTCGGGATGGCCCTCGTGATCTGGTCTCGCCAGCACGCGGCCCGTCAGGACGCGAGGCTCCACGTGCGCGTCGTGCTCGTCGCGCGCCGGGCCGAGACCGAGGACCGGCGTGCGCGTCAGTACGCGGCGGACCGTCAGGCCCTGGTCGGGATGCCGCGCCCATGAGGCGACCGCCGCTCGATGAGAGCGCACCCCAGGAACGACCCGCTGTCTCCGGACCGCGGGTCGTTCCGCGTTCCGGGGGCGCTAGTGGTCGTGCCCGCTCAGGTCGAAGGCCGGCGCGTCGCCATGGTTCTGGGCAGCCTGCCCGGCTTCGGTGGCCGCGAGGGCCGGCGTGGTGATCGCCGCGATGACGAGCGCCCCGACGATGACACCCGCGAGGTGGCGGCCGGGGCGGGCGGGAGATGCGGTGGCCGGCTCTGCCGGAGCTGTCGCTCGGCGCAGCTGCACGGTCAGTCCCAGTGCGATGAGCAGGTCGAACACGCTGGCCACGAGCATCGGGAAGAGGCCCGCCGGATCGGTGAGCGGGCCGAAGGAATCGGCGCCGGCCACCACGAGCAGCAGCGCCCAGCCGATCACCGGGACCAGGGCCCCCGAACGCGCGAGCTGCGGCAGCGGGGGCGTCGTCCAGACGAAGGCGAAGACGCCCCAGGCGAACTCGGCCGCCCCGACGAGCAGGAGGACCAGCGCGACGGGCAGCGGCGACCCGATCACGAGCGCGACGTGCACGAGCCCGGCGGCGAGCGCGAGGAATCCGAGCCAGGTGTGCACCACGCCGGACATGTCCGGCCCCTACCTCGCCGTGGCGGTCGTCGGCGTGCTGCGATCGGCGCCCAGCCCGACGGCCAGCAGCACGACGGAGCTGGCGAAGTGCAGCACGTTGTCTGCGCCGTTCAGCGCCAGGACGTTGAAGGGGCCCCCGATCACGAACAGCCCGACGAGTCCGAGCACCAGATAGGCGGTGCCGACCACGGTGGTCACGGTCCGGGCGGCCCGCACCGAGGAGAGCCCGGCCATCAGCAGGGCGGCGCCGATCAGGATGTGCGCCGCGCTGTGCGCGACGTTGACCTCGAAGATCCCGAGCAGCAGTCCGCCGCCGGTTCCAGCGAGGGGATATCCGGAGCTCACGAAGAATCCTGCGGCGCCGATCACGAGATAGACCGCGCCGAGGATCGTCGCCAGCAGGCGATTCGGTGACGTCCTCATGCTGATCCTCACATTGGCTCCGGATGCCGGCGGTGACAGGTGTTCGTCGCTCGAGTCCGGCGCGACGGGCTCACTCGCCGACGTGAGTCTCTAGGAACAGTGTGGTCCTTGCGAACGCCAGGGCGGCCGCCCGCGTGTCGATCACCGCGGGGATGCTCGCGTTGGCGAAGCCGCGGACGGTGCCGGCGTAGCCGTGCTGGGTGACCGGGGTGCCGTTCTCGCGCAGTCTGCCGACGAACTGCTCGGGGCTGCCGGTCTCGGGCCAGTCGTCCCGCTCGGCGAACTGCAGCAGAACGGGGCAGGGGATGATGCTCTGCTGTGCCGCCGTGAGCGTCGCGTAGTAGGCGACGACGGCATCCACCTCGCCGGCCTGGGCGATCTTCAGGGCGAGCGTTCCGCCAGCGGAGAAGCCGACGATCCCGACCCGTTCGGAACCGCTCTCCGTGGCCGAGCGCAGCTCGGCGATCACCGCATCGCGCACCGGTTCGGCCGCCAGCTGGACGACGAGCTCGTCGGCTTCCCGCGGGTCGTGGGTGGCGACGCCGTCGTAGAGGTCGGGCACGATGACCCGGAGGCCCGCCCGGCCGGCGAGCGATTCGGCGAAGGGCTGCAGCCACGGCAGGCGGCCGAAGTCGTCATGCACGACCACGACCGCGGGAGCGCCTATCTCCCCGTAGACCAGCGGGACACCGGGCGAGGGGATCGGGATGAGTTCGGTCATCGCAGCCAGCGTAGGCGAGGCGATGCGCGGGTCTCGCATGCAGCGCGTGGAGCGGATGACGGGAATCGAACCCGCGCTATCAGCTTGGGAAGCTGAAGTTCTGCCATTGAACTACATCCGCGCGCTGGAGCGGGGAGCTCCGACATGACCAGCGTACCGGACTCGGTACTGTGGCTCCCATGCTCCTCAGCGACCGCGACATCCGGGCCGAACTCGACGCCGGGCGCATCGGGCTCGAACCCCTCGACCGCGAGATGATCCAGCCCTCGAGCATCGATGTGCGGCTCGACCGGTTCTTCCGGCTGTTCGACAACCACAAGTACCCCTTCATCGACCCGGCCCAGGACCAGCCGGATCTCACCCACCTGATCGAGACCAAGAACGACGACCCGTTCATCCTGCATCCGGGCGAGTTCGTCCTCGGCTCCACCTATGAGCTGGTGACGCTGCCCGACGACATCGCGGCTCGGCTGGAGGGCAAGAGCTCTCTGGGCCGGCTCGGGCTGTTGACCCACTCGACCGCCGGCTTCGTCGACCCGGGCTTCTCGGGCCACGTCACGCTCGAGCTGAGCAATGTCGCCACCCTGCCGATCAAGCTCTGGCCCGGGATGAAGATCGGCCAGCTCTGCTTCATCCGCACCAGCTCGCCGGTCGACAACCCCTACGGCTCTGGCCCCTACGGCAACCGCTACCAGGGCCAGCGCGGCCCCACCGCATCGCGGTCGTTCCAGAACTTCCACCGCACCGACGTCACCGTGACCGACGCGGGGGCGGCGGGCGGGTAGCCGCGGCGCGTCCGGTCAGGGATGCCGCGACACGAGCTCGTTCGCCGCTCCGTTGCGCGGGGCCCGGCTCGCCGTCCGGGTGCGCACCCTGGATCCGCGCGCCACGTGATCCGGGGCCACCGTGTTGCCCGCGCGGCGCCGCATGACGTGCCGGCGCCAGAGGGCGATGCCGCCGAGCGCGAAGATGATCGGCGGCGCGATGGGTGCGATCGCCGGCACGATGAAGGCCGACTCCAGGAGGACCGCCACGACCTCGACGCCCACCAGCGAGATCGCGGCGACGTACAGCACGGCGACCGCGGTGCCCAGGCGCACCTGCACGGTCTCGCTCATCCGCCGCAGTCTGCGCATGGTCCGATGCTAGGCGGCTGAACCGCCGACCCGCTCGTCGGCGAGCTCGGCGGACACCAGGATCGGCAGCGTGCCCTTCACGTAGTAGGCCTTGTAGTCCGCGCCGTCCTGAAACGCGCTCACCTGGTCGGGCCGTTGCACGGCGAAAGTGACGGAACCCACCTTCACGCGGAACATGATCCCGACGCCCAACTGATCGACGTTGCCCGCTGCGCGGATGCTCGGCTTGGCCTCGCCCTCCACCGTGAGCACGGCACCGCTCACCCCGCGCAGCCTGCGGCGCGTGCGAAGGAACGAGAGGCCGATGATCCCGAGGACCACCACGACGACGAGCACGATGATGCCCGGCGGCACGGCAGACGAGTTCGCCGGCTGCGGGGCGAACAGCGGCGGGAGCACGAACGCCGCGATCGCCACCAGGATCACGACGAAGACGATCACGAAGACGATGTTCCCGATCTGTCCCTGGCCCTGCAGCTTGGTCATCCGGGTCTGCTGCGCCGGCGAAAGGCGCCCCGCGCGATTGGCGACCAGGTCGTCGTCGGTGAAGTTCAGTGCCGCCTGCAATGCGCTGTCGGTCATGGCGATCCTCCGCTCGCGATTGCGCACCATCGTGGCCGTCCGCGCACGCGCGGTCAAGAGGGCGGATCAGCCGCCGAAACCGCCCCACTCCCGAAGCTGCAGCACCAGCCACGGGCTGAAGGCGAACGGCGTCGCTTCGACGGCGGCGCGCAGCTCGCGCGGCTGGGTCCAGGCCCACTCGGCGACCTCGTCGTCCGCCGGCTGCGGGTCGACGTCGACGGTCGCCCGGAACACCGGGCACAGCTCGTTCTCGACGATGCCGGATGCGTCCGCCGCCCGGTAGCGAAAATCGGGCAGCACCACCTCGAGCGGGCCGAGCGCGAGGCCCAGTTCGCGCGTTGCCCGGCGGCGGATCGCGGTATCCATGGTCTCGTCGGCACCCGGGTGCCCGCAGAACGAGTTCGTCCAGACCCCGGGCCAGGTCAGCTTGCCGATGGCGCGCCGGGTGACTAGCACGCGGCCGTCCGCGTGGAAGACGTGGCACGAGAACGCCCGGTGCAGCGGGGTGTCGTGCGTGTGCACGGTGGCCTTGTCGGCGGTGCCGATCGCGGCGCCCGATTCGTCGACGAGCACCACCAGCTCAGCGGCATCCGGGTCACCGCTGACCGGCGTGACGGTCTCGGAGGGCTGCGACATGGGGCGGGCTAGTCTGCCTAGATGGAAGCTGCCGGCCTGCGCTCGGTCGCCGAGGCGCGGCAATCGCAGGTCGACGCCGTGCTGGGGCGCTTGGCCAGCCTAGCCAAGACGGGCACGGGAGCCCGGGTGCGCCGGTGACCGAGAAGGACGGCGGGCCCCGCCTCGACCTCTACGGCTCCGTGGCCGAGCAGGCCGCGAGCCTCGTGATCCGGCGGTACTCGACCTCGTTCGGGCTGGCGGCCCGGCTGCTCGGTCCGGCGGTCCGGCAGCCGGTTGAGAACATCTACGCACTCGTGCGGGTCGCCGACGAGATCGTCGACGGTGGCGTCGAGGAGGCCGGGCTCGGTCCGGCCGTCGCCGCCCGGTTGCTGAACGAACTGGAGCGGGACACCGGGCGCGCCATCGACGAGGGCTACAGCTCGAACCTCGTCGTGCACGCCTTCGCGGGCACCGCGCGAGCCGCCGGCTTCGGTTCCGACCTGACCGAGCCGTTCTTCGTCTCGATGCGGATGGACCTCAGCGCGACCGAGCACGACCGGCAGAGCTTCGAGCGCTACGTCTACGGCTCGGCCGAGGTCGTCGGGTTGATGTGCCTGCGCGTCTTCGTGCGCGACACCGACCGCCTCTACACGGATGCCGAGCTCGCCACGCTCGAGAGCGGAGCCCGGGCGCTCGGCTCGGCCTTCCAGAAGGTCAACTTCCTGCGCGACCTCGGTGCGGACGTCGACACCCTCGGTCGCTGCTACTTCCCGGGGATCGACGTGGCCGCCTTCACCGAGCCGCAGAAGAACGCCCTGCTCGACGACATCGACGCGGAGCTGCGCACGGCGTCGTCGTCGCTCCCGCTGCTGCCGACGAGCTCGCGCCGCGCGGTCGCGGCCGCTCGGGGGCTGTTCGCCGAGCTGTCGCGCCGGCTGAGGAAGACGCCCGCAACATCCCTGCTGACGACGCGCGTGCGCGTGCCGGATGCCGTGAAGCTGCGGATCGCGGCCGGAGCCTGGAACACTCGGGGTACCGCATGAGCAAGGGGGCCCGACAGTGAGCCGCGCGATCGTCATCGGGGGCGGGATCGCCGGGCTCGCCTCGGCAGCCCTCCTGGCCCGCGAGGGGAACGAGGTGACCCTGCTCGAGAAGAACGACGCCTTCGGCGGCCGCGCCGGATCGTGGGAGCGCGACGGTTTCCGCTTCGACACCGGCCCCTCCTGGTACCTGATGCCCGAGGTCTTCGACCACTTCTTCCGTCTGCTCGGCACGACTGCCGAGGAGCAGCTCGACCTGGTGCAGCTCGATCCGGGCTACCGCGTCTTCGGCGAGGGGTACCCGGAACCGCTCGACATCTCGGCCGATGTCGAGGACAACATCGCCCTCTTCGAGAGCGTCGAGCGGAAGTCAGGGCGCAAGCTCGCCGAGTACCTCGACGACGCCGCAGAGCTCTACCGGCTCGCGCGCCAGAACTTCCTCTACTCGACGTTCGCGAAGCTCTCGCCGGTGTTCACCCGCCAGGTGGTGGGCAAGGGACGCCGGCTGAGCTCCCTGCTGCTGACCCCGCTGTCGCGGCTGACCGCCCGAACCGTCAAGGATCGCCGCCTACGTCAGATCCTCGGCTACCCGGCGGTCTTCCTCGGCTCCTCGCCGGATCGCGCGCCGAGCCTGTACTCGCTGATGAGCCATCTCGACATGGTCGAGGGCGTGCTGTATCCGATGGGCGGCGTCACCCGCGTGATCGAGGCGGTCGAGGCGCTGGCGCGCGCCGAGGGCGCCGAACTGCGATCCGGGATGACGGTACGCCGCATCCTCGTCGAGCGCGGCAAGGCGGTGGGCGCCGAGGTCGAAGACCAGCACGGGACGGTCTCGCGGCTCGACGCTGACCTCGTGATCTCCACCGCCGACCTCCACCACAGCGAGACCGTGCTGCTGGCGGATGCCGCGGACCGCACCTACCCGCAGGAGTACTGGGATGCCCGCGTCGCTGGCCCGAGCGCGCTCCTGCTCTACCTGGGCGTCTCGGGCGAGCTGCCGGAGCTGGAGCACCACACCCTCTTCTTCTCGAAGGACTGGAAGAAGAACTTCGACGCGATCTTCGGCTCGCACCCTCACGTGCCCGAGAGTCCGTCGCTCTACGTCTGCAAGCCGAGCGGCGTCGACCCGACCGTCGCGCCGGAGGGGGCGGAGAACGTGTTCGTGCTGGTGCCGCTTCCCGCCGATCCCACGTTGGGCCGCGGCGGCGTCGAGGGGAGCGGGGACGACCGCATCGAGGCGCTCGCCGACACGGTGATCGCCCAGATCGCGGCGGCAGCCGGCATCCCGGATCTGGCGCAGCGCATCGTCGTGCGCCGCACCGTCGGCCCGGCCGACTTCGTCGAGCACCTCAACTCGTGGAAGGGCAGCGCGCTCGGTCCGGCGCACACCCTGCGGCAGAGCGCGTTCTTCCGCGCCGGCAATGCCAGCACCAAGGTGGGCGGTCTGTACTTCGCCGGTTCGTCGACGATCCCCGGCATCGGGCTGCCGATGTGCTTGATCAGCGCCGAGCTGGTCATCAAACGGCTCAGGGGGGATGTCTCGGCCGGCCCCCTGCCGGAGCCGCTCACGGCGAGCGCGTGACGGACCGCGAGTGAACGTCCTGTACCTGGCCGGGCTGCTGCTCGGGCTCGCCGGGATGGTCGTGCTCGACCTGCGCTTCCGCCTGTTCTTCCGGCGCGCCCCGCTTCGCGCCGCGATCGTGCTCGTCGTCGGAGTCGTGTTCTTCCTGGCCTGGGACGCCGTCGGCGTCCACCTGGGGATCTTCTTCCGCGGGGACCCCGCACTGCTGGTCGGGATTCGGCTCGCCCCCGAGATCCCGCTCGAGGAGCTGTTCTTCCTGGCGCTGCTCTGTTACCTGACGATGAACCTCTATGGCTTCGCGTCCCGCTGGTCGAGCAACCGGCGGCGCGGGCGTATCGAGACCCGACCGTGACGACCTATCTCATCCTCGACCTGGCCTTCCTCGGCGGTGTCGCCGTGGTCGCGCTGGCGACCTTCCTGGCGCACCGCGATCCGGTCTGGCGGGCGGTGGGGCTCGCCGCCGTCCCGCTGGTCGTGCTCACGGCTGTCTTCGACAACGTGCTGGTCGGCACGGGAATCGTGGCTTACGACCCGGAGCTGATCAGCGGCATCCGGATCGGCGCCGCGCCCGTCGAGGACTTCGCGTACGCCATCGCCGCCGTCGTGCTTCTGCCATGCCTGTGGTCGCTGTTGACGCCGCGCCGATCGCCACGCGAAAAGGAGCCGCGGGCATGATCCGCGAGCTGTTCGTCGCCAGCCGCCCCCTGAGCTGGGTGAACACCGCCTTCCCCTTCGCGGCGGCCTACTTCGTCGCCACCGGGCGGATCGACGCGCCACTGATCGTCGGCACCGTCTTCTTCCTCATCCCGTACAACCTCGCCATGTACGGGATCAACGACGTCTTCGACTACGAGTCCGATCTGCGCAATCCGCGCAAGGGCGGCGTCGAAGGCGCGCTCCTGCCGCCCGAGCACCACCGCGCGACGCTGTGGACCGCCATCCTGCTGCCGATCCCGTTCGTGGTGTACCTCGTGCTCGTCGGCAGCTGGTTGAGCGACCTGATCCTGGCGATCAGCCTGTTCGCGGTGCTCGCCTACTCGGTGACGGGCCTCCGCTTCAAGGAGCGACCCATTCTCGACTCGCTGACCTCGAGCACGCACTTCGTCGGTCCGGCGGTGTTCGGCCTCGCGCTCGCCGCCGCCACCACCGCGGATGCCGTGACCCCGACCTGGCCGCTGGCCGCGCTCCTGATCGCCTACTTCCTCTGGGGCGCGGCGTCGCACGCCTTCGGCGCCGTGCAGGACATCCCGGCCGACCGGGAGGGCGGCATCGGTTCGGTCGCCACGGTGATCGGCGGCCGCGCGACGGTGCGGCTGTCGGTCGTGCTCTACCTGGTGGCCGGCGGGCTGCTGCTTTTCACGAGCTGGCCCGGTCCGCTGGCGGCTGTGCTCGTGCTGCCCTACACCGTGAACGTGGCGCCCTGGTGGAACGTGGCGGATGCGGCCGCGGCATCCGCGAACCGGGCGTGGCGGCGCTTCCTCGCACTCAACTTCGTCACGGGGTTCCTGGTGACGCTGCTTCTCATCTGGTGGGTGCTGCTTCGGCGGTGAATCGCGCGAGCTGCACGACGTCAGCGCGTGGTGCGAGCGGGTCCCTTCACCGGGATCAGGATCAGCAGCCCCACGAAGATCACCAGCACGATGCCCAGGATGCCGAAGTACTGCTGGCCGAAGATCGTGATGAACAGGGTGAAGAGGGCGGGCGCGATGAAGGTCGCCGCGCGCCCGGTCGTCGCGTAGAGGCCGAACACCTCGCCCTCGCGACCGGCCGGAACCAGTCGCGAGAGGAAGGTGCGGCTGGCCGACTGCGCCGGTCCCACGAACAGGCACAGGGCGAGCCCCGCCGTCCAGAAGACGATCTGGCCGCCGTCGTGGAGGAGGAAGACGAGCAAGCCCGCCACGACGAGGCCGATCAGCGCGGTGATGATGACGGGCTTCGGACCGACCCGATCGTCCAGGGTGCCGACGATCACCGTCGAGAGGCCCGCGACGACGTTGGCGGCGATCGCGAAGATGATGACCTCGCCGGCCGAGAAGCCGAAGGTTCCCGCGGCCAGCACGCCGCCGAACGTGAACACGCCGGTCAACCCATCACGGAAGATCGCGCTCGCCAGCAGGAACCAGATGGTCCGGCGACTGGTGCACCAGAGCGCGGCGATGTCCTTGCCGAGTCGCCCGTACGCGGCGAAGAAGCCGACGCGATCCCGCTTGACGGCGTCGGGAGCCTGGTATTCCGGGACGGCGATCAGCACCGGCAGAGCCGACACCACGAACCAGACCGCAGCGATCAACATCGACACCCGCACCGACAGGCCGTCGGCCGAGGTGACGCCGAACAGGCCGACGTCCGGGTGGATGAAGCCGAAATAGAGGATCAGCAACAGGACGATGCCGCCGAAGTAGCCCATGGCCCAGCCGAATCCGCTGACTCGCCCGACCGTCTTCGGCGTCGACACCTGCACGAGCATGGCGTTGTAGTTCACCGCCGCGAGTTCGTAGAACACCGTGCCGACACCGAGCAGGCCGACGCCGAGCCACAGCAGCGCCGGACTCGGCGTGACGAAGTACAGGGCCGCGATGCAGACCACCACGACCGCCGTGTTCACCGCGAGCCAGAACTTGCGGCGTCCGGAGCCGTCGGACCGTTGCCCGGTCACGGGCGCGAGCAACAGCACGACGAGCCCGGAGATGGTCAGACCCAGCCCGATGGCGGATGACGCGGCCACGGTCCCGCCGAAGCCCTTCGTGCTCGTCAGGTAGACGGTGAACACGAAGGTGGTCACCACCGCGTTGAACGCCGACGACCCCCAGTCCCAGAATGCCCACGCCACGACCTGCTTGCCCGGGATCTTACGATCCGCCTGAAGCTCGAGACCCGGCACGAGCGTCGGGCTGCCGATGGGTCCTGGTCCGTATTGGTCGCTCATGGCTGGACGCTACTTCCGTCGGGTGAACGCACGGTGCTGTGCGTGGTCACATCCTGCCGTGCCAGGGCAGCGGAGCGGAACATCCCGCGCCCACCCCCCACTCGCGGGGAACCCTTACTGGGGACTGGGGGACAGGCAGTGTCCCCCCATACGCTGACGACAAGAACGCTGACACCGTAGGGGACAAACGCTGGTCGGCAGATTTCACTTCGTGGGGGAGTACTCAGCAATGCCGACACAGCACGGCGCGCGTTCGCGTGCCTTCGGGTCGATCTCGACCATTTTCGCGCTCGTGGCCGGAGCCCTGGTGGCCCCGCTCATCACGGGCGCCCTGCCCGCAGCGACCGCCGCAGGCACGCCCGATGTGCAGCTCACGCGCAGTGTCGCCGCGTCCACGCTGTACGGCTCCGATGTGGCCGTGACGCTCACCGCGCACCAGGACAGCACCCCCGACCAGGATGCCTTCAACCTGACGTTCACCGACATCATCCCGGTCGGCACCAGCTTCGACTCGGGTGATTTCGCCCCGAGTCAGACGATCGCTCTCGCGGACGGCACCACCGAGCTGGTCTGGACCAACGTCGCCGACCTGCTCGACAACACCACCTACTCGCTGCACTACAACCTTACGTACAGCTCCACCACCTACGACGTGCCCCAGACCATCGGCGGCACGGCGGGAGCCTACGTCAACACCGACCCGCGCACCGTCCCCAAGGTGACGGCGGCCGCGGGCGTCGCAACGGTCAGCGCCTTCACGGGATCGGGAAGCGCCAGCGGGTCGACCCAGCTCGTGCCGTTCACGGTGAAGAAGTCGGAGCCGAGCAGCGAGGGCGAGTTGCTCCGCGGGGTGCACGACCACATCACGATCTACACCCTGACGATCACCAACAACGCGGTGAAGGCGACGTCCAACTTCCGCGTCAGCGACTACCTGCCCGCCGGCCTCGAGTTCCTCGGCTGCACCGCGGGCGACACGAGCGCGGCGGGCACCGAGGAGTACCCGGGCTCGGGCCGGATCCCGTCCATCGCGACCGTGCCGAACTGTCATCCCGCCTACACCGCGGTCACCGACACCTTCGACCCGGACGGCACCGGGCCGATCGCCTCCGGCGTGTACACCCAGGTGACCTGGACCGGCCTGGGCGACCTGCCCGCCAACGGTGTTCTGACGCTGGAGTACGCGGCCGCCATCCCGATGTACCAGAACGTGCCAGAGCCCGGCGTCGACGCGACCGCGAACCTCGACAACAACCCGAGCACCGGCACGATGACCACGGACGAGGAGTCCCTGGTCAACGCCGCCGGAGTGACCGGGTTCTACGAGGCGGGCGATGTCACCGTCTGGGCCAAGGACCAGGTGAGTGCCGAGGACGTGCTGATCCACAAGAGCGTCGACAAGCAGACGATCGACCACGGTCAGACCAGCACCTGGTCCCTCGACATCCAGTCCTCGGAGTACACCGCCTCCACCGGTGCGATCACCGTGACCGACACCATCCCGGATGGTCTGGACTGGGCGGGCCATGCCACCATCGCGCCGGACGGCGCCCCGGTGCAGAACGCCGACGGGACCCTCACCGTCACCTGGACCCTGCCGGGATTCACCGCGGTGAACAGCGACCTCGCGCTCAGCTACCAGACCACCACGCGCACCAGCTACCGCAATCGCGACGGCTCAGGACCGGTCGTGGCCCAGGACGGCTGGGACAACACCGTGCACCTCTCGACGGCCGCGCAGGTTATCGACGCCACCGGGACCCCGCACACCGAGAACGTCATCGACGACTCGGGCGCCGCGCAGACCGCACCGGGCGTCACGCTCAAGAAGGAGGTGGCGCTTCCGGCCGACGTCAGTGCCGGGTGCACCGACTCCCTGACCTGGGCGAAGACCGCGGGCGACTTCCACCCCGGCGACACCGTCTGCTACCGCCTCACCGTGACCTACCCGTTGCTCGTGCACACGCTCGGCACCACGCTGACCGACTACCTCCCCGCGGGGATGACCTACCAGAGCTACTCGGCCACCGGCGCGAACGACGTCACGGGCTTGACCTTCACCTCCGGCGGCGGCGTGCTCACGTGGACCGACGGCGGCCCCTACATCAGCCAGGGCTCGACCTTCCAGGTCATCGTGAACGCGACGGTCACCGACCCGACGGCGGTCTCGACCGCCGACATCACGTCGAACCTGTTCAAGCTGCGCTACCGCAACAGTGACGGCTCGGCGTTCCAGCTGCGCGACCTGGCAGACGTCACCTGGAGCCAGCCGGTGCTCGGCATCGCCAAGAAGATCACTTCGCTCAACGGAACAGCCATCACCCCGACGGTGAAGACCACGGCGCAGGCGGGCGACCTCGTCGGCTATACGGTCACGGTCACCAACACCGGCAAGCAGCGCGCGGACAACGTCTCGGTCCGCGACCTGCTCCCGGCGGGCTGGACCTGCGCCGGCGTGACGAACTTGGGCGGGGGCGTCTGCAGCACGACGACCAACTCGATCGACTGGACGATCGCCTCGGTGGCGGCCAACGGCGGCACCGGCACGGTCAGCTACACCGCGACGGCCCCGATCACCGCCGCACCTGGCGACATCTACACGAACACGGTCGGCATCCGCCAGTACCTGGGCGCGACCGACACCAACGGCGCGTTCACCTACATCCCGGCGAACAACATCGACCCCACCCAGACCCCGTCGAACGTTCCGGCGGCGAACGCGCAGGCGACCGCCGAGGTTGACGTCCCCAATCCGACCGTGGCCAAGACCTTCACCACCGGCGTGACCGAGAGCGGCAACACCGCCGCCCAGGCCACGATCGGCGAGAACGTCACCTACACGATCACCACGACGATCCCGCAGGGCACCACGATGTACGGGTCGCCCACCATCACGGATGCCGTGGCGAGCACGCTCGCGATCCAGGGCACCCCGACCTTCACCATCAACGGCGGAACGGCGCAGAACGCGACGGTCAGCGGGCAGAACATCACGGCCGCACTGACGACGGCCCCCGCCACCACCTACGTGAACGCGGCGAACAGCGGCGACGACACCGTCGTCGTGACCCTCGTCGCCACCGTCCGTGATGCGAACGGCCCGAAGCGCACCAACAACATCGCGAACTCCGCCGTGCTGCACTGGCAGAGCGGGTCCGCAGCGGTGCGCACGAAGACCGGCGCGGCCCCGAATCTCGGGATCGTCGAGCCGAACCTCACGGTCGCCAAGACCAGCGACGCGGGCGCTCAAGCCGTGCCGGGTCAGAAGTTCAGCTACACCATCACCGTGACCAACGGCGCGGCATCGGCGTCCTCGTCGATGGCGCACGAGCTCACGGTCGTCGACCCGGTGCCATCGGAGGTCGTGCCGCTCACGACCGGCGATGTCGACGCGGCGGATGGCGCAACCCTGCCGGGCGGCGGCGTCTGGAACGCCGGGGCGCGCACCCTGACCTTCACCGTGGCCTCGCTCGCCGCGGGGACCAGCATCGGCCTGACCTTCAAGGTGCGCGTGATCGACCCGCTGGTCAGCGACGGAAGCATCCACAACACCGCGACGGTCACCACGAGCTCGCTCGCGGGCACGGTCACCGGAGAGCGCACCTCGACCTCGTCGACGTTGGGCAGTGCCGTCGGCAGCGGATACTTCGCCACCGGCGTGCGCGACATCCCGGCCCCGAACATGACGCTGAGCAAGACGGCGTCGCCGTCGCCACGCACCATCGGCGAGCCGATCAGCTACACGCTGGCGCTCGGAGTGCCGGCCGACACCATCTCGTGGGACGCCACGGTCATCGACACGCTGCCCGCCGGCGTGCGCTTCGATCACCTCGTCTCGGCCACCTGCGCCATGGGCGCGGTCGCGTGCTCCCCGGTGATCACGCCGAGCCTGGTCGGCACGCCGAGCTCGACGGATCGCATGATCGGCTTCTTCATCGGCGACCTCGCGACCGCGGCATCCGCCACCCGGATCGTCACGATCCAGTACGTCGGCATCGTGGTCGATCCGGCCAAGAGCGGTGACAGCCAGTCGAACTCGGCCCGGGTCTACCTCGACAAGAGCGACAAGATCACCGGCACACCGACGACCGTTCCGGCCACGTCGGGCTACGACATCGCGGGGGTCACTGCCACCGCCGCCGTCGCAATCGTCGAGCCCAAGCTCACGCTGAACAAGAACGTCGACGGCCAGGTCGCCGACAGCGACTTCCGCCGGGCGACGCCGGGCACCGTGCTGCACTACACGGTGACCCTCACCAACACGGGCACCTCGACCGCGTACGACGCGATCCTCAAGGACACGCCGGATTCGCGACTCCTGAACTACACGCCCGACGCGCTGCCGGCCGGCGTCACCGCGGTCGACAGCGACCCCAGTGACGGCACCCTCCAGTGGACGGTCGCCTCGGTGGCAGTCGGCACCCCGGTCACCGTCGGCTACAGCCTGACCGTGCCGAGCAACTTCACGGCCGCGAACGAGATCGTCGCAGGCACCGAGGTCAACAACACGGCATCGGTCGCCTCGTACCACGGCGTGCCGACGACCTCGCAGGTCGGCGGCGTCAGCTACAAGACCTACACCGACGTCACGCCCGACACCGTGAGCGTCGAGCTCGACCTGGCCTCGATCGGCGACCGGGTCTGGTTCGACGAAGACGGCGACGGCGTGCAGGATGCCGGCGAGCCCGGCCTCTCGAGCGTCACCGTCACGGTGGTCTACCTGGGCGCCGACGGCGTCTTCGGCACCGCGGATGACGAGACCCGCACCACCACGACCGACGCCTCGGGCAACTGGCTCGTCAAGAACCTGCCCGGCGGCAGCTACCGCGTCACGGTCGGAGCGGGCGTGCCCGCGGGGATGACCCCGAGCTTCGACCTCGATAACGGCACCGTCACGCCCAACGGCGTGTGGAACGGCACCCTGGCCGAGAACGCGGTGAAGACGGATGTCGACTTCGGCTACACCGGAACCGGCTCGATCGGCGACCAGGTCTGGTTCGATCGCAACAAGGACGGGGTGAAGAACGCGGGCGAGGCCGGCATCGCCGGCGCGACGGTCACCGTCGTCTGGGGCGGCCAGGACGGCTCGCTCACCACGGCGGGCGACAATGTGACGTACACGACGACCGCGAGCGGCACAGGGACCTACTCGGTCGGCAAGCTGCCGGCAGGCGCGTACTCGGTGACGGTCAGCGGCGTGCCGACGGGATACACCAACGTCTTCGACCCGGATGCCACGCCCGACGGCACCACCACGCTGACCCTGGCCGCCGGCGAGAACCGCACCACCGACGACTTCGGCTACGCCGGCACCGGCTCGATCGGTGACCTGGTCTGGCTCGACCGCGACGGCGACGGAACCCGTCAGCCGGCCACCGAGCCCGGGGTCTCGACCGCGACGGTGACGGTCGTCTGGGCCGGATCCGACGGAACCCTCGGCACCGCCGACGACGCGACCTTCGCCACCACGACGGCGACCGACGGCAGCTGGACCGTGGGCAACCTGGTTCCCGGTCAGTACCGCGTGACGGTCGCGAGCGGTCTCGCCAACGCGACCAACTCCTACGACGCCGACGGCGACCATGATTCGACCGCGGTCTTCACCGTGGCGAACGGCGCCGCGGTCACCACCGCCGACTTCGGCTACCACGTCACCACCGTGATCGGCGACACCGTGTGGTGGGACCTCAACGGCGATGGCGTGCAGCAGCTGGGCGAGCCGGGCATCCCGAACGTCACCGTCAAGGTCACCTATTTCGGAGCTGACGGCGTGCTCGGCGGTGGGGACGACAAGGTCGAGACGGTCACCACTGACGCGAGCGGCCACTGGAGCGTGACGAACCTCCCGAACGGCAGGTACCTCGCTCAGGTCACCGCGGGGATCGCGGCCGGCTTCTCGCCGACCTTCGACTCCGACGGCACCGGCACCCCGAACCAGAGCACGTTCACGCTCACGAACTCGAACCTCGCCCAGGACTTCGGCTACCGCGGCACCGGGTCGATCGGCGACCGCGTCTGGCTCGATCAGGACGCTGACGGCGTGCAGGATGCCGGCGAGCCCGGTCTCGGTGGCGTCACGGTGACGCTGACCTGGTTCGGTGCGGACGGCGTGCGGGGCGGCAGCGACGACCTGGTGCGCACCACCACCACGGATGCCACCGGCGCGTACGGCTTCGGCAACCTGCCGGCCGGCGACTTCTCGGTCGCGGTCGACACCTCGACCCTGTCGGCCGACCAGGTGGAGAGCTACGACCTCGACGGCGGCCACGACGCGACCACGGCGATCTCGCTGACCTCGGGTCAGGCGCGCACCGACGCCGACTTCGGCTTCCACGGCGCCGGCTCGATCGGCGACACGGTCTGGAACGACCGCGATGCCGACGGCACGGTCGACGCGGGCGAGTCCGGTCTGGCGGGGGTGACCGTCACGGCGCACTCGAATGGTCCGGATGCCGCGGGCGGCACGGTCGACGACATCACCGTCACCGCGATCACCGACGCGAACGGGCACTACGAGTTCTCCGGCCTGACCGCCGGCCCGTGGACCGTCACCGTCGACCCGTCGACCCTTCCTGCCGGCATGCAGTTCGTCTCCGAGGAGGACAACGTGCTCGACGGCGTCGACACCGTCACGCTCGGCACGAGCACCAGTCACCAGACGGCTGACTTCGGCCTCCGCGGCTCGGGCACGATCGGCGACACGGTCTACCTCGACGCGAACGGCAACGGATCCCAGGATGCCGGCGAGCACGGCATCCCGGACCAGCCCGTTCAGGTGCGCTGGGCCGGGGTCGACGGGGCGCTCGGCACCGCCGACGACGAGCTGTGGAACGCGACGACCGCGTCCGACGGCACCTGGTCGGTCACGGGCCTGCCCGCCGGCGCCTTCCGAGTGACGGTCGTGCACGGCATCGCCGACGCCGCCGTCAACACGGGCGACCCCGACGGCGGCAACGACGCGCAATCGGTGCTGTCGCTGGCCACTGGCGCGAGCGACCTGGCGCAGGACTTCGGATTCCAGGGCGACAACGAGCTTGGCGACACCGTGTGGTGGGACCTCGGCGCTGACGGCACCCAGGGCGCGACCGACCCCGGCCTGCCCGACGTGATGGTCACCGCGTTGTGGTTCGGGCCGGACGGCTTGGCCGGAACCTCCGACGACCTGACGCTCACCACGACGACCGACGCGAACGGCGGCTACGACTTCGACGCGCTGCCGGACGGCCAGTACCGCCTCACGGTCGGCGCGGGCATCCCGGCCGGGCTGGTGTCGAGCGTCGACCCCGACGCCGGTGCACCGGACGGCGTCTCGACGGCCACCCTCACCGGCGGCACGGTCGACCTGACGCAGGACTTCGGCTACGTCGGCTCCGGCGAGCTGGGCGACACCGTCTGGCTCGACCGCAACAACAACGGCGTGCTCGATCGCCCCGCCGGCGACCCGTCGTTCGAGCCGGGCATCCCGAACGTCACGGTCGCCCTCGACTGGGCCGGCATCGACGGGATCCTCGGCGACGCGGATGACCACAGCTGGACCACGACGACCGACGCGACGGGCGCCTACCGATTCTCGTTCCTGCCGGCCGGATCGTTCCGGATCACGCTCGCGGGCCTGCCCGCCGACGTCACGCCGACGGCCGATCCCGACGGCGGCACCGTCGACGAGGCGGACGTGTCGCTGGCCTCCGGGCAGTCCAAGCTCGACCAGGACTTCGGCTACATCGGCGACCCGAGCGTCGGCGACACGATCTACATCGACGTCAACCACAATGGCGTGCAGGATGCGGGCGAGCCCGGTCTCGGTGGCATCGACGTGACCGTCCGTCAGGCCGGCACCGACGGCAGTCTCGGCACGGGCGATGACCTGATCACGGTCGTGACGACGGACACCGACGGCCACTACGACGTCGGCGGCCTCCCCGGCGGCGCGGTCGAGGTGTCGTACGACCCTGCGACCCTGCCCGCCGGCTATCACGCCGGCAGCGACTTCGATGGCGGATCGGCATCCGACACCCAACTCGTGCTCGGGCCAACGGAGGTGAACACCGACGTCGATTTCGCCGTCATCGGCGACGCGACGCTCTCGGGCGTCGTGTACGACGACAAGAACGCGAACGGCGTGCAGGATGCCGGAGAGCCCGGCCTGCCCGGTATCACGGTGAACGTCACCTGGACCGGTCCGAAGGGCCCCGTGACGGTGCCCGTCGTGGCCGATGCCAGTGGCGCATGGCAGCAGCTGAAGCTGCCGGCCGGCGACTACACGGTCACGATCGACACGGCGACCGCCCCCGCGGGCTACCGCCTGACCACCGGCGGCTCCCAGCTGGTCACCCTGGCCGTCGGCGGAACGGGGACCGTGCTGATCGGGCTCACCACGAAGGCCCTTGCCCTCACGGGGACCCCGATCTTCCCGGCGCTGACCTTGGCGCTGATCCTGCTGCTGCTGGGAACGATCACCGCGCTCGCCTCGCAGGTCCGGCCGCGCCGCCGCCCGGCGCACCGCGTCTAGATCTCCGGGGACCCACGCCCCGGAAACCCGAGCGCCCTCGACTCCTGTTGTCTCCTCGAGTCGGGGGCGCTCAACCCTCGGGCGGGACGGTGCGGGCGATGGTCGACCGGCGCGTCCAGCCGGCGACGGCGACGTGGATCAGGATGAGCGTCACGGCCGAGAGCAGCCCGTCGCGCAACGCCGTGTCGAGCCCGTTCCACGCGGTCGACCGCCACATGCCGAACCACTCGCCGCCGATGGCGATGAACCCGCCGTAGAACAGCACGACGATCATGAGCAGCCCGATGCTCGCGACCGCCTTCGCGCGTGCGTACCCACTGCCGCGGGTGAGGCCCCGGATGAACAGCACGACGGCCGTGATCAGCACGATCGCGGCGAGTGACTCCCACACGATGATCCCGATGTAGGCGACGTTCCAGGCGACCGGCGAGGTGATGGCGCGCCACATGATGTCGGGATCGAGGCCGACTCCGGGCTTGCCGCCGAAGTTCGTGGTGTCCATCGACAGCACGTGCTGCACGAAGGCGTAGTTGGTGGCGTAGTCGGTGATGTTGCCGAACGCGACCAGCGCGATGAAGACCGCGTTGATCGCGACCAGCACCAGCACGGCGAATGGCAGCGATCCGAGCACCTGCCACCATCGCGTCGGAGGGGTCGAGACGGCGTCGTTGCTCATGCCAGCATCCTGCTGCCGGATGGCCATCCCCGTCACCATGAGTCACCGGGACTCAACTTCAACTTGACAGAGTTATCCACAGGGATAAACTTGACATAGCCCGACTCAAGTCGGGCATCCGAACTTTTCAAGGAGCAGACACTCACATGGCTCGAGCAGTTGGAATCGACCTCGGAACCACCAACTCGGTGGTCGCCGTGCTCGAAGGTGGCGAGCCCACCGTCATCGCGAACGCAGAAGGTTTCCGCACGACCCCGTCGGTCGTGGCCTTCACCAAGGACGGCGAGGTGCTGGTCGGTGAGACCGCCAAGCGCCAGGCGGTCACGAACGTCGATCGCACCATCTCGTCGGTCAAGCGCCACATGGGCACCGACTGGAAGGTCGAGATCGACGGCAAGAAGTACACGCCGCAGGAGATCTCGGCGCGCATCCTCGGCAAGCTGAAGCGCGACGCCGAGCAGTACCTGGGCGAAGACGTGACGGATGCCGTCATCACCGTCCCGGCGTACTTCAATGACGCCGAGCGCCAGGCCACCAAGGAGGCCGGTGAGATCGCGGGCCTCAACGTGCTGCGCATCATCAACGAGCCGACCGCGGCCGCACTCGCCTACGGCCTCGACAAGGGCAAGGAAGACGAGCTCATTCTCGTCTTCGACCTCGGCGGCGGAACGTTCGACGTCTCGCTGCTCGAGGTGGGCAAGGACGACGACTTCTCCACGATCCAGGTGCGCTCCACCGCCGGTGACAACCGACTCGGCGGCGACGACTGGGACCAGCGGATCGTCGACTACCTGATCAAGAAGTTCAAGGACACCACCGGGGTCGACGTGTCCACCGACAAGATCGCGAAGCAGCGCCTCAAGGAGGCGGCCGAGCAGGCGAAGAAGGAGCTCTCGAGCTCCATGAGCGCCAGCATCCAGCTGCCGTACCTGTCGCTGACCGAGAACGGACCGGCGAATCTCGACGAGACCATCACCCGCGCGCAGTTCGAGCAGATGACCAGTGACTTGCTCGACCGCACGAAGAAGCCCTTCGAAGACGTGATCAAGGAGGCGGGCGTCAAGGTCGCCGACATCGACCACGTGGTGCTCGTCGGCGGGTCGACCCGCATGCCCGCCGTCACCGAACTGGTCAAGAAGCTGACCGGGGGCAAGGAGCCCAACAAGGGCGTCAACCCGGATGAGGTGGTCGCCGTCGGCGCCGCCCTCCAGGCCGGCGTGCTGAAGGGCGAGCGCAAGGACGTGCTGCTCATCGACGTCACCCCGCTGAGTCTCGGGATCGAGACCAAGGGCGGCATCATGACGAAGCTCATCGAGCGCAACACGGCCATCCCGACCAAGCGGAGCGAGACCTTCACCACGGCGGACGACAACCAGCCGTCGGTCGCGATCCAGGTGTTCCAGGGCGAGCGCGAGTTCACCCGCGACAACAAGCCGCTCGGAACGTTCGAGCTGACCGGCATCGCGCCGGCGCCCCGCGGCATCCCGCAGATCGAGGTCACCTTCGACCTGGACGCCAACGGCATCGTGCACGTCGGCGCCAAGGACAAGGGCACCGGCAAGGAGCAGTCGATGACCATCACGGGCGGCTCCTCGCTGCCCAAGGAGGACATCGAGCGCATGGTGCGCGAGGCCGAGGAGCACGCCGCGGAGGACAAGAGCCGCCGCGAGGCCGCCGAGGTCCGCAACAACGCCGAGCAGCTCGCCTACTCGATCGACAAGCTGATCAAGGAGAACGACGACAAGCTGCCGGATGACGTGAAGACCGAGGTCCAGGCCGACGTCGACGCGTTGAAGACGGCGTTGCAGTCCGAGGACGAGGCCGCGGTCAAGGAGGCGTTCGACAAGCTGAACGCCAGCCAGACCAAGCTCGGCGAAGCCATCTACGCGGCCGGGCAGTCCGAGGGTCAGACCACCGAGGGCGGCGAGGAGCCGGCCACCGAATCGAGCGACGAGGACATCGTCGACGCCGAGATCGTGGACGACGACGAGCCGAAGGACGCTGCCGAGGGAAACGCTGACGAGCCCAAGGGGTCGAAGAAGTAGCGATGGCTGCTCACGACACGGGCCCGACAGGCCCCGAAGAGTCCGAGGAGCCGGTCATCCGCGACAAGCGGAAGATCGACCCCAAGACCGGAGAAGCGCGAGGGGGCGCCACCGGTGCCGAGGCAGCGGCGGCCGACGACCTGATTCAGGCCGAAGGCCCCGACGTGGAACTGAGCGATGAGGATGTCGCGCTGCTGGCCGAGGCCGAGCGCGACCTGGTCGGCGAGTACCGCGAGCGGGCCGCCCGCGCGGAGGCGGAGTTGAAGAACTTCCGCACCCGCGTCGAGCGGGACCGCGTCGCGAACCGCGAAGCCGTCATCGCCGAGGTGATCCGCACGCTCCTGCCGGCGATCGACGACCTCGACCGTGCGGAGGCGCACGGCGACCTGACCGAGGGCAGCCCGCTGGCGATCGTGGCGCAGAAGCTCCGTGCGGGCTTCGAGCGCTATGGGCTGCGGCGCGTGGGCGAGGCCGGCGAGGCCTTCGACCCTCAGGTGCACGAAGCGATCGTCCAGATCCCGACCGCGGGCGTGACCATCAACACGGTGGCGGACGTGATCGAGCCCGGCTACGCGCTCGGCGAGCGTCTGATCCGGGCGGCCAAGGTCGCGGTCAGCGTTCCCGAGTAACCCGACAACCCGAAAACCGAGAAGGCACGGATTGGCCAGCCAGGATTGGTTCGACAAGGACTTCTACGCCGTGCTCGGCGTGAAGAAGGACGTGTCGGACGCCGACCTCAAGAAGACCTACCGCAAGCTCGCGCGGCAGTTCCACCCCGACTCCAATGCGGGCGATGCGAAGGCTGAGGCGCGCTTCAAGGAGATCAGCGAGGCGTACTCGGTGCTGTCAGACAAGGAGCAGCGCGCCGAGTACGACCAGGTGCGCGCGATGGGCGGTGGCGCGCGGTTCACGTCAGGCGGCGGCGCGAACGGCGGCTTCGAAGACGTCTTCGGCGGCATGTTCAACCAGGGTCGCGGCGGCGGTCGCCAGGCGTACTCGACCGGCGGCTTCGAAGACCTGCTTGGCGGGATGTTCGGAGGCCGCGGCGGCTTCGGCAGTGCGAGCGGCGGGTACCAGGGTTTCGGCGGTCCCACGCGGGGCGCCGAGGTCACCGCGAACACCACCTTGGACTTCCTGACCGCGATCCGCGGCGAGACCGTGACCCTGCAGATGCAGAACGGCAAGGAGACCAAGGTCAAGATCCCGGCGGGCGTGGCCGACGGCCAGAAGATCCGCCTGAAGGGCAAGGGGCAGCCAAGCCCCGACGGCGGCGAGCCCGGCGACCTGGTCATCACGGTGACCGTGCGCAAGCATCCGATCTTCGAGCGCGAGGGACTGAATCTGCGCGTTGACGTCCCGGTGACCTTCGCGGAGGCCGCGCTCGGCGCCACCATCGAGGTCCCGACGCTCGACGGCACCCCGGTCAAGCTGCGCGTGGCCGCCGGCACGCCGAGCGGTCGCGTGCTTCGCGTCAAGGGCCGCGGCGTGACGACGCCGAAGGGCACCGGCGATCTGCTCGCCGAGGTCGTGATCGCGGTACCCAGCCACCTCACCCCCGCCGCCAAGGAAGCGCTCGAGGCCTTCACGAAGGCGCTCCCCGATGAGAACCCGCGCGAGGACCTGCTGAGGCTGGGCGGCCGTTAGTGGACGGCATCTGATGGACGTCGACGAGAACAGCCCGCTGTTCGCGATCGCCGTCGCGGCTGAGCTGAGCGGGATGCATCCCCAGACGCTGCGCCAGTACGACCGGCTCGGCATGGTGAGTCCGCGGCGCACGGCCGGGCAGTCCCGCCGCTACACGATGCGCGACGTCGTGCAGCTGCGGGAGATCGCCCGACTGAGCGCGGAGGGCCTCAACCTCGAGGGCATCCGCCGCATCCTCGATCTCGAGAACCAGGTGACGGCCCTCGCGGGCCGCGTGCGCGAACTCGAGTCGGCGCTCGCCGACGAGCTGCTCAACCGACCGGGCCGTCGGGTCTTCGCCGCGGGCGCCGAAGGCGACGTCGTGTCGCTGCGTGCCGGGGAGCGCGCGCGCAAGCAAAACCAGCTGGTGGTGTGGCGTCCGTTCGGCGGGCGCCGGGACTGACAAGAAGGCGGACACCGTCCGTACCCCAGAAGACCCCCAGACGGGGGTCGTTGGATTGCGGCGTGCTGGCTAGCATGAGCACAGCGTGGACGCTGACCTACCCTCTGTTCTCAGCCCCCTGAGCTCGTTCGCGCTTTCCTAGATGAGCGCTGTTCCGGGCAATCCGGGTGTGTCCAGCGGACGCACCGCCTTTGTCGTGCTCGCTGCGTTCGTCGCCGCCCTGATCGCCATCGCGACGCTGAACGGGGTGTCGGCTCAGGCATCCGTGCTCCCGGCCACCGCCGCTCCCGCGTCCTCGCCGGCCGCCGCAGCCGAGAAGGATGGTCCGCCAGCTCCCGCGTCCGCGCTCGCGCCGGTGGTGATGGTGACGACTCCTCCCGCCGGTACCGGCTCGACGACCACCACCACGCGCCGCGTCGTGGTGGTCACCGTCCCCTCGACGTCGCTGAACCCGGGGGGCACCTCCAACTGCACCCTGCAGGAGACCGGTGGCGACGGGAGCGGGCAGGCCGACCCGTCATCGTCCTCCACCTCGAGTTCGAGCTCGACGAGCCGGACGCTGGTCTGCGGTCCGGGCACGGTCGGGCCGACCACGGTGGGCTCCAACACGGGGACCGGCTCGGGCGGCGACACGTCGACGCCCGACCCGACTCCCACTCCGGACCCGACCGCGACGCCCGATCCGACACCGACTCCCGACCCGACCACGACGCCTGACCCGTCGTCGTCGCCCAGCCCGGGTCTCTCCACGTCCTCTCTCGGCACGCCCATCGCCCTCTTCGACGACCCGACACCCGGCGAGGGCGACCCGGGCTCGGACGCCGGGGATGCCCCCGCGACGCCGGACACCGCGGACGCTCCGACCGGGCCTGACACATCGGGCACCCCGGCCGCGGCCGACACTCCCGCTCCCTCGGACCCCTCGCCGGATGCCGCCGACCCCGGCGCCGGCGATCCGTCCGCCGACGTCGCCCCGTCGTTCCACTCCTTCGCGATCGTCTCGGACGGAGGCGGAAGTGGCGACGGCGGCGGCGACACCCCGCCCGCCCCCGCCCCCGTGATCGCCGGCGGCGCGACGTCCACCGTGACGGTGACGATCGACGGCACCGACCTCCTGATCGACGTCGACGGGACGACGACCACCACGCCTCTCGCGCAGGTGTCGAGCCTGTCGATCACCGGACTGAAGGTCACGATCGGTGCCGGAGTCCTCGCCGCGCTCGCCGCCGCGCTTGCACCCCTCACGGTCAGCGGACCGGGCGACGGGACCCTGACCGTCACCGGCGACGGGTCGGGATGGCTGCTCGGCGCCTCCGGGTCGGGAAGCGTGATCCTCGGAGCCGACTCCTTCTCCTACACCGGCATGACGCACCTCGCCGTGGCCGGCAGCGACGCGACGCTGACCCGCTCCGGCGGGTCCACCTCGGTGACCTGGACGGTCGACGGGGATGGCGCGGGTGACGTGGGAGGGATCGACTTCACGGGCTTCGCGCACCTGGTCGGCGCGGCATCCGATGACGACTCCTTCGTCATCGACGTCGCGGCAGGCGGGTCGATCGTCAGCGTCGACGGCGGCCTCGGCGGCCATGACGGCATGACGCTCGACGCCGCGGGCGGGCGCGTCGTCTCGGTCCCGGGCGGTCCCGAGAAGGGGACCCTTTCGGCCGACGCCCTGTCGGTCGCCTACGACAACCTCGAGCCCCTGACGGTGGCGGGCACCCCGGGGCAGGTCGCGGTCACCTCGACCACGGCCGGGGACACGCTCGACGTGACCCAGGACGTGACGTCCCACGCCATCGTCGTCACGAGCACGACCGGTGCGATGGAGTCGGTGACGCTGGTGGTCCCGACCGAGCTGTTCGAGATCCTCGCGTCGGCTCCCGGTGTGACGGTCCGCATCCTCGGCGACCTGCTGCTGCCCGGCGTTACGGTGCACATCGTGGCCGCCAACATCATCGTCGGCGCGTCGGTGATCGACACCACCGGTGGCAGCACCGCGGGCGACATCGACTTGACCGCCGGAATGGCGAGCGATGCCGAGGCGAGCGTGCAGCTCACCGGCACGACGCTCCGTGGCGCGTCGATCACGGTGTCGGCGTCGGCCACGGCCGCTCCCCCGACGGCCGAGACGATCACCACCACCTCGTCGGCCTCCGCCACGCTGACGGATGCGACGGTGCAGGCCGCGGGCGGTTTCACCCTCGCCGCCTCGGTCGCGGCGACCGTGACGGCGACCGCTGCTCCGGCGTCGGGCGGGACGGCGGCCGCCGATGCCGCCGTCGCCTCCGCGACCGTGACGACCGTAGCCTCGGCTCTCATCACCGGCGCCACCGCTATCACCGCCACGGGCGACATCAGCGTGCGAGCCGGCAACGCGACGACGGTCGACGTGAACGCCGATGCCTCGGGCGCGACGGCCGGAGGCGCGATCGCGGTCGCCGACGTGACGGCGACGTCGTCGGCGAAGGTCCAGTCCTCTGCGAACATCGACGGGGCGTCGTTCACGGTCGACTCCGAGACCACCGCCGATGTCACCGCGACCGCGACGGCGAGTCCGGGGGGCGCCGCCGAGAACGATCAGAGCCCGAGCGACACCACCAACGGCGCGGCCGACACCCCTGGCGGCGGCGCCGTCACCGTCGCGGGCGCCATCGCCAACGTCTCACTCACGCAAGGCGCAACCGCCCTGGTCCAGCCGGCGGGCACGGCGGCCGTGGTCGCACCGGGTGGCATCGCGGTGACGTCGGCATCACGCGGTGGATCCACCGCGTCGGCCGACGGCGCGCCGGTGGTGCATGGGGCCTCAGGCGTTGGCGTGGCCCTCGCGGTGAACCGCAGCGACGTGTCGTCCGAGTCGCTGGTCGCCGGAGGCAGCTACACCGCGGGATCGCTCACGGTGTCAGCGGTGACCGCACCGACGGTCACCGGCGACGCGAACGACTACGTCGCCACCGCCGTCTCGGGCGCGTCGACCGGCAGCGGCGACGGAGCGGCATCGGTCGCGGTGGCTGGAGCCATCGCCCTCTCTCTTGCTCAGCTCACGACCCTGGCGAGGATCGCCGGCGATGTCATCCTGCTGGCGCCGACTTCGGATGTCGCGATCGGCACCCGTGAGGAGGCGTCGGTGCAAGCGGCCGCCTCGCCATCCGCGCCCGTCGCCGGGCAGACCGCGGGCATCGGCGCGAGCGTGGCGCTCGGCGCCGTTGACGGCGCGACGACCTCGGAGCTCGCGAACGGGGCGACCCTCACCGGCGCCCACGACCTCAGCGTCACGGCCGCCGCGACGACGGCCAGCGACACGACGGCGGACGGTGGCGCGACGGGCGCCGGCGTCACGCTCGCCGGGGCGATCGCGATCAGCACCTCGACCCTGACCACGCTCGCTCAGATCGGAGCCGGCTCGGCCCTGCTGGCCGGCGGCGACGTGACGGTGACCGCGGATCAGCGTGCTCCGGTCACCACCGCCGCTCACGGCGCGGCCGCGTCCGGCGACGCGACCGTCGGTCTTGCCGTGGCACTCAGCAACGTCGATCACTCGGTGCGAGCCACGATCCTGCGCGACGTCACCGCATCGGGCGTCATCATCATTCGGGTGACCGGTGGCTCAGAGGCCACCACCACCGCTTCGGCCTCGGCCGGCGGCGCGCCCGCCGAGGGTTCCGCGGATCAGCAGGACCCCGCGGCCGCGGTCGGGGATGCGGGCAGCTACGCGGGCGCTCACGATCCCGACGGATCGACGCCGCCCGCAGCACCGGCTCCGTCGACGCCCGCGGGCGTCGTCTCGGTGGCTGCGGCGATCGCCGTCACGCTGTTCCACTCGAGCGCGGACGCGAGCGCGGACGCGAGCGTCTCGGCAGTGCATCTCACGGCCAGCGCCGTGATTCTCGACGCGCGCCACGACGATCTTGCCGATTCCACCGCCACCGGGCAGCCGGCGGACCGAGGCCCACCGGCCGCCACCATCGGAGCCGGAATCGCCCTGACCGACGCAGACGTCAGCATCAGCGCGATCACCGGAGCAGGCACTCTCATCGACGCCGACGCGCTCACCCTCAGCGCAGGCGTAGACAGCACCACCGCAATGGGGGATCCCGCCACCGGGCACCACTTCAGCGCGACGTCGATCGCGGGTGCCGGATCGGGCGGCACTCTCGGACTGGCCGGCAGTCTCGCCCTCGCCATCGTCCACCTCGCGACGACCGCCTCGGCCGGCGGCACTCTCGACCTCGATCTCGACGCAGATGGCTTCGCGGGGTCGCTCTCGGTCACCGCGGATTCCACGGCGGCGACGTCCTCCGCCGCGACCGCGGCTCCCGGCACCGGCGGCTCGACGGTCGGCGTCGGCGCCTCGGTCGCGGTGTCATCGGTCACCGACACCACCCTCGCCGAACTCGCCGACACGGCCGTGCTCGTCGCCACGCCGCATGTCGGCGGTAGCGTCGCGATCACGGCGACGAGCGACGACACGGCGACCTCGAACACCGGCTCATCGGCCGCCGCGGCCGGCGTCGCTGCGGCCGCCTATGCGGCAACCACGGTGTCGGATGTCACGACCACGGGGCGCATCGGCGCCGGCGCGGCGATCAGCACCGGCGCCGGGATCTCGGTCGGCGCGACGCAGACGGCGACCGCGACGGCCACCGCCACGGGATCGACCACCGGCGGCTCCACCGTCGCCGTCGGAGCCGGCCTGGCCCTCGTCATCGCCGACCACGAGGTCATCGCGACCGTCGCCCGCGCCGTGACGGCGGCCTCCGCATCCCTGACGGCGGCGGGGACCTCCACGCAGACGGCGGATTCGACCGCGTCGACCGCCGGCGCGCCCGAGGGCTCTGCGGGCGCCGGCGACGCCGGCGACGGTGTCGACCAGCAGCTCGGCGATCAGGCCGACCAGGCGACCTCCCTCAACGGCGGGACGGCGCCGGCGATGCCCTCGGTCTCCACCTCGGCGGGCGGAGTCGATGCGGCCGCGGCCGTCGCTCTCGTGCTCGGCACCGCGCGGGTGACCGCCGGCCCGAGCGGTTCGGGCAGCCTGAGTGTCGGCGGCGCACTCGAGATCGGTGCGAGCAGCACGACGACCTCGACGACGACAGCCGACGGTTCGGCGGCCGCGGGCGGCGCCGCCGCGATCGGTGCGGCGGTCGCTCTCACCGACGTCGATCTCGCGACCTCGGCGACAGCGGGGGGCGGCTCGGCCGGATCCCTGGCGGTCATCTCGAACTCGACGATGGTGCTCGGCGCGACCACGACCGCCGGGGCGGGCGGCGGTGACATCTCGGTCGCCGGATCGGTCGCGTTGCTCCTCGCCGAGCTGTCGACGACGGCCACCCTCTCGGGCGCCCTCGTGCTTGCCGGCGGCACGGGCGATGTCGAGGTCGGGGCCACGGCATCCACCGCTTCGACGGTGACGGCCGGTACCTCCGACGGCGCGTCAGGCTCCAGCGTCGGCATCGGCGGGGCCGCCGCAATCGCCATCGTCGACGACACGACCACGGCGGCCATCGCCGACACCGCGTCCCTCTCCGGCGCCCACGATGTGACCGTCCACGCCGGGGGCACCGATTCGACGACGGTGACGGCCTTCATGGGTTCGTCCGGCGGTGGCGTCGCCGTGACGCCGTCGGTCGCGACCGCGCGCGTGACCGCGACCACCGAAGCGCGGCTGGGCACCGGAGCTCAGCTGACGATCGGCGGAGCGCTCGGCATCACGGCTCAGCAGACATCGACGGTCTCCGCGTCGGCCGGCGCCACCGCGTCGGCGGGCACGGCCGGGTTCGGCCTGGCACTCGGCCTGGTCCTCGCGGACCTCCAGGTGGACGCGTTGCTCGCCCGCAACGTCGCCGCGGCGGGCGAGGTGACGATCGAGGCCACCGGTCTCGCGCACCTGAACGCCACCGGGACGGCCTCGACCTCGGGCGCGCCGGGTGAGACCTCGAGCGGCTCGGGCGATGGGGCATCCGGGACCGGTGTCGACGACGCCGTGACGAAGGAGCGGACCCACGCTGATGACGTAGCGGGCTCGACCCAACCCGGCGATACGCCATCCGCCTCGACATCGCAGGGCGGCGTCAGCGTCGCGGCCGCGGTCGGCATGATCGTGGCGACGGTGCATTCCCAGGCCCTCATCGACTCGGCCGTCACCGCTATCGGTGGCTCCGACGTGGTGCTCTCTTCTGCACTGCAGACGGACGCCGCCTCCGTGGCCGACGGCTCGGCGACGGCGCCGTCGGCGCTCGGAATCGGGGCCGCGGTAGCGCTGACGAAGGTTGATGATCTCAACAGCGCGATCCTGCCGACGGCTGTCACCGTGACCGCGGCCACGCTCACGGTGTCGGCGACGGTGGCTCCGGATGGCGCGGACACCGTCTCCGAGATCGGCGCTGCCGCGTCGGCGGGAGCGGGCGGCGGAACGGTGTCGATCGCCGGATCCGTCGGCATCGCCATCCTGGATTCCGCGACCACGGCGCGCGTCGACGGGTCGGTGGTGGTCTCGGGAGCGCTCAGCGTGGACGCGGAATCCGCGACGACGACCACCGTCAGCGCTCTGCCCGCAGTCGATGGCGTGTCGGGTGAGAGCGTCGGCGTCGGTGCGTCGGCGGCGATCGCCGTGGTCACCGACACGGTCATCGCGTCGATCTCCGTCGGCGCCGCGGCGCAGGCGACCGCGGTGACGGTGACGGCGAGCTCGATCTCGACGGCGACATCCGAGGCGCGGATCGGTGCGTCGGGTGGCTCCGTGGCCGTCGCGCCCGCCGTCGCCACGACCTTCCACACCGCTACCACCAGCGCCACGATCGCGAGCGGCGCCCTGCTGAGCATCGACTCCCTCGACCTCAAAGCGGACCAGACCGCGACCTCCTCGGCCACCGCGACGGCCGGTGCGGCCGCCGGAACCGCTGCGGTCGGCCTCGCACTCGGCCTCGCCATCGGCGAGCATTCCGTGACGGCCTCGCTCGCTCGGCAGGTCAGCGCCTCGGGCGACGTGGCGATCACCGCGACCGGCGTCTCGCACGTCACCGGGGACGCCACCGCGTCCTCGGCCGGTGCCGGGGCGGCGTCGGGTGGATCGACCGTGGACTCGCAGGTGGGTCAGGAGAAGACGCACGCGACCGACCTCGCCGGTTCGGGCGCATCCGCTCCCGATGCTCCCAGCGCCTCCACTTCGCAGGGTGCCGTCGGCGCAGCTGCCGCAGTGGGGGTCGCCCTCTCCACCGCCACCGTGCTCGCGACGATCCTGGCGACCGGGAGCGTCGACGCGGACAGCGCCGAGGTCACTGCCTCCGGTGAGGCCGACGCCACCAGCGACGGGAGCGGATCCGCGGACGGCGGCGCGAGCGCCGCGATCGGCGCCGGTGTCGCGCTGACCCTGGCGACCACGCGCGTCACCGCCGAGATCGCGGGATCGGCGCGAGCCGGCTCCGTGACGATCGAGGCCACCAGCCCCGCCGCCTCCGATCTCGCGGCCCACGCCACGGCCGGTGCCGCGGGCGGGGTGTCGATCGCCGGTGCGGTCGCGGTCGCCGTGATCGACCGTCAGACCACCGCGCGACTCTCCGGCTCCGCCCAGACCACCGGGGGCGGCGAGCTGCGGATCGCGGCATCGTCCGAGGGATCGGTCGACGCGACCGCCGTTCCCGCCATCGACGGAGGCGCCGCTGGAACGGGTGCCGTCGGCGTCGGAGCGGCCTTCGCCCTCGTCATCCTGGACGAGGCGACGACGGCCGAACTCGCCGACGGGGCGACCGCCACCCTGGCCGGAGCGCTCACGCTGGATGCCTCCGCCACCACCTCGGCCACGACCACGGCGACGATGGGTGCATCAGCCGGCACGGTCGCCGTCTCCCCCGCGGTCGCGGTCACCCTCTCCACGATCGAGGCGCTTTCCCGGATCGGCACCGGCGCCCTGACCGGAATCCCGGGCGACGTGACCGTGACGGCGACGACGAACGCCTCGGCATCGGCTACGGCCGATGCGGCGGCGACCGCGGGCACCGCCGCGGTCGGACTCGCCCTGGGCCTCGCCACCGGATCGCACACCGCGCGCACCGAGCTCGCCCGCTCGCTGAGCGGCAGCGGCGGGGTCGCCTTCGCCGCCACGACCATTTCGGCCGTCACAGGATCCGGCACCGCATCGGCGGCAGGATCCGAGAAGGCCGCGGACGCCGACACCCCCGAGAACGGCAAGACCGGAGTCGACAAGCAGATCGGCGCCGAGCGGGATCACGCCGACGATGTGGCCAGTAGCGAGCACGTGGGCGGATCGGGTTCCTCAGACACACCAGGCGCCGAGACCTCAGACGGGCCGGTCTCGGCAGCGGCCGCCGTCGGCGTCGCGATTTCGACCGTCACCGCCGAAGCGGTCTTCACCGGCGTCGTCTCCCTCTCCACCACGGGGGCGGTGAGCCTGACCACGGCCGTGAACGCCGACGCGGCGTCCGTCGCCGATGGCTCGGCCACCGGCGGCACCGCCGGCATCGGCGCGGGCGTGGCCCTCACGCTGGCGACGGTCGTCAACCAGGCGGTCGTCCCCTCGAATCTCGCGATCACGGCATCCGGCCTCGCCCTGCGCGCCACGACGGCCGACGACGGCAGCGGCACCACCTCGACGGTCACCGCGGATGCCAAGGCGGGCGCCGCCGGCGACGTCTCGGTCGCCGGCTCCATCGCACTCGCTCTCGTCAACCACACGACCACGGCTGCGCTCGAGAGCGCCGTCACGCTCACGGGTGGCGACCTGACGCTCGACGCGGATGCCGACGTCGCCGCCACGACCAACGCGCTGCCCGCGCTCAACGGCGCGACGGGCAAGAGCGTCGGCATCGGCGCCGCGCTCGCGCTGATCATCCTGGACGTCGACACGGAGTCGGTCATCCGCTCCGGCATCGGCGTCGCGGGTGCTCGCGACATCGAGCTGACCGCGCATGCGACGAGCGCCGGGACGGCGACGGCGCAGATCGGCGCATCCGGAGGCGTTGCCGTCGCCCCCTCGGTCGGCATCGTGCTCTCGAACGTGAGCACCTCGGCCGCCGTCGAGTCTGGCGGCACCCTCGCACCCGGCCGTGACCTGGGCCTGACCGCATCCCAGTCCGCCTCGGCGACCGCGAGCG
The DNA here is from genome assembly GCA_036499485.1 of Pseudolysinimonas sp. Classification (GTDB taxonomy): domain Bacteria; phylum Actinomycetota; class Actinomycetes; order Actinomycetales; family Microbacteriaceae; genus Lysinimonas. Next base: position 82,921 of record DASYDQ010000009.1, on the reverse strand, counting down.
GCGGGGCGAGCGCCACGAGCTCGGGCTCGGCGGCCGTGGGCCTCGCGCTCGGCCTGGTCATCGCCAACCACAGCGCCACGGCGACGCTGGCCCGCGTCGTGAACGCCGGCCGCAACATCTCGCTGGCGGCGACCAGCATCTCGGCCGCATCGGCCACGGGCAGCGCGTCGGCGGGCGGTGCCCCGGCCGCCGGCGACACCGGTGCCCCCGACACGACCACTCCGGACGGCGACGGCCACACCGGCGTCGACAAGGAGGTGGGCGCGCAGCGCGGCCTCGCCGACAAGGAAGCCGGCGAGAACGGGATGGCGAAGTCCGGCAGCGCGGAGACGCCGAGCGCCTCGACCTCCGACGGGCCGATCGCGGTCGCCGCCGCCGTCGGCGTGGTCATCTCGACCGTCGAGGCCCGCACGATCATCGACCCGGGCGTGACGACGCTGAGCGCCGGAGGTTCACTGAGCCTGACCACCGCTGCGGCGGCCGACGCGGCCAGCGCGGCCGACGGCTCCTCCACCTCGCCGGACGGGTCGGCGTCCATCGGCGCCGGCGTCGCCCTCACCCTCTCGACCCTGCGCAACGAGGCGGTCGTCCCCGCCACGGTCACCGTCACCGCGGACGGCGTCACGGTGCACGCTGAGGTCGCGCCCGACGGTGACAACGCCTCGACCGTCGGGGCCTCCGCATCCTCGGGTGCCGCCGGCAAGGTCTCGGTGGCCGGCTCGGCCGCCATCGCGATCGTCGATCATGACACCACCGCAGACGTCGAAGGCACCCTGCACCTGCAGGGCGGCGACCTCGACATCTCGGCCGCGTCCGCGCTGGCCGCCACCGTGAAGGCCCTTCCGGTGAAAGACGGCTCGGTGGGATCCGGCAGCGTCGGCGTCGGCATCTCGTTCGGATTCGCCCTGATCGAGGATGCGACGACCGCCGAGATCGGCAACGGCGTCGCGATCCTCGACGCCGGTGATGTGTCCGTCGAGGCGAGCAGCGACGCGGACACCGACGTGGAGGCGAAGATGGGCGCCGCGGGCGGCGGTGTCACGGTCACTCCGGCGGTCGCCCTCGCCCTGTCGAACGTCTCGGTTGCCGCGACCGTCGGAACCGGCGTGCTCGACCTCGAGGGATCGCTCGAGATCTCGTCCGAGCTTGATGCATCGGCCGCCACCGATGCCGACGCTCAGGCGACGGGCGCCAAGACGGCCGCGGTGGGCATCGGGCTGGGTCTGACGATCGCGAACCACAGCAGCATCGCCACGCTCGCCCGCAATGTGACGGCCGGCGCAGCCATCACGCTGTCCGCATCGGCGATCTCGTCTACGACCGCCGGGGGCGGCGCCTCGGCAGAGGGCGCTCCGGCCGAGGGCGATCCCGACGCCCCCGACACCACGACGCCGGATTCCGACAACCGCACGGGGCTCGACAAGACGGTCGGCGCGCAGCGCGACCATGCCGATTCCGTGGCGTCGACCAACCACATGACGGGGAGCGGATCCAGCGAGACGCCGTCGGCCGAGACCTCTGGCGGGGCGATCGCCGTCGCGGCTGCCGTCGGGGTCGCGCTCTCCACGGTGACGGCAGAGACCGTGATCACGCCGAGCGTGACCCTTCTCTCGGCAGGCACGACGGTGACCCTCGCCTCCGCGTTGAACGCCGATGCCGCAAGCAGCGCCGACGGCTCGGCCACCTCACCCACCGGTAACGCGTCCATCGGCGCCGGCGTGGCGATCACCTATGCCAAGCACCGCAACGAAGCCGTGCTGCCGGCGACCCTGGTCGTGCACACCCGCGACCTGGTGATCTCGGCGACGGTCGCCGTCAAGGGCGCCGACGACACGGCGACGTTCAGGGCGGACGCGTCATCCGGCGCTGCCGGCAAGGTCTCGGTGGCCGGCTCGGTCGCGCTGATCATCCTCGACCAGATCACGCTCGCCGAGATCGACGGGACCGTCGAGGGCGCAGCCGGGGGCGTGGATCTCGGCGGCGACGTCTCGGTCTCCGCCACGTCGAAGGTGGATGCCTCGGCGACCGCGCTCCCCATCGGCGCGGGCTCGGTCGCGAGCGGAAGCGTCGGCATCGGGGTCTCCTTCGCCCTCGTCCTGCTCGACGACGCCGCCTCGGCTCTCGTCGCAGACGGCGTTTCGCTCACCGGGTTCCGCGATGTGACCCTTGACGCCGACGAGACCACATCGGCGACGACCGAGGCCCGGATGGGCGCCGAAGATCCCGGCACGCCGGGAGGCCGCTCCCCGAGTGGCGTCGCCATCGTTCCCGCTGTCGCCATCACGCTGTCCAACGCGACGGCCACCGCGCGGGTGGGGACGGCATCCGGCAGCCTGTTCGTCGTCACACGCGACCTGGTCATCCGGGCGGGGCAGAACGCGACCGCGAGCTCCACCGGTGGGGCGGTCGCGGCAGCCGGCAAGGCGGCGGTCGGCATCGCGCTCGGGCTGACGATCGCCCCCCACGGCGCCACGGCGACACTCGCGCGCGACGCGACGGCGGGTCGCGACATCCGGTTGCTCGCGACCTCGGTGTCGTCGGCGACGGCGAACGGTCAGGCTTCGGCGGCCGGCGCCCCCGCAGAGGGCTCGGACGACTCCACCGCCGACGGCGACGGGAACACGGGCGTCGACAAGCAGGTCGGCGCGCAGCGCGACTACGCCGACACCGCGGCGACGAAGAACGGCGTCAAGGATTCCGGGTCGACCAAATCGCCCGACGCCGAGACCTCGGGCGGCTCGATCGCCATCGCCGCCGCCGTGGGAGTCGTCATCTCGGATGTCACGGTCAGCGCCGGCGTCACCGCAGACGTCACGCTGCTCACCGCGGGCCGCACGGTCGAACTGGCCTCGGCGGCGAACGCCGATGCCGCCTCCTCGGCCGACGGGTCCGCGACGGACGGCGGCAAGGCCGCGATCGGGGCCGGTGTCGCCCTGACGCTCGCCAACGTCTCCAACACGGCGGTCATCCCGGCGTGGCTGGTCGTGACGGCGCAGAATCTGGTGCTGTCGGCCACGGTGGCGGTGGACGGCACCGACCACACGGCGACCGTCACCGCCGCATCCAGTGCGGGCGCCGCGGGCGGCGTCGGAGTCGCCGGCTCGGTCGCGATCGTCATCGTCAACCAGAACGCGACGGCAGCCGTCTACGGAACGGTCCTCCTCGCCGATGGCGACCTCTCGGCGACGGCGGCGTCCGATCTCGCCGTGACGGTGACCGCCCTGCCGGCCGCTGACGGCGTAAGCGGCAAGAGCGTCGGCATCGGTGTGGCATTCGGCATGGCTCTGGTCACCGATGACGTGCACGCCCTGCTGGCGGACGGCGTCTCGGTCACCGGGGCGCACGACATCTCGCTGCAGGCTTCGGCTCTCACGGTCTCCTCGGTCGAGGCCGAGATGGGCGCGGCGGCCTCGGGCTCGTCGTCGGGAGGAACCGGTGGAGCCGGCGGTACGGGCGGCTCCGGCTCCGGTTCTTCGGGCGGCGTGGCGATCACGCCGGCGATCGCGATCATCATCTCGAACATCACCACCGACGCGAAGATCGGCGTGGCTCCCGTCGACGCCTCCGGCGATGCGGTCCCGCTCGAGCTCAGCGGCTCGCTGTCGCTGACCGCGACCCAGGATGCCTCGGCCGCCACGAAGGCCGGCGCGAAGGCTACCGCCGGCTCGGCTGCGGTCGGCGTGGGCCTTGGCCTCACCATCGCCAACCACGGAGCCATCGCCCAGCTGGCGCGCGACGTGGACGCCGATGGCGACATCACCCTGACCGCCTCGAGCCGCTCGGTCGCCACGGCGGCGGGCGCGGCATCGGCGTCGGGCAACGCGCCCAAGGGCGACGAAGACACCGACGACTCGAAGAACCGCACGGGCGTCGACAAGACGGTCGGGGCGCAGCGCGACTACGCCGACACGGAGTCGGTGAAGAACGGCGGTACGGGCTCGGGCAGCGCCGCGTCGCCGAAGGCTGCCACCTCGGATGGCGGCGTCTCGATCGCGGCCGCCATCGGCATCGTCATCTCGACCGTGGTCGCCGAGGCGCGGGTGACCAGCGATGTCGACCTGCTGACCGCGGGCGGCACGGTCACCTTCGCCTCCTCGGCCAACACCGATGCGACAAGCTCGGCGGACTCCTCGGCCACCCAGCCCGCCTCGAGCGGCAGCGGCGGGTCGGGAGGCAGCGGCGGGTCGGGCAGCTCCTCGGTGGCCGTGGGCGCCGCGGTCGCGCTGACCATCTCGAACGTCACGAACCGCGCCGAGATCCCGAGCTGGCTGACCGTGAAGGCGCACGCGCTCGTCGTGTCGGCGACCGTCACGGTGGTGGGCACCGATGACACCTCGACCGTCGGGGCGGCATCGGCATCCGGGGCGGCCGCCTCGGTTTCGGTGGCCGGATCCCTGGCCATCGTGGTCGTCAACCAGACCAGCTACGCGGGCGTCTCGGGCATCGTGGAACTCACCGGCGGTGGTGCGACTATCGCGGCCGAGTCGCGCCTGGAATCCACGGTCGAGGCCCTCCCGGTCGGTTTCGGCGCGGTGACGACGGGCGGCTCGGTCGGTGTCGGCGTCTCCTTCGCGCTGAACCTCATCGATGACGAGACCACCGCGGCGATCGAGCAGGATGCCGTGCTCACGGGCGCAGGCGATCTCACCATGACCGCCGACGCGGACGTCGCCGCAGAGACCGAGGCCCGCATGGGCGCGGCGATCGCGGCCTCGAGCAGCTCGGGCAGCGGATCGGGCGGCACCGGTGGTTCCGGCGGTTCGGGTGGTGGCTCGGGCGGTGTCGCCGCCGCACCCGCCATCTCGGTGACCAGCACCGACGTCAAGACCACCGTGCGGATCGCCGCGCTCACCGGCGACAACCTCCTCGAGATCGACGGGGAGCTGAGCGCCATCGCGACGCAGACCACCTCCGCGATCACCAAGGCCACCGCCGAGGCCGAGGGCGGCTCGTCGGCATCCGTCGGAGTCTCGCTCGCCCTCACGCTGGCGAACGACGCGGTGCTCGCCCGCACCGACCGCAACATCACGGCGGGCGGCGGCATCGACTTCGCCGCGCTCGGCTCCTCGCACAACGAGTCCAGCGCCGAGGCCTCGGCGTCTGGCGCGAAGTCGAAGACCGACAACGACAGCGAGACCACCCCCTCCAGCGAAGGCACGGTCGGCGACAAGCTCGACACGCAGCGCGGCTTCGCCGACACGACGTCCACGGAGAACGGCGGCAAGGGTGTCGAGAACAGCTCCGAGACCCCCAAGGCATCCAGCTCCGACGGCGAGGTGACGGTCGCCGCGGCGATCGCGGTCACGGTGGCCGATGTGTCGGCGATCGCCGAGCTGCCCGACGACCTCACTCTCACCGCGGGCGGCGCGGTCGCGCTGCGCTCGAGCGAGAACGCCGACGTGATCTCGACGGCCGACGGGACCGCGGTGAAGGCCACCAAGGCCGGCATCGGCGCCGCGGTCTCGCTGAGCCTGCTCGACCTGGTCAACCGCGCGGGCCTCGGTCAGAACACCACCGTCCAGGCGAACGGCTTCACCGCCTCCGCGACCATGACCGATGTGGGCGGCGACCTGGTCGACACCGTCACCTCGGCGAGCCAGTCCGGCGCCGGCTCGACCGACGTCGCGGTGGCCGGCTCCTTCGCCCTCAACGTCGTCACGAACCAGACCCAGGCTGTCATCCCGTCGACCGCGATCGTGGATGCCGGTTCTGGCGACGTGGTCGTGAAGGCCGAGAACTTCCGCGCCGACACAGCGACGGCCACGGCGGACGCCGCCCTCGCCAAGTCGGGCAAGACCGGCATCGGCGCCTCGATCGCCATCAACCCGGTGCTCGACAACGTCACGCTCGCCGAGATCGAAGACGGCGCCGTGATCTCCGGCGGTCACGACGTGACCATCTCGGCCGCGTCGTCAGACACCGTGCTGACTGTCGTGAAGGCCGGATCGGCGGGCTCCTCCACCGCGGTGAGCCCGGCCGTCGGCATCACCATCGTGCAGCAGACCACCACCGCGCGGATCGGCAGCTCGGCCGACACCTGGACCGTCACGGGTTCGATCACGGTCAGCGCCCGTCACGACGGCTCGACCACCACCACCGGCGATGCGAAGGCCGTCGGCGACGGGGTCGCGGTCGGCGCGATCATCGCAATCAACGTGGTCGACATCCAGACGACGGCCGAGACGCTTCGCTCGCTCGACGCGGGCGGTTCCGTCACCATCTCGGCGCACACTGCCACCTCGGGCGACGCGGAGGCCGTCGCGAGCGCCGCGGGCAAGTCGGTCGACAAGCTCAGCGGCTCGGATTCCGACGAGCAGGCGCAGAACGAGGTGGACGGCACGCCGGCCACCCAGGGCAAGAACATCACGCTCCCGAAGTCGTCGACCCAGGTCGACAGCGGCAACAGCCAGGCGGAGGCTCAGGGCGGCAAGAAGTCCGACGGCGTCGGGCTCGGCGCGGCGATCACGGTCAACTGGCTGACGATCAAGACCGTCGCGCAGATCCCCGCCGATCTCGAGATCACCGCGGGCGGATCCGTCGGAGTCCTCGCCGAGAACGGGGTCAGCGCCACCTCGAAGGCGACCGGCACCTCGCTCAAGACCGGCAGCACCAACATCGGCGCGGCCGTCGCCCTCAACTATGTCCAGGTGACCGATACCGGCTCGATCGGTGACCGCGTCGTCATCCACGCGGGTGACACGGTGACCGTCACGGCGAACACCCCGAGCGGCACCCGCAACGACTTCACCGCCTGGGGCCTCGCCGCCGCCGGCGGAACCGGGCAGAACGCCAGCGTCGCCGGCTCGATCGCCGTGCAGGTTCTGCTGCTCGACAACGAGGCGACCATCGGCGGGGATGTCGCGATCACCACCGATGGCGGCCTGGTCGTCTCGGCCAGCAACCCGATGGGTCTGCAGTCGGTGGCCGCCGCGGGTGCCTTGAGCACCGGAGCGGCGGCGGTCGGAGCCTCCATCGTGGTCAACGTGATCACCGCCACCACCCTGGCGAACGTCGGGACCGGCGCCGACCACCCCGTGACCATCGACGAGGCCGGCGTGATGTCGCTCAGCGCGACGTCCGGGATCACCGCCCTCTCGGTCGACCCGATCTTCGGCATCGACGTGCCCGACGTGAGCGCGGTCGCGGTCGCGGGATCGGTCAGCGGCGGCAGCGCGGCCATCGGCGGCGCCCTCATCGTCGACGTGATGAACATCACGACGCGGGCCGAGGTCGCCGACGCCACCTCGATCAACCAGATCGTCGGATCGCTGAGCACGCAGTCCCTCTCGGTGGTCGCGAGCGACACCACGAAGCTCGTCGAGCTCGCGGGCGCACTCGGCATCACCACGGGCTCGGTCGGCGCGGGCTTCGCTCTCGACCTGAACGTCTTCAACAAGGAGGTGCGCGCCGTCATCGGCAACGGCGTGCAGGCGACCATCGGCGGCTCGGTGCTCGTGTCGGCGACGGCGCAGGAGTCCTTCACGATGCTCGCGGCCGGGGCGGCCGCGGCCGACACTGCCGGCATCACCGGGTCGTTCGTCGTGCTGCTGATCAACCAGGGCAGCGGCACGGGCACCTTCGCCGAGATCGGCGGGGGCGCGGCCACCCCCACGACGGTGACGGCGGGCGGCAACGCGATCCTCACCTCAACGGACGACGTGCTGCACTCCTTGCTCTTCGCGGGCGGTGTCGCCGCGGGCGGGACCGCCGGTGTCGGGGTCTCGTCGGTCGTGCTGGTGCGCACCGGCAAGGTCGACGCGGGCATCGCCGAGAGCGACCACATCATCGCGAAGGGTGCGACCGGCCTCTCGCTCGCCGCCACGCAGTCCGAGGACTTCGACGCGACCGCGATCGCCGGCGCGGCGGGCGGCACCGCGGGTGTCGCCGGCTCGGCGACCGTGGCCGTGCACGCCAACACGACGCACGCTCACCTCGACGCGGGCGTCATCGTGAACGGCGACAACACGGGAGCGGCGCTCACCCAGGGCGTCGCGATCGCCGCCTCCGACCGCACCACGAGCACCGGTCGCGCCGGCCAGCTCGCACTCGGCGGCACCGCCGGAGTCGGCGCGGGCGCTGACGTCGAGGTCATCACCAAGGACACCCAGGCGACGATCGCCCCCGGGGTCCAGCTCGCCGCGAACGGCGATGTCACCGTCGACGCCGAGTCGTTTGAGAAGGTCACGTCGATCTCGGCAGGTGGCGCCGTGGGCGGCACCGCCGCGGTCGCGGTCAATGCGGCGGTCTCCGTGATCAACGTCACCACCCTCGCGACGATCGGCGAGGAGTGCGCGGCCGTCACGGCGACCGCCGCCACCTGCGCGAGCTCGCGGGCCACGGTCTACGCAGGCGGCAACGCGCGCATCTCGGCGAACGACGGCTTCGAGCTCGACATCATCGCGGGTTCGGTCGCGGTCGGCGGGGTGGCCGGAGTCGGAGCCGCGGCAGCCGTCCCGGTCATCACGCAGAACACTGTCGCCTTCATCGGCGACAACTCGATCGTGCAGGCGCTGGGCGGTCTGCCGGCCGGCGTGCTGGTCTCCACGGGTGGCTTCCAGGTGGACGAGATCGACACCCGCTTCACCCCGCAGTCGGCGATCACCGATGGCACGACGATCGACCTCGGCTACGTGCACGGCCTGACCGACGGCCAACGCGTGCTCTACGACACCGGCGGCGGAACCGCGATCGGCGGCCTGGTCGACGGCCGCCAGTACATCGTGCACGTGGTGTCGCCGACCGAGGTACGGCTGTCCGAGGTCGGCACCCCGACGGTGATCATCGCGCTCGACCCCTCGGTGGCCACGGGGCAGTCGCACCGGGTCATCGATGGGCAGTCGGCATCCGTCCCGGCGAGCGAGTCGCCGTACTTCGACCCGAGCACCTCGGTGAGCGGCAACGCGATCACGCTGCCGTATCACTTCGACTTCGCGTCGGGCGACAAGGTGGTCTACAGCTCAGGCGGCGGTACGGCGATCGGCGGTCTGGTCGACGGTGGCACGTACACCGCGCAGGTGTCGGGCAGCACGGTGCGGCTGCTGGATGCCGATGGCAACGTCATCGCGCTCGATGCGTCGCTCGCGACCGGGCGCGCACACAGCCTCGTGGCGCAGGGCGAGCAGCCGTCGGCGGATCCCGGCGCGACCTCCGGCGTGCGCATCGTCACCGGCGATCACCTTGACCACTTCGTGGGGGTGGCCGTCACGGCGACCTCGACCACCGATGTCGCCTCCGTCGGAGCCAGTGCGGGCGTCTCCGGGACCGCCGGCATCGCGGTGGGCGGCACGGTCGACGTCATCACGACCACGACGAACGCCTTCATCGGCAGGATCGCCCAGGTGACGGCGGGATCGACTGGCACGCCGGCATCCGTGCTGGTGGCCGCCGGTCACGATGTCTCGCTTCTGATGGTCTCGGCGACCCTGGCCGGCGGCACGGTCGGCGTGGGCGCCGGGGCAGCAGTCGGCATCGTCGGCATCACGACGGACGCGCAGGTGCGGACCGGAGCGGTGGTCGACGCCACCGCGGATGTCATCGTGACGGCGCAGGGAGCCGAGGGCGCAGTCGCGGTCGCGGCAAGCGGGGCCGGCGGCTTCGTCGGTGTCGCCGGTGCCGTGGTCGTGCTCGATCTCGACGTGCACACCTACGCGACGCTGGCGCAGGTGACCGTCGGCGCGGGCGGCAGCGTGCTCGTCGAGGCGACGGACGCGACGGGCCTGACGATCGCCGCGGGTGGCGTCGCCGGCGGCTTCGTCGGGGTCGGCATGGGCGTCGGTGTCACGGTGGCGAGCAAGGACACGCAGGCCTCGGTCGCCGCCGGCTCGACCATCGACGCCGACGCGGCGTCGCCGAGCCGGGCGACCGCCCTCGCACGGCCCGACTTCGCCGCACTGCTCCCGACCGGGTTCGTCGGGGTCGCGGTGCAGGCGCAGTCGACGCAGCACCTCTTCGGCCTCGCGGTCTCACTGGCCGGCGGTTTCGTGGGCGTCGCCGGCGGCGTCGCCACGACGATCTTCACGATCAAGACGAGCGCCTTCATCGACAGCACCTCGGCGACGCCGACCCGGGTCAACCTGACATCGACTCCCGGCAACGGGCAGTCCGTCAACATCTCGGCCGACAGTGCCAGCCGCACCTTCACGGTGGCGGGCGGCGTAGCGGGCGGCGCGGTCGGCGCGGCGGGCGGCGTGGATGTCGGTGTGCTCGCTGTCCAGACCCAGGCGTACCTCGGTGACTCCGCGAACGTCAGTGTCAAGAAGGACTTCACCCTGAGCGCCCATGCGTCGGCCGACATCACGACCTTCGGTCTGAGCGTGGGCGCCGGGGTCGTCGGCGGTGCCGGCTCGGTATCCGTGTGGACTGCGGGGATGACTCCGACCGACAGCTACGGCGACGGGAACAACTCGTCGAACGCGACGCATTCCGACAATGGGAACGCGACGACCACCGCGGATCAGGTCGGCGCCGGCACGGGCACCGGGGGATACCGGACCATCCTCGACGGCGTGACGAACAACACCGGCACCGGCTCGAAGGCCGACGATCGGGTCGCGTCGGCGACAGGTTCGGCAAAGGCCGGCCTGTCCGCCGCCCTTCCCGGCGGAACCGGAGTGAACGCCTCCTTCACCTCCAGCACCCTCCCCAAGGGCACGACGGCGCGCATCGGAATCGACGCGACCGTCGTGGCGGGTGGCGACATCGGTGTCTCGGCCGCGGAGGACAACAGCTACCTCGGAGTGGTCGGCGCGGCGGCCGCCGGACTGGGCGCCATCGGCGGCGCGGTCCTGATCGCGAACCTGCGCAGCAACGTCGACGCGGGGGTCCTCGCCGGGGCGTCCCTGACCGCCGGCGGCGACGTGCAGGTATTGGCGAGCGACACCGAGAGCACCACGGGGGCGGCCTTCGCGGCGGCCGTCGGCGGGGTCACCCTGTCGGGTCAGATCGTGGTCATCGACTCCAATGCCTCTCAGAACGCGCACATCGACACCGACGCGGTGATCCCTTACGCGCTGGGCGAGGTCGGGGTCGTCGCCACCGCGAATCGTTCGGTCGAGGCCCTCGCGGCCGGTGGGGGTCTCGGCCTGGGAACCGCGGTGGGCGCCGGCGTCGGCAGCGTCCACGTCCATGGCGACACGACGGCGCTGGTCGGCGGGGTCACGATCGGACGGGATGCGGACTCCGGCTCCCTGCGGCTCGCGGCGTCCTCGACTCTGACGGCCCGGAGCAGGGTCTACTCGGTCGAGGGCGGCGTCCTCGGCGCTCTCCTCGGCGCGAGTGCGACGCCCACCATCGACGGGACCACCTCGGCGAGCTACGAGGGCATCGCCAACCTCACTGGCGGCGCGACGATCAGCGCGCGCGGCCGGCACACCGCCGACGCCTATGCACTGGGCGCCACGGTGGGAACCGTGGCCGGTGGCGTCATCGTCGCCGACGCCGAGCTGACCCGCACGACCCTCGCGACCACGACGGCGGGTTCCCGGATCACCGCAGGCGGAGCGGTGTCCGTCATGGCGGATACGCGCAACGCCGCGACCGCGAACGCCGATGGCGGGACGGCCAGCGCCGTCGGCTTCACCGCGATGACCGTCACGGCTCACATCGCCGGGACGAGCACACGGGGAGGCACCGAGGCGCTGGCACTCGGAGACATTCTGGGCTCCGGATCGGTGTCGGTCTCGGCGACCGGCCAGAACCGCGCTGTGGCGGATGCGATCCTCGCCTCGGTCACGATCCTCGGCGGCGGTGCAGGCCTGGTCGTGGCAGCCACCGTCGACGAGAGCGCCCGCATCCACGCGGAACTCACCTCCCCGGTGACCATCGTCAGCGCCGGCGGCGTCGTCGTCGCCGCGGCAGAGGCCACCGACGGCCTGGGCGAGAGCACGGCATCCGCGACGGCAGGGGCCGGATCGGGCGGCGCGATCTCGGGCAGCTTCTTCGCCGCCGACGGCAAGATCTCCTCCCCGGTCACGGCGGAACTCATCGGATCCGTGGCCGGAGGCGGCGCCGTCGGCGCGACCGCGTCCTCGCACCGTTCTGCGACGTCAGATCTCACCGCGGTCGGCGTCGGCGGCTTCACGGTCGGGGTCACGCGGTCGACGGCGATCATCGACGTGTCGGCGAAGACGACGGCCACCGTGAGCGGAGGCACCGTCGACACCGGCGGCGCGGCGACGGCGACCGCGGCGTCGGTGCAGACGGCCACGGTGACCACTGACACGATCACTGTGGGTGTGGTGGGCGTGAGCACCTCGATCCCCACGGCGCGGATCGCGGCGGCGACCACCGCGAGTTACGAGGACCCGGGCCACAGCGTCGGCGCGACGCTCGGCGCGACATCCGTGAACCACGCCTCGGTCGACGTGAACGCCTGGGGTATCTCGGGCATCGAGGTCGGCGTGACCGGCGGCCTGGCCGAGATCACGGGCGATGCGGACACGACCGCGTCCGTGCCGTTGAGCGGGAAGCTGTTCGACGCGGCCGGCGGTGACGTGGTGATGACGGTGAGCGCGGACAACGTCGCGACCGCGCATGTGACACGTAAGGGCGGCGGCGCGATCAGCGTCAACATCCTCTCGGCGACGGCCACGATCGACGCCCTCACCAGCGGCTCGATCGACGCGGCGACCGCCGCATCCGCCGCCTTGACGATGACCTCCACCGTCGGCAACAAGGCCACGGCCACCGTCGACCTGTTCGACATCAGCGTCGCCGGCGGCTCCGGACTGACAGCCACCGCCACGATCACGGGGAATGCGGACACCCTGATGGCCCTCACCCTCGGCGCGGGCGGGCTGACGGCGACCGGCGACGTGAAGGTCACCGCGTCGAGCAACAACGGAGCAACGAGTGAGGTCACCTCGACGGACGGTGGCCTGATCAAGGTGCCGGTGCTCACCTCCACCGCCGACCAGCACTCGCTCACCTCCTCGACCGTCGACGGAGACGTTCTCGGATCGACCGGGGTCGATGTCGAGGCTCACGCGATCAACGATGTCGGTGCGGAGCTGCACTCGACGGGCATCAGCCTCGCGTCCGTGTCGACCAGCTACGCGCTGGGCACCCTCGACGACGACGCCGACACGGTCGCCCGATTCGGAACGGGCAAGCTGGACACCAGCGGGGACGTGACGGTCGAGGCATCCTCCAACAACCACGTGCATGTGGTGACCGACACCGTCGCAGTCGGGCTGGTCGGGGTCTCGACGGGGCAGCCGACGGCGAAGATCGACGCGGCGACTTCGGCCGAGTTCGACGGGGACCAGACGGGTGGAACGTCCCTCGCCGTCACGGCCACGGCGACCAACCTCGCCGAGATCGCCGCCGGCGGCATCTCGGGCGGGCTGGCCGCGGTCGGGGCCGTGTCGCCGCAGGCCCTCATCACGGCCAACGCCACGACCTCGGCCCTCGTCACCTCCGACGCCTCGGTCAACGCCCCGAACGCAGCGATCGCGGTGCGGGCCACCGCCAACAACCACGCGATCTCGGGAGCCGGAGCGGTCGCCGGTGGGGCCGTCGCGGTCTCGACGAGCGCACCTCTCGCCCTCCTGACGACCACGACCTCCGCCGAGTTCCTCGGCGACGTGCACGGGGTGACGGCGACCACCGCGGGAGCGGCGTCCCTGCTGATGTACACGCAGGCCGTCGATCTCGCCGACGCCGTGCTGTCCTCGGATGGTGGAGGCGTCGTGCAGGTCGACACCGGCAGCGCAGAAGGTGACGTTGACACGGGTGTCGTGCTCACACTGGGCCGGTCAGGAGGCACGGTCGTCACCACCGGGTCGATCTCACTGACCGTCGAAGAGAGCCCTGGCGCGACCTCCGCCCTGCGAACCGCCGGCGGCGGCGTCGTCCGCGTCGGCAGCAACAACGCCAACGTGTCGGTCACCCCGGCTGTCTCGCTGACGATCGCCGCGAGCTCGACGGTCACCGCCGGCGGCGCCATCTCGCTCAACTCGATCTTCAACACGAGCTCTCCGGCGGCCACGGTGGTGGACGACGTCTTCCAGTCGGTCGACCCGGCCACCGACCAGATCACCTTCACGGCGGCGCACGGCCTGACCACCGGAATGACGCTCGTCTACAACGTGTCCGGCGGAACGGCGGCGGGCGGCCTGACCAACGGCGCCAGTTACAACGTGATCGTCACCGGCGACGACACCGTGCTGCTCGGCAGCGAGTTCGAGGGCGCCCACGTGGACCCGGTGGCCAACACCATCACCTTCGGACGCACCATCGAGGGCGGCTTCGTCGAGACCTACCACAACCTCACCGACGGTCAGATCGTCGTCTACCGCGCCAACGGGGCGAGCGTGCCCGGCCTGGTCGACGGCCGTTCCTACCGCGTCGCGGTCGTCGACGACTCGACGATCCAGCTGTACGAGTTGACCGCGCCCATGACGCCGGTCAATGTCACAGCCGGCGGCGTCGACGGGGCAGGCGACACCATCAACGAATCCAACGGGTACACCGACGGCCAGCTCGTGGTCTACAACGCGCCGCCGGATGCCGCCGAGTTCTCGAGCGGTGTTGTCGACATCCAGACCGGTGCCGACGGCCTGCCGCCGCTGGGCGACATCGTGGCGCAGGACAACGACATGATCGTCATTCCGGGACACGGCTTCGTCACGGGCGACGAGCTCTACTACAGCTCGGGGCTGTCCGCAGCGCTGGGTGGCCTCAGCAACGGCGGCCACTACTGGGTCATCAAGATCGACGACAACCGGATCCGCCTCGCCGACAGCTACTGCCACGCCATGGGCTTCACCAGCGGCACGCAGTGCATCGACCACGTCGACCACGTGCAGACCGGTGTCGACGGTGACGGCAATCCGGTGTACACCGACGTCAACGTCTACGTCCCGCAGCAGTTCCTGTCGCTGACGCCGGATCTGTCGCTCGCTGGCACGGACGTGGTGCACAAGCTGTTCCGTTCGAACTCGCGCCCGATCGACGGCCTCCAGGACGGCGAGCAGTACTACGTGGTGAACGCCAGTGCCAGCAGCTTCCAGCTGGCCTTCCTGTCGGGCGGCACGCCGATCGACATCGGCACCGATGGTCGTGGCTCGGGTGACGCGGCTGGCTCCTTCGTCTCGGGACCGGTCGACCTCGGCGATGGCGCGACGGGCGTCGGACAGATCATCATCGATCTGACGGATGTCGGTTCCGGCACCCAGGAGCTCGTCCCGTTGTCGCAGTTCGGTGTGCTCCCCGCCGGATCGCGGCCGACCTCCGCGACGGTCAGCTCCTCGGGCGGCGGATTCGTCAACGTGCAGAAGGCCAACACCACGACGACCGTGAACGCGGGCATCACTGTCACCATCGGCGCCGCTGCCCACGTGACGAGCGGCTTCGGCGAGGACGTCCGCGACACCGGGCAAGATCTCACCATCACGACCGACGCCATGGGCTACGGCTCGTCGGACTCGACCAATGGCGGCGCCGGATTCGTCGCCGTCGGCGCGTCGCACGCGACCAGCAACGTGACCGTCGAGACCGACGTGGTCGTTGGAGCAGGTGCCGTGCTGAACTCCGGCTGGAACCTCGAGATCTCGGCGACCACGCGCGGCGACACCCGGGCGTACACCACGGCGAAGGCCGGCGGCCTCGGCGCGGGCGTCGACGCCGAGTCGAAAGCCAACGAGAACCTCACCACCGCGATCACCATCGAGGGCTCCCTGATCGCCGAGCACCTGCTCGGGATCGCCGGCTACGTGCAGCCCAACGGCGTCTCCAACGGCCAGGCCAACGCCCGCGGTCTCGGCGCCGACTCCAGCGGCAACGACTGCGGCGCGTGCGGGCTCTTCGCCACGGGCAACGTCACGATCGACGTGCTCGAGAGCGGTTCCGACGTGCTGCTCCAGGGCGACGAGCTCGACATCCGGGCCGAGATGGGCCAGGACCCGGCAGGCATGGGCGGCAACATGTCGGTGTACTCGCGCAGCGACGCGAAGGCCCTCGGCGCCGACTCCGACGCCACCGCGCACGCGCAGATCCGCGGTGGCGCGCAGATCACCATCGAGAGCGGCGTCGTGCTGACCGCCTGGCAGCGGATGGATCTCACCGCCGAGAACGCGGGCATCAACGCGAACGTCGACTCCCACTCCAGTTGCGGCTGCCTGGGAGGAGACACCGATTCGACGGGCTGGATCGACTACCTCACCACCTCCGACGTCACCGCGCAGGACACGGTGCTGGTGCAGACCGCCCACCTGACGGTGAACGCGAACCAGTTCCGCGGGGCGCAGATCGTCAACTCCAGTCGGAGCGGTGGCCTCTTCGACGGCGGCTCGAACACGAAGTCCGGCGGCGGCGACGACTTCACCGGCAACCGCACCATCCACTGGGATGCGGATGTGATCCTGCACGCCGGTGACCCCGAGCTCTACGTCGATGTGAACGGCAAGGTCATCAAGTCCTACAACGTGGTGGCCACGACGGCCGGCGGGACGGTTCAGCCGGTCGGGTCGACGGTCGCGGCCGGGCAGACCATCGTCGTGCAGAGCATCCAGAACCTCGGCGGCACCACGGCCGACTTCAACATCAACACCTACGGCGGCGGCGGAGACCACAGCCTGTACGGAACTCTGGGCACCTTCCAGCTGCAGCCGACTTTCGACTTCGTCCGGATCGACAACTGGTCGGATCGCGATGTCGTCATCAACGGCATCGATGTGGTCAACCTGACCAACCTGGCGGCGACGGTGTCGGAGCGCGCCTACAACGAGGTGCAGATCTTCCGGTACGACATCCGTCCGCCTGTGTTCGCCGTGACCCACGTGTCGATCGTCAACTTCGTGGCCATCTCGACCCGCGACAACTCGATCACCATGGCCGGCCAGGTCTACAACCCGATCGGCGACACCACGGTCGACAACCGGAACGGCGACATCCTGTCGTCGGCGGGGCTCCTGTCATCGGTCGACGATGCCGCCGTGGTCTCAAACATCGTCGTGCTGTCGGCACGCAACGGGTCGATCGGCGTCCTGGGCGACGGCACCGCGGGCTCGCGGGCGCCCGTCGTCGTCCGGCTGATCGAGAGCACGACGGGCACGACGACCCTGAGCGCGCGTCCCGTCTCGATCACACTGGATGCCGCCGACGATCTGGTCATGGATCTGCAGTCCGTTCGGCGCAGCAGCACCGCGGGCGGCCTCACCTGGACCATCGGCCGGATCATCGCCGGCGGCACCATCGACCTCCTCGTGCGAGACAGCGAGGTCGGAACGGATGCCGGCGTGTTCACGGCTTTCGACATCCAGGACAACGTCTACAAGGCGAGCGATTACGCCACGACCACCGACCACACCGGCGGCTATTCGGTGCACTTCTACCCGGACCCGTCGGCCCTGGTCTTCACCGACAGCGTGCTCGTCGCCTTCGGCTCCGCGACGACGGCGACCGCGAGCGCCTACGTCTTCAGCGACGTCGAGGCCGGCGACGTGATCGACATCCACCACGACTCGACCGACACGGTCATCACCCTCGCGGTGACCAGCAACGTGGACGCCGGCATCACGAGCCCGTGGGATCCGACGGTGCAGTACTCGACGAGCGACGGGGTCGGCCACATCGACCTCACGACGAACGGATGGATCGACGAGCACGAAACGGTCGGCGACATGCTCGTCGGCGAGATCGAGTCCACCGATTCGGATGTGACCCTGACGACGGACGACACCGATGCGTCGATCGTCGACGCGCTGGATGACGCCGACGCCGACGTGATCGGTACGCATCTCACGATGACCGCGACCGGTACCATCGGCGAAACGACGAATCACCTCGAGATCCTCTCCTCGAACTCCGGCACGGGCTGGGTCGACGCGACCGCTCCCGACGGGATCTATCTCGACCAGACCACCGGCGATCTCGTTCTCCGTTCGGTGAGCGCCACCACGGCGGGCGCCACCACGGCGGGCGCCGCGACCGGCGACGTCGAGCTGGCAGCGCTCGACGGCTCGATCGTGAACGAGGTCGACGATGCGACGGTGCGCGTCCGCGGCATCTCGATCGACCTGTTCGCGACCGACGGCTTCCTCGGCAGCGACGACGGCAGTGCGGATCTCCACATCGACACCGCGGTGACCGGGCGACTGATCGCCGAAGGCGAGGACGGTGTGTTCGTGACCGAGGCAAGCGGTCCGCTGAACCTGCTCCTCGCGGGCTCCCTGAAGGGCGACGTGCGCATCACGGTCCCCTATGTCGCAGGCCGAACCGATGCCGACCTCACGCTGCTCGCCTCCGGCGGCACGGTCGACGGCAGCGGCACGGTCACCGTCGGCGGGGCCCAGGCGTTCGGCACGGTCGAGCTGCGGATGGGCGACGACTTCGACGCGCCGCTCGGCACGCTGATCAGCGGCTCCACCGTGATCGTCCGGACCGCCTTCGGCCAGGACCCGGCAGCACCCGTTGCAACGACCGCCTTCTTCGGCGGCGCGATCACGGCGACCGACGCGGAGCCCGACATCCAGGTCTTCGGGGGCGACGGGGCGGACGAGGTCGACTTCTTCCAGACCGTGATCGACGGGCAGGCCAGCGTGTACGGCGGCGCGACCGTCGGTGTCACCGGGAACGACGGCGACGACCTGGTCGAGATCACCCGGATCACGATCGTTCCCGGCACTCACCTGGGCAACGGCGGCGACGACTACGACGGTCTCGACGTGCCGAACTCACTGCGCGTCGACGGGCAGAACGGCTCGAACCATGTGGAGGTCACGGCATGGGGCATCGACGACCCCGACCACCACGAGACCCGGATCGACGTGGTCGGCACCGGCAACGACCCGCTCGCGATCAACACTTTGACCGTGAACGCGGCGGATGGCAATGACGTGGTGCTGTTCCGCGCGATCACCGAGATCCCGGGCCTGCCCGCCGACGATCCGGCGGTCGTGGCCGTGGCGAGCGGCGACAGCACGGTCGAGCGGATCAACTACGACCGGAGCGTCAACGGCAAGCTCACTGTCAACGGACTCGACGGCGACGACCGCTTCGTATTCGACGACACCAGCGCCCCGGTCACCGTCAACGGCGGCGACGGGGACGACACCTTCCTGGTCGGCCAGGTTTACACGAACCCCCGCACCTCGACCTTTGTCGACCCGGCGGACGCCTTCGACACGACCCTGACGAACCTGGGCTACCTCAGCAACGGCGTCAGCCGTCCGGCCGTGCTGTACGGGCAGGGCGGAGACGACACCTTCATCGTCACGTCGAACGTCGCCGAGCTCCGCCTCGAGGCGGGCACGGGCGACGATCAGTTCGTGTTCGTCACGAGCACGGTGACCGACCGGCGCGGCCCGACTCCGGTGACCACGCCGCTCACGCAGGGATTCGTCTCGGTCGACGCGGGCACGGGAGCCTCGACGGCCATCGTGGAGGCGGCCGACCCGAACGCGTTCGCCGTCGTTCCGGTCATTCAGAACGTGCTGTGGTGGACGGTCAGCGGGCTGGGCCTCGCCCTCGACCTCTACGGATTCGCGGCGTTCCCCTCCTTCGCCGCCCTGACGCCCGTGACCACCCCCTACGGGCTGCCCGGCGAGACCGACGTGCGACTGCTGTTCCGCTCACTGATCACCAGCGCCGGTTCGGTGACCCCGCCGTTCGTCTTCCTCGGACGCGGCGGTAACGACCTCATCGAGGTCACCGAGCCGGGCGGATGGACCAACGTCTCGCCCGCCGGACCCCTCACCGACTCCTACACGGTGCGCCTCAGCCGCCCGGCCACCGCGACGGTCTACATCACCTTCACCTCGGCGTACGGTGCCGGGCCGGCGTTCGCGCAGTTCTCGATCGATGGCGGTCGCACCTGGGTCACCCGGGCGGTGCTCGCGATCGCCGGCGGCGACACCTCGGCACACACCATCCTCGTTCGCTGGTCGGGGACGGTGACCACGCTCGGAGCTCTTCCGCCGGGGGCGAGCGTGATGACGATCAGCCACACGGTCTCGAGCGCGGATCCGGACTTCGACGGCGCGAGCGTGCGCAACGTCTACGTCAACCAGTTCAAGGACGCCTTCCTGTCGCCCCCGGACGGGCCAGGGACCACGCCGACCGGGACGACGACGACCCGTCTCGCGGCCACCGGGTCGACCCCGATCCCGGCTACGCTGCTCGCGCTTCTCGCCCTGCTGCTGGGTGCCCTCGCCCTGCTGCTAGCTCGCCGCCGCCGGGGTGGCCCGCTCGCCTGACGGCTGGTGGTTGGGCGAGCCGCCGTAGGTAGTTCGTGCTCAATGCGGACGTGATGCGCTTTTCTTAGCGTTGCAGTCATGAACTGTCTGGCGACCACCGGAACCGATCCCGTCCTTCCCTTCCTCATCGGCGCCCTCCTCATCTGCGTGGGTGTCGTGGTGGCGGCCATCGCCGTGCGCCGCAAGCGAGCCGGGCTGGCGCTGGCGCTCGTGCTGCTGCTCGGCTTGGGAGCCGGGGCGGGTGAACTGCTCGGCGCGCCGGCACCGGCTCAGGCCGCGACCTGCACCTCGGATCCGGCGGACCCGGGCACCCCCTCCGGCGGCGGCACCCCGTGCGTCCCGGCGAGCGCCGTCGCCGACGTTGCGGCCACCTCGCGCGCGGACTGGGCGGCGGGCGATCCGGCCGGTTCGACCGATGTGCCCCTGGACGCGGCATCCGCTCTCGCTTGGCAGACGGCGCTGGACGCGATCAACGCGCTCGGCACTCCGGTCTTCGCCAACGGCTCGGTGGCGGGGAGCGACGCCACGAACTCCGAATCGGTGGTGATCGCGGCATCCGGCTTCACGGGGACGAGTGGCCAGGTGCCGGCTAACGCGGCGTATGTGCAGACCACCGAGTTCGATGCCGCGACGCAGGGGCTCACGAACCCGACCGTCGTGCTCGCCTTCGACCTGCAGTACCCCGACGGCTGCGGCGGCACTCTCACGACCCACTTCACCGCCACCGGACCGTCGACCGTGACGCCGCCGGTCTGCGTGCCGGCGACCGCGGTGAACACTCCGGCCGTCAGCGAGGGGACGGACTGGTTCCCGGTGGACGCGACGCATGAGGGCCTGACCCTGTCGACGTCTGAGGTGAACGGCATCAACAGCGAGATGGCCGCGATCCTGGCCATCGACCCCGCAGCGGTCGTCGCCACCGAGGGCGTCAACCTCGACGGAACCGCCACCTTCGCGGTCTCCGGATGGAGCATCAGCGGGACCACGTTCGAGGTGGACCGCGCCGCCTACGAGAGCATCCTCCCCCCCGGCCCGCGCCCGGCCGGGGCGGTGTTCGAGGCCTGGGTCATGGACTACAGCGACGGCTGTGGAGGCACCCTGCACTCGACCTTCTCGGTGCGCGGCCTGTTCGACGCCATCATCAACTGATCA
This sequence comes from Pseudolysinimonas sp., assembly GCA_036499485.1. Classification (GTDB taxonomy): domain Bacteria; phylum Actinomycetota; class Actinomycetes; order Actinomycetales; family Microbacteriaceae; genus Lysinimonas. The sequence goes on along the minus strand of DASYDQ010000009.1, from coordinate 61,574 downwards.
CTCGTCGCCCTGATCGAGGTGCCCCGTTCGCCCACGGCGAGCGGGGCACTCTCGCGCTGGGCGATGCCCGCGCGTTAGGATTGAGTCATACCGACTCAACTTTACGGAGACTCGTTTTGGCCAACATGCAGGGCGCTCCGGCCTCGGGGCAGCAGGAGGAGCAGAAGAGCGCGCTCGAGCAGTACGGCATCAACCTCACCGAGATCGCCAAGAGCGGCAAGCTCGATCCGGTCATCGGTCGTGACGCCGAGATCCGGCGCATCAGCCAGGTGCTGACCCGCCGCACCAAGAACAACCCCGTGCTCATCGGCGAGCCCGGTGTCGGCAAGACGGCCGTCGTGGAGGGTCTCGCCCAGCGCATCGTCGCCGGCGACGTCGCCGACTCCCTCCGCGACAAACAGCTCATCTCCCTGGATCTCGCGGCACTGGTTGCCGGCGCCAAGTACCGCGGCGAGTTCGAGGAGCGCCTCAAGGCCGTGCTCAAAGAGATCACCGACTCCGATGGCCAGGTCATCACGTTCATCGACGAGCTCCACACCCTGATGGGCGCGGGCGGCGGCGAGGGCTCGGTCGCGGCAGCGAACATGCTCAAGCCCATGCTCGCGCGCGGCGAGCTGCGCCTGATCGGCGCCACGACCCTCAACGAGTACCGCGAATACATCGAGAAGGATGCCGCGCTGGAACGCCGCTTTCAGCAGGTCTACGTGGGCGAGCCGAGCGTCGAAGACACGGTGGCCATCCTTCGCGGCCTCAAGGAGCGCTACGAGGCCCACCACAAGGTGACGATCGCCGACAGCGCGCTGGTGGCTGCGGCATCCCTCAGCAACCGCTACATCACCTCCCGACAGCTGCCCGACAAGGCGATCGACCTGATCGACGAGGCGGCATCCCGGCTCAAGATGGAGATCGACTCGAGCCCGGTGGAGATCGACGAGCTCAAGCGTGCCGTCGACAGGCTGCGCATCGAGGAGCTCGCCCTCAAGAAGGAGAAGGACGAGGCCTCGAAGGCGCGACTGGCCAAGCTGCGCGACGACATGCACGCCAAGGAGGCGCAGCTCGACGAGCTGCAGACCCGCTGGCAGGCCGAGAAGGCCGGGCTGCACAGCGTCGGCGACCTGAAGAGCAAGCTCAACGACGCCCGCATCGACCTCGACCGTGCCATGCGCGAGCAGCGGTACCAGGACGCGAGCAAGCTCAACTACGAGGTGATCCCCGGCATCGAGAAGCAGCTCGCCACCGCGGAGGCGGTCGAGCAGCAGGGCCCGCGCATGGTCAACGATCAGGTGACCGATGAAGACATCGCGGCAGTTGTGGCGGCGTGGACCGGCATCCCGGTCGACAAGCTCCGCCAGGGCGAGACCGAGAAGCTGCTGCACCTCGAGAACGAGCTCGGCAAGCGCCTGATCGGACAGAAGGATGCGGTGCGCGCGGTCAGCGAGGCGGTGCGGCGCACCCGGGCCGGCATCTCCGATCCCGACCGCCCGCAGGGCTCGTTCCTCTTCCTCGGACCGACCGGTGTCGGCAAGACCGAGCTCGCCAAGGCGCTCGCCGCCTATCTCTTCGACGACGAGAAGGCCCTCGTGCGCATCGACATGAGCGAGTACGGCGAGAAGTTCTCCGTCTCGCGCCTGGTCGGCGCCCCTCCCGGCTACGTCGGCTACGAGCAGGGCGGCCAGCTGACCGAGGCGGTGCGTCGTCGGCCGTACTCGGTGATCCTGCTCGACGAGATCGAGAAGGCCCATCCTGAGGTGTTCGACGTGCTGCTGCAGGTTCTGGATGACGGGCGCCTGACCGACGGCCAGGGCCGCACGGTCGACTTCCGCAACACCATCCTGATCCTGACCAGCAATCTGGGCAGCCAGTTCCTGGTCGACCAGAACCTGGACTGGGAGCAGAAGACGAGCGCCGTCAATGAGCTGGTGCGTCAGGCCTTCAAGCCGGAGTTCATCAACCGCCTCGACGACATCGTGATCTTCTCGCCGCTGAGCGAGGCCGACCTCGGACAGATCGTGTCGCTCTACATCGACCGGCTCGAGAGGCGCTTGGGCGAGCGCCGACTGCAGCTCGCGGTGACCCCGGATGCGCGGGCCTGGCTGGCCGAGCGGGGCTACGACCCGATCTACGGCGCCCGTCCGCTGCGGCGGCTCATGCAGCACGAGATCGACGACAAGCTGGCGCGCTCGCTGCTGGCGGGCGAGATCCGCGATGGCGACACCGTGATGGTCGACCTGAAGGATGACGCCCTGACGGTCGCACGGTTCGCGGCCGACGACTTCGCGGCGCCGGCGCCTGCAGGGGGCGACCCCGAGAGCGGGATCGCCTAACTACGGGCGAGCCGCGAGGCGTCGCACCGCGAGGGCGATCGCCCCGACACCGAGGAGCAGCATCGCGAGGACGCCGGCCGGCGCGGCATCGACGCCGGTGGCGGGCAACGCGGCGGAAGCCGCAGCGCCTCCGCCTGGCGGAGTGGGCACCGGATCGAACGCAATCGTGAGTTGCGTGCCAGCGAGGGTCGCGGAGAAGGTCGTGCCCGTGGGGGCACCCGTGCTCACCAGGGCCGCCGCGGCGGCCGCCGTTCCGGCGGTCGTGACGCCGCCGGCATCGGCCGTCCCGTTGATCGTCACTGAGGCGGTCGCGCCGGTGGACCCCGCAGCGCCGTTCGCACCCGGGCTGCCCGGGCCGGGGCCACCTGAGCCATTGGCGCCGCCCACCCCACCGGCTGCGCCGGTGCCGCCCGGCGCGCCGCCGATCGCGGGGCCGCCGTCCGCGATGGTGGTCCCACCCGAGAGGGTGATCGTGGAGCTGAACGAACCGCCGGCTCCGCCGTTGCCACCGGCACCGCCGTCTCCTCCGGGCCCGGTTCCGTCGCCGGGGTTGCCGCCGCCGGTTCCGCCCGTGCCGCCCGGACCGCCGGCGCCGCCGGCGCCACCGCCCATGCCGGTGCTTCCCGATGCGCTCAGAGTGCCGCCACTGACCGTGATGGTCCCGGCGGCGGCTCCACCGTCTCCTCCGGGCCCGCCGGCGCCGCCGAGTCCACCGGCTGAGCTGGTCGGGCCGACCTTGCCCGCCCCACCTCCGGCGGCCGCCCCACCTGCACCTCCGCCGATCCCGGCGGCTCCCGCGTCGCCCGACGCCGTAAGGGTGCCCGATCGGACGATGACCGAGCCGGCGAGCGACCCGCCGTTCCCGCCCGCGCCGCCGGACCCACCCGGAACCGCGTGGTTGATCGAGTCGTTGCCGGTCATGCCCGCTCCGCCGGCCCCTCCGCCGACGCCGGCCCCTCCGGCCCCGCCGGTTGCGGTGACCGCAGCGCCATCGATCACGAGGCTGCCTGCCATGTCGTGTCCGGTGGTGCCCGGCGCCGATGCGGCAACGCCGTTGGCTCCCGATGCCCCGCCGATTCCGGCACCGGACTGCCCGTGTGCCACGAGAGCACCGCCCGTCACGCTGCTGACCACCGTCAGGGAGGCCGACGGGTCGCTCAAATCGATGGCGGTGGTGGGGCTGCTGATGTCGAGGGTGAACCCGGCCAGGTCGAGCTCGACCTGGTGCCCGGTCAGGTCGAGGGTGGCCGACGGTTGCGTGATCGGCGCCGAGAGCCGGATGACGTCACCGGTCGCCGACGCGGCGACGGCGGTCACCAGTCCTGTCCAGTCGCCGACGGTGACCGTGGCCGCCTGGGCCGGCACCGCAGCGGCGAGCACGAGCGCGCCGGCGATGGGGATGACGGCGGCGGCGGCGGCAATGCGGCGCGTTCGGGTGCGGGGCACGGGCCCTCCTGTAGTTCGAATCCGTAAGTATTCTGCCGGATCCGGGGCTCACGCAGAAGCGGCCTAACCCGCGGCGTCCTTCTTCACATCGTCGCGGGCCAGCAGCTCGTCCTTGACCTTCTTGCGCAGAACCTTGCCGATCAGGGACTTGGGCAGCTCATCCACGAAGTAGACGTGCTTGGGCACCTTGTAGGCGGCCAGGTTCTCGCGCGCGTAGGCGCGCAAGGCAGTCGGGTCGACCGTCTGGCCCTCCTTGGGCACGACCGCGGCGACGACGCGCTCGCCGTCCCGGTCGTTGGGGATGCCGACGATCGCGATGTCGGCGACGCCGCTGAACCCGCGGAGGGCGTCCTCGACCTCGGTGGGCGACACGTTGAAGCCGCCCGTGATCACGAGCTCCTTCATCCGGTCGACGATCTTGATGAAGCCGTCATCGTCGATCGTCGCGATGTCACCGGTGCGGTACCAGCCGTCGACGAAGACCTCGGCCGTGGCATCCGGCTTCTTCCAGTAGCCGCTCATCACCTGCGGGCCCTTGGCGAGCAGTTCGCCGCGCTCGCCGACGGCGACGGTCTTGGTCGGGTCGTCCGGATTCACGATCTTGATCTCTGTCCCTGGCAGCGGCAGGCCGATGGTGCCCTGCCGCCGGTTGCCTGCAACGGGGTTGGCCGTCAGCACCGGGCTGCACTCGCTGAGGCCGTAGCCCTCGACCAGGAACCCCTTGGTCAGGCCCTCCCACGGAGTGATCACGGCCTGCGAGAGCGGCATCGCGCCCGAGATCGCGATCTCGATGCCCTCCAGCGAGACGCCCCTCTCCTCGGCCGCCTTCGTGAGGCGCTCGTAGATGGGCGGAACCGCCGGGAGGAAGGTCGGCGGGCGCTTCTTGATGACCGGCAGCACGAGGTCCGGGTCGAAGCGCGGGAACAGCACCAGCCGTGCTCCCATGCTCATCGCGAAGGTGAGGCAGAGCGTGAGGCCGTAGGCGTGGAACAGCGGCAGCACCGCGTGCACGCTCGCCGTTCCGCGTTTGATCGTGGGAACCCAGGCGCGAGCCTGGGCCGCGTTCACGCCGAGGTTCAGGTGGCTGAGCGTCGCGCCCTTCGGGCTGCCCGTCGTGCCGCTGGTGTACTGGATGACAGCGACATCCGCCACTCCCGGCCCCGCGACCGATGGCTTGATGGGCTCGTCGGCCAGCAGCTCATCCCACGGCACCGTGTCGGACACCTTCATGGTGAGTTCGCCGCGCTGCTTCCGTGCCGCCGGGATCGGCAGCCTCAGCAGGAAGCGCAGCCGGGCGGGCATGGCGCGCGTCATGTCGACCGAGACGATGTGGTCGAGTTTCACGTCATCCGGGAACGCCTGGAGGGTCGGCACGACCTTGTCCCAGGCGATGGCGAACTTGGCGCCGTGCTCCTCGAACTGGTGGCGCATCTCGCGTGCCGTGTAGAGCGGGTTGTGCTCGATCACGATCGCGCCGAGGCGGAGGATCGCGTAGAACGCGACGACGTGCTGCGGGCAGTTGGGCATGATCAGCGCGACCGGATCGCCCTTGCGCATGCCGAGCCGGCGCAGGCCCTCCGCGGCGCGATCGATCTGCTCGCCGAGCTCGGTGTAGCTGGTCTCGCGGCCGAAGAACTCGAGGGCGACATGGTCGCCGAACTCGGTGACCGAGGACTGGATGAGGTCTGACAGCGACCCCGTCGGCAGCTCGATGTCATCGGGCACGCCCTCGGCGTAGGACTTGATCCAGGGGCGCGGTGCAGCGGCGTCGGTCACATGGTCAGCCTAGGTGCGCAGGCGATTTTTGCACCGCTGTCGGATGCGGCCGACCCCGTTCGTGGAGAGGATGGAGGCGGCCGCAGGCGCCGCCCAGCGAAGGAGCAGACATGACCGAGTACCTGATCTCGTTCAACGACGAGTGGACCGGCGACAACACGATCGAGGAGCTGGAGGCGAAGACCCGCGTGCTCGGGCCGCTGATCGCCGACATGACGAAGCGCGGGGTGCTGCTCTTCACCGGCGGCCTCTCGCTCGACGCTCCGGCGTACAGCGTCGACGCGGCGAGCGGGGCGCCGGTCTTCAGCGACGGTCCGTACGTCGAGTCGAAGGAGCACCTCGGCGGCATCGCGGTCATCGACGTGGCGACCGAGGAGGAGGCGCGGCAGTGGGCCGGCAAGATCGCCGAGGCCTGCGGCTGGCCGCAGGAGGTGCGGCCGTTCATGCCGCACCGCGAGCGCGAGGTGCCAGGAGGTGCTCTGGCTCCCTAGCGCGCCAGCTCTTCGCGGATCGCCGTGACGAACGCGTCGACGTCGGCCTCGGTGGTGTCGAAGGCGCACATCCAGCGCACCTGGCCGAGAGCGCGGTCCCAGTCGTAGAAGCGCACGCGCTCCCGGATGCGGTCGGCCGCATCGTTGGCCAGGATGCCGAACACGGCGTTGGCCTGGGTGGCCTGTGAGAACGACAAACCGGTGATCGAGCCATCCTGGATGCCTGCCTCGAGCGCCGAGCGCAGCCGAGCCGCCATCGCGTTCGCGTGGCCGGCCGAACGCAGCCCGAGACCGTCGTCGAAGAGGGCGAGCAGCTGGGCGCTCATGAAGCGCATCTTGGAGGCGAGCTGCATGCTCGTCTTGCGGAGGAAGACCATGCCGTCCACCCGGCTCGGGTCGATCACGACGATCGCCTCGGCCCCGAGCAGCCCGTTCTTGGTGCCGCCGAAGCTCAGGATGTCGACGCCGGCATCGGTCGTGAACTCGCGGAACGGCACACCGAGCGCGGCGGCCGCGTTCCAGATGCGGGCGCCGTCCATGTGGAGCGCCATGCCGTGCTCGTGCGCCCAGTCGGCGATCGCGCGCACCTCGGCGGGCGTGTAGAGCGTGCCGAGCTCGGTGGTCTGCGTGATGCTGACGGCCAGCGGCTGGGTGCGGTGTTCGTCGCCCCAGCCCCAGGCCTCCGTGGCGATCAACTCGGGCGTGAGCTTGCCGTCGGGAGTCGGGACCGTGTACAGCTTCAGGCCGGTCATCTTCTCGGGGGCGCCCCCCTCATCCGTGTGGATGTGCGCGGTGCTGGTCGCGACAACCGCGCCCCAGCGGGGCAGGACGGAGGTGAGCGCGACGACGTTGGCACCCGTGCCGTTGAACACCGGGAACACCTCCGCCTTCGGGCCGAACTCGCTGCGGACCACGTCGTGCAGGTGCTCGGTGTAGGCGTCTTCGCCGTAGCTGATCTGGTGTCCGCCGTTGGCCTCCGCGATGGCCGCCAGCACTTCGGGATGAACCCCGGCGTAGTTGTCGGAGGCGAAGCCGCGGGAGTCGTGGTCGTGCAGAGAGGTCACGGCGTCCATCCTCGCAGAGCGGTGGCGCGGGCAGGAGCGTGAGTAGCTCTTACTCACGACGCCGCGATGTACCCACGGGGCACAATGGGGGACGTGCTCGAGTGGCCGGTGATCGTCGATGACCGGCGCCGCCGCGCCATCCTGGAAGCGCTGGCGCAACGCCGCCCGCACGTGCAGCTGATCCGCGGTCCCGCGGGGATCGGCAAGACCTCGCTCGCGGAGTCGATCAGCGCCGCCCTGCAGGAGGCGGGCGCCACCGTCCTCCCGGTGGTGGCGGTCCCGGAGTTGCGCGGCGTGGCCCTGGGTGCGATGGCTCCCGCGATCAGCACCCTGGGTGCGGTGGGCGCGGGCACCGTCGGTGAGCGGCTGCAGCAGCTGTTCGGGCTCCTGGCCGCCGACGTCACGCGATATGTGCTGGTGGTCGACGACGCACCCCTGCTCGACGAGGTTTCGGCCTCGATCATCCACCAGTTGGTCCGTGCGGCCGGGGTGCGTGCGGTCATGGCGGCGCGCGATGGCGCGCCGCTGCCAGGCCCGATCGCACGGCTCGCGGAGGAGGGCTTGCTGGACCTGACCGAGCTCGAAGGGGTGGACCGCGCTCGAGCAGGCGAACTGGTGGAGGTCGCACTCGGCGGCCAGGTGGACCCCGACAGCCTGCGGCGCCTGCTGACGGCCGCCGGGGGCAATCCGCTGTTCCTGCGGGAGCTGGTGCGGTGGGCCGTGGACAACGGGCGGGTGAAGCCGGGCCCCTTCGGCTTGACGATCGACACGGTCGGGGTGCCCGCCGTCCTCACGGAGGGGCTCCGCATTCGCTTCGACGAGCTGCCGCCGCACAGCCTGGACGCCGCGCGGTTGCTCGCTCTCGCCGAATCGTGGCCTGAGACCGCTTTAGCGGAGACAGCTGCAGTCGAGGAACTGCTGAGCAGTGGCCTTGCCCGGCGTTCCGACGCCGGCCGGCTCTATCTCGCGCACCCCCTGGTGGCCGAGGCGCTCCTCGCCGGGATGTCGACCGAGCAGCTGAACGAGCGGCGCACCGAGGCGGCGACCCGACTGGCGGCCCTGCCCGACGACGCCAGCCGGTTCATGGTGATCACCCTGCTGGCCGAGACGGAGCGCGCCATCGACCCGGAGCAACTGGTCTGGGCCGCGCGGTTCGCCCACGCGATGACCGATCACGTCACCGCTGTCGCGCTCGCCGAACGGGCGCTCGCCCAGGATCCGAGTTTCGAGGCCTACCAGGTCCTGGCCGTCGGACTGTCGGCCCTGCGCCGATCCGAGGCAGCGGTGACCTTCGCCGAGGCGGCGACTGCGGCCTCCACCGAATACGAGCGCGCGCTGATCGCGCGTGATCTCGGGCACCATCTGGCGATCTCCCTGCAGCTGCCCAGTGACGCCCTCCTCGTCGAGGAGGGCGTGCTGCAGAGCCTGGTGGATCCGGCGGCACGTGCGGTGCTGGACGACGACATCGGGCGCTGGCGCCTGGTGCTCGGTGAGCAGGTCGGCCGCGAGCCCGAGGACTCCGGAACCCTCGCGTCGGCGGTCTACGAGGTCATGCGCGCCACGCAGAGCAGCGACTTCGCCCGGGCTCGCGTTGCCCTGGATCGAGCACGCCCCCTTGCGGTGAGCGCCCGGCTGGACAGCCCGTCGGTCGCGTCGATGCTCGACCTCTACGAGTTCCGGATGCTGGTCTACCAGGAGGGCTTCGGCCCCGGCGGTCGTTTCGCCGACGAGCACCGCACCGACCTGCTCAGCGAGGACGTCGGGATGTGGTCGCAGGCACTGGCCCTGGTCGCGCTCCACGAGGGACGGATCGAGGACGCCCGGCGCGAAGCCGAAGCGGCGGTCGAGCAGCTGCGCTGGCGCGATCCGTGCGGCGTGCTCGCGGTCGCGGTCGCGATCCGAGCGACGGTCGCCGCGCAACTCGGGCGCCGCGAGCCGGCACTGGAACTGCTGCGGGCCGAGCCGACCGGCGACATGAAGGAGGGGCTGCAGCGGGCAGAGGCGGCCGCCTGGATCCGGGCACTCGACGGGGAGCTCTCGAGCGCGGCCGAGATCGTCGTGGCCGCGGGGCAGCGTGCCGCCCGGGTCGGCGCGCTCGCGATCGCTGCGCCGACCGTCTATCTCGCCGTGCGGTTCGGGCAGGCGCATCAAGCGGTGGCGCTGCTGCACCGGATCGACGGGACGGCACAGAGCCCGCTCATGCACGCCATGGCGAAGCACGCCGAAGCGGCCGCCGCCGGCGACCCTGCCGCGCTTCTGCGCGCGGCCAGGAAGCTTGCCGAGGTTCGCCTGCTGGCGGGGGCGGTCGACGCCGCGGCCGACGCGATGCAGCGCTTCGCGACCGCAGGCCGCCGGGAGGACCGCCGCAAGGCCGAGCTGCTGATCGATGAACTGTCGCGGCAGATCGACGGCTACCGCGGGATCCGCCGGGAGCGCAGTCCCTTCGATCTGACCGCGCGCGAGTGGGAGATCGCCCGAGCAGCGGCGTCCCGCGAGCGCAGCCGCGAGATCGCGGACCGCCTCGGACTCTCCCAGCGCACCGTCGACAACCACCTGGCACGCATCTACCGCAAGCTGGGCGTCACCGGCCGGGACGAGCTCCGGGTCGAGCTGGAGCGGATGGAGTCCGAGTAGCCGGCCGGGGGTGCCGCGCCGGGTTACGCCAGACGCCGCCGACGGCCGAGCATGGTCAGTCCGACGACCATGACCCCCGCCGTGACGAGCCCGGTCGCACCGAGGGCCAGCGGCGCGATGTCCACGCCGGTCTCCGCGAGGGCGGGGTCGGCCGCGGCCCCGCCGCCTGACCCGGACGCCTGACCGCCGGTCGAGCCGGTTGCGCCTCCGGGCACGGTGAAGCTGGCAAGCACCTGGTGGGTGCTGTGGTTGCTCACCGCGATGGTCGAACCGTCGGCGACCGCCGACCAGGGGAGGTACTGCAGGCCGCAGTCCGGGATCTGCAGGCCGGTCGTCGTGAGGGTGCCATCGACGGCGATGTCGAAGTCACCTCCGGCCGGCCCGACCTCTCCGAGGTTGAAGCCGACCGTCCCGGAGTTCGCCGGGCTGTCGGGAGTGAACGAGACGACGAAGTCGCCCTGGGTCATCGCCGCGGCGTCCATGGCCGAGATTCCGAGCTCGGTGTGCGATTGGGGCGCCGAGGAACCGGCGCCGTCGCTCGCGTCGACGTCGACGATCGCGTAGCCGTTGTACGGCACGGCCAGGTCGTCGCTGTAGTGGCCGTCTGCGGTGATCGTGACCGTGTCGGTGACGGTCTTCTCCGGATCGGCGCACCCAGCCCTCACGCGCGCGCTGATGCGGACCGTCCCCGAGCCGCCGGCCGGGAGCGTCGCGTCGAACTCGGTGTGCACGAAGCGATCGGGCGCGGACACCGAGAAGACCTCCTGCACGTTGGTCACCACCGTCTGGGAGCCCGCGAGCGGGTCGGCCTGAGCGGGCGCAGCGACGGCGACGGCGCCCAGAGCGGCGGCGAGAACGCCGAGGGCGGCGAGAGCGATGACGAAGCGGGGACGCATGAACCTCACTCTCGCAAGCCGTGAGCGGCCAGGCATTGAGTAGAGAGTGCTCTAGCTCGTCGCGGTGATCCCCTTGGTGCTCTCGATCACGTCGCCCATCTTCTTGCCGAGCGCCTCGTAGAACATCGACAGCGGGAACTCGTCGTCGAGCACGGCGTCGGTGTAGCCCTTCGGCACCCCGGCGAGGATCTCGTCGGGCAGACCGCGGGCCCACGCCGAGGCCGGATTCGGCGTCAGGGTCTGGCGAACCAGCTCGTAGGCCGCGAGCCAGTGAGCCGTCTTGGGGCGGTCGATGCTCTTCCAGTACAGCTCGTTGATCGCGTCGGAGAGCGCGATGACGACCGCCGGCAGCTCCGCCCAGTCGATCGTGAGCTGCGTATCCGTCCAGTGCAGCACGCCGTGCTGGTGCAGCCAGGCGAACAGCAGCTGGCCGCCGAGGCCGTCGTAGTTGCGCACGCGACTGCCGGTGAGCGGAAAGCGGAAGATGCGGTCGAAGACGATCGCGTGCAGCACCTGCTCGGCGCGGGCGACGGTCTCGGCGTCCACGGTGTCGCCGTTCCCGTCGACGCCCGTGGCGAGCTTGACGCACTCGCGGAACGCCGTGAGATCGCAGCGCAGTTCTTCGAGCGAATACAGGAAGAAGGGCATCCGCTGCTTGATCATGAAGGGGTCGAACGGCAGGTCGCCGCGCATATGGCTGCGGTCGTGGATGAGGTCCCACATCACGAAGGTCTCCTCGGTGAGCCGCTGGTCGCTCAGGAGGGCCTCGTCGACCGGCGTGAGGTCGAGTTTCGTGATGTCGGCGGCGGCGCGCACCACGCGCCGGAAGCGCGCGGCCTCGCGGTCCTCGAACAGGGCGCCCCAGGTGAAGGCCGGGATGCTGCGCATGCTCACCGTCTCGGGGAACAGGACGGCCGAGTTGGTCTCATACCCGGGCGTGAAGTCGACGAGGCGCAGCGAGACGAACAGCTTGTTGCGGTAGCGCTCCTCGACGCCGGCGATGAGCTCGGGCCAGATCACCTCGACCAGCAGCGCCTCGACGTGCCGGTCGGTCGATCCGTTCTGGGTATACATCGGGAAGACCACGAGGTGCCGCAGGCCGTCCTCGCGGTGGTGCTCCGGGTGGAAGGCGACCAGCGCGTCGTAGAAGTCCGGGATGCCGAACCCCTCCGCCTGCCAGCGCTCGAAGTCGGCGACCAGGGCGTCGAGGTACTCCGCGTCGTGCGGAAAAGCCGGAGCCAGCGCCCGGACGTCGGCGACGAGCCGTGTCACCAGCGCTCCGGCCTCGGGGTGGGCCGCGGCATCCGGGATGCTGCCGTCGGTGATCTGCAGTCCGGCGAGCGCGATGGCAGCGGCCTTGAGGTCGAGCCAGGCGCCGCTCGTCTCGGCGGAGGGGGCGTCGGTGCGAGTCAGGTTCTCGACGACCTCGGGTTCTCCGACGATGGACTTCGTGCGAACGGGCGTGATCGATTCTGTGCTGATGGACGACATGGCGCGCCTCCTCTCTCCTTCCAGGCTACGGAGAGGTCCGGAGCGAAGCATGGCGTATCACGCAGGAAAGCGGCGTGAACCGCCTGTCGGCGCCCGGTTTTAGACTTCCGGTATGGCCTCGACGGCGGATGACGTGCGTGCGGCGCTCGCGGCCGTCTCCGACCCGGCGCGGGCTGTGTCATCGGCTCGCTACTTCAAGACCGGGCCGGGCGAGTACGGCGATGGCGACGTCTTCCTCGGCGTCACGATGCCCGTGCTGCGTAAGACGGTCGCCGGGTTCCGCGGTGTGCCGCTCGACGAGATCGACGCGCTGCTTGACGATCCGGGGCACGAGGTCCGGCTGGCCGGCCTCCTGCTGCTGGTCGCCGCGTACCCCGCCGGCCCTGAGGCCGTGGTCGATCGCTACCTCGCCGCGGTGCGCCGCGGCCGGGTCAACAACTGGGACCTCGTCGACGCCAGCTCCGAGTTCATCCTCGGCCGGTGGCTGCTCGACGGCGGTCACGGTCACGATCGCTCTCTGCTGGTCGAACTCGCGGCGTCCGACTCCCTGTGGGAGCGCCGCGTGGCCGTGCTGGCGACCTTCGGCTTCATCAAGCACGACGACGCCTCGACGACGCTCGACCTGGCCGAGCGACTGCTCGGTGATCGTGAGGACCTGATGCAGAAGGCGGTCGGCTGGATGCTGCGCGAGGTCGGCAAGCGCGTGTCGCGCGAGCAGCTGCTCGCCTTTCTCGACGCGCACGCGGCCGCGATGCCGCGCACGATGCTCAGCTACGCCACGGAGCACCTCGCGCCGGACGAGCGCGCGCGGTACCGCGCGATGCGGTAGCGGCTCTAGAGCTGGTGGGCTCCGAGCCACGCTCGCAGGTCGCTGGTGAACTGCTCGGCGCGCTCGACGCTCGGCAGATGCGCCGAGTCCGGGAAGCGCAGCCCTTCGGCATCGGGGAGACCCGCCATCAGCAGCTCGTAGCCGAGCTTGGACTCCGTGACGTCGAGGTCGCCGACCACGACGAGCGCGGGCACCTGGATCTCGCGAAGTCGTGACACGGCGGGCGGGTCGAGCGGTTGGTCGAGCCCGGCGAAATCCCAGTGGGCGGCGCCGACGTTGAGTTCGATGGCGCGCTGGAGGAACTCGGGATCCACGTCGTCCACGTCGCGGCTCGGGCCGAGGTCCCAGTAGGCGACCTCGATGCGGACGAGGGCGTCGACATCCTCTGCGTCGCTCGCGGCCTGCATCTCGGCGAGCATCTCGAGTTCGCGCTCGGTGTTGCCGTCCTGGCCCTGACCGCCCGGGGTCGACCCGATGGTGACGAGCCCCGTGACGCGCGAGGGCTGGTCGAGCGCGGCGTCCAAGGCGATGCGGCCGCCGCGGGAGCAGCCGATGTAGGTGGCCGTCGCGGCGCCGGCTGCGTCCAGCACCGCGATCAAGTCGTGGCGGTCGGCGAACTCGATGCCGTCGCCCGGCGATTCGCCATAGCCCCGGGTGTCGTAGCGGACGACGAAGTGGTCGCGGGCGAGATCGTCGAACTGGGGATCCCACATGGCCCGGGTCGCGACGCCGGCGTGCACGAACACGATCGCCGGATGCGCGGGGTCGCCGGCGACGTCGTAGCTGAGCTGGGCTCCTGGGACCTCGACGATCGGCACGCGTCAACGCTAGCCCTAGCCTGGGGGCATGGTGGGCGTCCTGATCGGCTTCGCGATCATCGTCGCCGTGATCGCGGTGGGGTACGTCATCGGCCGCTTCGACCTGCTCGGTCCCTCGGCCGAGCACGTGCTCAGCCGGCTCGCCTTCTTCGTGCTCTCGCCCGCCCTCCTGTTCACCGTGCTCGCCGAGGCCGACGTGCAGCATCTGTTCTCGGCGCTGCTGCCGATCTCGGCGATCGCGGCGCTCGTCGACATCGCCGCCTTCCTGCTGATCTCGCTGCTCGTCTGGCGGCGGCCGCTGCCCGATGCGACGATCGGCGCCCTGGCCTCCGGCTACGTGAACGCGAACAACATCGGCCTGCCGGTCTCGGTCTACGTTCTCGGGGATGCCTCGAGCTCGGCGCCCGTCATCCTGTTCCAGTTGATCGTCCTGGCACCGGTCGCGCTCACGGTGCTCGACGTGTCGACGAGCGGCAAGCTCTCGATCGGGCGCATCCTGCTGCAGCCGGTGCGGAATCCGCTGATCATCGGATCGCTGCTCGGCCTGATCGTCGCCGTCACGCACCTGCAGATCCCCGCCCCGGTGCTCGCTCCGTTCCAGCTGGTCGGGGGCGCGGCGGTGCCGGTGATCCTGCTGACCTTCGGGATGTCGCTGCACGGCAGCCGCGTGCTGGCGCCCGGCACCGACCGCAAGGACGTGCTGCTCGCCAGCACCCTCAAGCTCGCGGCGATGCCGGTTGTCGCGTGGCTGCTCGGCAACTTCGTCTGGCACCTCCACGGCCACCGCCTGTTCGTGGTCGTAGTGCTCGCCGCTCTGCCGACGGCGCAGAACGTCTTCAACTACGCCCAGCGCTACGGTGTGGCGACGGTCCTGGCGCGCGACGCCGTGTTGATCACCACCGCCCTGTCGATCGTGGTGCTGGTCATCGTGGCGGCGCTGCTGGCCTGACCGGAGCGACCTAGGCTGCCCAGGTGATCAAGTACCTCGGCTCGAAGCGCACCATGGTGCCACGGCTCGGGGCGATGGCGACCGCCCTCGGGGCGACGACCGCCGTCGACCTGTTCACGGGGACGACTCGGGTGGCGCAGGAGTTCAAGCGCCGCGGACTCACGGTGACGGCGGCCGACATCGCGAGCTATAGCGAGGTGCTCGGCGAGTGCTTCGTCAGCACGGATGCCGCGAGCGTCGACCTCGACGAGGTGCGCGACACCCTCGCGCACCTGTCGGCGCTGCCCGGCAGGCCCGGCTACGTGACGCGCACCTTCTGCGAGGAGTCGCGCTACTTCCAGCCGCACAACGGGGCCCGCATCGACGCGATCCGCGACGTGCTCGAGTCGGACTACCGCGACTCGCCGCTGTTCCCGATCCTGCTCACGAGCCTGCTGCTGGCGGCGGACCGGGTGGACTCGACGACCGGGGTGCAGATGGCGTACCTGAAGAGCTGGGCGCCCCGGTCCTTCCGCGAACTCGAGCTCCGCATCCCCGAGTTGCTGCCCGGCGCCGGCGTGACGGTGCGCGCCGACGCGCGGCAGCTGGTGCGCGAGCTTCCCCGGACCGGGCTGATGTACCTCGATCCGCCATACAACCAGCACCGCTACTTCACGAACTACCACGTCTGGGAGACCCTGGTGCGGTGGGACCGGCCCGACTCCTACGGCGTCGCCCGCAAGCGGATCGACAGCCGCGACGAGGCGACCAAGAGCGTCTTCAACCGCAAGCGCGAGATGCCGGAGGCGTTCCGAGAGCTGCTGGCGGACGTGAACGCCGAGACGGTGATCGTCTCGTACAACAACGAGTCGTGGATCACGCCCGAGCAGATGACCGCGGCGCTCCGCGACGCCGGCTATCCCGAGGTGCGGCTGCTGGCGTTCGACGCCAAGCGGTATGTGGGAGCGCAGATCGGCATCCACAACCCGGCGGGGGTGAAGGTCGGCGAGGTCTCGCACCTGCGCAACACCGAGTACCTGTTCGTCGCGGGCGAGGCGCAGCGGGTGGAGGCGGCGATCGCTTCCGCGGCCGCGCCGCGCTGAACTCGGCCGGCCGCCGGAGGCGGCCGTTCGACGAGAAAGGTCAGAAGATCATCGGGCGATCGTCGTCGTCGATCTCCAGATCGAGGTCGACGGTGACCGGCACGTGGTCGCTCGGGGCGTCGCCCTTGCGCTCGTTCCGGTGGATCGCGGCGGCCGAGACGCGGTCGGCGAACGCGTGATTGCCGAGCATGAAGTCGATGCGCAGACCCTCGTTGCGCGGGAAGCGCAACTGCTTGTAGTCCCAGAAGGTGTAGCCATCGGGCACCAGCGGCCGCACCACGTCCGTGAGGCCGATCGCCTCGAGCGCCTGGAACGCCTCGCGCTCGGGCGCCGAGATGTGGGTCGAGACACCGGGGATGAACGTCGGGTCACCGACATCCGAATCGAGCGGGGCGATGTTGAAGTCGCCGGTCAAAGCGATCGGGTCGTCGGGATGTGCGTCCATCCAGTCGCGGGTGGCGGCGGTCAGGGCGCTCAGCCAGTCGAGCTTGTAGTCGAAGTGCGGATCGCCGAGGGCGCGGCCGTTGGGCACGTACAGGCTCCAGACCCGCACCCCGTTCACGGTGGCCGCGATCGCGCGCGCCTCGAGCGGGAGATCGGGCCCCTCCTCGCCCTTGAGGAAGCCCGGCATGCCGTCGAAGCCGATCTGCACGTCGTCCATCGGGGAGCGGCTGGCGATGGCGACGCCGTTCCACTGGCTGAGGCCGTGCAGCTGCACCTCGTAGCCGGCTTCGCCGAACTCGTCCATCGGGAACTGCTCGGGGGTGCACTTGATCTCCTGCATCGCGAGCACATCGATGTCTTCGCGACCGAGCCAGTCGACCACGCGCCCCACCCGGCTCCGGACGGAGTTCACGTTCCAGGTGGCGATGCGCATGGCATCCAAACTACCGGCAGCCGCCGACCGGCCGACCCGGCCGACTCCCCCGAACGGGAGACTGTCGGGCTCTTCCCGGCGTCCCTATCGTGGGAGGCGGTGACCCCCGACACTGGTGAAACGGACCGTATCCCCCGGCCCTCTCGCCGAGCGATCCTGCTCGGCGCCATCGGCGTGCTCGCAGCTGGGGCCGCGGTCGGCGCGCTCGGCTTCTTCGGAGCCCATACGCCGGCGTCGCAGCTGGCCCCCCAGGTCGTGGCGATCAACACCCAGAGCGGGCAGCTGCAGACCTTCGCTCTGCACGACGAGAAGCCCATGCGGGCCATCGGCAAGGGTGTCGCCGCCCCCTAGTGTGTTCTCTGTGACGGACGCACGCAGTCGGCTCATCGACTACATCATGAGCGAGGCGGTCTTCCACGGGGACTTCACGCTGACCAGCGGCAAGAAGGCGACGTACTACATCGACCTGCGCAAGGTCAGCCTCGACCACCGCGTCGCCCCGCTGATCGGCGAGGTGATGACCGACATCATCGATGGCATTCCCGAGGTGGATGCCGTCGGCGGTCTGACGATGGGCGCAGACCCGATCGCGGCCGCGGTCCTCCACCAGGGCGCCGCCCGCGGTCGCTCCTACGACGCCTTCGTCGTGCGCAAGGAGCCCAAGGATCACGGCCGGGGCAAGCAGGTCGAGGGCCCGGACCTGGCAGGCAAGCGCGTCGTCGTCCTGGAGGACACCTCCACGACGGGCGGGTCGCCGCTCAAGGCCGCAGAGGCGCTCGAGAAGGTCGGCGCGATCGTGGTCGGTGTCGCGGTGGTCGTCGACCGCAGCACCGGCGCGAAGCAGGTCATCGAGGCGGCCGGATATCCGTATTTCGCCGCGATCGATCTAGCCGACCTGGGGTTGGACCCGCAGTGAGCGACGGCGGGTCCGGGTCGGGGGGCTCCGGATTCACCTGGGGCCTGCGACCGGGGGGCGCGGACGAGGAGCCGGACGGGCCGGTGCCCGTTCCGGCGGACTCCCCGCCGGCGGAGCCGACGCCGACGCCGTGGGAGCCCGAGGCGACACAGCTCATGCCGACGGTCGAGGAGGAACCCGAGCCCGAGCCGCCCGCCGCTATTCCCGCTCCCGCCTCGGCACCCGACGAGCCCGACTCGGCGATCGACGCCCTCTTCGGCGATACCCAGTTCAAGGAGTACGAAGGCGGTATCGCGGATGTCACGGCCCGTCCCTTCACGGCCCGCGCGGCACCTCCCTCTGGGACGGAACCGTCGGGCGCCTCCCGGACCCAGAAGGTGCTCCTCGGGGTCGTCGGCGGGTTGGTCGCCGTCCTGGCCCTGATCGCGCTGTTCTTCCTGGGGACACGGCTGCCGACCCTGCTGGGGCCGGCTCCCGCCGTCGCGATCCGGACCCCCTCCGCGACACCGTCCCCCAGCTCGAGCGTGAAGCCCGTCGGACCGATCGCCGTCGGCGTCCACCCCTGGACCGCACTGCTCGGCGGGGAATGCCTCGACCCCTACACCGGCCCCTGGGCCGAGACGTTCACCGTCGTGAGCTGCACCGCGCCGCATCCCGCTCAAATGGTCTACCGCGGCACCTTCGACACCGGCACCGACCCGGGCTATCCCGGCGTCGAGAAGCTGCAGGCCCAGATGGCTCTGCTCTGCGCGGCGCCGGGTGTGATCGACCTGGCCGCGGCCGGGGCGTACAGCGATGCGCAGGTGCAGGGCAGCTACCCGGTGGATGAAGACGAGTGGGCCGAGGGCCAGCACGACTACTTCTGCTTCGTGAACCGGTCGTCCGGGCAGCCGCTCACGGCGAGCGTCGCGATTCCGCGCGCTCCCGCGACGCCGGCTCCCTAGGCGGGATGACTCAGGGCGAGTCCTCGACGAACTCGCTCTCGGCCGGCGTCGCGTCGACCAGCTCGAAGACCCCCTGCAGGATCTCGTCGGGCCGGAACGGGTAGCGCTCGATCTCGGCCTGGTCGCTGATGCCGGTGAGCACGAGCACGGTGTGCAGGCCCGCCTCGATGCCGGCGATGATGTCGGTGTCCATCCGGTCGCCGATCATCGCGGTGTTCTCGCTGTGGGCGCCGATCTTGTTCATCGCCGAGCGGAACATCATCGGGTTTGGCTTGCCGACGACGTATGGCTCCTTGCCGGTGGCCTTCGTGATCAGCGCCGAGATGGCGCCCGTCGCGGGCAGCGCGCCGTCGGGGCTCGGGCCGGTGGCATCCGGGTTCGTGGCGATGAAACGCGCACCGGCGTCGATCAGCCGGATCGCCTTGGTGATCGCCTCGAAGGAGTAGTTGCGGGTCTCCCCGACGACCACGTAGTCGGGGTCGGTCTCGGTCAAGATGAAGCCGACCTCGTGCAGCGCGTTGGTCATCCCCGATTCGCCGATCACGAACGCCGATCCGCCCGGGATCTGCGAGGCGCAGAAGTCGGCCGTCGCGAGCGCGCTGGTCCAGATCCGCTCCTCCGGGACGTCGAGGCCCGAGGCGCGCAGCCGGGCGGCGAGGTCGCGCGGGGTGAAGATCGAGTTGTTCGTGAGCACCAGGAACGGCGTGCCGGCGTTGCTCCACTGGCGGATCAGTTCCTGGGCGCCCGGGAGGGCGGTGCTCTCGTGCACCAGCACGCCATCCATGTCGGTCAGCCAGCACTCGACGTCTCGGCGGTCACTCATACTCAAAGCGTAGTGACGACCGCCTGGGGCAGGCGGGCCCGCATGACCTCGACGGCGTCCGGACTCTCGTCGACGAGCAGGTAGCGCCGGCCGAGAGCCTGCGCGACCGCGCCGGTGGTGCCCGAGCCGGCGAAGAAGTCGAGCACGCGGTCGCCCGGCGCGCTCGAGGCCTGCACGATGCGGCGCAGCACGCCCTCGGGCTTCTGCGTGGCATAGCCGGTGCGCTCGCTCCCGTTCGTGCTCACGATGGTGTGCCACCAGACGTCGGTGGGCAGCTTGCCGCGAGCGACCTTCTCGGGCGTGACCAGGCCGGGCGCCATGTAGGGCTCGCGGTCGACGGCCGCGCTGTCGAAGTAGTAATTCGATGGATCCTTCACGTAGACGAGGATCGTGTCGTGCTTGGCCGGCCAGCGCTTCGTGCTCTTGGCACCGTAGTCGTAGGCCCAGATGAGCTCGTTGAGAAAGCTGTCGCGGCCGAAGAGCGCGTCGAGCGCGACCTTCGCGTAGTGCGCCTCGCGGTAGTCGAGATGCAGGTAGAGAGTTCCCCGCTCGTCGAGCAGCCGCCACGCCTCGGCCAGCCGCGGTTCGAGGAAGGCCCAGTAGTCCTCGAAGCGGTCGTCGTAGTGCGAGAGCGTGCGCTTGACGGTGTCGTAGCTGTTGCCGCCGAAACCCTGGCGGGAGCCGTCCGGGGTGCGGGTCGTGCTCACCGATTGACGGCGCTGCACGCGGCCGGTGTTGAAGGGCGGGTCCAGGTAGATCAGGCGGAACGCGGCATCCGGCAGCAGCGCCGTCACCGCGAGGTTGTCGCCGAGCACGATGGTGTCGGGCCCCTCCGCGTCCCAGCTGAATGCCACGGGCCGACATTAACAGCGCAGTAGCCTCGAGCCGTGGATGCGGCGGACGACGACTCGATCGCGGAACCGACGCTGCCCGTCGGTGTCGGGCCGTGGCCCGGCGGTCCGGATGCCTGGCCCACCGACCCGCGTTACGATCGTGAGCTGCTCGCCGGGGGTGACGCGCGCAACGTCGTCGACCGCTTCCGCTACTGGACCGTCGACGCCATCGTCGCCGAACTCGACGCCCACCGGCACGGCTTCTCGGTCGCGATCGAGAACTGGCAGCACGATATGAACATCGGCTCGATCGTGCGCACCGCCAACGCCTTCCTGGCCGAGACCGTGCACATCGTGGGCCGCAAGCGCTGGAACAAGCGCGGCGCGATGGTGACCGACCGCTACCAGCACATCGTGCACCACGACTCGATCGACGATCTGGTCGCGTTCGCCCGCGAGACCGGGCGTCCGATCGTCGCGGTGGACAACGTGCCGGGCTCGATCGAGGTGGGCGAGTTCGGGTTCCCGGAGCGCTGCATCCTGCTGTTCGGGCAGGAGGGTCCTGGCCTGACCCCCGAGGCGCTCGAGGCCGCGGATGCCGTTGTCGAGATCCGGCAGTTCGGCTCGACACGGTCGCTCAACGCGGGCGCCGCCGCCGCGATCGTGATGCACGCCTGGGTGCGGGAATGGGCCGCGCACTGAGGAGCATCGCCCCCTTCGGATACCATGGGGTGTAATCCCGCCACCCACCTGAGGGAGTCCCCGCATGCCCGCGATCGTTCTCATCGGCGCCCAGTGGGGCGATGAAGGCAAGGGCAAGGCGACCGACCTGCTCGGCAGCCGCGTCGACTACGTGGTCAAGTTCAACGGGGGCAACAACGCCGGCCACACGGTGGTCATCGGTGACGAGAAGTATGCGCTCCACCTGCTGCCGAGCGGAATCCTGACGCCCGGTGTCGTGCCGGTCATCGCCAACGGCGTGGTGGTCGACATCGAGGTGCTGTTCGAAGAGCTCGAGGCGCTGATGGCGCGCGGGTTGGATGTCTCGAAGCTCCTGATCAGCGCGAACGCTCACGTCATCACGCAGTACCACCGCACGATCGACAAGGTGACCGAGCGCTTCCTGGGCAAGCGGCAGATCGGCACGACCGGGCGCGGGATCGGGCCGGCCTACGCCGACAAGATCAACCGGGTCGGCATCCGGATCCAAGATCTGTTCGACGCCAACATCCTGCGGCAGAAGGTCGAAGGCGCTCTCGACCAGAAGAACCACCTGCTCGTGAAGGTCTACAACCGCCGGGCGATCGCCGTGGATGAGGTCGTCAACGACTTGCTGAGCTACGCCGAGCGGCTCCGCCCCATGGTCGCCGACACCGGGCTGATCCTGAACCAGGCGCTCGACGCCGGCAAGACGGTGCTCTTCGAGGGCGGCCAGGCCACGATGCTCGACGTCGACCACGGCACGTACCCCTTCGTCACCTCCTCGAACGCCACGAGCGGCGGCGCCGCGACCGGGTCGGGCGTCGCGCCCAACCGGTTCGAACGCGTGATCGGGATCGTCAAGGCGTACACGACGCGCGTCGGCTCCGGCCCGTTCCCGACCGAGCTCTTCGACGAGTCCGGCGAGTTCCTGCGTGCCAACGGATTCGAGTTCGGCACGACGACGGGCCGTCCGCGACGCTGCGGCTGGTACGACGCTCCGGTCGCGCGCTACGCGGCGCGCATCAACGGCATCACCGACTTCGTGCTGACCAAGCTCGATGTGCTCACCGGGCTCGAGACGATCCCGGTCTGCGTCGCCTACGACGTCGACGGGGTGCGCTTCGACGAGGTTCCGGTGAACCAGAGCGACTTCCACCACGCGGTGCCGATCTACGAGGAGTTCGCGGGCTGGACCGAGGACATCACCGGCGTCACCTCCTTCGACGAGCTGCCGAAGAACGCGCGCGACTACGTGCTGGCCCTCGAGGCGATCAGCGGGTCGCGCATCTCGGCGATCGGCGTCGGACCGGGCCGCGACGCGATCGTCGTGCGGCACGACCTGCTGCGCTGAGGAGCTCCTCGCCCCGCGAAAGTACGGGGTTTCACGTACTTTCGACTCTGAGAAACGAGCGGGTCCGTCCTTTCGCGGAGGCGGACGGCGGAGGCCGACCCGGAGGCGGACGGCGGAGGCGGACCGCGGGGGCCGACCCGGAGGCGGACCCGGGAAGGGCGGGTCAGCCGGCGGGGTGCGCCCCGAGGATCAGCATCGCCAGGTAGATGCCGAGTCCGCCGAAGACGATCAGGATGCCGAGGCTGAGCGCCCAGTCGCGCGCGGTCGCCGCGATGGGCCCGGTCTGGGGCTGATCCGTCTGGTCGGCGATGCCCGGGAACGGCTGATTCACCTGTCCCGCCTGCCGGAAGGAGTACAGCGAGCGGTGACCGGTCTCCCTCGCGGCGAACGTCGCCCCGTCGGCGTTGGTCGTGCCCAGGAAGAACGCCTGCGGGCTCGCCCGCAACTCGAGCACCAGCGGCACGGCGCCCATCACCACGAACATCAGGGCGAGCAGGTCGAACACGATGCCGTCAATGCCGGAGGCCAGGCCGGCGCCGAGGAACGCCAGTCCGAGGCCGATGAAGAGGATCGGCCACGCCCACGAGACCAGCGGGGTTCCGAAGCCGCGGGCGAGGAGCGCGCCGATGCCGACAGCGATCAGGCCGCCGAAGATCGAAAGGGGCGTCGACCAGACCACGACATCCGGGCACTGGGTCTGGATCACGTAGGGGCCGCCCGAGGCGCAGAACCCGCCAAGGCCCATCACGATGCTGGCCCCGACGGCCAGCAGGGTGAAGCAGAACGTGAACAGCAACCAGGAGGCGGCCGAGCCGAGGTACCGCCAGAGCGGGGAGCTCAGTGTCGATGAACTCAGTCGCGCCATGGCCACACCGTAGCGGATGGGATCGTCCGGCGGGATGCCCGTCCGTCGCTCCTGTCAGACTGACGGGGTGACCGCCATCCACCCCGCCCGCGAAACGCTCACCGGCCGCTTCATCCGTCTCGAGCCGTACCAGGAGGCGCACCTGCCCGGGCTCTGGACCGCCATCGGGCGCCCCGAGGTGTTCGCCGGTGGGTACGGCGGCGGCCCGGCGGGGCTGCCGGTCGACGAGGCGGCGTTCCGCGAATGGGCACCGCGATACTTTCCGCACACCACGGGCAACACCTATGTCGCGGTCGTGCACGGCGGGCCGCACGACGGCGAGGTGGTCGGGGCATCCAGCCTCGCCGATTTCGACGAGGTCAAGGAGCACGCGCACATCGGCTGGACCGGCTGGGACCCGCGAGTGTGGGCGACGCAGGTGAACCCGGAGGCGAAGCTGCTGATGCTCGGCGTCGCCTTCGATCACGGGTACGGCCGGATCAAGCTGCAAGCCGATGAGCGCAACGCCAGGTCGCGGGCCGCGATCGCGCGTCTGGGCGCGCAGTTCGAGGGGATCGCGCGACGCGATGTGCTCCGCGCCGACGGCACATGGCGCGACACGGCGATCTTCTCGGTGCTGGTCGAGGAGTGGCCGGGCGTGAAAGCCGGGCTCGAGGCCCGGCTCGCGCCGTTCGGCGATCGGCCGGTCGAGTTCCGCGACGTCTGAGTTCACCGGAGCGCCTAGGCTCGATGCATGGCTGCTGACCCGACCTCGGATGACGCGACGGCCGAGCTGGCCGCCATCCGGCTGAGCATCGACAACATCGACGCGGCCCTGGTGCATATGCTCGCCGAGCGGTTCAAGTTCACGCAGAAGGTGGGTCGCCTGAAGGCCGCCAACGGGATGCCGGCCTCCGACCCCGAGCGCGAGAAGGTGCAGATCGCGCGCCTGCGGTCGATGGCGATGGAGGCGCAGCTGGATCCGGCCTTCGCCGAGAAGTGGTTCAACTTCGTCGTGGCCGAGGTCATCCACCACCATGAGCAGCTGGCCACGGGCGCGATCTCGACGCCGTCCGCCGCCGCCGGGCACCGCGTCGACACGCACCACACCGAAGCCCTGTGACCTGGGATCCGAAGCACCTGCCGTCCGCGGCGGGACGCATCGTGGTGGTCACCGGCGGCAACGCGGGCATCGGCTACTTCACGAGCGAGCAGCTCGCCTCGGCGGGAGCCCGCGTCATCCTGGCCTCGCGCTCGCAGCAGAAGGCCGAGCGCGCGATCGCGTCGATCCGCGAGCACGTGCCGGGCGCCGAACTCGACTTCGTGCGGCTCGACCTGTCGTCGCTGGCCTCGATCGCCGACGCGGCGGAGCAGCTCCGCGGCATGGGAGTGATCGATGTGCTCGTCGAGAACGCCGGGCTCACCACCCCGAGTGCACGGCGTCAGACGACGGACGACGGGCTGGAGCTCGTGGTCGGCTCGAACGCCTTCGGGCACTTCGCCCTCACCGCGCACCTCTGGCCGTCTCTGTCGCCGACCGCTCGGGTCGTCGGCCTCGGCAGCATGTCGACCCGGATGACGAAGCTCGACCCCGACGACCTGCTCAGCGACCGCCGCTACAGCCCGTTCCGCGCCTACGCGTTCTCCAAGCACGTAGTGCACGGGTTCATCTTCGAGCTGGACCGCCGGATCCGCGCGGCCGCGCCAGGGTCGACCAGCGCGTCGCGTGAGGCCCTGCTCGCCCATCCGGGGTTCTCGGCCGACGGCATCTCGGAGCGCCGCCCTGGCATCAACGACGTCTCGCCGCTGATCCGCGTGCGCGACGCCGTGCTGTCGATCGCGGGCCAGGGCAAGGACCAGGGCGCATGGCCCACGGTGCGGGCCGCGCTCGATCCGGATGCCGTCAGCGGCCAGTTCTACGGCCCGTCCCGCACGCTCACCGGCACCCCGATCGTGATGGCGCCGGTGGTGTCCAGCGCGACGCCGGAGTTCGGCGCCCACCTCTGGGCGCTCGCCGAGGAGCAGACCGGGGTCACCTTCGCGGTGTGACGGCCGGCGCGGTGGCTACTCCGAGATGCGCCCGCCGCGCGGCTCGGCGTGCACGCCGGCGCCGCTGAGGTCCGCGCTGTAGCCGACGACCTGGCCGAAGTGCTCGGCCATCACCGAACGGGATGCCGTGCGCAGTTCGTCGAGCGACGCGGTGAACAGGTCCTGCACCTCGACGGCCGAGCCGGCGCCCTGCGCGCCGCGATCCGTGACGCCGATGCGCGCAACGGGGAACCCGCGGCCCTCGCAGAGCCGCAGGAACTTCACGTCCTCCTCGCGTGGCACCGCCACGATGGCGCGCGCACCGGACTCGCTGAACATGGCGGTCGCGGCATCCACCCCGTCACGCTCGAGCAGCTCGTCGAGCCAGACCCGGACGCCGATGCCGAAGCGCAGCGAGCCGTCGACGATGGCCGTGGCCAGCCCGCCGTCGCTGAGGTCGTGGGCCGCGTTGAGCAGGCCTTCGTGCGCGGCGGCCGACAGCAGCTCGGCGAGCTCGCGCTCGCGGGTCAGCTGCACCGCCGGCGGCAGCCCGCCGAGATGACCGTGGATGACGCCCGCCCACGCCGAGCCGTCGAGCTCGAGCGCGGTGCTCCCGAGCAGGTAGAGGTTGTCGCCCGAATCCTGCCAGCCCGAGGGGACCCGTCGCCCGACATCGTCGATCGTGCCCATCACGGCGACCACCGGCGTGGGGTGGATCGGGACGTCTCCGGTCTGGTTGTAGAAGCTGACGTTGCCGCCGGTCACGGGGATGCCCAGCTCGAGGCAGGCGTCGGCGAGGCCCTCGACGGCGCGGCTGAACTGCCACATCACCTCGGGGTTCTCGGGGGAGCCGAAGTTGAGGCAGTCGCTGACCGCGACCGGGGTCGCCCCGGTGACGGCGACGTTGCGGTAGGCCTCGGCGAGGGCGAGCTGCGCTCCGGCGTAGGGATCGAGGTAGGCGTAGCGCCCGTTCGCGTCGGTCGCGAGAGCGACCCCGAGGCCGCTCTCCTCGTCGACGCGGATCATGCCCGCGTCATCCGGATAGCTGAGGGCGGTGTTGCCGAGCACGTAGCGGTCGTACTGGCTGGTGACCCAGCTCTTGTCTGCCAGGTTGGCGCTGCCGATCAGGGCGAGCAACTGGGCCTTGAGGGCGGGCCCGTCGGTCGGCCGCGGCAGGGCGGTGGCGGAGTCGGCGTTGAGGGCGTCGATCCACGCGGGGCGCGAGATCGGGCGCTCGTAGACCGGTCCGTCGACGGCGACGGTGCGCGGGTCCACGTCGACGATGGTCTCGCCGTGCCACGTGATGATGAGCCGGCCGGTCTCGGTGACCTCCCCGAGCACGCTGGTCTCGACGTCCCACTTCTTCGTCACGGCCAGGAAGCCCTCGAGCTTGCCCGGCTCGACGATCGCCATCATGCGCTCCTGGCTCTCGCTCATGAGGATCTCTTCGGCCGTGAGCGAGGGATCGCGCAGCAGCACCTCGTCGAGCGAGACCTGCATGCCGCCGTCGCCGTTGCTGGCCAGCTCGCTGGTGGCGCAGCTGATGCCGGCGGCGCCGAGATCCTGGATGCCCTTCACCAGATCGCCGGCGAACAGCTCGAGGCAGCACTCGATGAGCACCTTCTCGGCGAAGGGGTCGCCGACCTGCACGGCCGGACGCTTGGTCGGGCCGCCGGCGCTGAAGGTGTCAGAGGCGAGGATGGATGCGCCGCCGATCCCATCGCCGCCCGTGCGAGCTCCGAACAGGACCACCTTGTTGCCGGCGCCCTTGGCGTTGGCCAGGTGCAGGTCCTCGTGACGGAGCACGCCCACCGCGAGCGCATTGACCAGCGGGTTCGCCTGGTACACCGGGTCGAACCAGGTCTCGCCGCCGATGTTGGGCAGCCCGAGGCAGTTCGCGTAGAAGCTGATGCCGCTCACGACGCCCGGCACCACCCGCGCCGTGTCTGGGTCGTCGATCGCCCCGAAGCGGAGCGCATCCATGACGGCGACCGGACGCGCACCCATCGAGATGATGTCGCGCACGATGCCGCCCACACCGGTCGCGGCGCCCTGGAACGGCTCGATGTAGCTGGGGTGGTTGTGGCTCTCGATCTTGAAGGTGACCGCCCACCCCTCGCCGATGTCGACGACGCCGGCGTTCTCGCCCATGCCGACCATCAGGTTCTTGGTCATCTCGGGGCTGACCTTCTGGCCGAACTGCCGCAGCCAGACCTTCGAGCTCTTGTAGGAGCAGTGCTCGCTCCACATCACCGAGTACATCGCGAGCTCACCGCTGGTGGGCCGGCGGCCGAGGATGTCGCGGATGCTCTGGTACTCGTCGGACTTGAGGCCGAGAGCCGCGTATGGCTGTTCCTTCTCGGGGGTGGCGATCGCCTGGGAGACGGAGTCGAGGGGAGCGCTCATCGCTCCGATTCTACCGAGCGCGTCCTACTGGCCGTGCGCCAGCAGGATCACGGTCGTGACGACGCCGGCGACCACGAGCAGCAGCAGGACCGTCACCGCGATCCCACCGGGATGGCCGAGATTGAAGGTCCATCCGAGTCCGAACCGGCGCGGCACCACGAGAGCCGGATCGTCGCGATTGACGTAGAGCAGACCGCCCCTCCAGTGCTGATCGTCATCCACCGCGTCCGGGCGCGGAGTGCGCGGGTCGCGCACGTTGGCGGGCTGCATGTGCCGCCTGCCGCGGACCACCGCTGCGATGACGACGGCCATCACCAGCACCACGAGAACGATCGCGCAGACGGCCACCGTCCAGGTGGCCCCGGGGAGAAGGCGCTGAATCAGCTCGATCCCAGAGATGCCGATGGCGATCACGAATGAGAGCTGCGAGAGCAGGGAGGTCAGCATGCTGCGCTGCACCCGGGTGCGCAGCGCAGCCTGATCGGCCGTGTCGTCGGACTGGGTCCGCGCGTTGTAGCGCGCGGCGACCGCCGAGAGCGCGGTCAGCAGCACGACGACCGCTGCGCCGACGAGCAGCAGGCCGAAGACGCTCCAGACCGACTTGGCGGCCCAGGCGTCCGGTTCGCCGGAGAAATTGAAATGCACGGGGATCGGATCGGGCAACGTCGGATAGAGCGCCACATCGGCGGCGGCTGCCACGGCGAGCACGATCGCCGCCAGAGCCGGCCAGACGAGCGGCGGGTGGTCATAGGCGGGCGACGTGATCTGAGCGGTGACCCGCACGGGGATCCCCTCGAACCAGTCGCCGTCGCGCTTGGCTCGCAGGATCGCTCGGCGGCTCAGCACCAGGGCCAGCAGGCTGAGGAGCGCATACAGCAGCACGGGGAGGATCGTCGCCAGCGGTGTCTGACCCGTCAGCGCGAGCACGACCGTCAGAGCCGCGGTGATCACCCAGAGGATCACCAGGCTCCAGCGAAAGCGCCGAACAGCCGAATGCACGACCGGGTCGTCGGCGTGAGCTTGCGGCACGCGGACGCTCAGCGGAAGGCCGGGGGGCCGCAGCGCGACGATCGCCGCGAACAGCACGCCGAACAGTGCCGTGAAGACCGGGGCGAAGACGAGGACGAACGCGGTCATGACGCGCTCCTTCCGGGGTCGGTGCGATGGGCCGAGAAGTCGGCCAGTAGGGAGTCCGTGATCTGGCGGATGCTTTGGTCGGGCATTCCCTGTGAGACCGCCTCGGCGAGGAGAGTGCGCATGCGGGCGGTCCAGCCCGTCGAGAAGCCGGGAGTCGCCGGGTCGGCGGGACCGCGGGCGACGACCGAGCCGGACCGGCGGCTGGTGCGCACGAAGCCCTCCTGTCGGAGCAGCTCGTACCCCTTGCCGACGGTGGCCGAGTTGATGCCGAACTGGCCGGCGAGCTGCCGGACGGACGCCAGCGCCTCGCCCGGCTTCAGTGACCCCTCGGCGATGGCCTGGACCACCTGGTCGCGCAGCTGCTGGTAGAGCGGTGACTCCGAGTCGGGGTCGATGTCGATCAGCACGATTCACCTGCCCTATCTGTAGTAGTAGGTATAGCACAGATTACCAGGCAGCACCGCGACGTCGGGCGGGCGTCACCGGCTGTTCACGCTGGCAACCCTCGGCATCCTCCTAGCTCGCTAGAGTCCCCGGGTGCCATCCTCTCGCCGTGCCCTCCGCCCCGCCCTGGTCGTCCTCCTGACCCTCGCTCTCGGTGCCGCACCGTTCGCGGCCGTCGCCGGCACGGATGCCGCATCTGCCCGCACGGACCGGCCTCAGTTACTCGGTCTCACCCACTACACGGGCGAACTCCACTCGCACACCGGACTGACCTATCCCGAGCAGGGCGGCAATCTGCCGACCGACGTGTACTCCCAGCTCGACAGCGAGGGCATGGACTTCTTCGCCGCCACCGAGAAGGCCAACGGCATGGACGTGACGGGCGCCGACGAGTTCATCGACGACCCGAAAGACGCCGAGTCGGTGGAATGGCGTGATCTCTTCGCGGAGACGGACGCCTGGAACAAGGGCGGCCACAACCTCGTCGGCGTTCCCAGCCAGGAGGTCATCTGGTGGAACGGGCATAGCGGCCACATGAACGTCTTCAACGCCGACTGGCTCATGTCGGGCGAGTCCTCGGGCGGCGGGTGGAACGACGAGAAGATCGGCGAGATCACCTGGGATCTGCCCGCGTTCTACGCCCGGCTCAAACAGGACCCCCAGGCCATCGCGCAGTTCAACCACCCGAGCCCGACCGGCTACGGCACCTTCGACGATTTCAAGGATCTCGACCGTCAGCTGGACGCCCAGATCGAGACCTTCGAGTACAAACAGGAGGACTTGGAGTACCAGAGCACCTGGTGGGAGGCGCTGGACGCCGGATGGCACGTCGCCCCGACCTGGAGCGGCGACGACCACGGCAAGGGCTTCAACGACAACCCCGCCCTCACCGGCATCTGGGCGAGCTCACACGATCTCGCCGGACTGTACGACGCGATGCACCGCCGCTCGATGTATGCCAACTTCGACGGCACGGCGTGGATGTCCTTGACCGGCAACGACAAGATGATGGGCAGCATCCTGCCCTCCGACACGTCGTCGATCGACCTGTCCCTGGAGGTCGCCGACCCGGATGATGCCGATCCCTCCGGCACGGTCACCTTCTACGGCAACGGCGGGGCCGTGCTGGACACGGAGACCTACTCCGGCCGCGATGCCACGGTGAAGACGACAGTGCCGGTCAGCGACGGCGATTGGGTCTATGCGCAGGTGAAGCAGGCCGACGGCGACCTGATCATCAGTGCGCCGCTCTGGGTCGGCGACACCGTCCGCGGCGCGGACTACGCGCCGACGATCACGGTCGGCGGCCCGGCGCTGCGCACCGTCAAGCAAGGCCAGACGATCGCGCTGCCGTCCGCGACGGCGACCGACGACAGCGGCATCACGCCGACGATGTCGACCGAGGTCTTCACGAACGCCGGGCTGGTCCCGGTTGCCGCGGACGGGACGTTCACCGTCTCGTCCTTCGACGACTACATCGCCATCATCAAGGCGACCGACGCCAATGGGAACGTCGGCTCGGAGATGGTGCGCTACGTCGTCGATCAGGCGGGCGCGGATCCCGAGGCGGTCTTCAGCCACCCCGAGCAGATCGTCAACGTCGGTCAGGAACCCGGCGAGGCCGGGATCTCGGTGGTGACCGATCAGACGATCAAGCAGAGCTACGTGCAGGTGAAGAAGAGCAGCCAGAGCTGGAGCCAGGCCGCGACAGTCGCGTCCACCGGAGACAAGGCGTTCGACATCGAAGCGCAGGGCAGGCCAGGCCCCCAATGGAACGACGACGTCGCCACCGACGACGTGCTACGCAACCAGGAGTTCCGGCTGACGGGGCTCGATCCCGGCGGCACCTACGAATACCGGTTCGCACTCGATCCCCACGACGGCTGGACTGCCACGCGGGGCAGTTTCACCGCGGGCGGGTTCGACAACGCTCCGATCTACGTTCTCGGTGACAATCAGCCAGCGGATATCGGCGCGCCGGGTGACGGTCCCGTGGTCCCGGCCGACTACGGGCTGTTCCCGCAGATGCTGTCGACCCTCAAGCAGAAACAACCGGGAGGCGACCTGCTCGTGCAGGCCGGCGACCTGGTCAACCAGGGCGGCTTCCTGCACGAGTGGGACGCGGTGTTCCAATACTCGCTGAAGGATCTCGGGATGCAGTACGCCGGCGTCGCGGGCAACCACGAGACGGAGTCCGATCCCGAGCACGACGACAGCATCGAGATCAAGCGCGACGCCGACTACTCGGGCATGTTCGCCAACCCGACCAACGGCGTGATCGGCGAGAGCAACTACTCGTTCGATCGCGGTGACATCCACTTCGCCGTCATCAACTCGATGTACGACATCGACGCCCAGTCGCAGTGGCTGATCGACGACATGCGTTCGACCGACAAGAAGTGGCGCGTCGTGGTCAATCACTTCTCCCCATACGGCGCGGTCCACGCGGCCGACCCGAGCGTCGTGGAGGAACGCGCGAAGCTCGTGCCGGTGCTGGAGCAGCTCGGCGTGGATCTCTACATCGGCGGCCACGACCACGTGTACAAGCGCGAGGACATGCTCGGCGGCACCAACGCGACCACCGACCAGGACAAGCTCCTTGGCGTGAACTACGTGGCGCTCGGCACGGCCGGCCCGAAGTTCGAAGACGACATCTCCGAGCCCTGGGACGACACGGTCTTCGACGAGAAGACGCAGACCGGCATGGTGCTGCAGGCGACCGATGCGGGCCTCGAGATCGACTCGTACGCGGTCGACGGGCGGCAGATCGACCACGACGTCATCACCCAGCCGACCGGCTACTGGAAGGTGACATCGTCCGACATCCGAGACGGCAAGCTGCGCGGGATCGGCATCACCTCCTATCCCGGTGCGCACGATGGCCCCGTGACGGTCACAGCCGCGGTGTACGACGGATCCGAACAGAAACTGCTCGACCTGCGCACGACGACGGTGACCCTGAAGGAGGGCAACGGGGAGCAACTCGTCCAGTTCGACACGCCGATCACTCTCAATGCGAGCAGCCGGGTCAAGGCGTTCATCTGGGATGGCCTCGGCACCGGCGAGCCGCTGAAGGACGGATACCTCGTGCAGGAGGGAGTCGCGGGCTCCGGCACTCCGGAGGACCCCTATCTCATCCGGACCGCTGACGACCTCGCCAAGATCTCGAACAACCTCGGCGCGAGCTACAAGCTCTCGAACGACATCACCTTCGACTCGAAAAACCGGGTGACCATCGGAACGGAGACCGCGCCGTTCACCGGCGTGCTCGACGGCGACGGCCACTCGATCACGGGGATGGTGACCAGCCAGAGCGGCGCGATGGGGCTCATCGGGATCAACAACGGCACCATCCGCAATCTCGGCGTCGAGGACGCGTCGCTGGCCTTCGATCAGAAGCAGTTCGGAATCGTGGCTGATCAGAACTTCGGCACGATCGAGCAGGTGCACACCACCGGCTCGATCAGTGGACGAGCTCAGATCGGCGCGATCACCGGCAGCCAGAACGGCACCGTGCGAGACAGCTGGTCCACGGCGAGCGTGACCGCGCAGACCCGCGCCGGTGGCATCGCCGGGGAGACCCTCGGCAACTCGGTAACCGAGCACAACTGGTACGGCGGTGCCCTGGCGATGGTGATGATCAGTGCGGCCCCGGCCAACGGCGGCGGTATCACCGGCGTTGCCGACGAGCACTCCATCGTGCGCAACAACGCCGTGCTCGGCGCGAAGATCACCGGCAAGAACAGCCAGGCCGTCGCGGGCCAGCTCATCGCCGGCGCGACCCTCGCCGAGAACGTGGTCAGCGCGTCCACGACGGTCGGCGGCCCGCAGCGCGCCGGCGCCGAGGGAGCGGCGACGATCAAGGGCGAGACGGTCGACGACACCGCGACCAAGACCGCCGACCTCTACTCCGGTCGCCTCGGCTGGGACTTCGCCACCGTGTGGACGATGGACCTCGACAGCGGTCGCCCCATCCTCGTCGGACAAGGAGAATGACCATGCCGATCCGCGCTCTCGCCGTGGCGGCGCTCGCCACCCTGTTCGTACTCGGGGCGCCGCTCGCGGCGCACGCCGACGTGAGTCACGACAGCACTCTCAGTGGCACGACCGCGCAGGTCGCGGTGGACGCGGAGCCGGCCAACGCCGGCAAGCAGGCGAGTGTCGAGATCCTCAGGGTCGGCG
The DNA here is from genome assembly GCA_036499485.1 of Pseudolysinimonas sp. Classification (GTDB taxonomy): domain Bacteria; phylum Actinomycetota; class Actinomycetes; order Actinomycetales; family Microbacteriaceae; genus Lysinimonas. The sequence continues at coordinate 28,287 of DASYDQ010000009.1, read as the reverse complement.
CGCAGTACAGCGCTCCGAAGACGGCGGACATCGTCTATCTCAACGAGTACACACTCGACGCGGCAGGCACGTTCACGTTCAACGCGGTGATCCCCGGAGGCACCCTCGATGACTACGTGATCGCCGTGAAGGTGGCCGGTGCGACCAGCCGGTACCTGGCATCGCTTGATCCCAACGGCCCAGTGCCCGTGAATCCGGGCGGCGGGGGTGGCGGCCCGGGAGCAACCGGGCCGAGCGGAGCAGGCAACCCCCTCGCGATCACCGGCGTGGCGGTGCCGATCGGCGTCCTGCTCCTGGCCGTCGCCGGAGTCATCGTGGGCGCCGCGCTGTTGCGCCGTCGCCGCTCGCGGGCGTAGCCGGGCCGCGCGGAGAGGCGCGTACCGGCCAGGCTGACTACCGTGATCGGATGGCTCCGTTCGACATCCGCTCCTGGCCCGCCTTCCTCATCGCCGTGATCTCCGCTCTCGTGATCGGCGTCGTGCTCGTCGCCATCGTCGCCCTGATCGTGCGCGGCGTCGCGCGGCGCCGACGATGGCAGGGCGACCCCGTGGCGCACCTGCGGGTCCCGTTCCGCGTGCTGGTCCTCGTCGTGCTGCTCTGGATCGCGTTCGCGACGACCTGGCCGCTCGCCGCCTGGTGGTCCCGGATCCAGCACGGCTTCGTGATCCTGACGATCGTCGCCGGCGGCTGGTTCGTGGGCGCGGTGATCGGCGCCGTGCTGACCCATGCCATGAACCGCTACCGCGTCGACGTCGCCGATAACCGGATCGCGCGAAAGGTGCGCACCCAGCTGGCGATCGTGCGCCGGCTGGTCTTCGTGGTGGTGGCGATCGTCGTGCTCGGCGCGGTGCTGCTGACCTTCCCCGAGGTCCAGGCGGTCGGAACGAGCGTGCTCGCGTCGGCCGGGGTGGTCAGCGTCATCGCCGGGCTGGCGGCGCAGTCGACGCTGGCCAACGTGTTCGCGGGCATCCAGTTGGCCTTCTCCGATGCGATCCGGGTGGATGACGTCGTCGTGGTCGAGCAGCAGTGGGGCCGCATCGAGGAGATCACCCTGAGCTACGTGGTCGTGCACATCTGGGACGACCGGCGGATGGTGCTGCCCTCGACCTACTTCACGACGACCCCGTTCGAGAACTGGACGCGAACGACGAGCGAGCTGCTCGGCGCCGTGGAGTTCGACCTGGACTGGCGCGTGTCACCCTCGCGGATGCGCGACGAGCTCGACCGCATCCTCGACGACACCGCGAACTGGGACGGCCGCGCGAAGGTGCTGCAGGTCACGGATGCCGTGGGCGGGTCCGTCCACGTGCGCATCCTCGTCACGGCCAAAGACGCCCCCGCACTCTTCGACCTGCGCTGCTCCGTGCGCGAGCGGATGATCGACTGGCTGCAACGGGAAGCTCCGGAAGCGCTGCCGCTCCAGCGCGTGCAGGTCGCCGAAGCACCCGCCAAGCCCGCCAGGGCGAAGAAGGCGGACGCGCATCCCGAGGGCTTGTTCAGCGGGAGCCCCGAAGCCGAGGAGCGCGCCTCGAACTTCACGGCATCGATGCCGATCGTGCGCCCGGCGGACGCGGGTCGTGCGGACGCCGCCGAGAGTTAGGCGCGGGCGAGCGCGCCCTGCAGCACGCTCGTGAAGAAGGTGAGGCCGTCGGTGCCGCTGCGCATGGCATCCGGGGTATCGGGTCCGAACCCGGGCTCGGTGGCGTGCTCCGGATGCGGCATCAGCCCCACCACGTTGCCCGCCGCGTTGGTCAGCCCCGCGATGTCGTCGAGCGAGCCGTTCGGGTTCACGTCGAGGTAGCGGAACGCGACCTGCCCCTCGCCCTCGATCCGCTTGAGCGTCTCGGCGTCGACGATGAAGCCGCCCTCGGCGTTCTTGAGCGGGACGGTGATCTCCTGGCCCACCGTGAATCCATTCGTCCACGCCGTCGAGGCGTTCTCGACGCGGAGCTTCTGGTCGCGGCAGACGAAGTCGCCGTGGTCGTTGCGGATGAGCCCGCCGGGAAGCAGGTGCGCCTCGACGAGGATCTGGAAGCCGTTGCAGATGCCGAGCACCGGCATCCCGGCGTTCGCCGCTGCCACGACCTCGGTCATGATCGGCGACCGCGCCGCGATGGCGCCGCAGCGCAGGTAGTCGCCGTAGCTGAAGCCGCCGGGCAGCACGATCGCGTCGACGCCGTGCAGCTCGTGCTCGCCGTGCCAGAGGGCGACGGCCTCCCCACCCGCGATGCGCACGGCGCGCTGCGCGTCGCGGTCGTCGAGCGACCCCGGGAAGGTGACGACGCCGACCTTCACGCGGCGGACCCGGCTGCGGCGCCCTCGAGCACGTAGACCCGGACGACATCCTCGATCACCGAGTTGCTGAGCATGTCGTCCGCGAGCTTCTGAGCTTCGGCGAGGATCGCCTCGGTCACCTCGCCGTCGACGGTGAGCTCGAAGCGCTTACCGATGCGCACCGCGCTGAACTCGGCCTTCCCGAGCCGGGAGAGGGCCCCGGCGACGGCCTTGCCCGCCGGATCGAGCAGCTCGGCCTTCGGCATGATCTCGACGACGATGGTGGGCACGAGCGACTCCTGGATGGGGGCAATGGGTTGCGTCCGGTGGGTGCTTTCAGTCTACGGCGAGGCGCCGGGTGGCCCGCTCGGCACCGCGGCTGATCAGGCGGGCGTTCGGCTCGTCGACATCGCGCACCCAGGCGGCCGCGGCATCCGGGGTCTTGCCGGAGCGGACGTGCCGCGCGATCAGCCGCTCGCGGCGCAGCTCGTCGTCGAGCTCGAGGTACCAGGTCTCGTCGAGCAGGGGTGCGATCGCCTGCCAGCCATCGGCGTCGTGCAGGAGGTAGTTCCCTTCGACGTAGATGGTCCGGATGCCGCGCCCGATCGCGATCGTGCCGGCGACAGGCTCCTCGACCGTGCGGTCGAATCCGGGTGCGGTCACCGGCGCGTCATCCGCTCGGAGCGCGGCGAGCACCGCCGAGAACGCCGCCACATCAAAGGTGTCAGGGGCGCCCATCCGCTCGCGGCGCCCGAGCTCGACCAGGCGGGACTGCGGCAGGTGGAAGCCGTCCATCGGCAGAGCGGCGGCACTCGGATCCTCGTCGGCGAGCCGCGCGGCCATGGTGGATTTGCCCACGCCGGGCGGACCGACCAGTCCGATCAGGCGACGCGGCGAGCCGCTCATGCGACGGCGGCCGCGATCCCCTCGGCGAGCCGCTGGTAGCCGGCGCCGTCGGGGTGGAATCCGTCCGAGGCGAGCGACTGCCCGTCGAAGCCGGGAGCGGTGAGGGCGCCGTGGGCGTGCGCGGCGCGGCCGGCGCGGCCGGTGAGCCCGGAGGCGTGCCGCCCCAGTGCGAAGCGCAACGGGTTGGGCATCGACGGGAAGCGGCCGAACTCCGGCGGTTCGACGACGACGAGGCGCGCGTCCGGTGAACCAGCGTGCAGGCCGTCGAGCAGGGCGCCGAGCCGCCGCGAGAACTCCGCGCCCGGGCGGAGGCGGAGGGCGTCGTTCCAGCCCACCATGACGACCGCGAGGTCGAAGTGTGCGGCGACAGCGGCGGTGGCGAACTCGTCGAGCACCTCGGCGGCGGTGGCGCCGTTCCGTCCGACGGCGCGCCATGCCACGCCGCGCCCGGCCGCGGCAGGGCCCGCGACCAGCAGGCGAGCGAGTCGTCCCGGGATGCCGTCATCCAGGGTCGCGACCCCGGTGCCCATCGCGGTCGAGTCGCCGACGACGAGCAGGCGGAGCGGCCGGGCCGTTCCCGTCGGAGCGCCGCCTCCGACCAGGCCGTCCCGCGCCCCGTGCGCCTCGGTCAGCCGAGGGGTGTCCCGCTGCAGCTTCCGGCCCTGGCGGAGCGCGACCGGCGCCAGCAGCAGGGCGGGGAGGCGGCTCACGGCGCGAGTCTAGCTAGGGGGCAACGGGGAGGGCATCCGACACCGCGAGCGACCACACCGCGATCCCGCGCAATCCCCAGGATGCCGCCAGCTGTTCCCGCATCGCGATCGACTTCGCATCGGACCACCAGAACACCTCGCCGTCGGGCAACGTTGCCGTCCACTCCCCGCGAACCGCGTCGAAGGTCGGCGTGGCCTTGGCCTCGGCCACCAGCCGCCGGGCGCGCACATCACCCACGGTGTGCACGCCATCCGAGGCCCAGCGGTAGCCGTAGCCCGCGACGCCGAGGTCGACCTGTCCCGGCTGGGCGGTGAGCAGCACGGCGGCCAGCACCTTCTTCTGCCAGCTGAGCTCTCCGATCGGTCCGGGGTCGGCGGGGTTGAAGGTGCCGTGCTGGTCGTAGGCCATCACGGTGATGTTGTCGAGCGATTTCAGCAGACCGGCGAGGTCGTAGCCGTGCTTCGCGTACCCGGCCAGGTTCGTCGATGGCTGGATCGCGGCATCCAGGTGAATGCTCGGCCCCACCTCCGTGCGCAGCGCCGCCGCGAATGCGGTGAGCCCGTCGGCGTCGGCGGGGCTCAGCTCCTCGAGGTCGAACATGACGCCGTCGAAGCCGTACTGCTTCACGATTCCCGCCAGGGACTTCGCGGCGGCATCGCGGTTCGCCTTCGTGTCCAGCATCGCCTTCGCGACGTCGTCGCTGAAGCCGTCTGGGCCCTCGTTCACGAGCAGCACCTCGGCCTTCTTGCCGAGCTGGTGCGCGTGCGCCAGCTGGCCGAGCACGTCGGCGGCCGGAGCGGTGACGGCGGCCCCGCCGGCCGCGATGTCGATGCCCTGGATCGCGACCATGTCGATGGCGGCCTTGCTGGCGTCCTGGTCGTCCTGGTCGGCCCAGGAGGGGATGAACGCGGTGACCAGCGGATGACTCGGCGGCGCGCTGTTCGGCGTCGGAGCCACGGCGCGCTTGTAGAACTCCTGCACGCCGCGCGGCTGGGCGGCGCACCCGACGAGCGCCAACGCGAGCGCGGCGGCGATCGTGCTCGCGATCACGCGACGGGCGGCAGGGCGGGGGAGCATCCGTCCATCATGCGCCAGCCAGGTGAGGCGCGGGGTGCCGGATCAGGCGCTCGCCGACGCCTCGACACGGATCACGTTGCCCCACGGGTCGTCGACGCTCACCGAGTGGCCGTCGTCGTGCGTCTCGAGCCCGTAATGCGACATGCGCTCGCCGAGCGCGCCCAGGTCGTCGTTCGTCGGGACCACGATCTCGACCTGGCCGAGTCCGAGGGTCGGCTGCCGGCGACCCGCGCCGCGGCTGTTCCAGACGTTCATCGCCATGTGGTGGTGATACTTGCCGGCGCTCACGAAGAGGGCTTGGCCGGGGATCTCGATCGTGGAATCCCACCCGAGCCGATCGACGTAGAACTCGCGCGCGGCCGCGACGTCGCCGACCGAGAGGTGCACGTGGCCGACCTTCGCCCCGCCCCATCCGGCACCCTCGATGCCCTGCTCGGTGAGGTGGTCCTGCAGAAAGACGTTCGGGTCGAGCAACACCGTGCCCATCTCGATCTGGCCGTGGGCCCAGCTCCACTGGCTGCGATCACGGTCCCAGTAGAGCTCGACGCCGTTGCCCTCCGGGTCGTCGAAGTAGAAGGCCTTGCTCACCAGGTGATCGCTCGATCCGGTGAACGAGCCGGGTCGCATCCGTGCGACCGAGTACACCGCCGCGGCCAGGGCGGCTTCGCTGTCGAACAGGATGGCGGTGTGGAACAGGCCGGCCTCGTGCGGTGCCGCGTGCCGCAACTCGGGCGTCTGGACCAGGATGACGACCTCGGTTCCCGGCCCCTCGGCGGCTCGGCGGCCCAGCACGACCCGCGAGCCCTCCGCGCTCAGCACATCGAGCCCCACCCCGTCGCGGTAGTACCCGGTCATCGCGTCGAGGTCGGCCACGTTGAGCGTCACGGCACCCATGGCGGTGTCGGCGGCGAGTTGCTCCATCATGAGGAGCACAACGGCTGAGCCGCGCCGATTATTCGGCTCACGCCTCGAGCGGTTCGAGCTTCTTCTCGTAGCAGCGCGACAACTCCGAGTCGGCGTAGTACCCGAAGTTCGGGATGGACACGTATCCCTCGCGCTCGTAGAGGCGCATCGCATCGGGCTGCTTGTCGCCGGTCTCCAGCACGAGGCGATCCCAGCCGCGCCCGCGCGCCTCGCCCTCGAGGGCGGCCAGCAGGGCCGTCGAGATGCCGCTGCCGCGACGCTCGGGGATCACGTACATCCGCTTGATCTCGCCGTGGGTCGCGTCGAGGGTGCGCAGGCCGCCGCAGCCGACCGGAACGGTGGTGCCGTCGTCGCCGACGTCGTACGCCATCAGGAACACCGTGATGTCTGTCGCCGTGGGCTTCGGGCCCGGTTCGGAGTCCGGCACCCCGTACCGCGCCGAGATCTCGTTCTGCTGCGCGGTCCGCAGGGCCTCGCCATCGGGGTCGTCCCAGGGGACGGCGCGCACCACCAGCGTCATGCGCGGCGGCCCGTCACGAGCACAGCCGATCGATCAGCTCCCGGTAGCGCGCCGCCGTGAGATCGACGATGTCGGCCGGGAGCTCGGGCGGGGTGCCGGTCTTGTCCCAGTTCGCCGACAGCCAGTCGCGCACGATCTGCTTGTCGAAGCTGTCGAGACGGTTGGCGCCCCCCTCGGCGTAGCTCGCGGCATCCCAGTACCGGCTCGAGTCGCTGGTCAGCACCTCGTCGGCCAGCGTGAGTTCGCCGGACTCCGGATCGTCGCCGAACTCGAACTTGGTGTCGGCGAGGATCAGCCCGTGCTTCTCGGCGGTGGCTGTCGCCTCGGCGAAGATGCGCAGGGAGGCATCCCGGATCGCGGCGGCCGTGTCGGCGCCGACCAGCTCGACCGTGCGCTCGAAGCTGATGTTCTCGTCGTGCTCGCCGAGCTGCGCCTTGAACGCCGGCGTGTAGATCGGCTCGGGCAGCTTGTCTCCGTTGCTCAGACCGGCCGGCAGCGGGATGCCGCAGACGCTCTGCGAGCTCTGGTACTCGAGCCAGCCTGAGCCGACCAGGTAGCCGCGCACGACGGCCTCGATCGGATGCATCCGCAGCTCATGCACGAGCATCGCGCGCTCGGCGATGCCGGGCGGCAGGTGCTCGCCCAGCGAGGGGTGGGCCGCGGCGAGATGATTGCGCATCCCGAGCCGGCCGAACCACCACAGGCTCAACTGGGTGAGCAGCGCGCCCTTCTCGGGGATGGCGGGGTCGAGCACATGGTCGAAGGCGCTGACCCGGTCCGAGGCCACGACGAGCACCCGGTCGGGCACCGCCGCCGAGGTGTAGAGGTCACGGACCTTGCCCGAGTACACGTGCGTCCAGCCGAGCGCCTCGAGGCGGGTGTCGCCGCGGGGAACCCCGCCGGCTTGAGTGATCATCGGTCGACCCGTTCTGCGATATCGGTGCGGTAGTGCGAGCCCTCCAGGTGGATGCGGCCCAGAGCGCCGTACGCGGCGGCGCGCGCCGCGTGGAAGCCGGCGGCGAGCCCGACGACGCCGAGCGCGCGCCCTCCGGTGGAGACGAAGACGCCGTCCGGCCCGAGCACGGTGGCCGCGTGCAGCACCGTGACGCCGGGGACCTCGGATGCCGCGTCCAGCCCGGTGATCGGGCGGCCCGTGATCGGCGCCTCCGGGTAGCCCTCGCTGGCCAGCACCACGACGACCGCGGCGTCGGACGAGAAGCGCGGGTACGGCATCCGTCCCAGACGCCCCGTCGCCGCCGCGAGCAGGAGCTCGGAGAGCGGGGTCACGAGCCTCGGCAGCACGACCTGCGTCTCGGGATCGCCGAAACGCGCGTTGAACTCGATCACCCGGATGCCGTGCTCGGTGACGATCAGCCCGCAGTAGAGCAGGCCGATGAACGGCGTGCCCTCGGCCTCGAGCGCGCGGACGGTCGGCAGCGCGACCGTATCGAGCACTTCGTCGACGAAGGCCGCCTCGGAGCCCCAGCGGTCGTTCAGCCAGGGCAGCGGCGAGTAGGCGCCCATCCCGCCGGTGTTCGGGCCGGTATCACCGTCGCCCGCGCGCTTGTAGTCCTGGGCCGGGCTGAGCGGGACGACGTCGTGACCGTCGGCCACGAAGAACAGGGAGACCTCCTGGCCGTCGAGGAACTCCTCGACGAGCACCTCGCCGTGCTGCAGGAAATGCGCGGCGTGCGCGACGGCCGCTGCACGGTCCTCGGTGACCAGGACGCCCTTGCCCGCGGCAAGTCCATCTGCCTTCACCACGTGCGGTGCGCCGAGCGCGTCGAGCGCGGCTTCGACCTCGGCAACGGTCCCGCCGCGGTGGGCGCGACCCGTCGGCACGTTCGCCGCGGCCATGATCCGCTTGGCGAAGGCCTTCGAGCCCTCGAGGGCTGCGGCCGCCTTGCCGGGTCCGAACACCGGGATGCCCTTCGACCGCACGGCATCGGCGACGCCCGCGACCAGGGGCGCCTCCGGGCCGACGACGACCAACTCGATGCCGTTGTCGGCCGCGTACTGCGCCACCAGCTTGCCGTTGGAGGCATCGAGTGCGACGGTCTCGACACCCTCGGCCGCCGCGATGCCCGCGTTGCCCGGAGCGCTCACGAGTTCGTGGCCCGCGTCCTCGGCCAGCAGCGCGAGCACGATCGCGTGCTCCCGCGCACCGGATCCGAGCACGAGGATTCTCACCCGCTCAGGCTACCGGCGGTAGCGTGACCGCATGACCGACGAGGTGGCGCCGCCCGAGGACCTGCCATGGCACGTGCTCATCCACACGCCGGGACCGGCCGCCGATCCGGCGGTCCCCTTCTTCCAGGCGGAGTGGTTCCCCGGGCACCGCGGCTTCCACGCCCTGCTGCAGGAGCTCGGGGTGTTCGTGGCCGCCGGGCCGCTCCCGGGGCGTGACGGCGCCGGTCAGACCGTCGTGCGCGGAATCGCCACCGAGGAGATCAGCCGCCTCGCCACGCAGCGCGATCCCGCCGTCCTCGGCGGCTTCCTGCGGGTGGAGATCGTGCCGTGGAACGTCGTGGAGTCGATCCTGGAATGAGGCCCTCATGGCGGTGAGGCGCAAGATCGAGCCGGCTGCGGGTTCCGCTGCCGTCGACGCGGCCCTTGCCGGAGCCGCGGACCGCGACACCCTCGCCCTCGCGGTGCGCTATCTGCTCGAGGTGCTCGCGAGCGACTTCGAGGGGCACACGGTCGAGGTGCGGGTTCCGCCGTGGGGCGCCGTGCAGGCGATCGAGGGGCCGCGGCACACCCGTGGGACTCCGCCCAATGTGATCGAGACGGATGCCGCGACCTGGATCGCGCTCGCCACCGGCTCGTTGCCATGGACCGACGCGGTGTCGAGCGCGCGGGCCTCGGCATCCGGCCAGCGGGCGGACCTCAGCGAGGTGTTGCCGCTGACGTGGCGCACAATGGAGTCGTGACCAGCGAGCCGCACGAGACCGACACCCTCACCGAGGTGCGCGTGCGCCGTGCGCCACGGCTGTCGGTGTTCCTGGTGCTGGGCGCGATCGTCGGCGCGATCGCGACGCTGATCGTCACGGCGACGCTCGGCCACGTCGATCCCAAGGTCGGCTTCGGCGCGACCTACGGCTACTTCTGCGTGTTCGGCGTTCCGGCCGGGATCGTCGTCGGCGCCCTGGTCGGGCTGATCCTCGATCGGCGCTCGCAGCGTCGGGCCCGTGTCGTCAGGGCCGAGCGCGAGCAGGTCGAGGGCGCGCAGGTCGACGCGCCGGCCGGGCCGGCCGGTCAGTAGCCCCCTACTTCTTGGCGACCGCCGGGATCCTGCGGTCGAACGCGACCAGCAGCACGAGGGCCGCTCCGAGCCCGAGCTGCACCCAGGAGAGCGCGTGCAGCCCGGCGTCCGTCGGCTTGCCGCCGAACACGATGCCGATCAGGCTCGCCGAGAAGATCGCCCCGGTGTACAGGGCGGTGCGATACAGGCCAGAGGCGACCGCGATCTCGGCGGCCGGCGCGTTGGCGTAGAGCGTGGCCTGGTTGGCGAACCCGGCGAACCCGTTGGTCGTGCCGAGCAACACGGTCAGGCCGATCAGCACCGGGATGCTCGTCTCGTGGGTGACGAACTGCTCGAGGCCGGCGGCGACGATGAGAACGGCACCGGACAGCAGGAGCGGCACCCGCACCCAGCCCCGATTCGAGATGACGCGCGCCAGAATGATGCCCACCGCCGTCAGCGGCAGCAGGATGAGGCCGACTTGCGAGGCGCCGAGACCACGGCCCAACTCCATCCACTGGCTGACGCCGTAGAGCACCGAGTAGCTCGCCAGCGACACCAGGATCTGCCGCAGATAGGTGCGCTGCAGCGGCTGGTTTCGGGCGAGCATCCGTACATCGATCAACGGACTGGAACTGCGACGCTCCCAGAGCACCATGCCCACTCCCAGGACGATGGTCACCCCGAGCAGCCACCAGGCGGGGTGCGCCAGGTCGCCCAAGAAGATCAGCAGGCTGACCACGGTGCCCGCGAAGAGCGCGATGCCCGGAACATCGATGCGGCGCAGCACGGAACCGGCGCCGCCCCGGTCCAAGCGACCGTCGCGCGGGACGCCGCTGAGCGTGAGCGCGATGCTCAGCAGCCCGAGCGGGATGTTGATGAAGAACAGAGCGCGCCAGCCGAACGCGCCGGTCAGCACCCCGCCGAGGGGGAGGCCGACGGAGGCCATGACCTGACCCGCGATCGAGAGGTTGCCGAGAAAGCGCGTCGGCACACCGATGCCGTTCTCGTCGGCGCGACGGCGGGCGAGGGCCATGGCGGTCGGGTACGCCGCCGAGGTGCCGATCCCGATGAGTGCACGTGATACCAGCAGGTAGCCGAAGCCGGGCGCCAGTGTTCCGATGACGCCGGCGATCACCAGGATGATCGCCCCGGAGAGGAACACCCGGCGCGGCCCGAAGATCGTCGACAGCTTGCCCATCGTGGGCTGCGCCACGGAGGAGCAGAGGTAGAGCACCGAGACCAGCAGGGCGGTCTGGCCCGGGCGGACGCTCAGGTCGACCCCGATGCCCACCAGGCCGGTGGCGAGCAGTGAGCTGTTGATCGGGTTGAACGTCGATCCGAGCAGAAGCGGGGTGCTGAAGCGCGCGCTGAACGGGTTGCGGGGCCTCTCCGGCTCGGGTTCGGCTGTCGGGATCTCGGTGCTGGGTTCGGTCATCCTCAGCGGGTCGCCTCCAGCAGGGCCAGGATCTCGGCGGTGGTTCCGGTCTCGCCGAGCTTCGGGAAGATCTCCGCGATGCTGTTGGCGTGCGCGGCCGGGCTGGAGTCCGTGATCGCGTCGGTGGCGATCGTCACGTTGAGGTTGTGCTCGTGCGCCTGCCGCGCCGTCGACTCGACGCCGGAGCTCGTCGAAATACCCACGACGACGACCTGCGTCACCCCGACCTCGCGCAGCACCTTGGCGAGACCGGTCCCGTGGAACGCGCCCCAGGTCTTCTTCGTCACGCGGATGTCGCTCGACTGGGCTTTCAGCTCCGGGATGAGTTCGGTCCAGCCGTCGGGCCGCGCGAGGGATGCGGCCCCGCCGCCCGCGGCGGAGCGATCCGTGCGGCCAGGTGCCCCGGCATCCACGTTCACGAGAACCACCGGCAGGCCGTGACGGCGGAAGGCGTCGAGAAGCTCGACGGCGTGCTCCACCACACTCGCGGCGGAGGGCTCGAAGCCCGGGATGGCGACAACGCCGGCCTGCAGGTCGACGACGATGAGTGCGGTGCCGGAATCGAGGGTGGTGAGGGGCAAGGTGGTGCCTTTCTGTGTGCGGTTTGATGATCTACGGCTCGAGCAGGCGCTCGAGCAGCTCGACGCCGCGCGCGAGTTCGCGTTGCTCGGAGTCGCTGAGCTTCGACTGGATGGTGCGGGCCAGCCAGTCCTCCTTCATGGCGCGTGTCTCGGCGATCGAGCGCCGGGTGTCCTCGCTCAGCGACCAGAGGGTCTTGCGTCCGTCGCTGGGATCGGCGGCGCTGATCACGACGGCGCGCTCCTCCAGCGAGGCCAGGATCGCGCCCATCGACTGCGGCTTCATCCCCTCCGCCCTGGCGAGGTCGGTGCCGGTCATCCCGGCCACCTCGAGCAGGCGCTTGAGAACGGCGGACTGGGCGACCGTAAAGTCGCCGGCGTCGCCCTGTTCCTTCAGCTTGCGCCGGAACTGACCGATCAGTCCGCGCAGTTCGACGGCCGTCTGCTGCACGTCGAGTGCGGAACGGGTGAGATCGGCCACGTGCCGATCCTACGACTTATGAAGGTAAACTGCACAGTTCACCTTCATAACTAGCTCAGCTGGTTCGCCTCGACCCACGCCAGGTACTCGGGCGTGACGGTGCCGGTCACGTAGTCGCCGGTGAAGCAGCTCATCTCCAGGCTCTCGATCGGCGAGCCCTCCAGGATCGCCGCCTGCATGTCGGCGACCTCCTGGTAGATCAGGTAGTCGGCGCCGAGCTCGGTGGCGATCTCGGGGATCTTGCGGCCCGAGGCGACCAGCTCCGTGCGGCTGGGCATGTTGATCCCGTACACGTGCGGGAAGCGCACCGGGGGGGCCGCCGAGGTGAAGGTGACGCTGTTCGCGCCGGCCTGACGGGCCATGTCGACGATCTCGCGCGAGGTGGTGCCGCGCACGATCGAGTCGTCGACGATCAGCACGTTCTTGCCGCGGAACTCCGAGCCCATCGCATTGAGCTTCTGTTTGACGCTCCGCGTGCGCTGCTCCTGGCCGGGCATGATGAACGTCCGTCCGACGTAGCGGTTCTTGTAGAAGCCCTCGCGGTACTCGATGCCCAGCTTCTGGGCGACCTGCATGGCGGCCGGCCGCGAGGAGTCCGGGATCGGCATGACCACGTCGATCGCGCCCGACGGCGTGTACTTCGCGATGGTGTCGGCGAGCCGGTCGCCGAGCCGGAGCCGCGCCTCGTAGACCGAGATCCCGTTCATGACCGAGTCGGGCCGAGCCAGGTAGACGTACTCGAACGAACAGGGGATGAGCACCGGGTTCTTCGCGCACTGGCGCGAGAACATCTCGCCGCTGCGGGTGATGAAGATCGCCTCGCCGGGGGCGACGTCGCGCACGACCTCGTAGCCGCCGCTCTCGAGCACCAGCGATTCGCTCGCCACCACCCACTCCGTGCCCACCAGGCCGGCGCTGCGCTTGCCCAGGATCAGGGGGCGGATGCCGAAGGGGTCGCGGAACGCGAGCAGACCCTGCCCGGCGATCAGGGCGATCGCGGCGTAGGAGCCTTCGACGCGCTCGTGGAGCCGCTCGATGGCGTCGAACACCTGATCCGGATCGAGGTCCGTGCCGCGGACCTGCTCCTGCAGCTCGTGCGCAAGCACGTTGACCAGCAGCTCGGTGTCGGAGTTGGTGTTCAGGTGGCGGCGGTCGATGTGGAAGAGCTCCTCGGTGAGCTCGCGCGTATTCGTCAGATTGCCGTTGTGCACGAGCACGATGCCGTAGGGCGCGTTCACGTAGAACGGCTGCGCCTCCTGCTCCTTGTTCGCGTCGCCGCGGGTGGCGTAGCGCACATGGCCGAGGCCCATCGTGCCGAGCAGGCTGCGCATGTCGCGGGTGCGGTACGCCTCGCGCACCTGGCCCTTGGCCTTCTGCATGTGGATGATGCTGCCGTCGGAGGTCGCGATGCCCGTCGAGTCCTGGCCGCGGTGCTGCAGCAGCGCGAGCGCGTCATAGACCTGCTGGTTGACGGGACTCGAGGAGACGATGCCGACGATGCCGCACATGTCGCGGAGGCTCCCAGGAGACGAAGATGGGGCGCACTCGACCGAGTACGCCCCAGTCTCTCATGCGACCGCGGGCTCCTGCTCGCTCGCGACCGGCGCCGGTGCCACGTTGTGTGCGAGCGACAGCCCCTGGCTGCGGCGGCGGAACAGCAGCGCGGCGATGACCAGGCCCAGCGCGAAGAACCCGGCGCTCCAGCCGAACGCCGTCGCGTAGCCGTGCACGGCGGCCACCGCCGCGATGGCCGGCGTCGCAGGCAGGTGCGAGGCCACGAAGTCCGTCGCCGCGGTGGCGGCGAGGGTGTTCAGCAGCGCCGTGCCGATCGACCCGCCGACCTGCTGGCTCGTGTTGGTCATGGCTGAGGCCACGCCGGCGAACTGACGGTCGACCCCGAGCGTCGCGGTCTGCATCGAGGCGGGCATGATCGTCCCCATCGCGAATCCGAGGATCATCAGCGCCGGCAGCACGTCGGCCGCGTAGGTGCTCGTCACCTCGATGCGGGTGAGGAGCAGCATCCCGATGATGCCGAGGCCCATGCCGATCGGGACCAGGATCTTCGGCCCGAAGCGCGGGACGAACAGGTTGGTGCCCAGCTGCGCGGCGAGCACCAGCATCCCGATCATGGGCAGGAACGCCAGGCCGGTGTTGATCGGCGTGAACTTCAGCGTGGTCTGCAGGTAGTAGGTCACGAACAGGAAGATGCCGAACATGCTCGCGCCGGCGATCAGGATCGAGATGTAGGCCGCGCTCCGGTTGCGGTCGAGCACGATCGACAGGGGGAGCAGCGGGTGAGCCGCACGGCGCTGCCAGAGCACGAATGCGACGAACAGGACTCCGGATGCCGCAAGCATCCCCCAGGTCAGCGGCGAGCTCCAGCTGTCGGTCTCGGCGTTCGAGAAGCCGTAGACCAGGGCGAAGAGCGCTCCGGAGACCAGGACCGTGCCGGGGAGGTCGAGCTTCGGCCGGGGTCCGCTGCGCGCGATGGACGGGATCAGGAACAGGGCGCCCACCAGCGCGACGACCGCGATCGCGACGTTGATGTAGAGGTTCCAGCGCCAGCCGACATCCTGGGTCAGGTAGCCGCCGAGCAGCAGGCCGATCGCGCCGCCGCCGCCGGCGAGGGCCCCGAAGACGCCGAACGCACGGGCGCGCTCCTTCGGGATGGTGAAGGTCGTGGTGAGCACAGCCAGCGCGGTCGGCGCCAGCAGCGCCCCGAATCCTCCCTGCAGGGCGCGGGCCGCGACGAGCAGGCCGAACGTGCCGGCGGCGCCGCCGAGGGCCGAAGCGCCGGCGAAGCCGATCAGGCCGATGATGAAGGCGCGCTTGCGGCCGATCAGGTCGGAGATGCGCCCGCCGAGCAGCAGCAGGCTGCCGAAGGCGAGCGAGTAGGCCGTGATGATCCACTGGCGGTCCCCGTTGCCGAAGCCGAGGTCGGCCTGGGCGGAGGGGAGCGCGATGTTCACCACGGTGGCATCGAGCACGACCATGAGCTGGGCGAGCGCGACGACGGCCAGGGTCCACCAGCGACGGGAGGACGGTGCGGCGACTGGAGCGCCGGGGAGATTCGAAGACATGCTGACACCATATGCGGTACTGGCGAGTTTCGGAAATGAATAGTTTCTGAACGGCGAAGTTCCGTAGCAGCGCGTACGATGAGCGCGACAGGGAAAGGGAGATGCCGCAATGACGCAGCTCGATGCCGCCCCGAAACTGGGGCGCAAGCGCGACCTCACGCGCGATCCCGAGATCCTCGACGCCACCCTCGAGGTGCTGGCCGAGACCGGGTACGACGGCATGACGATCGACATGGTCGCCGCCCGCGCGAAGGCCGGCAAGGCCACGGTCTACCGACGCTGGGCCTCCAAGAGCGAGCTCGTGATCGACGCGGTCGCCTGCATGAAGACCGCGGACATCGACTTCGACGCGCTGCCCGACACCGGAACGCTGCGCGGCGACCTGGTCGCGATGGTCAAGCCGCACACCATCGAGGACGGCACGAGAAAGCTCCAGGTGATGGCCGGGCTGGTCTCCATGCTGTCGAAGCATCCGGAGCTCGTCGACTCGGTCCGCGAGGCGGTCACCGCGCCGCGCGTGCGAGTCAACCGCATGTTCCTCCAGCGCGCGATCGACCGCGGTGAGATCCCCGCCGATATCGATGTCGACCTGCTCTCCCAGGTGGGCGGCGCCATGGCGACGCACCGCACGCTCATCCTGCGCAAGCCGGTGGACCGGGCGTTCATCATCTCGATCATCGACGGCGTGATCCTGCCGGCCTGCGGGTTGCGCGCGCCGGCGACTGCCTGAGTCAGACCAGCTGGGCGATCACGGGGGCCAGCGCGTCCCGGTACAGGATCGGTTCGTTCCTGGTGGTCTCGTCGACCGCGATCGCATCGTCGCCGATCCACCAGATCCCGGATGCCGCGAGCGGGAGCACTTCGATCCTCAGGCGGAACGGGGTGCTGGCCCGCCCGAGCTCGTCCTCGTTCTCGTGTACCAGCTCCTGGATCACGAAGTCGCCGCCCCGCTGCATCCGGGCCATCGATGATTCGGCGTGCGCGTGATGTGCGACCTCGGCCCAGGTGCGCGCGTCGTCGAGGTGGCGACGGATGGCGGCGATGTAGCCCTCGGCGCCCTCCACCGGGAGCACGACGAGCCCGCCGTCGTCGACCTCTTGCAGTGGAACGCCCCAGCCACGCGCCTCGGGCTCGACCACCGAGATCCACCACCGCATCCACCAGTAGGTGATGCGGTCGGCGGCGGGCGGAGCTTCCCGCAGCCCGGTTCCGAGCAGGGGCGGCATGCCGCTCGGGTCGCGAGCGCCGAGCGCATCCCGCAGGTAGAGGGCGACGAGCACCTGGCGTGAGGCGTCTTCGCGGGCCTCCCAGTGCGATCGCCAGCGCGGTCCTGCGTACACGCGGCAAGGGTACGCCGGTAGCCTGGAGCGGTGACCACGGGCCCGAACCGCACCGCCCCCGATCGATACGCCGAGGCCGGCGTCGACACCGCGGCAGGCGATCTGGCGGTCGAGCTCATGAAGTCGGCGGTCACCAGGACTCACGGGCCCGAGGTGCTGGGCGGCGTCGGCGGTTTCGCCGGGTTGTTCGACGTGTCGTTCCTGCGCGACTTCCGGCGGCCGCTCCTCGCCACGAGCACGGATGGCGTCGGCACCAAGGTCGCCATCGCACAGGCGCTCGACAAGCACGACACGATCGGCCAGGACCTGGTCGGCATGGTGGTCGACGACATCGTCGTGGTCGGCGCCAAACCGCTGTTCATGACCGACTACATCGCCTGCGGCAGGGTCGTGCCCGAACGGATCGCCGAGATCGTCGCCGGCATCGCACGCGGCTGCGCTGCCACCGGCACGGCATTGGTCGGCGGCGAGACGGCCGAGCATCCGGGACTGCTCGGCCCCGACGACTACGACGTGGCGGGTGCCGCGGTCGGTGCCGTCGAAGCGGATGCCGTGCTCGGCCCCGAGCGCGTGCAGCACGGCGACGTCGTGGTCGCCATCGCCTCGAGCGGCCTTCACAGCAACGGGTTCTCGCTCGTGCGCAGCATCCTCAGCCGAAAAGGCGTCGGCTACACCGAACGGTCCGACGAGCTCGGCGGGGTCGTCGGGGAGGTGCTGCTCGAGCCGACGCGGCTGTACACGGCGCCGCTGCTGCAGGTCGTCGACGAGCTGCCCGGCGACGTGCACGCGCTCAGCCACGTCACGGGGGGCGGCATCGCCGCGAACCTGGCTCGCGTGCTCCCGCGCGGTTCCTGGGTCGAGGTCGATCGTTCGACCTGGTCGCCTCAGCCGGTGTTCCGGGTGCTCGCCGAGTGGGGCGGGCTTCAGCTCAGTGAGACCGAAGGCACCTGGAACCTCGGAGTCGGCATGCTCGCGGTGGTGGGCCAGGGCGCCGCCAGCGCGGTGACGCACTCGTTGACGGCGGCGGGACTCCCCGCCTGGGTCGTCGGACGCGTGACCGTGGGCGAGCACGACGCGACCGGCTTCGAGCAGGGCGCGAAGGGCGTCGACGGCGGCGCGGTCAGACTGGTCGGCCGATACCGGTAGACGCCGACCGTTAGGCGCTCTTCGACTCCTCGGCGGCGTCGTCTTCCTCGTCGTCGGCGTCGTACGCCGAGTACTCGGGCCACTTCTCGAGGTCTTCTTCGAGCCGCGGGTCGCCGGGAGTGCCATGACCGAGTTCCTGCTGCAGAGCACCGTAGTTGGTGTTCGGCGAGAAGTACTTCAGGTCGCGTGCGACCTTGGTGTGCTTCGCTTTTTGACGGCCGCGCCCCATGGGTGACCCCCTCATGAATCAGCATGCGGAACAGGGTGAAAGACTGCGCGGAAGTCTATCACGCAGCGTCCCCCAGGCAGCCGGGTGCCCACAGGGCGCTCCCGCAGCCGCGCGCGGGGCCGCCCGCTAACGTTGTCGGGTGACCGAACGCACCACCGATACATCCGTGGTCGTCATCGGCGCGGGACAGGCGGGGCTGTCAGTCGCGTACTACCTGCGGCGGTTGGGGCTGGATCCGGGCAACGATTTCGTGCTGCTCGATCGCGGTCCCGGCACGGGCGGCGCCTGGCAGTTCCGCTGGGAGGCGCTCCGCCTCGGCACCGCGCACCGGGTCAACGATCTGCCCGGCATGGAGGAGCTCGGCGTCAGCTTCGACAGCGCCGACCGTCAAGCGCCGGCCAAGGACGTGGTCTCCGACTTCTACGCCCGATATGAGGAGCACTTCGGGCTCCAGGTGGTCCGTCCCGCGAACGTCACCCGCGTGGATGCCACGCCCGACGGCTTCCTCGTCCGCTTCGACGGCGAGTTCGGCCCCCGTGAGGTGTCATGCCGGATCCTCGTGAACGCCACCGGGACCTGGGGCTCCCCCTTCATTCCCTGGTACCCGGGCAAGAACGACTTCGCCGGGCGACAGCTGCACACCGTCGAGTACGGCGACGCGAGTGACTTCGCCGATCAGGACGTGGTGGTGGTCGGGGGCGGGACGAGCGCCATCGGCTTCCTGCTCGAGCTCGAGAACTCTGCCAAGTCGCTCACCTGGGTCGCGCGGCGGCCCATCGTGTTCCTCGAGGACCAGGACCTCAACATCGAGGCGGGGGTGAATGCGGTGGCGCTGCAGGACGCGGCGGCACGCGAGGGCCGCGCACTGCCGAGCATCGTCTCGACCACCGGCGTCCCCCGCTCCCGCCGGATCCAGGCCGCGATCGATCGCGGCCTCCTGACCGCGCAGCCGATGTTCTCCTCGATCGGGGCTGATGGCGTGCGCTGGCCGGACGGCCGCTTCCAGCACGCCGACGCGATCATCTGGTCCACCGGGTTCCGCCCCGAGCTGCGGCACCTCGCGCCGCTGAAGCTGCGCGAGAAGGAGGGCGGCATCGGCGTCGGCGGCGGAGCGGCCTGGCGCAACGCGCGCGTGTTCTTCGCCGGGTACGGACCGACCGCCTCCACGATCGGGGCGAACCGGGCCGGCCGCACCATCGCGCGCCAAGTGGTCGCGACCCTCAGCTCGATCGATCAGCAGTAGCCGGGACATCCGGATGCTGACCACTCTGGCCGTCGAGGGCTATCGTTCCCTGCGCCGGCTGGTGGTGCCTCTCGGGCGGGTCACCGTGGTGACCGGACCGAACGGGAGCGGCAAGTCGAGCCTCTACCGGGCTCTCCGACTGCTCGCCGCAGCGGGCCGCGACGGCGCAGTTGCGGCCCTGGCGCGTGAAGGCGGTCTGCCGTCGACGTTGTGGGCCGGGCCGGAGGGCGGCTCGACGCCCGGCAGGCCTGTGCAGGGCACGGTGCGGAAGGGGCCGATGTCGCTGCGGCTGGGCTTCGCCGGCGACGGGTTCGGCTACGCGGTCGACTTCGGGTTGCCGCGTCCCGGTGAGACGTCGATGTTCACACTCGATCCCGAGATCAAGGCGGAGAGCGTGTGGAGCGGCCCCGTGCTCCGGCCGGGCTCGCTCCTGAGCGAGCGGCGCGGCGGCCGGGTGCGGTTGCGCTCCGGCTCCGACTGGACGGCCTTCGAGCGTGCCCTCCCGGCCTGGTCGAGCATGCTCTCGGAGGTGGGCGACCCCGCCCTGGCTCCCGAGCTGCTCGCCCTGCGCGACGACTTGCGCGGGTGGCGCTTCTACGATCACGTCCGCACGGACGAGTCCGCTCCAGCCCGCTCGTCCGTGGTCGGGACACGCACGCCGGTGCTCGCCTCCGACGGATCCGACCTGGCGCCCGCGCTGCGCACGATCATCGAGCAGGGCGGCGAGGCCGGGCTGAACACCGCGATCGATCGCGCCCTGCCGGGCACCCGGATCGAGATCGAGGATCGTGGCGGCCGCTTCGCCCTGCTGCTCCGGCAGCCAGGTCTGCTCCGGCCGCTCGAGGTCGGGGAACTCTCCGACGGGACCCTGCGCTATATCCTCTGGGCGGCGGCCCTGTTGAGCGAGCGGCCGGCCGAGCTGCTGGTGCTGAACGAACCGGAGACCAGCCTGCATCCGTCCCTGCTGGTCCCGCTCGGGGAGCTCATCGCGGACGCGTCGGAGCGCTCGCAGCTGATCGTCGTGTCGCACTCCGATGCCCTCGTCGCGGCCCTGGGCGCGGCGGGCGCGCTGGTGCACCGCCTCGACAAGGAGTCTGGCGAGACGAAGCTGGTCGGCCAGGGCCTGCTCGACGAGCCGCCGTGGCACTGGCCTGCCCGCTGAAAGTACGCGGCGTGCGCCGCTTCGGCACTGAAAGTACGCGAAACTCCGTACTTTCGCGACTTTCGCGGGGGAGGGGGCTCAGCGCAGGGCGGCGAGCACGGTGACCGCGGCGGCCGCGCTCCAGGCCTGAGGGCGGCAGGCGGCCGGGTAAGGAGCGGGAGCCGGGGTGTCGGTGAGCGCGTCGCCGGAGTGGAGCTCGGGCATCCGGTAGTCGAAGGCAACGGCGGCCCGCAGCAGCCCTTCGGAGAGCAGCGCCGCCTCGTCGTGGAAGCCGTCGGCGGTCAGGCCGGCGATCGCGATCGCAGTGTCGTGGGTCCAGACGCTGCCGCCGTGGTACGAGAGCGGCCAGTATCCGCGGGAGTCCGTTGAGAGGGTGCGCAGCCCGAACCCCGAGGCGAGCTGCGGGGAGACGAGCCGGCGGGCGACGAGAGCCGCTTCATCCGGATGCAGCAGGCCGGTGCCCAGCAGGTGGCCCATGTTGCTCGCCACCGTGTCGACCGGGCGCTTATGCGCGTCGAGCGCGATCGCCGGGTAGTCACCACCGGGGTCGGAAATCCAATACCGCTCGCGGAATACGTCCTGAAGACGAGCAGCCCACTCGCGCCATTCAGCAGCCATCGCCAGGCCGAATCGCTCGAGCAGCTCGGCGCCGCGCATCGCCGCCTGGTAGGCGTAGGCCTGCACCTCGCAGAGCGCGATCGGCCCATCGGCCAGGGTGCCGTCGCGCCACTGGACAGAGTCGCCGCTGTCCTTCCAGCCCTGATTCGACAGGCCTCGGCCGCTGTCGTCGATGTATTCCAGCAGCCCGTCGCCGTCGCTGTCGCCGAAGTCGCGCATCCAGGCGAGTGCGGCCTCGAGGTTCGGCAACAGGGCGCGCACCTCCTCATCGGGCATCCCCGCGTCGGCCGCATCGGCGAGCAGGCAGATCCAGAGCGGCGTCGCGTCGACCGAGCCGTAGTACAGCGGCGGCAGTTCCATGGGCCGCCCGCCTGCGCTCCCGTCGTCGAAACTCTGCGCCGCGCGTCGCAGTTCGTGCATGATCTTGCCGGGCTGCTCGGCCGTGCCGATGACGGATGCCGCGCCCTGCATGCTCGCGAGCGCACGCAGCGTCGACGCCGCGAGTCCGCTTCCGAGGGGGAGCAGCAGCCGCGCCGCCCAGAGGGAGTCGCGCCCGAACAGGGTGAAGAACCAGGGCGCCCCCGCGGCGAGGAACTGCTCACCCGGGGCCCGGTCGCTCACCATGCGGAGCGCGTCGAGGTCATCGAGCGCACGGTCGAGCCAGCGCGCCAGGCGGTCGTCGGCCGAGGCGAGCTCGATCGTCGAGGGGGATGCCCAGGGCGCGGGGCCGGATGCCGCGGAGACGACGGCCGCGGCGTCCTCCATCGTGAGCGAGAAGGCGAAGACGGCCGAGCCGCGCGCAGGGACCTCGAGCGCCGTCTCGAGGCGGACGACCCCGCCCGCAACGGAGACGTCGGCTCCCGGCGCCGACAGCCGCGCGCTCACCGTGCCATCGCCCCAGGCCGCGCCCTCGTCGCCCTCGTCGGACACGACGCCGGACACGGAGACGCCCGAGTCGGACCCCGATGCACCCGACTTGATCGCCGTCATCCCGGTGAGGTCGGCGACGAGCTCGATCGTCAGCGCCGGCATCATGGCCGTCTCGCGCCGCGATGTCAGTTCGACGCGGTGGTCGACCCCGTCGGCGCGCACGGTGCGTGTCAGGCGCAGCCGCACATCCGGATCGGCCGTCGCGGCGCCGTCGAGCGAGCGCACGAGGGCATCGAACCGGACCGTGGCGGCGTCGATCACGGTCGTGTGGAGATGCTCGGCCGGCAGGCCGTCGACGAGAAGCGACAGGTGACGCAGCACGCGGATGTCGCCGAGGTAGACGCCGTCGATCGGGTCGGACCCCATCGAACCGTCAGCCGACGACCAGGCCTGCGACGGGGCGCGCAGCGCGATCACCGCCTCGTGAAGGAGGGGCTGGAGCGGGCGCTCCGTCCGGGTCTCGTCCATCACGGCACGACCTTGTCAACTGGCTGGGAACGACGGGGTCCGGTTGACACCCCTCGTCTGGGGGGTAACGTAGCACCGAAGATTTGATCGTTCAAACTTTCCGCCCGGTCGACATGGGGCGGCACGCAGGCCGAAGGAGGTCGACGGATGGCGCAACTCCCGACCGTCGACGATGTGGCCCAACGTGCCGGCGTCTCGCGCCAGACCGTCTCCAACGTGCTGAACTCCCCGGAGATCGTGCGCGAGGCGACGCGGCTCCGGGTGGAATCCGCGATCTCCGAGCTCGGCTACCGCCCGCACGCTTCGGCGCGGCGGCTGCGCACCCGCCAGAGCTCGACGATCGGGGTGCGGCTCGATCCCATCTCGAACGGCATCTCGGGCTCCATCCTGGATCGCTACCTGCACGCGCTGACCGAGCAGGCCGACGAGCGCGGCATGCGCATCATGCTGTTCACGGCGCAGGATGAGGCCGACGAGATCGAGCACTACGAGCGGCTCCGTGACGGCGCCGACGTTGACGCCTTCGTGCTGACCGGCACCCGGTACGACGACCCGCGCATCGAATGGTTGGCGCGCGAACGTGTCCCGTTCGTGGCGTTCGGCCGACCGTGGGGCAGCGAGAACCTCGAGGACCCGGATCGGCTGTGGGTGGATGTCGACGGCCAGGCGGGCGTCCGGATGGCGACCGAACACCTGATCGGCCGCGGCCATCGACGCATCGGCTATCTCGGCTGGCCCGCCGGATCCGGCACCGGCGACGACCGGCGCCGCGGCTGGGAGACGGCGATGGCATCCGCGTTCGGGTCTGATCCGGCCGAGGTCGCCGACCTGGCCACCGAAACGGACGAGGGCGTGCCGACAGCCCGGCGGGCGATCGAAGAGCTCGTGCGTTCGGGCGCCGACCTCGAGGCCCTGGTCTGCGCGAGCGATTCCCTCGCCCTCGGCGCGATGATGGCGGTTCGCGAGGCGGGCCTGCCGCATTTCCCGGTCTTCGGCTTCGACAACACCCCGGTGGCGCAGGCGGTCGGGCTGTCGAGCGTCGACCAGCGCCTGGCGGATGTCGCCGCGGGCACCCTCGAACTCCTGATGGGCGCGACGGGTCGTCGCGTGCTGCCGCCCGGATACGCGGCGCGCGACGACCCACGCCACCGCCTCATCACCCCCCAGCTTGTCGTGCGCAGGTCGAGTCACCTGGAGCCCGTCGAGGAAGCCGGCGGCACCATGCCCGGCAATCGCGAACCAACAGAAAAGGAACAGAGCACATGAAGATCTCCAGAGCAGTGGCGGTGATCGCCGCTGCGGGACTCGCCGTGGGTCTCACCGCCTGCGGATCCGGATTCAATTCCGGCGGATCGAAGCAGGACAACACGAAGCCGCTGAGCATCCTGATCGGGTCGAGCGGCGACGCCGAGACGGCAGCCGTCAAGAGCGCGGTGGCCGACTGGTCGAAGACCTCGGGCATCAAGGCGACTGTCACCGTCGCCAGCGACCTCAACCAGCAACTCGCGCAGGGGTTCTCGAGCGGCAAGCCAGCCGACGTCTTCTACCTGTCGACCGATGCCCTGGCCGGCTACGCCGCGAACGGCTCGCTGTACTCATACGGCGACAAGCTGCCGAACAAGAACGACTTCTACCCGAACCTGGTGAAGTCGTTCACCTACGACAACAAGCTGGTCTGCGCGCCGAAGGACTTCTCGACGCTGCAGCTCATCATCAACACCGACCTGTGGTCGAAGGCCGGGCTCACGGATGCCGACATCCCGACCACCTGGGATCAGTTGCAGTCCGTTGCCACCAAGCTCACCACCGGCAGCCAGACCGGTCTCGTGATCGGCGGCGAGTACGCGCGCATCGGTGCCTTCATGACCGAGGCGGGCGGCAACCTGATGAATGCCGACAGCACGAAGGCCACGGCCGACAGTGACGCGAACGTCAAGGCCCTCGACTACGTCAAACAGAATCTGACGGCGGGCGACTTCAAGTTCGCCGCGGATGTCGGGGCCGGCTGGGGCGGCGAGGCGTTCGGCAAGCAGCTGGGCGCCATGACCATCGAGGGCAACTGGATCACCGGATCGCAGACTAACGACTACCCGAACATCAAGTACAAGGTGGTGCCGCTTCCGAAGGGGCCAGCCGGTGCCGGAACGCTCCAGTTCAGCAACTGCTGGGGCATCGCGGCCGACAGCGCCAACAAGACCGGCGCGCTCGACCTGGTGCAGAAGCTGACCACGAAGAGCGACCAGCTCGCCTTCGCCAAGGCCTTCGGTGTCATGCCGTCGATCCAGTCTGCGGCTAGCGACTGGAAGAAGGAGTTCCCGAACCTCGCGCCATTCCTCGACGCAGCCAAGTATGCGCAGAACGTGCCGGCGGCCAAGGGGGTCTCCGACGTGGTGACCGACTTCAACTCGCAGGTGGCGAAACTGGCCAGCGGCGATCCGAAGACGATCCTCTCGTCGACGCAGAGCAACCTCGAGGCCCTGCTCAAGTAGCAGCGGTCGCAGATCGATGATGAGAACGGGAGCGGGAACATGACGGCCGCGACTGCTCGGACGGCATCCGTGCGGCGCCGGAGGCGCAACGGCGTCAACCGGGGCCAAGCGGTGTCGGGCTGGCTGTTCACCGCTCCCGTGCTCATCATCCTGGGACTCTTCCTGCTCATCCCGGTGCTCATGGCCGCCTGGGTGAGCGTCTCGGACTGGACCGGGCGCGGGTCGCCGCTGTCTCCGACGGTGCACTTCATCGGAGCGCAGAACTACGGCCAGGTGCTGTGGGCCGGCGGCCTCTCGGAGGCCGACTTCGGCACAGCTCTCAAGAACAACTTCTGGTACGTCATCCTGGTGGTGCCGATCCAGACGGTCGTCGCGCTGGCACTCGCCCTTGCGGTCAACCGGCGGATGCTGCGGGGCCGGGGTTTCTTCCGAACCGCCTACTACTTTCCCTCGGTGACCTCGAGCGTGGCCATCACGGTGCTCTGGCTCTTCTTGTTCTCGACTACCGGCGCCGTCAACGCGGTGATCGCGTGGTTCGGCGTGAAAGGGCCGAACTGGTTCAACGCGCCCGCCGGCATCTTCCACTTCGGGGCGACGAACGGACCGGCGTTCCTGACCGGCAATACGGCTCTCGGAGTCACCTGGTGGGACTGGCTGGGCGGGCCATCCATCGCCATGACCGCCTTCATCATCCTGGCGGTCTTCACCACCGGCGGCACCTTCATGCTGCTGTTCCTGGCGGCCCTGCAGAACCTGAGCGGCGACGTCGAAGAGGCGGCGATGGTGGATGGTGCGAACAGCGCCCAGCGCTTCTTCCGGGTGACGCTGCCCCAGCTGCGCCCCACGCTGTTCACGGTGATCACCCTGGGGTTGATCGGCTGCTGGCAGGTGTTCGACCAGATCTACACGGGCACGAAAGGGGCGCCCTCGAAGACGACCCTGACTCCGGCCTATCTCTCGTACACGGCGGCGTTCCAGAACCAGCAGTGGGGGCAGGGGGCGGCGATCGCCTTCATCCTGTTCGTGATCATCATCATCTTCACCCTCATCCAGCGCTGGGTGCTCGCCGAGAAGAAGGTGTCGAAGCGGCGGATGGGGTGGATCACTCGAGCCAAAAAGCAGGCGGACGCCAGCGGAACCGCGGCCGCCATCGCGGTTGCAGAGTCCTATGGAGAGCAGAACTCATGACCACCACGGCGGTTCCCGCAGTCGGCGTTGGCGAGCCGCCGCCCCGTGTCGCGCCGCGTCGCGAGCGCTGGACGCCCAGCGCCCTCACTGCGCAGATCCTGATCTATCTGCTGCTGATCGCGGTGGCCGTGCTCTACATCTTCCCGTTCCTGATCGACGTGGCGACCTCGTTCAAGACCGAGCCGGATGCCGCGGCCAACCCGCTCTCGCTGGTGCCCCAGACCTGGACAACCGCCGCGTATCAGCGGCTGTTCTTCAACTCGGACTTCCCCATCTGGTTCAAGAACACTGCCATCGTGACGGTCCTCGTGACTGCAGGACGCGTCTTCTTCGACTCGCTCGCCGGCTACGCGCTTGCCCGTCTGCACTTTCGCGGACGCAACGCGGTGTTCGCGGGGCTGATAGCCGTGATGGCGGTCCCCAACGTGGTGCTGCTGATCCCGAAGTTCCTGGTGATCAACCAGCTCTCGATCTACGACACCTACGCCGGCATGATCGTGCCGTTGCTGGCAGATGCGGCCGGCGTCTTCATCATGAAGAACTTCTTCGAGTCGATCCCGGTCTCGATCGAGGAGCAGGCCCGTATCGACGGGGCAGGCAGCTTCCGGATCTTCTGGTCCGTCGTGCTGCCGATGGCGCGCCCCGCGCTCATCACCATCATCATCCTGAGCTTCCAGGGCTCGTGGAACGAGCTTGCTCACTTCATCGTGTCGACGCAGAGCCCCGACCTCACCACCCTCACCAAGGGTGTCGCGCAACTCGCCAGTGGACAGTTGAGTCAGGGCACGCAGTATCCGCTCAAGCTCGCCGCCGGCGCGATCATGACGATCCCCGTGGCGATCGTGTTCTTCATCTTCCAGCGGCGGATCCTCAACGCCAGCCAGGGCGCCGTGAAGGAGTAGCGATGTCAACCCGCCCGCCCGAGGTGTGCGTCGAAGGGATATGAACACACTCCCGCACCTGCTGGCGACCGGACAGCCCGGCCTGTTGGTGCTGTCGGCGGTCGCACTGCTGATCGGCGTCGTGCTTGCCATCGTCGCGCTGCGGATGCGTCCGCACCGCCGCACCGTTCGCTAGCTGAACCCGCCGACCACGGCGAAGCCGAGCACAGCAGCCGCGATCCCGAGCACGAGGTTCGCGCCGACCGTCGCCACGACAGTGCGCCACCGTCGGGCGAGCGCGAGTTGGATGGTCTCCACGCTGAAGGTGCTGAAGGTGGTGAGGCCCCCCGCGAGGCCGCCGACGACCACGAGTTGGATGTCCGAATCGACGGCGCCGATCGTCACGAGCCCGAGCACGGCGCCTCCGATCAGCGAACCCACGGAGTTCACAGTGAGTACTGCCCACGGCAGATCACCGTGCAGGCGGGCGAAGAGCAGCGTCGTCGAATAACGCAGCAGTGCTCCCCCAGCGCCAGCGACCAAAGCCGCAGCCACGACCAGCGCGCTCACTCGTCCGCACCGATCGGTGGGTCGACCGGAGCGGCAACTCCCAGCCGGATGCCGAGCAGCGCCGCGGCAAAGCCGAGCACCAGCGAGACGATCAGGTAGATGCCGGCGAGCAGGGTGAGCCCGGAGCCCGCGAGCGTCAACAGCGAGACCACCACCGCCGAGAAGGTCGTGAACGAGCCCAGCACCCCCGTGCCGAGCCCAGCGCGCAGCCAGCTCGGCGCCGTCGGCCACACCCTGGCCACCAGAAAACCGAGCGCGAATGAGCCGACCAGGTTCACAAGGAGTGTCGACCACGGAAAGTCGCTGCCCGGCAAGACGAGAGCCGCCGTGGCCAGCCGCAGGCCGGTTCCCACCAGTCCGCCGATGAGCACCGCGACGAAGGTCATCCCTTGCTGGACGGCTTCGTCGTCGTCTTCGAAGCCGCCGACTTGACCCCACCGACGGCGGCACTCGGCCCGCGCATCGGCTCGTCGTTGCGCGCGGCGCGTGCCGCCTCGCGTGCGGCCTTCAGGTCGGCAGGGGGCATGGCGCGGCGCTGCACGGGTCTGCGGGGCTCACCACGGCGGTCCTGGCCGGGCAGCGGCCGAGAACGGCGACCGTAGATGAGGTCGGAGGAGTCCAGCAGCCACGGCACCAGGGCGAGCATCACACCGTGCACGAGCATGAGCTTGTGACGGATGCGCCTGGCCTTGTGGTTGTGAAGCAGGTTCTCCCACCAGTGGCCGACGATGAACTGCGGCGTGTAGACGGTGACGACCTCTGAGCCGTTATTGATGCGGCAGGCCTTGATGTA
>DASYDQ010000008.1:0-2023 GCA_036499485.1 Pseudolysinimonas sp. | reverse complement strand
CGTAGGGCGCTGGCAGCTGGTCGAACAGGTCGATCGAGACGTCGAACTCCCGCTGCTGCTTGAGCAGGATGTCTGCCGCGTAGATGCCGGCCGGTCCGGCGCCGACGATGGCGAGACGCAATGTGGTCATGGCTGCTGTGTTCCTTACGCCGAGCGCTCGACGATCGCCTCGGCGAACTTGGTGAGGGCCTTCTTGACCGGGCCTTCGGGAAGCGGCTCCAGTGCGGCGACTGCATCAGTCGACCAGCGGCGAGCCTCGGTCAGGGTAGCGCGAGTCACGTCGTGGTCGCGCAACTCGGCGATGGCCGCCGCGAACTCGGCGTCAGAAGCAGCGTCGGATGCCGCGCCGCGCTCGATGCGGGCCAGCAGCCCGGCCGCCGCCGCATCCGTTTCGGCCGCCCGACGCAGGTACAGCAGCGGCAGGGTCGGAACTCCGGCGCGCAGGTCCGTTCCGGCCAGCTTGCCGGTCTGCTCGGTCTCGGCCGACAGGTCGATGACGTCGTCGACGAGCTGGAACGCCACCCCCACCCGCTCTCCGAAATCCTTGACCGGCTGGTGGAATTCGGCGGGACCGTCGGAGAAGATCACGCCCAGCACCGCCGCCAACGCGATCAATGACCCCGTCTTGTCGGCCAGCACCTCCAGGTAGTGTGCGATCGGATCTTCGCCCTCAGCCGGCCCGACCGTTTCGTGCAACTGCCCGAGGCAGAGTCGCTCGAATGTGCCGGCCTGCAACTCGAGCCCGCGGTCGCCCAGCCCCGCGATCAACCTGCTGGCGCGCGCGAACAGCAGGTCTCCGGTGAGGATCGCCACCGAGTTGCCCCACACCGTCTGCGCGCTCGGCACTCCGCGGCGCAGTTGCGCCTCATCCATCACGTCGTCGTGGTACAGCGATGCCAGGTGCGTGATCTCCACGGCCTCGGCGGCGCGGATCACCTCCGAGTTGGCGCCAGTGCCGAGCTGCGCGGTCAGAAGAGTGAGGGTCGGGCGCACGCGCTTTCCCCCGGCATCGAGCAGGTAGCGGCTGGTTACATCCGCGATGTCGTCGGTGAACGACATCTCGGCGAGCAGGCCGCTCTCGACTTCGGCGAGCCCGTCTTCGATCGCGACGGCGAACTTGCGCTCCTCGCTCGACGCGAACAACTTTTCGCCGAGCCCCAGCGAGGAACTCAGCGTGTTGCTGCGACGCGCGAGGGCAGGGCTCGGCCTTCTCGAAGTCACCGCCACCCGCTCACCGGGCTTTGCGTTTCGCTGTGGAGGCGCGGATCGCCGCGTCTTCCGGCTTGTGTCCACGGTGAAGGGCGACGACCCCCGCGGTGAGGTTGCGATAGGCGACACGCGTGAACCCCACCCCCCGAATCCATTGGGACAACGTGCTCTGGTCCGGCCAGTTGCGGATCGACTCCGCCAGGTAGTCGTACGCCTCGGAATCGGAGCTGACGACGTTGGCGATGACGGGCATCAGGAACCTCGTGTACGCCTGATATCCGATTCGGAACAGAGCGCGGGGCGGCTTGGAGAACTCGCATACGACCAGGCGACCGCCCGGCTTCAAGACCCGGTACATCTCGGCCAGAGCGACCTTGGGGTGCTCGACGTTGCGCAGGCCGAAACTGATCGTCACCGCGTCGAACTCGTCGTCGCCGAACGGCAGCTTCTCGGCGTTCGCCTCGACGAACTCGATGCGCGGATGCCGCTTGCGGCCCGACGCGATCATGCCAGGCGAGAAGTCGACGGCCACGACGGTGGCTCCCGTGCGCGCGAGGGCCGCGCTCGATGTTCCGGTGCCGGCCGCGACATCCAGAATGCGCTCCCCGGGCTGCGGATCGACCGCCTTCACGGTCGCGAGGCGCCAGAGGGCGGCGTTGCCGACCGACATCACGGCGTTGGTGCGGTCGTAGTGCTTGGCGACGTCGTCGAACATGCCGGACACCTCATCCGGCTGCTTGTCCATCTCCGCCCTGGCCACGCTTCGATCCTACTGAAACCAGCCGAGCCCATCCGGAGACCGTCGTAGGCTCGA
>DASYDQ010000007.1:0-7776 GCA_036499485.1 Pseudolysinimonas sp. | reverse complement strand
CGCCATGTTCCCAGTCCCGTGCCTCCGCCACCAGAGGCACGTTGGTGGCACGTCGGCCGCCGAAGATGATCGCGTCGATGACGACGCCCCGCGGGTCGTCCCAGTCGTCCGAGATGGACGGGCACTGGGCGGCCGACACGGTGAAGCGCGAGTTGGGATGGGCGGCAGGGACGCCGGATGCCGGTGTCCAGTCCTGACCCGTCCAGTCGACGAGGTGGTCGGGCGGGCTCTGCGTGAGACCCTCCCACCAGACGTCGCCGTCGTCGCGGAGGGCGACGTTGGTGAAGATCGTGTTGCCCCACATCGTCTCGACCGCCGTGGCATTGGTCGAGGCGCCGGTTCCGGGAGCGACGCCGAAGAAGCCGGCCTCCGGATTGATGGCGCGGAGCTTGCCGTCGGCGCCAGGGGCGAGCCAGGCGATGTCGTCGCCGATGGTCTCGACGGTCCAGCCGGGGATCGTCGGCCGCAGCATCGCGAAGTTGGTCTTGCCGCACGCGCTCGGAAAGGCGCCCGCCACGTGGAAGACGCGGCCGCGCGGGTTGGTCACCTTGAGCAGCAGCATGTGCTCCGCCAGCCAGCCCTCGTCGCGGGCGATGACGCTCGCGATCCGCAGGGCGAAGGCCTTCTTGGCCAGGATGGCGTTCCCGCCGTAGGCCGAACCGAACGACCAGATCTCACGGGTCTCGGGGAAGTGCGAGATGTACTTGGTGTCGTTGCAGGGCCACGCGACATCCGCCTCGCCCGGTGCCAGTGGCGCGCCGACCGTGTGAGCCGCCGACACCCAGTCGGTGTCGGGCCGGATGTGGTCGAGCACCGCGGAGCCCATCCGGGTCATGATGCCCATGCTGACCACTACGTACGGGGAGTCGGTGACCTGCACGCCGTAGCGCGAGAGCGGGCTACCGAGCGGGCCCATCGAGAACGGGACGACGTACATCGTGCGTCCGCGCATGGCGCCGGCGAACAGGCCGTTCAGCGTCTCGCGCATCTCGGCCGGCTTCACCCAGTTGTTGGTGGGGCCGGCATCCGCCTTCTTCGCGGTGCTGATGAACGTGCGCGCCTCGACGCGCGCCACGTCGTCGGGGTTGCTGCGGGCGAGGAAGCTGTAGGGGCGGTGCTCCGGATTGAGCTGGATGACCGTGCCGGCGTCGACCATTCGGTGCAGAAGGTCGTCCTGCTCGGCGCGGGTTCCGGTCACCCAGACGATGTCGTCGGGGGTGGTCATGGCGGCCATCTGGTCGACCCAGGCGACGATGCGGGGATCGGCATTCGCCGGCGCCACGTGGGGGAGGAAGGCCGGGAGGTCGAGAGATCCGGTCCCGGGTGCGTTCACTCGGGGTTCGGCGGTCAAGGTCATCGTGCCCTCCTTCCGGCGATCGGTGGCAACATCGCGGTAGTCGATCCGTAAGAATCTCGGTGAGTTCCACTCTGCGCGGCTTTTCAGCTCCGTATCCGCCGAAAGCACTAGAAAGAATCGGTCTTCTTTCCGTATTGTTCATTTCGTGAATGATCTTGCGACCCTGGGCCAGAGGATGCGTCACTTCCGCTCCGCGGCCGGCCTCACGCTCGACCAGCTGGGCGCCGACGTCGGCGTCGCCGCCAGCCAGCTCTCGCTGATGGAGAACGGCAAGCGCGAGCCGCGACTCTCGCTGCTCGGCGCGATCGCCGAGCGCCTGGGCATCCCGGTCTCCGAGCTGCTCGACGACACCGCGCCGAGCGAGCGCGCCGGCCTCGAGATCGAGCTCGACCGGGCGCAGTCGGGTCCCGTGTACGCCGAACTGGGCCTGCCCGTGCTGCGGGCCGGCAAGAGCATGACGGATGACACGCTCCGCACCATCGTCGGCCTGCACCGCGAACTCGCTCGCCGGGCTCGAGAGGCGATCGCCACCCCGGAGGAGGCGCGCCGCGCCAACACCGAGCTGCGCGCCCTGATGCGGACGCGCGACAACCACCTGCCCGACATCGAGGACCTCGCCCAGCGGGAGGTCGACGCGGTCGGCCACACGAACGGCGCACTCACGCACCGCAGCGTCGGCCGGATGGCCGAGCGCCTCGGGTTCGAGCTCGTCTACGTCTCCGACCTGCCGCACTCGGCCCGCTCGGTGACCGACTTCGCGAACGGGCGGATCTACCT
The DNA here is from genome assembly GCA_036499485.1 of Pseudolysinimonas sp. Taxonomy (GTDB): domain Bacteria; phylum Actinomycetota; class Actinomycetes; order Actinomycetales; family Microbacteriaceae; genus Lysinimonas. The sequence continues at coordinate 5,642 of DASYDQ010000007.1, read as the reverse complement.
GCCGCCGGCATCCATCCCGGGAGGTCACGGACTGCGTTCGATGGCGCTGCAGGCCATCGCGCACCGGCTGCTCGGGCACACGGCCCCGGAGAGCTACGCCGAGTTCCTGCAGCAGCGGTTGCAGATCAACTACTTCGCGGCTGCGGCGCTGATGCCGCGCCGGCAGTCCGTCGAGTTCCTGTCGGCGGCGAAGAACGATCGCAACATCGCGGTCGAGGACTTCCGCGACGCCTTCGGCGTGACCCACGAGGCCGCGGCGCTACGCTTCACCAACCTGGCGACCGCGCACCTCGGCATCACGACGCACTTCCTCCGTGTGGACGGCGCCGGCGGCATCGGCAAGGCCTACGAGAACGACGGACTGCCGCTGCCGGTCGATATCACGGGCTCGATCGAGGGCGAGATCGTCTGCCGCAACTGGAGCGCCCGCCAGGCCTTCGCGCGCACTAACCGCACGACCGAGTTCTACCAGTACACCGACACCCCGCAGGGCACCTTCTTCGAGTCGACCCAGACCGGCACCGGTGCCAACGACGAGTTCTCGATCACGATCGGGGTCCCGTTCGACGACGCCCGCTGGTTCCGCGGCCGCGAGACGACCCGCCGCGAGCAGTCACGGTGCCCGGATGCCTCGTGCTGCCGCCGCCCGCCCGCCGACCTCGCCGATCACTGGGCGGGCCGTGCGTGGACGAGCGCCAAGGTGCACGCGCACATCTTCTCGCCGCTGCCCTCCGGCACGTTCCCGGGCGTCGACGACCGCGAGCTCTACGAGTTCCTGGAGTCGCACGGCGCCAGTTGAGGCTCGCCCTGCCGCCCCTTCGCCCTGCCGCCCCCTTCGGCGTGCCGCCCCCTCGGCGTGCCGAAAGTACGTGTCGGGCGGCTTCTCGCCCGCGAAAGTACGCAGAACCCCGTACTTTCGCGGATGAATGGCGGACGAAGGGCGGACGAAGGGCTAGCGCTGGGCGCCCTTCAGCGTGCCGGTGGTCTTCACTCCGTCGTCGTAGACGGTGCACAGGATCTCCCGGTCGCCGTTCTTCCAGCTGTCATCGGTCGGGTAGTAGTACGAGATGCTGAGGTTGGAGTCGTCGTAGGCGATCCCGATGAAGGCGGGGAACGCGTCGGCGCAGCCCTGATCGGCCGCCGTCTTGACCGCGTCCTCGCCCGGGAAGCTGCCGTCGCCGTCCGGCATCGTGATGCTCTTGTAGGCCTCGGAGTCGTGCGGCTCGGTGCACGGCACGATCGGGGCGGTGGTCACCGTGCCGGTCGCGGTCGCGTCGTTCAGGCAGTCGCCCACCTTGATGCTGAAGACGTCCGCGTCGTCGTTCTCCGCGGTCGGGGTGCCGCTAGCGTCGCGGGGCGTCGTGTTCGTGATGGTGTTCAGGATGCTGCAGCCCGAGAGCAGGAAGGCGCCGGCGGCGATGGCCGTGATCGCGAGAGCACGTGTCAGGAGGCGGGATGTGGTCGTCGTCGGCATGGCTGGCTCTTTCGTCTCGGGCGATTCATCGGGGGACAAGCTGGCAAGAAGCTGAGTGCGGCTCCACCCTAACGGGCGGAGTCAGTCCGCCGACAGAGCCGCGAGGACTCGATCGTGCAGCAGGCCGTTGGTGGCGAGGATGCTGCCCTCGGTGAGCGAGTCCGCCCCGGTCACGGTCGTGATGCGGCCGCCTGCCTCGCGCACGACCGGCACGAGCGCCGCGATGTCCCACGGCTTCAGGTCGAACTCGCCCGCGATGTCGATCGCGCCCTCCGCGAGCAGCATGTAGGCCCACAGATCGCCGAATGCGCGGGTGCGGCCGACCTGGCGGCTGAGCGCGATGAGGGCGTCGAGGTGGCCCGCCTCGTCCCAGTGCTTCAGGCTGTTGTAGCTCAGGGATGCCTCACCCAGCTCGTCGATGCCGCTGACGGAGAGGCGGCGGGGCTCGCCGCCGTCCTGCTGCATCCAGGCGCCGTGTCCGGTGGCGCCCCACCAGCGCCGGCCGAGCGCCGGAGCGCTGACCACGCCGAGTTGGGGGACGTCGTCGATCACCAGCGACAGGAGCAGCCCCCAGATCGGCACACCACGCACGAAGTTGGCCGTGCCGTCGATCGGGTCCACGATCCACTGGCGGCGCGACCTACCTGTCACGCCGAACTCCTCACCGAAGACCGAGTCGTCGGGGCGGGCGGAGGCGAGATGATCCCGGATCATCTGCTCGACCCGCTTGTCCCCGTCGGTGACCTGGGTGCGGTCGGGCTTGAGCTGCACGTCGAGGTCTTGGGCGCGGTAGCGGTCCATCGCGATCAGATCCGCCTCGCCCGCGAGGGTGAGAGCGACGGCGAGGTCGTCGGCCAGGGTGGAGAGGTCGGGGGTGCTGAGGTCGGGGGTATCGGGCACGGAATCAGGCTATCGACGCGGGGTGAACTGCTGGTGCGTCAGTTCTTCAGCGAGAGCAGCAGCCGCTGCAGCGAGTCGAGGCGCTCGGCGGGCAGGCGGCCATCCGCGACGGCCTCGTTGAGGGCGCAGTCGGGAGCGTCCGGGAGGTGGGTGCAGCCGCGCGGGCAATCCGCTGCGACGGTGGCGAGATCCGAGAACGACTTCAGGATGTTGTCGGGATTCACATGCCCGAGTCCGAAGGAGCGCACGCCGGGGGTGTCGATGATCCAACCGCCGGTCGGCACCCGCAGCGACACCGTCGACGATGAGGTGTGGCGCCCGCGCCCGGTGACCGCGTTGACGACGCCGACCGCGCGATCCGTGCCGGGAACCAAGGCGTTGACCAGCGTCGACTTGCCGACTCCGGAATGCCCGACCGCCACGGTGGTGTGTCCGGCCAGTGCGGGGGCGAGTTCGGCAAGCGGGAAGGCGCCCTGCGCGCTGCGGAACACCGGGATGTCGAGCCCGGCGAAGTTCGCCAGGAACTCGTCGGGGTCGCGCAGGTCGGTCTTCGTGATGACCATCAACGGGGCGATGCCGGCGTCGTACGCCGCCACCAGGTAGCGGTCGACGAGCCGCGGTCGCGGCTCGGGATCGGCCGCCGCCACCACGATCATCAACTGATCGGCGTTGGCCACGATGATCCGCTCGACCTCGTCGGTGTCGTCGGCGCTTCGGCGCAGCAGGGTCGTGCGCTCGCGGATCCGCACGATCCGCGCGAGCGATCCCTCGTCGCCGCTGGTGTCGCCGACCAGGTCCACCCGGTCACCGGTGACGATCGCCTGATCGCGCAACTCGCGGGCGCGCGTGGTGGTCAGGACCCTCTCGGCGGCGTCCCCGTCGGCTGGCCCGTCCTCGTTCACGAGCACGGTGTAGCGGCCGCGGTCCACCGAGAGCACGCGGCCGACGATGGCGTCCTCGTGCTCGGGACGGGTCTTGGTGCGCGGGCGGTTCCCCTTGGGATTCGGGCGCACGTGCACGTCGGACTCGTCCCAGTCGCCGAACTCCTCGTCGGGGCCGTCGCTGCCGTCGAGCCAGCTCATGCGGCGACCCTCACAGGGCCAGCCAGTTGACCGGCGCGGCGCTCACGGCCGCCGGACCTCGCAGCATCTCGGCCCACAGCCGAGGGAACTCCGGCAGCGTCTTCGCCGTCGTCCCGATGTCGTCGACCTCGACCCCCTCGACGGCGAGGCCGATCAACGCGCCGCTGGTCGCCATCCGGTGATCCTCGTAGGCGAGCCACGGGCCGCCGTGCAGGGGCGCCGGGGTGATCGCCAGGCCGTCCTCCCGTTCGGCGACCGAGCCGCCGAGCCGCTCCAGGTCCTCGCGCAGTGCCGCCAGCCGGTCGGTCTCGTGACCGCGCAGGTGCCCGATGCCGGTCAGGGTGCTCGGCCCGGATGCCAGGGCCGCCAGTGCCGCGAGCGTCGGGGCCAGCTCTCCCGCCTCCGACAGGTCGAGCGTGACGCCCGGCAGGGCGGCACCCCCGCGGACGCCGGCACCGCCGTCCACCGTCAGCGAGCGACCGTCGCGGTGCACGACGGCGCCGAAACGGGGGAGCAACCGCTCGAGCTGGGCGCCGACCTGGGTCGTGGCATCCGGCCAGCCGTCGATGGTGACCGTGCCGCCCGCGGCCAGGGCGGCGGCGAGGAAGGGAGCCGCGTTGGAGAGGTCGGGCTCGATGTCGACGTCGAGCGCGTGGATGGGCGCGGCCGGCACGACCCAGACGCCCGGTTCGGGGTTCGCGACGGCGACACCGCGCGCCGCCAGGGTCGCGATCGTCATCTCGATGTGCGGCAGGCTCGGCAGGCGCTCGCCTGTGTGGCGGAGCGTGAGTCCGCGGCGGAACCGCGGCGCCGCGAGCAGCAGCCCTGAGACGAACTGGCTCGAGGCAGAGGCATCGATGGCGAGTTCCCCGCCCTCGACCCCACCGGTGCCGTGGATCGTGAACGGCATCGAGCCGGAGCCGTCGTCATCCACCTCGATGCCCAGATCGCGCAGGGCCTGGATCGTCGTGCGCATGGGGCGACGTCGGGCGCTCGCGTCGCCGTCGATGGCGACCGGGCCGAGCGCGAAGGCGGCGACCGGTGGCAGAAAGCGCATCACCGTGCCTGCCAGGCCGGTGTCGATGGAGACGCCGCCGCGGAGCTCCTCCGCCCCATCGGAATCGATCGGCGGTGTGACGCGCAGGTCGGGCCCGAACGCCCCGTCGCCTGGCACCTCGTCGATGGCGACGCCGAGCTGCTTCAGCCCCTCGATCATCAGCGCGGAATCCCGCGAGTGCAGCGGCCGGCGCAGAAGAGACGGCCCGTCGGCCAGCGCCGCCAAGACCAGTTCGCGATTGGTGAGGCTCTTCGAGCCGGGCAGGGTGAGGCGGGCGGCGAGCGGCTTGGCCGCGGTGGGCGCGGCCCAGAACGGCTCGGGCTCGCTCTCCGGCAGCAGATTGCCGAACTCGTCGCGGGTGGAATACCTCTGCAGTGCCATCGGTTGTCAAGAGTACCGGCCCGGTTCTCGGCGGGTCGAAGAGTCGAGCGAAGGGACGCAGGGCCATGGTCACAGCCGTGCTCGTCCGGCCTTCCGTGCTCGTCCGGCCTCCACTCGGGCGTCCCCGTCTAGACTCGTCGGCGATGGATGACGAGAAGCCCGACGCCGCGCCCGACGAGCGTGCGGAACTGGAGACCGAGTTCGACGCGATCGACTCGGAAGACATCCGCCGCGGGGCCAAGCGCTCGTCGCTGCCGCCCGCCGAGTTGCGCAGGCTCTTCGAAGAGCAGGCCATCCCGTTCATGGATCAGCTGTACGCCGCCGCCATGCGCATGACGCGCAATCCCTCGGATGCCGGCGACCTCGTGCAGGAGAGCTACGCCAAGGCCTACTCGGCCTTCGCCCAGTTCCAGCAGGGCACGAATCTGAAGGCCTGGCTGTACCGCATCCTGACCAACACCTTCATCAACGGGTACCGCAAGAACCAACGCAACCCGTACCAGAACACGATCGACGACCTCGAGGACTGGCAGCTCGGTTCTGCCGAGTCGCTCACGCAGGGGCGCTCGACGCGCTCCGCCGAGGCCGAAGCGATCGACCATCTTCCTGACAGTGACGTCAAGGAAGCCCTGCAGTCGATCCCGGAGGACTTCCGGCTCGCTGTGTACCTCGCCGATGTCGAAGGCTTCGCCTACCAGGAGATCGCCGACATCATGAAAACTCCCGTCGGCACCGTGATGAGCCGACT
>DASYDQ010000006.1:0-3021 GCA_036499485.1 Pseudolysinimonas sp. | reverse complement strand
CGTGCCCGGGGATCGACGGCGTCCGGTCACGGCCGAGGCGATCGGTCCAGGTCGAGGGCCACGTCAGCTCACCCGGGGTGAATCCCGACGCATGAACCTCAACGACGACGTCGTTCCCCGCCGCCTCCGGCTCGGGCCGCTCCACCAGCGTCATCCCGGCCGTGCCCGCGGCCTCGTCCGTCACCACGATCGCCTTCATCCGGGACCTCCCTACATCGAGTTCTCGTCGTATTGGCTGACTGGGACAACGACACCCATAAAGATGATCCGCCGAATCGTGCTGGGTGGTCCTCTCTGTGCCGAGATTAGCGACATCTACCGGCGAAGCCAACCTGGACAAGGGCCAGTAGAGTTTGGGTATCTACATCCCATTATGACCCAAGAGGTCACGGCCACGCCGCTACCGGCAGCAACCGCCCGACCGCTAGGTCATCACGCCCGTGTGTCGGGTTCCGGTTCTGGCGTGATCGCTGCTGTCAGACACGCTTCGAGGCGCGTGAGTGGGACCGTCTGTCGCGTGCTCTCGATTCGGCACAGGTAGATCGAGCGGCCCGAGCGCCGGCCGGTCAGCGGGCGATAGACGACGCCCGCGGGTGCTCGTGCGAGTGCGAGCTCGGGCAGCAGAACCACGCCCAGCCCTTGGGCGACGAGTTCGAGCGCGGTCGCGAAGTCGCCGCCGACGAAATCGAGCGCGGAGGGGCTGGGATGACGTTCCGGCGCGAGCATGTTGAGCACGCGCGTCGCGATCGATCCCTCGATCGCCGAAGGCTCGATCTCGGTGCGGGTGGCCAGCGGGTGCCCTTCCGCCATCGCGACGACGAGCGGATCGTGACGCACAAACCGGCGGTGGATGCCGACCGGTACCGCAAGCGGTGCGTCGTCATAGTCGAACGTCACGGCCAGGTCGACCTCGCGTCCCAGCACGGCGTCGTAGGCGTCGGCAGTGACGTCGAGCTCGCGCAACACGACGTGGACGCCAGGATGCGCAGCGCGAAAGCGGGCAAGCGCCGGAGCGACGAACGTCCTGCCCGCGGAGATGAACGCGCCTAGCCGCACCTGCCCCGTGACCCCTGCGGTGATCGCGTCAAGCTCGGCGGCGACGGAAGCCATCGTCGCCTGCATCCTGCGTTCGGCGACCAGGAGCACCTCACCCGCTGCCGTCACACGGACCGGACGGCGTTCCACGACCCGTTCGCCGACGCGCCGCTCCAGCTCCCCGATCTGCTGCGATACCGCGGACTGCGTGTAGCCGAGCGAATCCGCCGCCGCGGCAAACGAGCCCAGACGCACGACCTCCGCCAACGTCACCAGATGCCGCGGGTCGACCGGCCACTCCACGAACATAAGCGTAGTTGATGCTCGTGTAAGAAACGTTCGCTTGTGCTGATGCTCGACCTTCAACACGCTTAGACCCATGGACCTTGAGACCCTCGACGCACGCATCGCCCAACTGCCGCGCGCGAGCATCGGCTTCTACCCGACCCCATTCCACGCGCTCCGCAATCTCTCGCGCCGCTGCGGCGTGAACCTCTTCCTCAAGCGTGAGGACCTGGCCGGCCCCGGCACGATCAGCGGGAGCAAGACCCGGCTCGCCGAATTCATCCTCGGCAGAGCACTCCAGGACGGCTACACCCACGTCATCACGCAGGGCGCCTACCTGACCAACTCCGGCCTGCAGTTCGCCGCCGCTTGCCGCGTCGCCGGCCTGGAACCGATCCTCTTTCTCACCCGCGATCTCCCCCGGCACGGCGAGCTCGACGAGTACCGCGGCAACCTGCTGCTCAACCAAGCGATGGGAGTCGAGACGCACCTCCTCGGCACGAGCGGGGCCCACTCCTGGGCCAGTGCCGAGGACGGTGCACGCATGCAGGCCGAGATCGACGCCCGCCGCGCGGAACTCGAAGCGCAGGGATACAAAGTCCTGGTCGTGCCGACCGGCGGCGCGCACCCGGACGGCTACGTCGCGCACGCGCTGACGTTCAAGGAGATGCTTGAGCAGTCCGACGTCGAACTCGACTTCGTCTACCACACCATCGGCACCGGCACCGCGCTGCCAGGCATGCTCGCAGCCAAGTTGATGACCAACCACCCGGTCAAGTTCCGCTCGATCGCGATCGTCGCCTACGACGACAACGGCTGGATCGGCCCCGCATCGATCGTCGAGCGCACCAAGCACGCGCTCGCTGCCCTCGACGCCGAGATACCCGCCGACGACGTGATCCGCGCCGAGATCGACGTCGACCAGCGCTTCATCGGCGAGGACTACGCCGTCCCTACCGAACACGCCACAGCCGCGATCCGCGAGCTCGCCCACGAGGAGGGCGTCTTCGTGGGCCCCGTCTACACGGGCAAAGGGTTCGCCGGCCTGCTCGACCACGTCCGCTCCGGCCGCATCGGCTCGGGCAGCAACGTCGCCTTCCTCCACACCGGCGATACCGGCAACCTGTTCGAGATCGCCGCAGTCGTCGGCGAGGTCGCCCCGCCGATCCCCACTGCGGCTGCCGGTCGCTGATTGCTTCCGAGCGGCTCCCGAGCGGACCCGTCGGCGTCTACGCGCCCTCGGCGCCGCCGTCGTCCGTCGGCCCCTACCCGACAAGCCTTCAGCTCAGCCGAAGGCTCACCCCACAAAAGACTCATTGTGAACTCGGGCTCAAACTTCCAGACTTTGTACTGATACGCCGGACGCGATCTGTCTACTACGACAGGTATCCACCAATCCCCCCTTCGGAGGTAACCAATGTCATCTCAGGTCGAGCTACCCGAAGTCGCCGCGAGCCGCATCGCCACGGACTGGGGCCTGGACGAGTGGGCGGACCGGACTCTCGAGCAGGCCGGCGTCGGAGTCACCATCCTGGACCGCCACGGAACGGTGATGTATTACAACAAGTGGGCTTCGGAGCACCTCGACCGGAAGCCCGAATACATCGGAAACGACGTCCGGAAGCGGCATCGCCGAGCGGTGACCAATCCCCGTTTCGACGCCATGCTCCGGCTTTTCGAGGAGGGCCGCGTCGAGCCGGT
>DASYDQ010000005.1:0-1616 GCA_036499485.1 Pseudolysinimonas sp. | reverse complement strand
GTAGTTGTGGTTGAGCATCTTCGCCTCTTCTTGGGCGAGCACCACCACGCGACGGGCGCGATCCGTGAACCGTTCGAACATTGTCTCTTTGCTCCTCAGGAACCGAGCAGGGGCGGTTCCGTTAGTTCGAGAGTAGCCACGAGGGCCGCGCGATTCGCCCATGTTCGCTCTGGGCGGGATGGATGTCGCGACCCCCGTTCTCGGGGACCTCTGAGGCTTGCGCGTCTTATCGATGATCGTTATGTTAACGACATTCGATAAGGAACCTCCATGACCCTCACCACCCATGCACCCCGCTTCGGACGCGCTCTCCTGCTCGTGCTGAGCGCGGTGACCATCGCCTACTCATTGGGAGTCGTCGTCTTCGGCGTCATCGACCTCGTCACTCAGCTCACCAACGGCGACATCCGGCCCACCATGTACTGGGCGAGCGATGGGTACCGCTTCACCGACACCGGAGACGGCCACAGCGGTGTGCAGATCGCCGGTGGCACCGGCGGACCGATCGCGACCACCGTCACGGGCATGTCGGCGGGCACCGTTGCGATTTACATCGTCGCCACGCTGTTCGGCCTGCTCGCCCAGTTGACGCTGGGAGTATTCGCCCTGCGTCTGCTGCAACGCCTCCGGTCCGGGCATCCCTTCGGCAGCTCGGCCTGGCGGGACGTCGCCGCGACGAGCGGAGCGCTGCTCGCCATCGGGGTGGTCAGCCAGTTGCTGGCGTGGTGGAGTCGCGTCGCGGTCATCGCGGATGCCGGCGGCGGCACCTTCTCGACCGGCTTCGTCTTCGAGCCGCTGACCGTCACCATCGGACTCGCGCTCGCTCTCGTCGCCATGGCCTTCCGGACCGGGGAGCGGATCCAGCGCGACACCGAGGGGTTGGTCTGATGGCGCCGGCTTCCGACAGCGAGGACGCCGTTCGCATCCACTGCCGACTCGACGAACTGCTCGACGTACGAGGGATGACGCTTACCCGTTTGAGCGAGGTGGTCGGGGTCTCGATCGTGAACCTGTCCGTGCTGAAGAACGATCGGGCACGCGCCATCCGATTCTCGACCTTGACGGCCATCTGCGAGGCCCTCGAGTGCGAGGTGGGCGAACTTCTGGTCGTCGGGGCGTAGGCAGTTCAGGAAGAACTGCGGATTCGGGCCAGAGTCGAGTCGGTTTTGGCGGTTTGTCCTGAGTTGTTGACGGCTCGGCCCCAGCCTGTCGGGCGTAGCATCCGGAGCGTCGACCTCGCCCCGGGAGCCCCCACGCCATCCATCCTCGTGTTCTTCGCCACCTGGCGACTCGACCCGGTGGCGCTTGCGACGATCGTGGTCGGGGCAGCGCTGTACGTCGGCGGCATCATCCGGGCGTCACGTCGAGGCGTCTCCTGGCCGAAACGGTTCACGCTCGCCTTCTTCGCGGTGGGGCTCGGCAGCTTCGCCGTCGTGCAGTTCGGGTTCCTCGGCGCGTACAGCCACGATCTCCGCTGGGCGTTCACCACCCGGATCGCGTTGTTGCTCTTCGCGGTGCCCGCCTGCATCAGCGCGGGCAGGCCGATCGGGCTGCTGCGGGCCTCCCTCGGCGAGGGCGGCGCGGCACGACTCGAGCGCGCGCTCACCACCCGCGTC
>DASYDQ010000004.1:0-2098 GCA_036499485.1 Pseudolysinimonas sp. | reverse complement strand
GGCCGGAAAGGCCCCGCGCTGCGCGGGCTCGTGGTCGTAGCGCTTGCCCACGTTGCCCTCGAGGGTCGCGTTGGAGGCGATGCCGTAGATCGACTTCAGGCCGGGCACGCCGGTCTGGATCCGCACCGCCTTGAACCCTTGTGACAGGTGGTTGCGCACGCTGTCGAACAACTCTTCGGTGTCTTTGCCCGAGGCGTGACCGTATGCCAGCAGCCCGGTACGGGATGCCCCGCCGAGCAGCTGGTACAGGGGCATCCCAGCCGCCTTGGCCTTGATGTCCCAGAGGGCGACGTCGACCGACGAGATCGCGGCCATCGTTACGGGCCCCCGCCGCCAGTACGCCCCGCGGTACAAGAACTGCCAGGTATCTTCGATGCGCTGAGGGTCGAGCCCGATCAGCAGCGGCGCGACGTGATCTTTCAGATAGCTGACCACGGCGAGCTCGCGTCCGTTGAGCGTCGCGTCGCCCAGCCCGACCAGCCCGTCGTCGGTCGTCAGCTTGAGGGTGACGAAGTTGCGGTCGGGGCTGGTCACGATGACCTCGGCCTTGTCGATTCTCATGGGCTCTCTTCCTTCAAAATGGCGAGCAGATCTGGACTGTCTTCCAGAGATCGCAGGGTGCCCGCGCCGGTGCGGCCGGCAGCCAGTTCCGCCTGCAGCACGGGCAGCAGTCGCACCCGCACCTTGGCGGGAGCCTGGTCGGCGATGTCGCTCAGCCGGTGCGCGATCCGCGGGTTCGCGAACCGCGACTGCAACTGCACGAGATAGTTCGGGATGTCGAGGCCGGGGTTCATCAGGTGATGCGCCGCTTCGTCCCAGAAGCCGATCACGAGCGCGCGGCAGTACGGGTCGGCAAACGCCGCCGCGACCGTCTGGTGCCCGCGGCCCGGGCCGGACGCGGCGAGAATCGTGTGCGCTCCGTTCAGCAACCAGAGCTTGCGGCGCTCGAATGGTTCCACGTCGTCGACGAATCTCGCGCCGGCCGTCTGCCACTGCGGTCGCCCCGCCGGAAAGTCACCCTCGAGCACCCAGTCGCTGAAGGGTTCGGTGACGACCGGGGCGGCGTCGGCCCAGCCGGATGCCGTGCGCAGCTCATCCAGTTCGTCTGGCGTCTGGCGCGGCGTGATCCGGTCCACCGAGGTGGAGACGAAGCTCACGTACTCGTCGATCCATCCGGCCAGGGAGCGGTCGAGCGATGTTGCGAGTTCCAGGAGCGCCGAGCGGGTCGCTGCGCCGTTGGCGGGCAGGTTGTCGCAGCTGACGATCGCGAGCGGGCCGGCATCCGCCCAGCGTCGTTTCTCCAGGCCGTTGACGAGTCGCCGCAACGCGACGTGCCCGCCGTCGTGCTGATAGCCGGCTTCGGTGATCGTCAGCGTGACGACCGCCGTGGACTGCGCCGCGAGCAACTCGATGAACCGCGGTGAGTCGCCGGCGTGCGCTTCGATCAGGCTGCCGATCACCTCGACGCGATCATCGGCGGCCCCTCGCTCGATCAGCGAGTACAGCCCGTCTTGATCGGCGAGGCGGTGGGCGAGGCCTCCGCTGCGCACGGTGAACCCGGCGATCCCCCAGTCCGCACGATCCTCGGCGTGCTGGGTGTACCAGGCCTGGTGCGCGCGGTGAAAGTTGCCGAGCCCGAGATGCACGATGCGCACCGGCGGTGCGTCGAGCCCGAGTGCTACGCGCGAGAGCCGGGTCACAGGCGCCACGCCGTCCGAGGGATGGCATCGACGAGGTCGCGCGCCACGCGCAACGCCGACTCCTCGTCGAGTCGCCCCTCACCGACGAGGCGCGCCAGGAACGCGGCATCCCCTCGTCGTGCCATGTCGTGCCGGGCCGGGATCGAGAGAAAGGCGCGGGTGTCATCGACGAAACCCGAGCCGCGGTACAGGCCAGCCGACTCGGTGGTGGCGGCCCGGAAACGCTGCGCGGCATCCGGTGCGTCGAGGAACCACCACGGCGCTCCGAGGAACACGCTCGGATAGAACCCCGCCAGTGGAGCGAGTTCTCGCGAGTACGTGGTCTCGTCGACGGTGAACAGAATGAGGTGCAGGCGGGGGTCGGTGCCGTAGCGCTGCAGCAGGGGACGCAGGTTGCG
>DASYDQ010000003.1:0-124450 GCA_036499485.1 Pseudolysinimonas sp. | reverse complement strand
GTTGGAGCGGAGTCCCCGTCCGAATCGACTCCATGACGGCACGACCTTCTCACAAGCTGGGAGCCGAGGGGGTCCGGTTGACACCCCCTGCTTGGGGGGTAATGTAGCACCGAAGATTTGATCGTTCAAACTTTGAGGGCGTCGGCAGGACCGGCAGCCCCAGCGGGCCGAAGGGGGTCGACGGATGGCGCAGCTCCCGACCGTCGACGATGTGGCTCAGCGCGCCGGGGTCTCGCGGCAGACCGTCTCCAACGTGCTGAACTCGCCCGCGATCGTGCGCGATGCGACCCGGCTGCGAGTTGAGTCGGCGATCGCCGAACTCGGATACCGGCCGCACGCCTCGGCTCGCCGGCTGCGCACCCAGTTGAGCTCGACGATCGGGGTGCGGCTGGATCCGTTGTCGAAGAACGGCATCTCGGGTTCGGTGCTCGACCGCTACCTGCACGCGCTCACCGAGCAGGCCGACGCCAGGAGCATGCGCATCATGCTGTTCACAGCCGCTGACGACGACGAGGAGATCGGGCACTACGAACGGCTCCGCGACGGCGCGGACGTCGACGCCTTCGTGCTGACCGGAACGCGCTACGACGACCCGCGCATCGAATGGCTCGCGCGGCAGCGGGTCCCGTTCGTCGCGTTCGGGCGCCCGTGGGGCGCCGAGCATCTCGACGACCCCGACCGGCTCTGGGTCGACGTGGACGGGCAGGCCGGGGTCCGGATGGCCACCGAGCATCTGCTGGGCCGCGGTCATCGGCGGATCGGTTACCTGGGCTGGCCGGCTGGGTCCGGCACCGGCGACGACCGTCGGCGGGGCTGGGAGACGGCCATGGCATCCGCGCTCGGATTGACCGCACGAGAACTCGCCGAGCTGACCACCGTCGCCGATGAGGGCGTGCCGGGAGCGCGGCGCGCGATCGAAGAACTCCTTACGGGCGGCACCGACCTCGAAGCTCTGGTCTGCGCGAGCGACTCGCTCGCCCTCGGCGCCATGATGGCGGTCCGCGAGGCGGGGTTGCCGCACTTCCCGGTGTTCGGCTTCGACAACACGCCGGTCGCCCAAGCGGTCGGACTCTCGAGCGTCGACCAGCGGCTCGCCGACGTCGCCGCCGGCACCTTCGAACTTCTGATGGGCGCGACCGGTCGTCGCGTGCTGCCGCACGGATCCGAATCGGACGATCCGCGGCACCGGCTCATCACCCCCCAACTTGTCGTGCGCAGGTCGAGTCACCTGGAGCCCGTCGAGGAAGCCGGCGGCACCATGCCCGGCGATCACGAATCAACAGATAAGGAACAGAGGACATGAGATTCACCAAGGCAGGGGCGGTGGTGCTCGCTGCGGGACTCGCCGTCAGCCTCACCGCGTGCGGCTCCGGATTCAGTTCCGGTGGCTCCACCCAGGACAACAAGAAGCCACTCAGCATCCTGATCGGTTCAAGCGGCGACGCCGAGACCGCATCGGTCAAGGCCGAGGTCGCCGCGTGGTCGAAGACCTCGGGTATCAAGGCGACGGTGACGGTCGCCAGCGACCTGAACCAGCAGCTCGCTCAGGGCTTCAGCGCGGGCAAGCCGGCCGATGTCTTCTACCTGTCGACCGATCAGCTCGCCGGCTACGCCAGCAACGGCTCGCTCTACGAGTACGGCGACAAGCTCACCAACAAGAGCGACTTCTACCCGAGCCTGGTCAAGTCGTTCACCTACGACAACAAGCTGGTCTGCGCGCCGAAGGACTTCTCGACTCTGCAGCTCATCATCAACACCGAGCTGTGGAAGCAGGCCGGGCTGACCGACTCCGACATCCCGACGACCTGGGATCAGCTGACCGACGTGGCGAAGAAGCTCACCACCGGCAGCCAGACCGGTCTCGTGATCGGCGGGGAGTACGCGCGCATCGGGGCGTTCATGACCCAGGCGGGCGGCAACCTGATGAACGCCGACAGCACGAAGGCCACCGCAGACAGTGACGCCAACGTCAAGGCGCTCGACTACGTCAAGCAGAATCTGGCGGCGGGCGACTTCAAGTTCGCGGCGGATGTCGGCGCGGGCTGGGGCGGTGAGGCGTTCGGCAAGCAGCTGGGCGCGATGACGATCGAGGGCAACTGGATCACCGGCTCGCAGACCGCGGACTACCCGTCGGTCAAGTACAAGGTCGTGCCGCTCCCGAAGGGCCCGGCCGGCGCTGGAACCCTGCAGTTCACCAACTGCTGGGGCATCGCGGCCGACAGCGCCAACAAGGCGGGCGCCCTTTCGCTCGTGCAGCAGCTGACGACGAAGAGCGACCAGCTCGCTTTTGCCAAGGCCTTCGGCGTCATGCCGTCGATCCAGTCGGCCGCGAGCGAGTGGAAGAAGGAGTTCCCGGCGCTCGTGCCGTTCCTGGATGCCGCCGCGTACGCGAAGGGCGTTCCGACGGCGAAGGGCTCTGCCGACGTGGTGACCGACTTCAACTCGCAGGTGGCGAAGCTCTCCACCGGTGACCCGAAGACGATCCTCTCGTCGACGCAGACCAACCTCGACGCGCTGCTGAAGTGACGCGCGGCTGACGTAGCGCGCAGGCGATGAGGACGGGAGAGGGATCATGACAGCAACCACCGCTCGGCTTCCGCGGCGACGCGGCGCGAGCATCCGGCGCGGCCAGGCCGTGTCGGGCTGGCTGTTCACCGCTCCCGTCCTCATCCTCCTGGGGCTGTTCCTGCTCATCCCGGTGCTGATGGCGGCCTGGGTGAGCGTCTCGGACTGGACGGGGCGCGGCTCGCCGCTCTCGCCCGATGTCCACTTCATCGGAGCCGCCAACTACGGGCAGGTGCTGTGGGCGGGCGGCCTGTCGGAGCGCGACTTCGGCACGGCCCTGAAGAACAACTTCTGGTACGTCATCCTGGTGGTGCCGATCCAGACGATCGTCGCGCTCGCCCTGGCTCTCGCCGTCAATCGCCGGATGCTGCGGGGCCGCGGCTTCTTCCGGACTGCGTACTACTTCCCTTCGGTGACGTCGAGCGTGGCGATCACGGTGCTCTGGCTCTTCCTCTTCTCCACCACCGGCGCCGTGAATGCGGTGATCGCCTGGTTCGGAGTCAAGGGGCCGAACTGGTTCAACGAGCCGGCGGGGATCTTCCACTTCGGGGCCGTGAACGGTCCCGTCGCCCTCGAAAGCAACACCCTGCTGGGCGTCAGCTGGTGGGACTGGCTGGGAGGCCCGTCGGTGGCCATGACGGCGTTCATCATCCTGGCGGTCTTCACCACCGGCGGCACCTTCATGCTGCTGTTCCTCGCTGCGCTGCAGAACATCAGCGCCGACGTCGAGGAGGCGGCGATGGTGGATGGCGCCAACGCCGCTCAGCGCTTCTTCCGGGTCACCCTGCCGCAGCTGCGGCCGACCCTGTTCACCGTGATCACCCTCGGCCTGATCGGCTGCTGGCAGGTGTTCGATCAGATCTACACCGGCACGCGCGGCAATCCCTCGAAGACCACCCTGACTCCGGCGTATCTCTCGTACACGGCGGCCTTCAACAACCAGCAATGGGGGCAGGGGGCGGCGATCGCCTTCATCCTGTTCGTGATCATCATCATCTTCACGCTGATCCAGCGGTGGGTGCTCTCCGAGAAAGCGGTCTCGAAGCGTCGGATGGGGTGGATCACCCGGGCGGAGCGGTCGTCGACGGCGCAGTCGCCGAAGGCGACGGGGCACGTCGCGATCGTCGGGGCTTCCCGGAACGGGAGCGGGTCTCCTGAGGAGGACGACTCATGACGACCACCGCGGTCCCCGCCGTCGGCCTGGGCACGCCGGACGATGCCGCCCCGAAGAAGGTGCCAACGCGACGCGAACACTGGACCCCCAGCGCCCTGACAGCGCAGATCCTCATCTACGTGCTCCTGCTGGCCGTCGCGGTGCTCTACATCTTCCCGTTCCTGATCGACGTTGCGACCTCGTTCAAGACGGAACCGGATGCAGCGGCGAACCCCCTCTCGCTGGTTCCGCAGACCTGGACGACGGCCGCATATCAGCGGCTGTTCTTCAACTCCGACTTTCCGATCTGGTTCAAGAACACGGCGATCGTCACGGTGTTCGTGACGCTGGGGCGCGTGTTCTTCGACTCCCTGGCGGGCTACGCCCTGGCCAGGCTTCAGTTCCGGGGCCGCAACGCGGTGTTCGCCGGCCTGATCGCCGTGATGGCCGTGCCGAACGTCGTGCTGCTGATCCCGAAGTTCCTGGTGATCAACCAGCTCTCGATCTACGACACCTACGCGGGGATGATCGTGCCCTTGCTCGCCGACGCCGCGGGCGTGTTCATCATGAAGAACTTCTTCGAGTCGATCCCCGCCTCGATCGAGGAGCAGGCGCGGATCGACGGCGCTGGCAGCTTCCGGATCTTCTGGTCCGTGGTACTGCCGATGGCGCGGCCCGCGCTCATCACGATCATCATCCTGAGCTTCCAGGGCTCCTGGAACGAGTTGGCGCACTTCATCGTCTCGACGCAGAGCCCCGATCTGACGACCCTGACCAAGGGGGTGGCGCAGTTGGCGAGCGGGCAGCTCAGCCAGGGGACGCAGTACCCGCTCAAGCTCGCGGCCGGGGCGATCATGACGATCCCGGTGGCGATCATGTTCTTCATCTTCCAGCGCCGCATCCTCAACGCCAGCCAGGGGGCCGTGAAGGAGTAATGACCGCGGAGGCACCCACCATCGTCGCGAGCTGCGCGGGTCTCGATCCCGGCGGCTGGACGGATGCGGCATACGGCCCGCTCCTGCTGCACGCGGTCCGGCTCGCCCGGGTCTCGGGCCGGCCGCCTCGTGTGCTCCACGTCAACACCGCAGGCGGCGACCAGCGGTCGGTGGAGGGCGCCGAGATCGAGGCCGCGCGTTCCGCCGGCGTCGAGGCGAGCCACCTGCACCTGTTCCCCCGCCGGAACGTGCCAGACCTGCGCGCGGCCGTGCTGGCCGCCGACGTGGTCTGGGTCTCGGGCGGCAGCCTCGTGAATCTGCTCGCCGTATGGCGCGCCCACGGGCTCGACGTCGTCGTGCGGGAGGCGTGGGAGGCGGGCGTCGTGCTGGCCGGCGGGTCCGCGGGGGCGGTCTGCTGGTTCGAGGGCGGCACGAGCAGCTCCTTCGGTCCCGGCATCTCGGCGGTGACCGACGCGCTCGGCCTGCTGCCGGGATCGCTCGCGGTCCACTACGACTCGGATCCGGCCCGTCGCCCCGCGCACGAGGCCGCCGTCGCCTCAGGCGTGCTCGCCTCCGGCTGGGCCCTCGACGAGGGAACGGGCCTGGTCTTCGTGGGTGGCGAGCTGGTCGAGGTGCTGAGCGAGCATCCGGGCCGGGCGGTTCGGCGAGTGGAGCGGGACGGCGACCACGTGACGGAGTCGCTGCTCGAGCCGCGCCTACTGGCCTAGAGCGCGCCGAGCGCCGCGGCGTAGCCGAGCACGGCGAGGGCGACGCCGAGGGCCAGGTTGGCGAGCACGCTGAGCACCGCGGTGCGGGCCTTGCCGTCCATCGCCAGCTGAATGGTCTCGACGCTGAAGGTGCTGAAGGTCGTGAGACCGCCCGCGAAG
Source organism: Pseudolysinimonas sp. (assembly GCA_036499485.1). Lineage (GTDB taxonomy): Bacteria > Actinomycetota > Actinomycetes > Actinomycetales > Microbacteriaceae > Lysinimonas. Next base: position 118,910 of record DASYDQ010000003.1, on the reverse strand, counting down.
CCGGTCAGCGCGATGAGACGGGCGTCGGCGGTGATGGAGCCCGCCTGGAGAGCCCCGATCACGATGCCGCCGACCAGGGAGCCGACGGCGTTGACGAGCAGGACGGCCTGGGGGAAGGTGCCCGACGCCCCCGGGGCCCGCCGACGCGCCGCCCAGTGCGAGACGGCGTAGCGCAGCAGCGCGCCGACGGCGCCGGCGCCGAGCACCGCGGCGACGAGAGCGGCGTTCACTCGTCCGCCTCGATCCGGGGGGTGCGCGCTGAGGTTCGCCCCAGCCGCAACCCCAGCGCGGCGGCCAGCAGGCCGCCGACCACGGAGACCAGCAGGTAGAGGAGGGCGGTCAGCGGCATCCCGGCCCGGGTGAGGGTGAGCAGCGAGACGACCAGGGCGGAGAACGTCGTGAAGGTGCCGATCAGGCCGGGGCCGAGGCCGGCCTTCAGCCAGGCGGGAGCGGTCGGCCAGACCCGCGCGACGAGGATCCCGAGCACGAACGCGCCGACGAGGTTGATGATCAGGGTCGACCAGGGGAAGGCGGAATCGCTGTGCGGCAGCAGTGTGTCGAGCGTCAGGCGCAACCCCGTGCCCAGCAGACCGCCGACCACGACCGCGAGGAGGGTCATCCCTCGTCGGTCGGCTTCGTCGGTCCGGCGTTCTTCGGCGCCGCGGCCGCGCCGACCTTCTCGCGCTTGGCGGTCGCGGCGGCCTTCGCGGTGGTCTTGGCGCCTGCCTTGGCCTGCGCCTCGGTCTGCCTCGTCGGGGTCGGATCGGACGACCGCATGGTGACGCCGTTGCGCGCGTCGCGCGCGGCCTGGCGCGCGGCCTTGAGGTCGGCGGGCGGCATGGCGCGGCGCTGCACCGGACGGCGCGGCTCGCCACGGCGGTCCTGGCCGGGGAGCGGTCGCGAACGGCGGCCGTAGATCATGTCGGACGAGTCGAGGAGCCAGGGCACGAGGGCGACCATGACGCCGTGCGTGAGCATCAGCTTGTGACGGATGCGCCGGGCCTTGTGGTTGTGGAGCAGGTTCTCCCACCAGTGCCCGACGATGAACTGCGGGGTGTAGACGGTGACGATCTCGGACCCGTTGGTGACCCGGCAGGCCTTGATGTACTTGACGAGCGGAACGCTGATGTCGCGGTAGGGCGAATCCAGGATGCGCAGCGGGATCTTGATGTTGTGCTCGACCCACTGGCGCTCGAGTTCCTCGGTCGCCGCGTCGTCGATCGACACGTGGATCGCCTCGATCGTCTCGTGGCGGGCTGCGATCGCGTAGTCGAGCGCCTTCAGGACCGGCTTGTTCAACTTGCCGACCAGCACGATCGCGTGGTCGCGCTGGGCGCCGAAGCGGGTGGTGGGATCCGCCTCGATTTCGATGTCGACGTCGCGGTAGTAGCGGTTCACACCCAGCATCAGCAGGAAGAGGATCGGCATGATCACGAAGACCAGCCACGCCCCGTGGGTGAACTTGGTGATCGTGACGATCACGAGCACCGTGAAGGTCATGAACGCACCGAAGCTGTTGATCACCAGATAGGTCTTCACCTGGCCGCGTTTCAGCTCGCCGGTGCCTTCCCGCAGCAGCCGTCGCCAGTGCCGGATCATGCCGGTCTGACCGAGGGTGAACGAGACGAACACCCCGATGATGTAGAGCTGGATCAGGTTGGTGACGCTGGCGCGGTACACGATCAGGATGACGATCGCGACGGCGGCGAGGGCCAGCACGCCGTTCGAGTAGATCAGCCGGTCGCCGCGGGTGGCGAGCGACTTGGGCGCGTAGCGGTCGGTGGCGAGAACCGAGCCGAGCAGCGGGAATCCGTTGAATGCCGTGTTCGCCGCGAGCAGCAGCACCAACGCGGTGGCGGCCTGGATGATGAAGAACGGGATCGAGTTGGCGCCGAACACCGCGGTGGCGATCTGCGCGATCACGCTGATCTGCGGGGCGGTGGCGCAGTCCTTGAAGCCGACCAGGTTGCAGGTGTCCTCGACGTAGTGCACGCCCGAGATCAAGGCGACCGTGATGAGGCCCACGAACAGGATGATCGCGATCCCGCCCATGGCGACGAGCGTCTTCTGCGCGTTCTGGATCTTCGGGCGGCGGAACGCCTGGACGCCGTTGCTGATCGCCTCGACGCCGGTGAGGGCGGAGCATCCGCTCGAGAACGCGCGCAGCAGCAGCAGGATGACGGCCGCCTGCGCGATCGACTGGCCCTTGATCGCGTAGTGCGCGGTCTCGGCGACGGGGGCGTGCCCGATCACCGTCTGGAACAGCGCGACCCCGATCATCACCGCGATGCTGCCGATGAACAGGTAGGTCGGAACGGCGAAGGCCTTGCTCGACTCGCGCACGCCGCGGAGGTTCACCGCCGCAAGGATGATGACGAAGGCGACCGCCATCTCGACGCGGAAGTTGTTGAGGAACGGGAGCGCCGAGATGATGTTGTCGACGCCCGAGGCGACCGACACCGCCACCGTCATGATGTAGTCGACGAGCAGTGCCGAGGCCACGACCAAGCCGGCCTTCTCGCCGAGGTTCTTGCTGGCGACCTCGTAGTCGCCGCCGCCGCTCGGATAGGCCTTGATGAGCAGCCGGTACGACGTGACCACCACGATGAGCAGGAGCACGACCGCCCCGGCCACCCAGGGGGTGAAGGCGAGGAACGAGAGGCCCCCGATCAGGAGGATCAGCAGCAGTTCCTGCGGTGCGTAGGCCACCGAGCTGAGCGGGTCGCTCGCGAAGATCGGAAGGGCGAGATGCTTCGGGAGCAGCTGTCCCTCGAGCTTGTCGGAGGGGAGCGGGTCGCCGAGCAGCCACCTTTTGACCGGGCGCGCCTCCACGTCCTCGGATGAGGGAGGGGTGTCGTCAGTCACGAGGGGCCAGCGTACACCGGTGAAACCACCTGTGCATTTGCCACGCGTCACCCGAAGAATCCGGGCTTTTCCGGGGTGCGGCGCCGACGCACGCGGCCCCGGTCGGAGCGCGCTGTCAGCCACGCAGAGCCGCCGTGATCTCGCGCCGCAGCTCGCTCAGCCCGGAGGTGAGCATGCCGACGATCGCGGGATCCAGGTGCCCGCGCGAGACCTGGGCGTGCAGGTCCGACCGCAGCTGCTGACGGAAGTCGTTGATGGCCGCCTCCGCGTCGCGCAGGCTCATCCGGGCCTGGACGCGCGGGTCGTCGTTCCCTCGCGTCGACGACGAGCTCGTCGAAGCGGCGGACCCGCGGGCCTCCCGCGCGTCCGTGCGTGCATCCCGGGCCGCGGCGGCCAGGTCGGCGCGCAATGTCTTCATCGCGTCGGTGACCGAGCTGCGCACCTCATCGGCCAGTCGTCGGACCGAGTCGCTGAGCTCGTCCTCGATGCCGTCCAGCTCGGAACCGCGCTCGGTCAGTTCGGCTCGGCCGGCATCCGTGATGGCGTAGACGGTCTTGCGGCCGTCGGACTCCTTGGTCACCAACCGCTCCTCCTCGAGTTTCGCGAGCCGGGGGTAGATCGTGCCCGCGCTGGGCACGTAGGTGCCGCCGAAGCGGTCGCTGAGGGCCTGGATCAGTTCGTACCCGTGCATCGGCCGCTCGGAGAGCAGGCTGAGCAGATAGAGCCGAAGGTGCCCGTGCGCGAAGAGAGGCGGAGTCACGCGGACTGCTCGGTCTGCGTGCGAGTGGTGTGCACGACGCTGACGTTGCCACTCACGGTGTTGGCCCGGAAGTCCAGCCAGCGGCCATCCAGGTCGCCGTACTTGCTCGCATAGCGGCCATGCACTCCGCTGATCTCGGTGTCATCGAACTGCAGCCGGCCGCTCACCGTGTTGGCGGTGTACGAAACCGCGACGCCGGCGTCGAGCCGGGCGGTGATGCTGCCGGTGACGGTGCTGATCCGGAGTTCATCGGGAACGCCGGTGACATCGAGGAAGACGTCTCCACTCACGGTCTCGCTCGTCATCCCGTGCACCTCGCCCGACACCGTGATGTCGCCATTGACCGCGTGCACGCCGATGCGCCCGACGTGGTTGCGTACCGAGATCTCTCCGCTGACCGAATTGAGCTGGATGTCGCCGCGCATGCCGTCGATGACGACGTCGCCGTTGACCGTGCTGATGGTCGCGTCGTCGTGGATGCCGCTGATGAGGGCCTCCGCGTTGACCACTCCGAACTTCAGCCGGACGTCGCGCGGGACCATGATGCTCAGATCCGCACGCGCATTCCCACGAAACGACTTGAAGACATCCAGCCAGTTGTCCCAGCTGAGCTGGGGGTGATCGATCTCGAGGGTGTCGCCATCGACGCTGACTTTGAGGTCGCGTCCACTGACCGAATGGATCTCGACGCGGACGCCGGGCTCGTCGTGGGCGACGATGTCGACCTGCCCGCTGATGAGGCCGACCTTGAGTTTGCGGATGTTCTCGACGTCGATGGTCTTGGGGCCGTCGACGAGCCACTTCTCCTGGGCCACGATGGGCTCCTCCCTCGCGATATATCGCGTGTTGTCGAAGTCACGATATATCGCGTTCTCGTCACGCCGCAACTCTTTTTCTTGACCTTGACGCAACGTCAACCTTTAGCGTGAACGACATGCACACGAGAACAGAGGACTGGAGCATCCAGGAAATCGCCCGGATCGCCAACACGACGAGCCGCACGCTCCGTCACTACGACGAGGTCGGGCTCGTCCGACCCACGCGGGTCGGCGACAACGGCTACCGCTACTACGACCGCACCGCGCTGGTGCGGCTCCAGCGGGTGCTGATGCTGCGCGAGATGGGGCTCGGCATCCCGGCGATCGCCGAGATGCTGACCGATCAGGCCGATGACGTGGTGGCGCTCGAGAGTCATCTGCTCTGGCTGAAGGAGTCGCAGAACAGGATCGCCCGTCAGATGGCGAGCGTGAGAAGGACCATCGATCAACTGACCGGAAAGGAGCAGATCATGGCGCAGGACATGCCACACGCGATGTTCGACGGATTCGACCACACCGTGTTCAGGGAGGAGGTCGAGCAGCGCTGGGGCACGGAGGCATACGACCGCGGCGACAGCTGGTGGAACAGCAAGACGGATGCCGAGAAGGCCGAGTGGAAGGCCGCGCAGGCCGCACTGCAGTCCGACTGGGCCGCCGCCGCGGAGCGCGGCGACGACCCCGCGGGAGCCGCGGCGCAGGCGATGGCGCAACGTCAGTTCGACGCGCTGGCGGGCGTGCCGGGCACCCCCGGCTACCGCACCGGCGGCCCGACGAAGGCCTACTTCATCGGGTTGGGCGAGATGTACGTCGAGGACCCGCGCTTCGCGGCGCACTACGGCGGCGCCGACAACGCCGCGTTCGTCCGCGACGCGATGCGCGCCTACGCGGAGCGCGAGCTCTCGTAGTCCGCGCGCGTCGGAACCGGCCCGTAGCCGTCCCGTGCCACCACGGCGACGGTGGCGAGCGACGCCCAGAGGGCGACGGCGGACAGGGCGAGGAGCGCGATCACGAGGTCAGCTCCTCGCTCGTCGTCTCTTCCTTCGCTGTCTCGGGAACCCGCAGCAGCGGGAGCGTGACCGCCACCATCGGCCCGATCAGCACCGCGAACAGGATGGTCCCGGTTCCGAACTGGCCCCCCAGCAGCACGCCGGCGATCAGCACGATGACCTCGATGCCGGTGCGCACGATCCAGATGCGCCATCCGGTGCGGCGGTGCAGGCCGGTCATGAGCCCATCGCGCGGGCCGGGGCCGAGCCGGGCGCCGATGTAGAGGCCAGTCGCCACCGCGACCAGCGCCAACCCGCCGGCGAAGACCAGGCCCTGCGGCAGCGGCACGGTCTGCTGCGGGATGACGTTCAAGCCGAGCTGCGCGCTGGTGCCGACGAGCAGGACGTTGCCGACCGTGCCGATCCCCGGACGCTCGCGCAGCGGGATCCAGAGCAGCAGCACGAGCCCGCCCACGATGTTGGTCACGATCCCGAACGGGATGCCGGTGCGCAGTGAGATCCCCTGCGTGAGCACGTCCCACGGCGCGACGCCGATCCCGGCCCGCACCATCAGCGAGATGCCGATGCCATAGAAGAAGAGTCCGATCAGCAGCTGGCCCACTCGTCGGACCCAGATGGCTCGGGGCCCGCTCAGCGGTCTCGGCGCGGCGACGGCGGTCATGGGGCAATCCAATGGCCGAATTGGTCTTCTCGCAAGATGCCAATGTGGGTAGGGTGGACGGATGGCATCCCTCTCGGCGCGCGCATTGGCCTCGTCTCTCGGCGGATGGCGCCTCCCCGGCGCGGCGCCGGCCTACGCGGCACTGGCCGATCGCATCCGCCTGCTGGTGCTCGACGGGCGGCTGGCCATCGGAACCCGCCTGCCGGCCGAGCGCGAACTCGCCGCGCAACTGGAACTCAGCCGCACCACCATCTCGGCCGCCTATGCCGAGCTCCGCGACACGGGCTACCTCGAGAGCCTGCGCGGTTCGGGCAGCGTCGTCCGCCTCCCCTCTCGCGGCACCACGGCACCCGACGGCATCGCGCCGCCGGAGTTCCTCGACTTCAGCAAGGCCACGATGCCCGCCGTGCCCGCTGTCGCCGACGCCGCCGAGCGCGCTGCCGCCCTGCTGCCCTCCTACCTCGGCGAGTCGGGCTTCGATCCCTTCGGCCTGCGCGCGCTGCGCCAGGCGCTCGCCGATCGCTTCACGGCCCGCGGCCTTCCCACGGATGCCGACGAGCTCATGATCACCGTCGGTGCGCAGCACGCCATCGGGCTGGTGGGTCGCACGCTGCTGTCCCGCGGTGACCGGGCTCTCGTGGAGTCGCCCACCTACCCGCACGCCTCCGAGTCGCTGCGGGCGAACGGCGCCCGGCTCGTGCCGGTCTCCGTGACGACCGACGAAGGCTGGGACGAGCCCGGCCTCGAGCAGGCGTTCCAGCGCACCAGCCCGACGCTCGGCTACCTGATGCCCGACTTTCACAACCCCACCGGCAGTTCGATGTCGGCCGGCTTGCGCGAGCGCGCCGCTGCACTGGCCGAGCGGCAGGGGACGACCCTGATCGCAGACGAGACCATGGGTGAACTCGGCTTCTCGGATCTGCGGGTCGGGGCGCCGCTCGCCGCACCCTTCGCGGTCCACGGGCGCGCGGTCACGATCGGCTCCGTCGGCAAGACCGTCTGGGGCGGTCTGCGGGTCGGCTGGATCCGCGCCGACCGCGAGCTCATCCAGCGCATCGCGCGGGTGCGCTACTCGAGCGATCTCGGCACTCCGGTGCTCGACCAGCTGATCGTGCTCGACCTGCTCGGCCAGTTCGACCGCATCCTCGCCGACCGGCGCGCCTACCTGCGGACCGGGCGGGATCACCTGCTCGCGCGGCTTCGGCAACGCCTCCCCGAGTGGACGCTTCCCGAACCCGCAGGCGGGCTCACCCTCTGGATCAACCTCGGCGCCCCGGTCAGTTCGCAGCTCGCGCTCGCCGCCCGCAACGAGGGACTCGTGATCGCGGCCGGTCCGCGGTTCGGCATCGACGGGGTGTTCGAGCGCTTCCTGCGGGTGCCGTACAGCCACCCGCCCGAGCTCATCGACCGGGCCGTGGACGCGCTGGCTGCGGCGTGGAACGGGGTGGCGCGGCATCCGCTGCCCCTGGGCCAGGAGGACCTCGCCGAGGTGGTGTGACGCTGCTGTCGTGCGGTTGCCTGTGAACCCTCTGAACGCGACGTCCGTTCATCCCGCGGGAGTACCGGGGGTCGGAAGCCCCTTGGGATACTGACTCAGTCGATCAGGGAGACCCTCACGTGCATCTGCTGTCCGTTTTCAGTCTGCGCAACCGCGCACTCATCGCCCTCATCACGATCGTTGTGGCGGTGTTCGGCGGCATCTCGCTGACGCTCTTCAAGCAGGAGCTCATCCCCTCGCTCTCGCTGCCGTCGGTCTACATCGTCACGAGCTACCCGGGCGCATCGCCCGACGTGGTCAGCAAGGACGTCTCGACGCCCATCGAGAGCGCCATCCAGGGGCTCGAGAACCTCGACTCGACCACCGCGACGTCGAGCACTGCCGCGTCGACGGTGACGGCGTCGTTCACCTACGGCACGAACATCGCGACGGCCGAGCAGAAGGTGCAGCTCACGCTCGATCGGCTCTCGACGTCGCTGCCGAGCGGGGTCACCCCTCAGGTGATCACCTTCAGCCTCAGCGACTTCCCGGTGATCCAGCTCGCGGTCACCAGCGATCTCGACCCGCACACCCTCGCCTCCAAGCTGTCGAGCCTCACGGTGACCAACCTCACGCAGCTCGACGGCGTGAGCGACGTCACACTGCTCGGCGACGCCTCGCAGCGGGTGACGATCACCCCGGATGACGACACCCTCGCCACCGACGGCCTCAGCATCCAGTCGATCAAGACCGCTCTCGCGGCGAACGGCACGCTGCTGGCCAGTGGATCGATCACCGAGAACGGCAAGACGCTCACCGTGCAGTCCGGCACGAAACTCGCGTCGACCGACGACATCGCCGGCCTGCCGGTGCTCGGCGGGCGCCTCGCGACGCCCCCGACCATCGGCGACCTCGCGAAGGTGGCGATCGTCGACGACCCGGTGAACGGCTACTCCAGCGTGAACGGCAAGCCGGCCGTCTCGCTCAACATCACCAAGACCGCGGCGGGCAACACGGTGAGCGTGTCGAAGGTCGTGCGCGACGACATCCCGGCCCTCGAGAAGCAGCTTGGCCACAACACCAAATTCACGGTCGTCTCTGATCAGGCGCCGTCGATCACGACCTCGATCAACAGCCTCGCCGAGGAGGGCGCGCTCGGCCTGGTCTTCGCCGTGATCGTGATCTTCCTGTTCCTGTTCTCGGTGCGCACCACGCTCGTCACCGCGGTCTCGATCCCCGTCTCGGTGTTCCTGACCTTCCTCGGGATGACCGCAGCGCAGTACACGCTCAACATCATCACCCTGGCCGCGCTGACGATCGCGATCGGCCGGGTGGTTGACGACTCCATCGTCGTCACCGAGAACATCAAGCGCCACATCGGGCTCGGCGAAGACAAACTCACCGCCATCAAGAACGCCGTCCGCGAAGTCGCCGTCGCGGTCACGGCCTCGACGATCACCACGGTGGCGGTGTTCCTGCCGGTCGCCTTCGTCGGCGACATCACCGGCGAGCTGTTCCGGCCGTTCGCGTTGACCGTCACGCTCGCGCTGCTCTCGTCGCTGTTCGTCTCGCTGACGATCGTGCCGGTGCTCGCGTACTGGTTCCTGGGCAACGCCAAGACCGTGCACAAGCATGCCGAGGGTGAGCCCACCCCGCAGACGGTGGAGCGCGACGAGCTCGAGACGCCGACCCGGCTGCAGAAGGTGTACCTGCCGGTGATCCGCTGGACGCTGAGGTTCCCCGCCATCGTGCTCGTCGCGGCCCTGCTGATCCTGGCCGGCAGCGGACTGGCGGCCAGCGGACTCAAGACGAACTTCATCGGCAACAGCGGGCAGAACACCCTGTCCGTGACCCAGACCCTGCCGCTGGGCAGCAGTCTCGAGGCACAGAACGAGGCCTCGAAGAAGGTGGAGCAGACCCTGCTCGGCATCAAGGGCGTCGACACCGTGCTGCTCACGATCGGCTCGGGGGGAAGCTCGCTGCGGGCGGCCTTCTCGGGCGGTGGTTCCTCGAGCTTCTCGCTGACCACCGATCCCGACGCCGACCAGGCGAAGCTCCAGGACACCATCACGAAGAAACTCAAGACCATCACCGGTGAGGGCGACATCAAGGTGCAGGCCGCCCAGGGCGGGTTCGGCTCATCCAACATCGAGGTCGACATCACCGCCGGCAGCGACGCCGACCTTCGCACGGCGAGCGACGCGATCCTGGCGAAGGTCGACAAGCTCGCGGTCGTCTCGCAGGCGACGAGCAACCTGTCGGCCTCGCTGCCCTACCTCGCCGTGCAGATCGACCGCGCGAAGGCGGCGGCCGACGGCCTCAGCGAGCAGCAGGTCGGCGCGATCGTCACGCAGGCGATGAACCCGAGCGCGACCGGCACCGTCGTCATCGACGAGAAGACCCTGTCGATCTACGTGGACAACTCGGCTGCCCCGACCACCCAGGCCGCGCTCGAGGCGTTCTCGATCCCGACCCTGAAGGGACCGGTCGCCCTGTCGGATCTCGCCACCGTGAAGACGGTGAACGGGCCGTCAAGCATCACCACGATCAAGGGACTGCGCAGCGCGACCATCGAGGTGGTGCCGGGCACGGACAACACGGGCGACGCGTCGTCCGAGGTGCAGAAGGCCGTCGACGCGGCGAAGCTGCCGGCAAGCGCCACCGTGAGTCTCGGCGGCGTCACCTCGCAGCAGGGCGACGCGTTCCAGCAACTCGGCCTCGCGCTGCTCGCCGCGATCTTGATCGTCTACGTCGTGATGGTCGCCACCTTCAAGAGCCTGCGTCAGCCCGTGCTGCTGCTGGTCTCGATCCCCTTCGCGGCGACCGGCGCCATCGCGCTCCAGGTGATCTCGGGCGTGCCCCTTGGCGTCGCCTCGATCATCGGCGTGCTGATGCTGGTCGGCATCGTGGTGACCAATGCGATCGTGCTCGTCGACCTGATCAACCAGTACCGGACTCGCGGGATGACCGTGGGTGACGCGATCGTGCACGGCGCCTCACGGCGACTGCGCCCGATCCTGATGACCGCCCTGGCCACCATCGGGGCCCTGCTCCCGCTCGGGCTCGGCATCACCGGCCACGGCGGCTTCATCTCGCAGCCGCTCGCCATCATCGTGATCGGCGGTCTTGTCTCCTCGACCCTGCTCACGTTGCTGGTGCTGCCGGTGCTGTACTACCTGGTCGAGGGCGCGGCCGAGCGCCGGGCTCAGTACCCGCCGCTGGCGCCGTCGGTCGCGACCCGCGTGCTGGCGATCGTCGGCGGCGTGCTGCTGGCGGCCGGAGCCGCGTCGGTCGTCACGGCGGTGGTCGCGAGCCTCGGCCGCACCTCGCCGGAGGCCCGCCTCGGCGTGCTTGGCGGTGCGGTCGGCGTGCTCCTGCTGCTGGCTGCGCTGATCGTCTGGCTGGTGCGCAGCGCCCGCAACCGGCGCGCGCACCCGATCGCTCAGCCGGCGCCCGCTGCGCCCGGGTCGGCGCCGGTGCCCGGCGAGGCATCCGAGCCGGAGTCGTTGGCCCCGACCGTCGACGCGTAGAACGCGAGGATGCTGCGGCGCAACTCCGGCCCGAGCATCGCGATCGAGTGCGCAGCGCCGGGCACGGCCGTGAAGGTCGCCGGAACTCCGACCGCGCGCAAGGCCTCGGCGAGCCGACGGGACTGCGCGATCGGGATCTTCTCGTTCGTCGAGTTGGCGATGAAGAACGGTGGATCGTCGTGGCTGGCCGAGAAGATCGGGGAGGCCTCGCGTGCCGCCGGGCAGTCCCGTTCGCTCGGGCAGCCCAGGAAGGCCAGCTGCACGGGGATGAAGTCGGGGGTGGCATCCGCGCCGGTCAGGTCGGCGGGTCCGCTGAGATCGACGACGGCCGACACGCGGCTGCCCGCGGTCAGCGGCCCGCTGCCCGTGGTCCCGAGCAGGGACGCCAGGTTGCCGCCGGCCGAGCCGCCGAAGGCGGCGATCCGCGCCGGGTCCAGGTCGAAGCGGCTGCGCTGAGCGGATTCGCGCAGCCAGGCGACGGCGCTGCGCACATCGTCGAGAGCGGCGGGGAAGCGGTAGGCGGGATCCATCCGGTAGTCAACCGAGAACGTCGGGTAGCCGCTGCGCGCGAGCCATTCGCACACCTCGCGGTAGCCGCCGTCGGCCTTGTCGCCGTGATCCCACCCGCCGCCGTGGATCAGGAGCACCGACGCGAGCGGGGCCGGGTTCGCGGTGCTCGTCGCCTTCGGCGCGGCGGGCAGGCAGGCATCCAGCAGCAGGGTCTCGCCGCCCGCGTGGCTGTAGACGAGATCCGGGATGACGCGCGCGCCGTTCTGCGTGACCACCTGCGGATGCAGGGCCGTGGTGGTGGGCGTCGGGGTGACCGATGAGGCGTGACCGGTCGTGGAGCAGCCCATCAGGGTCAGCGCGGTCACGGCGAGCAGCACGGTCAACGCCGCGGGCTGGGGTCGGGACACGCGCATTGTCCGGAGCCTAGTGCGGAAATCCGGGTGATCGACTAACGTAGGAAGGTCGGCTCACGACACTTCGCGGGGTTCCTACCTCGTTGTGCACCACTGTCAGTCGTGCGGGCCGGATCATCAGCGCATCCGTTGATGAGGAATCCATTCAGGAAAACGGCCCCGGTCAGTATCGCCCGGGTTCTCGTGGCGTGTGCCCTCCGTGTGTTTTTGTGCGGGCGTTGCGCTGCGCACTCTGTACAGAACACCGGAAAGTTCAGATCACCATGCCCATCAACAAGAAGGGCGCGCCTGCTCGCGCCTCCCGTCCCACCTCCGGCTCCTCGGCGTCGTCGGTGCGCAAGTCCGGCTCGGTCAGCCCCAAGCACCGCGGCTACCGCCCGGATGACGCTCCGGCGCCGACCGACCGCGAGCCCAAGAAGCGCTGGAACGCCGACGAGCGCGCCGCCCGCGGCCACTCGGAGCAGCGCCCGCGCGGTGCCGCTGCCGGCAAGGGCGGCAACTCCGTGCGCGTCGGACGCGAGCGCGTCGAGCGCGCCGCCGACGGCCGCCCCAACTGGGAGCCGAAGCGCGCCTATGACGGCCGCCCGACCCACAACGACCGTCCGCGCGCTGGAGCGGGGAGCGACGCATCGCGTCGCCGCGACGCCAGCACCGACGGGGCTGCGCCTCGTCGGTCGTCACAGGAGTTGTCGCGGGATGAGCGGGGCAACCGTCCTCAGCGGTCCTACGACGACCGTCCGGTCCGCAGCTACGGTGACCGGCCGCAGCGCGACGACCGTCCGGCGCGCTCCTTCGACGACCGCCCCGCGCGTTCCTACGACCGCGACAGCCGTCCGGCCGAGCGCACCGAACGGCCTCCCAGGAGCTGGGACCGTCCGGTGCGCAGCACAGACGATCGCCCGGCGCGCTCGTACGATCGGGACGCCCGTCCCGCCCGCAGCTACGACGACCGCCCGGCCCGGTCCTACGACCGCGACGCCCGCACCGATCGCCCGCAGCGCGACGCCCGCCCGGTCCGCGCCGGCGAGGACCGCGCTCGCCGGCCCTTCCGCGACGAGCGTCCCGCCCGCAGCTGGGACGACCGCGCCCCGCACCGCGACGCCGCCCCGCGGCACGACGACCGCCGTGAGGCGCCTCGCGTTCCGCACGACGACATCGTGCTCGAGCGCCTGAGTGCGCAGGCCGTGACGGCCGGCGAGGTCGACGGCACCAGCTTCGGCGATCTCGGACTCGGCCAGAACATCGTCCGGGTGCTGAACGAGCTCGGTGCTGCGTCGCCGTTCCCGATCCAAGCCGCCACGATCCCCGATGTGCTCGCGGGCCGCGACGTGCTCGGTCGTGGGCGCACGGGATCCGGCAAGACCATCGCCTTCGGCGCTCCGCTCGTCGAGCGGCTGCTGAAGCTGAGCGCCGGCGCCGACAAGGGCGCCCGCCGCGAGTTCGGTCGCGCCCCGCGCGCGCTGATCCTCGCCCCGACCCGCGAGCTGGCGCTGCAGATCGACCGCACCGTTCAGCCGATCGCGCAGAGCGTCGGCCTGTTCACCACGCAGATCTACGGCGGCGTCCCGTACGCCCGTCAGCTCGGCGCGCTGCAGCGCGGTGTCGACATCGTGATCGGTACCCCCGGCCGCGTCGGCGACCTCGCCGCGCAGGGCAAGCTCGACCTCTCGAAGACCGTCATCACGGTGCTCGACGAGGCCGACCACATGTGCGAGCTCGGCTTCGCCGAGCCGGTGCAGGAGATCCTCGACCGCACGGCCGAGGGCGGCCAGAAGCTGCTGTTCTCCGCCACCCTCGACAAGGGCGTCGCCGACATCGTCGAGAAGTACCTCGTCGACCCGGCCGTCTTCGAGGTGGCCGGCGAGGACCAGGCCAGCTCGACGATCGACCATCAGGTGCTGCTGCTCGACCAGCGCGACAAGCAGGCCGTGCTCATCGAGCTCGCGTCCGGCCCCGGCAAGAAGCTCGTGTTCGCGCGCACCCGCGCGTTCGCCGAGCAGCTCGCCGACCTCCTCGACGAGGCGGGCATCCGTGCCGAGAGCATCCACGGCGATCTCAACCAGAGCCGTCGCACCCGTGCCCTCGAGAAGTTCACGAGCGGCCGCGTCGACGTGATGGTGGCCACGGATGTCGCGGCACGCGGCATCCACGTCGATGACATCGCCCTGGTGATCCAGGCCGACGCGCCCGACGAGTACAAGGCCTACCTGCACCGCTCGGGCCGGACCGGCCGCGCCGGCAAGGAGGGCACCGTCGTGACCCTCGTGCCGCGCAGCCGTCGCCGCCGCACCGAGGAGCTGCTTGCGCGCGCCGAGATCACGGCCGAGTGGACCAGTGTGGTCCCGGGTGACGCGATCATCGAGGAGCTGGCGAACCGCTAGTGACCGACGACCGAGACGGCCGTCGGAGCTGGCGTCGCGGCGAAGGTCAGAAATGACCTTCGCTTCCAGCTCCAGCGCGCGGATGCAGGTCAGGGCGTTCGAGGAGGGCGACACCGACGAGGTGGTCGCCCTCTGGCGTCTCTGCGGACTGACGCGGCCCTGGAATGATCCGCGCCGTGACATCGCACGCAAGCTCGACGTGCAGCGCGAGTTGTTCCTGGTCGGCATCGACGAGGGCGACGGCGCGGTGATCGGGAGCATCATGGCCGGGTATGAGGGGCACCGCGGCTGGGTGAATTACCTCGCCGTGCACCCGGATGCCCGGGGCGCCGGTCACGGACGCGCGCTGATGCGGGTGATCGAGTCGTTGCTGCTCGCCCGCGGCTGCCCGAAGGTCAACCTGCAGGTGCGCGGGGACAACGCCGAGGCTCTCGCGTTCTATGCGGCGATCGGGTACGGGATCGACGACGCCGTGTCGCTCGGCAAGCGGCTGATCGCCGACTAGTCGTCGAGCGCAGCGGAGAAAACTCATCGACGGCTGAGAACGTCGATGAGCTCTCACAGCACAGACAGGCTGTGAAGAGGGCGCGTCGCCCGCTTCCCCCCAGAAGCGGGCGACGCCACGGGACTCTCCCCCCGGAGATCCCCTGTTGCCGAGGCCAAGCTATCCGCGTTCTCCTCCCCCACAACAGCACGTTTTAGGGGGCCACCCGAGCGGGGGTGGACCGGCCGCTCTGTCGTCAGCCGCGTCTCGTACTCTTGAGCGCATGGTCGCCCCCGCCTCTCCCGCCGCCGAGATCCTGCATCGGGTCTTCGGCTACGAGTCGTTCCGGGGGCAGCAGGCGGCGATCGTCGAGCGGCTCATCGACGGCGGCGACGCCCTCGTTCTGATGCCGACCGGCGGCGGCAAATCGCTCTGCTACCAGATCCCGGCCCTGGTGCGCGCGGGCACGGGCGTCGTGATCTCGCCGCTGATCGCCCTGATGCAAGACCAGGTGGATGCCCTGTCCGCCGTCGGCGTGCGTGCCGCGTTCCTCAACTCGACACAAGACCTCGACGAGCGCCGCCGCGTCGAGGCCGCCCTGCTCGCCGGGGAGCTCGACCTCGTCTACCTCGCTCCCGAGCGCCTCAAGCTGAGCTCGACGCTCGAGCTGCTCGACCGCGCCCCGATCTCGCTGTTCGCGATCGACGAGGCGCACTGCGTGGCCCAGTGGGGGCACGACTTCCGGCCCGACTACCTGGCGCTCTCCGTCCTGCACGAGCGGTGGCCCGACGTGCCGCGCGTCGCCCTGACGGCGACCGCCACCGATCAGACGCGCAACGAGATCGCCGCGCGCTTGGAGCTCGGCCAGGCGGAGCTGTTCGTCGCGAGCTTCGACCGGCCGAACATCCAGTACCGCATCGAGCCGAAGGCGCAGCCGCTCGCGCAGCTCCTGCAGCTGATCCGCACCGAGCACCTGGGTGAGGCCGGCATCGTCTACTGCCTGTCGCGTGCTTCGGTCGAGAAGACCGCGGACGCCCTCGTGGCCGAAGGGATCGCGGCGCTGCCGTACCACGCCGGCCTCGACGCGGCGACGCGCGCCCGCAACCAGTCGCGCTTCCTGCGCGAAGACGGCATCGTGATGGTCGCCACCATCGCCTTCGGCATGGGCATCGACAAGCCCGACGTGCGCTTCGTCGCCCATCTCGACCTGCCCAAGAGCGTCGAGGGCTACTACCAGGAGACCGGCCGCGCCGGCCGCGACGGACTCCCGTCGACCGCCTGGCTCGCCTACGGGCTGCAAGACGTCGTGCAGCAGCGCCGCATGATCGACGAGAGCGAGGGCGATCTCGCGCACCGCCGCAAGCTGTCGGCGCACCTCGACGCGATGCTCGCGCTCTGCGAGACGATCGAATGCCGGCGCGTGCAGCTGCTCGGCTACTTCGGTCAGCCGTCGGTGCCCTGCGGCAACTGCGACACCTGCCTGTCCCCACCCGAGTCGTGGGACGGCACGGTCCCGGCTCAGAAGCTGCTCTCCACGGTGGTCCGCCTGTGGCGCGAGCGCCACCAGCGCTTCGGGGCCGGCCACCTCATCGACATCCTGCTCGGTCGCGAGACGGAGCGCGTCCGCACTCAGTCGCACACCGAACTGAAGACCTTCGGCATCGGCACCGAACTCGGCGAGCAGGAGTGGCGCGGCGTCGTGCGGCAGTTGCTGGCCCAGGGGCTGCTCGGCGTCGCGGCGGACGGCTATGGCACGCTCGTCATCACGGACGCCTCGGCCTCGGTGCTCGATGGTTCTCGCACCGTGCTGCTGCGTCGCGAGACGGTCAAGCCGACCAGGGCCGCGAAGTCCAAGGCCGGCTCGGAGCTGCCCGAGGAGGCGCGCCCGCTGTTCGAGCGGCTGCGCGAGTGGCGTGCGGGCGTGGCCCGCGAGCAGGGCGTTCCGGCCTACATCGTCTTCGGCGATGCGACCCTCCGCGGCATCGCGCTCACCAAGCCGAGCTCGCTCGAGCAACTGGGCACGATCTCGGGCGTCGGCGAGAAGAAGCTCGAGAGCTACGGCGCGGGCGTGCTCGATGTGGTGTCGGGCGAGTCCGCCGCCGCGTGACAGCGTCTGCGGGGTGACGGGCCGATCCGCCGACGGTAGCGTCGTCCCATGACCTTCAACGACGACGCCGACATCTCCGGCGGACGCGTCAGCAAGCGCGGCCGGAACACCGCGATCGGCATCGGCGGCGGCGGGCTCGGCCTGGTCGCCATCGTGCTGATCGGCCAGCTGCTTGGGGTCGACCTGACCGGGCTCGTCGGCGGCGGCACGACCTCTGGGTCCAGCTCTAGCGGCGACACCCCGCTCACCCAGTGCACAACGGGTGCTCAGGCGAACAACGACATCGACTGCCGCATGCAGGCGGCCGCGACATCCCTCGACAGCTACTGGAGCACCACTGTCAGCAACTACACACAGCCGCAGCTGGTCATCTTCGACGGCGCGACGAACACCGGATGCGGCAGCGCCACGACCGCGGTCGGCCCGTTCTACTGCCCCACCGACCAGACCGTCTACATCGACACCGCGTTCTACGACGAGCTCAAGAGCCAGTTCGGTGCGAGCGGCGGCCCGCTCGCGCAGCTCTACGTGATCGCGCACGAGTGGGGCCACCACATCCAGAACATCACCGGGATCATGAACAACCTCAACCTGCAGGCCACCGGGCCGACCTCCGACAGCGTGCGCCTCGAGCTGCAAGCCGACTGCTTCGCCGGGTCGTGGGTCGGTGCCGCGCAGACGACGAAGGACGTGAACGGCGTCCCCTTCCTGGAGCCGGTGACCCAGAGCGAGATCAACGACGCTCTCAACGCGGCGGCGTCGGTGGGCGACGATCACATCCAGGAGTCGACGCAGGGCTCGGTGAATCCGGAATCCTTCACACACGGCACGAGCGCTCAGCGCGAGAAGTGGTTCAACGTTGGCCTGAAGCAGGGCCCGCAAGCGTGCGACACGTTCGGCGCAAGTGCGGCATCGCTCTGAAATGAGCCGGAATCGCTGTGGCGGGACCCCACAGCAGGGACTCAGCCAGTTTGTAGAGATCCACCAAAGGGTGGGCGGCCCCAGCAGTTGCCGATCGTGGGCCTCGCACCACGTGAATGCAGGGGTCGGCCCGCTGGCGTAGCGTGCCGCTGACGACCTCAGGAGTGCATCATGACCGACACCATCGAACGCGCGACCGCCTCTGGCGCGGGAACCTCCCCGGGCACCGACCAGCTTGTGGATTCCGCCGCCTTGGGCGAGGTGCTATTCGCCCGCTGGGCGGAGGACCGCAAGCACTCCCGCGAACTCCTCAGGCGCGAGGAGTTCCATCAGATCCCCGGGCTGAGCATGGCCGATCACCGCGCCCGCGCGACCGGTCAGCTCCAGCGTCTGGTGGAGGAGGGCGTCGTGCACCGCGCCTTCCCGAAGCGCCTCGGCGGCTCGGAGGACCCGGGCGGCAACATCGCCAGCTTCGAGGAGCTCGTGATCGGCGACCCGTCGATGCAGATCAAGTCGGGCGTGCAGTGGGGTCTGTTCGGCGCCGCCGTGCTGCACCTCGGCACCGCGCGGGCGCACGACCAGTTCCTGCCGTCCATCATGAGCCTGGCCACGCCGGGCGCCTTCGCGATGACCGAGACCGGCCACGGCTCGGATGTCGCCAGCATCGGCACGACGGCCACCTTCGATCCCGAGACCGACGAATTCGTGATCGACACCCCGTTCCGCGCCGCCTGGAAGGACTACCTCGGCAACGCTGCCAAAGACGGCCAGGCCGCCGTCGTCTTCGCGCAGCTGATCGTCAGCGACGTGAATCACGGCGTGCACGCCTTCTACGTGCCGATCCGCGACGGCGAGGAGTTCCTGCCCGGGGTCGGCGGCGAGGACGACGGCCTCAAGGGTGGTCTCAACGGCATCGACAACGGCCGTCTGCACTTCACAGGTGTCCGCATCCCGCGCACCAACCTGCTGAACCGCTACGGCGACGTCGACGAGAACGGCGTCTACACCTCGCCGATCGCCAGCCCCGGCCGCCGCTTCTTCACGATGGTCGGCACCCTCGTTCAGGGCCGCGTGTCGCTGGACGGCGCGTCGACGGTCGCGAGCAAGCTCGCCCTGACGATCGCCATGCGCTACGCCAACGAGCGCCGCCAGTTCGCCGACGGCGTCGGCGACAACGAGGTCGTGCTGCTCGACTACCAGCGCCACCAGCGCCGGCTCCTGCCGCGCCTCGCCACCACCTACGCGATGTCGTTCGCGCACGACCAGCTGCTCGAGAAGTTCCACGGGGTGTTCTCGGGCGAACACGACACCGACGAGGACCGTCAGGATCTCGAGACGCTCGCCGCCTCCCTCAAGCCGTTCAGCACCTGGTCGGCTCTCGACACCCTGCAGGAGTGCCGCGAGGCCTGCGGCGGGGCCGGCTTCCTCGCCGAGAACCGCTTCACCCAGCTGCACGCCGACCTCGACATCTACACGACCTTCGAGGGCGACAACAATGTGCTGCTGCAGCTCGTCGCGAAGCGCCTCCTGACCGACTACGGCCGCCGCTTGGCGAAGCCGGATGCCGCAACCATCGCCGCCTATGCGGGCCAGGCCGCCGGCTCAGCCGTGAGCCGTTCGGGCTTGCGCGCGCTCGGCCAGCGCATCGCGGACTTCGGCTCGACCGCCCGCTCGGTGGGCAACGTGCGGGGCGAAGCCGCTCAGCGCCAGCTGCTGACCGACCGGGTCGAGACCATGGTCGCGGCGATCGCCGCTCGCCTCAAGAACGCGGGTTCCCTCTCGCCCGAGGCCGCAGCGGACCTCTTCAACGCGAACCAGAACGAGCTGATCGAGGCGGCATACGCGCACGCCGAGTTGCTCGAGTGGGAGGCGTTCTCGGAGCGCCTCGCCACGATCGAGCACGCGGGCAACAAGCAGGTGCTCACCTGGCTCCGCGACCTGTTCGGGTTCACGCTGATCGAGAAGCACCTCGCCTGGTACCTGATCAACGGCCGTCTGTCCGCGACCCGCGCCTCGTCGATCACCGACTACATCGACGACCGGCTGCTGCCGCGCCTGCGCCCGCACGCGATCGCGCTCACCGACGCCTTCCAGTTCGCGCCGGAGCACCTGCGCGCGCCGATCGCGACCGGCGCCGAGAAGGCGCGCCAAGACGAGGCCCGCGCGTACTACGCGGCGCAGAAGGCCAGCGGCACGGCCCCGGTCGAGGAGAAGGTCCTGGCGAAGAAGAAGGCCGCCGAGAGCTGAGCCGTCCCGGCGGGTCGCTACGTGTGAGCGGCCCTCGTCACCGGATCCGTGTTGTTGGTCCCCGTCGCCTGCGCCCTCTTCTTCCCCATCGGGGTCGGGGTGCGGGGCTCTGGCGTGCTGATTTCTCGCCCATGGTGGTGTCCCTGTTCTGCGTCGCCGACCGACGCCGCGGAGTGGAGACCGCGTCGCGTCCGTGGATTGGCGCTCTGGTGCAAGAGCGAGGTGACGCCACGTGAAACCGTGGAACGGACGAACGCGACCAGGAGGAGAAGACATGTCGGAATACGCGGTGAGCGTCATCGCCGGTGACGGAATCGGTCCCGAGGTGATGCCGGAGGCGATCCGTTGCGTGGACGCTGTCGCTCCCGAGTTCGGATTCCAAGTTCGGTGGCGCCGACTCGACTGGGGATCGGACCGCTATCTGCGCACGGGCTCGATGATGCCTGATGACGGACTGGACCTGCTCGCGGAGGACGACGCGATCCTCCTCGGGGCCGTCGGTGTGCCCGAGATCTCCGACGTCACGACGCTGTGGGGGCTTCTGATCCCGATCCGGCGCCGGTTCGAGCAGTACGTCAACCTCCGGCCCGCGAAGACCCTCGACGGCGTGCGTGGCAACACCGCGCGACCGTTCGACCTGGTCATCGTGCGGGAGAACACCGAGGGGGAGTACTCGGAGATCGGAGGGCGCATCAATCGTGGACTACCCGACGAGATGGCGCTCCAGACCGCGACCTTCAGTCGAAAGGGCGTCACCCGCGTCGCCCGGTACGCCATGGAGCTCGCGGGGAGGCGGGAGCATCGGGTGACGTCAGCGACGAAATCCAACGGGCTGATCCACTCGATGCCGTTCTGGGACGAGGTCGTCACCGAGGTGGCCGCGCACTACCCCGAGGTGGTCGTGGATCAGCTGCTCGTCGACGCGCTGGCAGCCAAGCTGGTGGAGTCCCCGGATCGGTTCGATGTGATCGTCGCCTCGAACCTCTTCGGAGACATCCTCTCCGACCTGACTGCGGCCTTGAGCGGATCGATCGGCGTGGCCCCGAGCGCGAACATCAATCCCGAGCGCGAGCATCCGTCGATGTTCGAGCCGGTCCATGGCTCGGCGCCGGACATCGCCGGGCAGGGGGTCGCCAATCCGGTCGGCCAGATCTGGGCCGCCGCGATGATGCTCGACCATCTGGGTGAACCGGCGGCGGCGGCGCGAATCGTCGACGCCTTCGAAGCGGTTCTGCGGGCCGGCATCTCGACGCCCGATCTCGGTGGGTCCGCTTCCACCCGAGAGTTCACCGATCATGTGCTCAGCGCACTGGGCACCGAAGAGTCACCGTCGACGGCTCGAGCCGGCGTTTGACGCGCCGTTGCGGGGGGCGGTCCGCGCGCATTCGCGGGCACCGCTCACCTGTCAGGGATCGACAATAGTCGGGCTGCCGGATGCAAGATCGAGTCACTCCGAGCGCCGAGACTTGAGACACATCAAGGACGACGAGGAGGGCCGCCGATGACCGAAGCCGCGTCGACAGCCGCAACGACGGTGACGTCACGTCGCTCCACAACCACGCGGAAATCGCGTCGTTCGGGGCGGTTGTGGCTGTTCATCCTGCCTGCCGCGATCCCATATCTTTTTGTCGTCATCGTGCCGAGCCTTCAGGGGATCGGATTCTCGTTCACGAACTTCGACGGGCTCAACCCGAACTGGAAGATCACCGGGCTGGACAATTACGCCCACTTCTTCCGTGATCCCCAGGCCTTGCGGGCGGTCCTGAACACGATCGGTCTCGCGTTCGTCAGCGCGATCCTCGAGAATCTGATCGGCCTGCTCCTTGCTCTGGCCCTGAACGGCCGCCTGCTCTCGCGCAACGTCCTTCGGGTGATCTTCTTCACGCCCGTCGTGATCATCACCGTGGTGGTGGCCTTCGTCTGGCAGTTCATCTACACGCCCACCGGCCCGTTGAATCAGGTGCTCGACGCCGTGGGCCTCCATTCCCTCGCGCAGAACTGGCTGGGGAGCCCCTCGACAGCGCTCTGGTCGATCGCCGTCATCGTGATCTGGCAGTTCTCGGGCTATGCGATGGTCATCTACTTGGCGGGGCTGCAGGGCGTCCCCACGGAGCTGATCGAGGCCGCGTCGCTCGACGGCGCCGGCCGGGTCAAGCGGTTCTTCTTCATCATTGCGCCGCTGCTGCTTCCGGCGTTCACCGTCAACCTGATGCTCTCCCTAACGCGAGGCTTCATGATCTTCGACCAGATCTGGGTCACCACCCAAGGCGGTCCCGCCCAATCGACGGATTCCTTGTCGACCCTCGTCTACCGAAACGCCTTCACCTATGGCGAGTACGGCTACAGCTCTGCGATCGCGGTCATTCTCACGATCTTCGTGGCGGTGCTCGGCATCGTCCAGTACCGGTACGTGCTCAGAGGCGGGACCTCCCGATGAAGCGCTACTCGGTGGGCACCGGCGCCCTCGAAGGCGTCATGATCCTGATCGCGCTCGCCTTCCTGTTCCCGATCTACATCCTGGTGAACCTGTCGCTGCGCCCGGTCACCGATCTGTCATCGCCCCTGGTGCCGACCAAGGACGTCACCTTCGACAACTTCGGGTTGGCCTGGGTTCAGGCGGGGATCGGAGGCGCGATCGTGAACAGCGCAATCGTGACGACCGCCAGCGTCCTTCTGATCGTGATCTTCTCTTCTCTCGCCGCCTACGGGATCGTCCGGGCGACCGCGCGATGGTCTCCGCTGGCCTTCTATGGATTCATGGTCGGGCTTCTCGTGCCCTTCCAGCTCGGGCTTGTCCCGCTCTACACGACGATGAAGAACCTCGGGCTGCTCGGCACGCTGATCCCCTTGGTGATCATCTACGTCGGAATGAGGATGCCGTTCTCGATCTTCCTGTACGCGCAGTTCATGCGTCAGGTCCCGATCGACTATGAGGAGGCCGCCGCCCTCGACGGCGCCGGTCCCCTCCGCTCGTTCGTGCGCGTCGTGTTCCCGATGGTGCGACCTGCCACCGGCACGGTCATCATCCTCAACGGCCTGTTCGCCTGGAACGACTTCCTGACCCCCCTGCTGTACCTGAGCGGGACGGGTAACGCGACCATCCCGGTGACGATCTACAACTTCGTCGGCGAGTACGTCACTCAGTGGCCCCTGGTCTTCGCCGCACTCATCATGGGCGCGATCCCGGTGCTCGTCGCGTTCTTCTTCATCCAGCGGTCGCTGCTGCAGGGATTGGCCAGCGGCGTCAAAGGGTGACATCGACGCCGGCGCCTGAACACTGCGCGCCGGAGACCCCAACCACACCAAGAAGGAGACATTGTGAGTAGCAAGACTGTTCTCACCCGAGTGGGGATCGTGACCGCCGCAGCGCTGGCGCTCACCCTCGCCGGGTGCAGCACGAACCCGCCGGCCGCGCCGTCGTCGGATTCCTCCGGTTCCAAGGGCGGAACCTCGGGGAACCTCTCGATCTTCTGGAAGGGATCGGAGGAGGGCGGCATCCAGGCCGTCGTCGCCGACTTCAAGAAGGCGTATCCGAAGATCACCGTCAACCTGACGACCGCCCAGACCGACCAGTACCAGCCGACCCTGCGCACTCAGCTCAGCGCGGGGACCGCCGCTGACGTCATCTTCGCATGGCCCGGCAACGGCAACGCGGCGGCCATCCGCCAGCTGCAGCCCGGCGGGTATCTCAAAGATCTGTCGAGCTTCAGCTTCGCCGACAAGTACCCGGCCGCCCTGAAGAACCTCACGCAGATCAGTGGCAAGACCTATCTGATGGCGCCCGCGGTCAGTTCGTTCGGACCGTGGTACAACCAGGCGACTCTCGACGCGACCGGACTCAAGGCCCCGTCGAAGTGGAGCGACGTGCTCCCCTTCTGCGCCGCGGCCAAGGCTCAGGGCAAGGTCGCCTGGGCGGTCGGCGCGCAGGTCCCTAACAACAACGAGAACATCCTGTACTCGCTGGTGCCCAACAACGTCTACGGGGCCGACCCCGACTTCGACGCGCAACTGGCGGCGGGTAAGACCAGCTTCTCCGACAACGCCGGCTGGAAGGCGGCCATGTCGAAACTGCAGCAGATGATCAAGGCCGGCTGCTTCACGCCGGATGCGACGGGCGTCTCGCAGGACCAGCAGAACGCTGCCGTGGCGAATGGGCAGGCCTTCGGCATGTTCAGCATCGGGTACCAGGTCGCGGCGCTCAAGCAGATCAGCCCCACGGGTGACTTCCGTCTCTACCCGCTGAACGGAACCGACAAGGGCAAGACGATCATGACCGTCTCGAGTGCGGGCGGCGGCGCGATCAACGCCAAGGCCAAGGACCCGGCGAACGCGGTGACCTTCATCAACTTCCTCGCCACCGACAAGGAGATGAAGCGCTACGACAGTGCCTTGGCGGCGACCGTTCCGTCGATCCCCGACGGCTCCACGTCGACCGACAGCATCTCGGCGACGATCTCGAAGTACCTCGCTGACGGCCAGACGGTCCACTTCCTGAACCAGCTGTGGCCGGATGCGCGTACGGAGCAGGCGATGTACTCGGGCGTGCAGGGTCTGTTCACGAACACCCAGCAGCCGAGCGACGTGCTCGCGGCCATGACGACCGCCTACGCGGGCTAGGTCCTGTCAGGGAGCCGGCGGCCACATCGGTCCGCCGGCTCCCTGCTTTTTCTCGTCAGGCATCGGCGAGGAATCCATGTACTTTTCTACTGGAGCGTCGACGACCGAAGGGGCCAACTCGAGATGACCGCGCAGAGTCCCGAGGACGTGCACGTGTCGTCTGAGCAGCCATCGCCGGCCCCGAAGAGGCGAGTCACCTCTGCCGATGTGGCTCAGGCATCCGGGGTGTCTCGCGCGACGGTGAGCTATGTGCTCAACGAGGCACCGGGCCGTGCCATCTCGGAGAAGACCCGCGAGCTGGTGAAGACCACGGCCGCACGGCTGGGTCACGTTCCCAACGCTCCGGCGCGCGCGCTCCGCTCGGGTCGGAGCAAGATCGTGCTCGCCCTGCTTCCCAGCTTCTCGCGGGGCTTCGTCGCCGACCGTGTGCTGGAGACGCTGGATATCTCCCTCTCCGAGCGCGGCTATGCACTGGCGGCTCACCGCTACGACGAAGACTCGCGATCGCTGGCCGAACTCTGGGGAATGATCTCGCCGTCCCTGGTCGTCGCCATGGCCGGCCTCAGCCTCCCCGAGGCATCGGTGGTCGAGAGTGCGAACGCACGCTGGGTCAGCGTGCACGACTCGCTCGACCATCTGCGTGCCGGCCGGATGCAGATCGAGTATCTGGTCTCGGCCGGCCACACCAAGGTGGGTTACCTGTACGCCGATCAGGCGGCCGTCTCGATCGTCGCGGATGCGCGTTGGCGTGGAGCGCAGGCGTGCGCAGGCGAGCTGCGGCTGCCGCCGCTCGTGCGCTGCGACATCGACCCCAACGAGCCGGAACTCGACGGCGCGATCGACACCTGGCTCGCGGCAGGAGTCACAGCGGTCTGTGCGCACAACGACCAGATGGCGTCGATGCTGTTGCTGGCGATGCATCGCCGGGGACTCGAGGCGCCCGGGGACCTTGCCATCATCGGGAACGACGACTCGCCGATCGCGAGATTCGGCCTGACGACGATCGCCATCGATATCGAGCAGTACGCGTCATATGTCGTCGGAGCCGTACTCGACAGCCTGGACGACCGTCCGGTGTCGCCCCCGCCGGACTTTCTGCGCCTGGTGGTCCGCGAGACCGCCTAGAGCGACTCTTCGGCGCAGAGGCGAATCGACGACAGCATCGCCACGGCTCCTGCGCTGGCACCGGAGTTCGGGGGGAAGACGCTGGTCGTGAACCCGACGGCCAGATCCAGGTCAGGGTCGGCGAACGCGAGGCACCCGTTGGCGCCCTCGTGTCCATACGCCGCCGCGCCCGTCAGCGGCAGCTGGGGAAAGGGTCGCTGCACGCCGGAGCCGAAAGCGGTGCGGATGCCGAGCACCCGGTCCGGTCCGTCGGACCGCGTCTGCACCATCCGGTCCCGGGCGCCCGATCCGATGACCCGGCGGCCGTCGGGGAGATCTCCCAACGTCGCTGCCATCAGGCGCGCCAGCGAGCGCGCAGTCGCTACTCCGGTCGTGGCGGGGAACGAGGCGGTAAGGAAATCGGGGTCGTTGACGAGCTCGTCCCGGCTGCGAAGGAAGCTTGTGGTTCCTGCCGGGATCCCGCGGTCCGCGGCGAACCGCGACGCGGTCGGGGTCACCCACTGTTCGGACACCGTGGTCGCGTGTACGCGATCGAGCTCGTTCTCCGCCGCGCCGATCCGCAACTCGAGATCGAGAGGGCCGCTGAGCTCCCGCTCGACATAGCTGCCGACGGACTCACCCAGGGTGCGGCGGAAGACCCCATCGAGGATGAGGCCGTACGTGAAGGAGTGGTACCCGTGTGCCGTCCCCGGCTCCCAGTACGGGCGTTGCTTCGCGACGGCGTCGTCGCCGTCACCGTCTCTGAGCTGCTGAAGGGTCAAGTCGGTCCTGTCCAGAGATGCGACTCCGGAGCGGTGAGTCAGCACCATGCGGCTCGTCATGGTCGTCGTCGAGGCCTTGGCGAATTCCGGCCAGGACTCGGAGAGGGGGGCATCCAGGTCGAGTCGGCCGGCCTCCTCGGCATGCGCGGCCGCGATCGCGGTGATCGCCTTGGTGACCGAGAAGAGCACCTGCATCGAGTCGTCGCGGTAGTCGCCTCCGACGAGGTCCAGCACCTTCCGTCCGCCCCGGTAGATCGTCAGTGCCGCCCCGCCGGTCGCCTGCTCCGCCATCACCCGGTCGAAGACGTCGATGAGGGGAAGAAAGGCGTCGTCAGCGGATCCACTGCTATGGACCTCGCGTGCGGCGCGGGCGAACATGTTCTCGGAGCGGTCTGCCACCAGGCAACGCTCGCAGGGCCGTCGCGGATCGTCTTGCGCGGTCCCGCCCGACCCTTGGATTCGCGCGCCAGCGTGCCATGAGGCGCCGACATACAAGAGCGCGTCGGCGGCGCGCAAGACCCATGGCCGACGGGACGGAATCCTGACAGAGGGACGCGCCGCGCCCCGTCGCAGTTGGGAGAGATTCTTCGTGAGGGATTTGAAAGTCGCGCTCGTCGGAGGCGGCTTCATGGGTAAGGCACACAGTCTGGCCTGGTCGATGGCGCCGATCGGCCTCGATCTGAACGCGACGGTGACCAAGGAGGCGATCGTGGACATCCGTCCCGATCTTCCGGACGTCGCCCGCCAGCTGGGCTGGAACACCTTCAGCGACGACTGGAAGAGCGTGCTGAAGCGGGACGACATCGACATCATCGATGTCTGCACCCCTCCGCAGTTCCACGCCGAGATCGCGCTCGCCGCGATCGCGGCAGGCAAGCACGTGTTCTGCGAGAAGCCGATCACCAACGACGTCGCCGAGGCTCTCGTCATGGCCAAGGCGGCCAGGGCGGCAGGAGTGCAGACGCAGGTGGGCTTCAACTACCGACACACCCCGGCGATCAGCTTCGCGAAACTGCTTCTGGAGGACGGCCGCCTGGGCCGCCCCCTTCAGTTCCGCGGTTCTTTCTTGCAGGAAGGCGGTTTCACCGCCGATCCGAATCGCTGGCGGGCACTCAAGTCCACGGGCGGCTCCGGCACCGTCGGCGACATCGGTTCGCACATCGTCGACATCGCCGAGTACCTGTTCGGGGACATCCGTCGCGTCAGCGCACGTGTGCGCTCACGCGACACCGAGGTTGCCTGGAAGTCAGAGAGCGAGAGGATCGGCGGCGACCTCATCGACGACGCCGGCGTCTGGCTGGCAGAGTTCGAAAGCGGCGCGATCGGCACCTTCGCCGTGAGCTCTTTCGCGTCGGGTCACAAGAACCACATCGGTTTCGAGTTCGACGCCAGTCGCGGGGGCGTCGAGTTCGACTGGAACGACCGCGAGGTGCTCCGGGTGTCGTTTATCGACGAGGAGCCGGACCTGGCGGGCTTCCGCACGATCTCCACCAGCGACAAGCATCCCGACGGCTGGTGGAGGCTGGCCGGCCTCGGCACGGGGTACCCGGAGATCAGCGCGATCCAGTTCCAGCACTTCATCCGCGGGATCCTCTCCGGCGAGGGATCCCACCCGGACTTCGGTGACGGCGCCCACTCTCAACTCCTGGTGGAGGCGATCGCCGAGGCCGCGGTTTCGGACCACTGGGTCGACGTTCCCCGCAGATCGGAATCCCGATGACCGAGCACCAGCACATCAGGTTCAGCACCGACCTGATCACTTTCTACAACAGCGCCCTCTGGGGGCTGCCACCTGACCTGCCGCATGCCGAGTGGGTCGCGGCATTCGACTCGGATCGCCGACGCTATGTCGAGGGGATGCTCGACCTCGCGGCCGAGAGCGGGGTGGAAGGGGTCGAGTTCGCCCCGGACCCGGTGGGCTGGGAGGCCGTGCTCGGCGTTTTCGGGACGATCCCGGCGTTGACTAAGGCGCTGTCGTCTCGCGGCCTGGTCGTCAGCTCGAGCTACGCGCCGGGCCGGCAGCTGATCGGCAACGCCCTCGACGACCCGAGCTATGAGGCTGTCGCGGACGACCACATGGAGCGGCACGCCCGATTCCTCGCGGAGGCGGGCGCCGACATCATCGTCACCGGGAACGTGGCGCGCAGCCGCTTCGGCAACGCCAGCCCTGATGACACGGCCACCCCGGAGGATTTCTCCGCGCCGGTCCCGCTCGAACTGCACGAGCGCTTCGCCGACCAGCTCAACCGCCTCGGCGCGATCGTCGGCCGGCATGGTGTGCGGCTGGCCATCCACACCGATGCGTACTCGCTCTGCTCGCGGCCCGAGGACATCGCGACGGTCATGTCTCTGACCGATCCGGCGACGGTGCAGCTGTGCCCGGACGCCGGCCACATCACCTTGGATGGGGGAGACGCCGTCGCCGTGCTGCGCGACAACCTGTCGCGGATCCCCACGATGCACTGGAAGGACTGCATCGCGCCCCTCAGCGGCCATCTGCTTCGAGGTGATCAGAAGGCCCGGCACGCCGTCATGCTGACCTACTTCCGGATCATGGGGTCCGGTGTCGTGGATTGGCCGGAATGGATGCGGGTGCTGCGCGACGGCAATTGGTCGGGTTGGGCGACGGAGGAAATCGACCACTCCCCTGATCCGGTCGCCGAACTCACGAGAGGGCTGCGCTTCTTCGACGAGCAGCTCGCACCGATCTACAACTGAGGAACAGAGGACTGTCATGTGGCCTGCACTCATCGACCATGTCGGGATCCTCGTCCCCGACCTCGAGGAGGCGATCGAGCGCTGGTCCGCAGCGACCGGGTACACCTTCAGCCCGATCGCGCGGTACCGCACTCCGCGGTACAGCGATCACAGCGACGCGACGCCGCACTTCCATGACGCGCGGATGTCGTTCTCCCGGCAGGGTCCGCCCCAGATCGAACTCCTGGAGGTGACGGGCTCCGGAACGCACGGGCCCGAGCAGCTGGGGATTCACCACCTGGGCTTCCGGGGGATCGATGACCCCGCACAGCGGCTGGCGGAACTCGAGGTGCTCGGGCTCCGGTCGGACGGGTTGTCGCTCGACGAGCAAGGGCGGCTGTTGCTCTGCTTCACCGACAAGCGTGACCTCGACGGCATCCGGCTCGAACTCATCTCGCCGTTGCGCGGCCCGGTCGTCGCCGACGACGGCCGTGCTCTGCCGATCGATCCCGCGACCGGCCGCGCCGACATGTGGGCGTCCTCTTCCTCGTCCTGACGGCGCTTGCAGCAAGAAGTGACACGTGTACACTTACACGAGTAACCAAGATCGTTTACGAAGGGTGCCGACGATGACGCTCGAGCTGGGCTCGCGAACCACCGAATTGCGTTCATTCGACCGGCTCCGGCTGACCCGGACGATCGTCGGGGAACGGCGTCTCGTCACCACTCTGGATGGGTCATCGGAGTGGGCCTTCCTGCTTGTCTACGTCCGCCGGGGATCCGCACGCCTCCAGCACGCCGGGCGCGAGGAACAGCTGGCGGTCGGTGATGTGCTGGTCGCCCGCGCGGACGCAGGCAGGCGCCTGGAGATCTCACCGGAATCCGATGTCGTGGTGATGCAGATGCCACGCGAGTCGATCGGCCCCGACCAGAGCCTGCTGCTGTCGGCGACAGGTCAGGTGATCTCGAGCGCGCGCGGTACCGCGCAGATCGTCTGTCACCTGCTGGACGCGATCGCCCTGCAGGGCGACGACTACCGGCCCGAGAACCCCGCCAGGCTGTCGCAGCACGTCGTTGGCCTGATCGCCCTCATGTGCGTAGAGCGTGGTGCCGGCGCATCCGGCCGCAATGGCCTGCTTCGTCGGTCGAAGGAGTACATCGAGGAACACCTGGCCGACATCGATCTCACGCCCGACCGGGTGGCGGAGTCCCAGAACGTCTCCACGCGGAGCCTGCACCGGCTCTTCGAGAGCGAGGGCATCACCATCAGCGGGTGGACGCGCGCCCGCCGGCTCGAGCACTGCCGCATGGAGCTCGCGGATGAGGCGTATGCCGGCCTCTCGGTGAGTCACATCGGGGCCCGCTGGGGCCTGTGGGACGCGGCGAACTTCAGCCGGCTCTTCAAGAACGCCTTCGGCGTCTCGCCGCGGGCCTACCGCGTCCGGTCCTTCACCCGCGGGCTGGCCGATCAGCGCGCGACGGCGTGAATCCGTGACTCGCCTGTTCAACGTTCCGACGGCGTTCGCCGACGAGATGATCGAGGGTTTCGTCGCGGCGAATCGCCGGCATGTCCGCGCCGTACCGGGCGGGGTGGTGCGCAGCACGCGCAGCGAGCAGGGCACGGTCGCGATCGTCATCGGTGGCGGCTCGGGCCACTATCCGGCGTTCGGCGGGCTGGTTGGTACTGGTCTGGCCGACGGCGCGGCGATGGGCAACGTCTTCGCATCTCCCTCGGCACACCAGGTGCACTCGGTGGCGGCCGCGGCCGAGCATGGTGGCGGCGTGCTCCTGAGTTACGGCAACTACGCCGGCGATGTGCTCAACTTCGACGCGGCGCAGGAGCAGTTGCGCGCGGAGGGCGTCGATGTCCGCACCGTCGTCGTGACGGACGACGTGTCGAGCGCGCCGGCTTCGGAACGGCAGAACCGGCGAGGGATCGCCGGAGATCTCGTCGTGTTCAAGGTCACGGGCGCTGCGGCGGCGGCGGGCTACTCGCTCGACGAGGTGGAGCGGGTCGGTCGGCTCGCCAACGAGCGCACTCGCAGCTTCGGGGTCGCCTTCAGCGGATGCACGCTCCCGGGGGCGGCCGCGCCGTTGTTCACGGTGCCGGCGGGGCGGATGGCCGTCGGCCTGGGCATCCACGGCGAGCCGGGCGTGGGCGAGACAGCGGTGCCGACCGCGGACGAGCTGGCCGGTTTGTTCGTCGACACGCTGCTGGCTGAGCTGCCCGAAGGGTTGGCTTCAGCATCCGGTCAGCGGGCCGTGGCGATCCTGAACGGGCTCGGTTCGGTGAAGTACGAGGAGCTGTTCGTCGTCTACCGCCGGGTCAGCGCGTTGCTGGAGCAGGCAGGCGTCGAGGTTGTCGAACCGGAGGTCGGCGAGTTCTGTACGAGCTTCGACATGGCGGGTGCCTCTCTGACGTTGACGTGGCTCGATGACGAACTCGAGCGGCTCTGGCGCGCTCCGGCCGACACTCCGGCGTTCCGCAAGGGCACGGTCGTCGCGGGCGAGCAGGTGGACGACGCCGAACTCCCGGTCTCGTCGACGGAAGCGGCCGTCATCCCGCCCGCGAGTGCGGTCTCGCGCGAGGCCGCCGTGACGGCGTTCCGCGCGTTGGACGCCCTGAGCGCGACGATCGACGCCCACGTCGACGAGTTGGGCCGCCTCGACGCGGTCGCCGGTGACGGTGATCACGGCATCGGGATGCAGCGTGGCGCCCACGCCGGTGTCGCCGCCGCACACCTGGCGCTGATCGGGGGGGCGGGAGCCGGCACCCTGCTCGAGCTGGCCGGGGACGCATGGGCGGATCGTGCGGGCGGCACCTCCGGCGCGCTCTGGGGCCTCGCGCTGCGTGCACTCGGCGAGCGCCTGGGCGATGAGCTCCCCCCTGACGGCCTCGCGGTCGCCGACGGGGTCGAGGCCTCCCTCGCCGCGATCACCCGCTACGGCAAGGCCGAGGTGGGCGACAAGACCATGGTCGATGCCCTTGTCCCGTTCATCGTCACGCTCCGCCGTGAGGTCGCGGGAACACCGCTCGCTGCGGCTTGGCGAAGCGCCGCGACGGCTGCCACCGCCGCGGCGGCCGCGACGGCGGACATCCCGGCCCGCCGTGGCCGCGCGAAGACGCACGGCGACGCGAGCCTGGGCACTCCGGATGCCGGCGCCGTCTCCTTCGCGCTGATCGTAACCGCGATCAGCGATCCGCTCTCGGAAGGAACCTCCGCATGACCGACCACGCCCGCCTGACCCCGTTGCGCATCGTGATCGGCTGCGACGACGCGGGATTCGAGTACAAGGAGATTCTGAAGAAGGATCTCGAGGCGAACGGCCAGGTCGTGTCGGTCGTCGATGTCGGGGTGGATGCCGACGGGCACACGCCCTATCCGAAGGTCGCCATCACGGCCGCGGAGCTGGTCGCCTCCGGGGAGGCCGATCGCGCGGTGCTGATCTGCGGCACCGGGCTGGGCGTGGCGATCTCGGCGAACAAGGTGCCCGGCATCCGCGCTGTGACGGCGCACGACTCGTACTCAGTGGAGCGCAGCGTGCTCAGCAACAACGCCCAGGTGCTGTGCATGGGTCAGCGCGTCGTGGGCCTTGAACTCGCGCGCCGCAATGTGCGCGAGTGGCTGACCTACCGCTTCGACGAATCCAGCGCCAGCGCGGAGAAGGTAGCCGTGCTGTCAGAGTACGAGAGCACTGGCTCCTGCTGATGCCGGCCCCGGTCACGGTCGGTGTGAGCCTGAAGATGTACTTCGGGCACGCGGACACGCTCGCCTGGCTCGACCGGGTCGCCGCCCTCGTCCGCTCACCCGGCACCGTCGGAGACGCCGTCCGCGACGGCGCTGTCGAGCTGTTCGTGGTCCCCGGCTACCTCGCCATCCCATCGGCCCTCGGCGCCTTCACGGGAATCCCCGTGCTCGTCGGGGCCCAGGACCTCGCCACCGAGGACGCCGGCGCCTACACCGGCGAGGTCAGCGGCGCCGAACTCGCCGAGATCGGCGTCCGGGTCGCCGAGGTCGGCCACGCCGAGCGCCGGCACCTCTACGGCGACACCGACGCGATCGTCGCAGCCAAGACCATGGCGGCCCTCCGCAACGGACTGACCCCCGTGCTGTGTGTGGGCGAATCGGAGCAGACGGGGGCGCAATCCGCGATCACTGCCTGTCTCGAGCAGCTGAGGTCAGCGCTGCGGGACGCCGCCCCGGGGAGAGTGATCGTCGCATACGAGCCGGTGTGGGCGATCGGGGCGGCGGTGCCGGCATCGCCGGAGCACGCCCGCGCGGTCTGCCATGCCATCCGAGCCGAACTGGACGGCCATCCTGGCCGACCGGGCAGCTCGATCATCTACGGGGGCAGCGCCGGACCCGGGACGCTGTCATCCCTCGCGCCCGATGTCGACGGCCTCTTCCTCGGCCGGTTCGCGCACGATCCGTCGGCACTCGCGACCGTGCTCGCGGAGGCGGCCGAGCAGGCAGCGCTGCGCGCGGCCTGAGACCGACTCGGTCCACCCTGCCGAGAAACCTGACAAAGGAAGCAACCGTGCGAATCGTCTCCGCCCATGTCGGCACCATCCCGATCAGTTCATCGATGCGAAATGCCTATATCGACTTCAGCAGGATGGACTGCAGCATCGTCGCCTTGGTCAGCGACGTCATCGTCGACGGCAAGCCTCTCGTCGGGTACGGCTTCAACTCCAACGGCCGGTACAACGCGACGGCGATCATCCAGGAGCGGATGCTTCCTCGGCTCCTCGCGGCCGTCCCGGATGCACTCGTGGATGACGACGGGCTGTCGCCGGCCAAAGCGTGGGACGTGATGATGCGGAATGAGAAGCCCGGTGGGCATGGTGAGCGCTCGGTGGCCGTCGGAGTCCTCGACATGGCGCTTCACGATCTCGCCGCCAAGATCGCCGGGGTTCCGCTGTATCGGTGGATCTCCGACCGCTACGGCGACGGTGACCCGGATCCGGACGTGTTCGTGTACGCGGCAGGCGGTTACTACGCCCCGGGCAAGGGGCTCGCGCAGCTCCAGGACGAAATGCGAGGGTTCCTGGATTCCGGCTACAACGTCGTCAAGATGAAGATCGGCGGCGCCGATCTGGCCGAAGACATGGCTCGCATCGAGGCGGTGATCGAGGTGGTCGGGGATGGCTCCCGGTTGGCCGTGGACGTCAACGGCAAGTTCGGCCTCGAGACCGCTCTCGAATACGGCATGGCGATCGAGCCATACGGCCTGTTCTGGTACGAGGAGGTCGGCGACCCGCTCGACTACGCCCTCAACGCGAGCCTGGCCGAGCGATATGCGCCGCCGATCGCCACCGGCGAGAATCTGTTCTCGGCTCGGGATGCGCTCAACCTGCTGCGCTACGGCGGCATGCGTCCGGACCGCGACTACGTCCAGGTGGACCCCGCCCTCAGCTACGGTCTGACGGAGTACCTGCGCGTCCAGGATGCCCTGGCTCAGCATGGCTGGTCCGCGCGGCGCTGCGTTCCGCACGGAGGGCACCAGTTCTCCCTGCACATCGCCGCTGCGCTCAAGCTCGGCGGAAACGAGTCGTATCCCGGTGAGTTCCAGCCCACCGGAGGTTTCTCGGACGAAGCGCGCGTCGAGAACGGCCGGGTGGCTCCCGGCGAGCGGCCGGGGATCGGGCTCGAGGGGAAGGCTGCCTTCTACCGGGTGCTGCGAGAACTGCACGACTAGCAGTAAGAACTCAGGCGCCGGCCGCCAGAACGAACCGCTGGATGGCGATCACTGCGGCTCCGCGGCACCACTCCGTGTTGTCCCCGGAGGTGGCGACGAGCGGGATGCGGCGCGCGCGGGGGTCGCGGTCGGCGGCGATGCCCTCGTCGATGGCGGTGGCCGCGACATCCACCAGGCGTACGCCTTCGCCACCGAGCACGATGAGTTCCGGCGCGGTCAGGTTGGCGACGGCGGCGATCATGCGTCCGAGGCCGCGTCCGGCGTCGTCGACGACTCGGCGCGCGGCCGGCTCCCCGGCCTCTGCGAGGTTCAGCGCCTGGTCGTAGTCGACCTCGCGGCCGAGCACTTGGGAGACCGCCGCCGAGATGGCAGATGTGGTCAGGACGCTGCGGGCGCAGCCGCGGTGGCCGGCGGGGCAGAGCGGCCCGAAGGGATCGAGCGGCCAGTGCCCGACGAGTCCGATGCCCGAGTCGTCATCGACGACGATGTCATTGTGGATGACGACGCCGTATCCGATGCCGGCCCCGAGGGTCAGCACGGCGAAGCGGTCGAGGCCTCGCCCGGCACCGAACCAGTGCTCGGCCTCGGTGAACGCGACCACATCGTTCTCGATGACGGTCGGGATCCCGGTCGCCGCTTCGAGCATCGGCCCGAGGGGTACCTCCGACCACTCGAGGAACGGAGCACTGCGCACGATCGCATGATCGGCCACGAGCGCGCCGATGCCCACGCCTATGGCGGTCACCGAAGGCGCAGAGGCGGAGAGGATGCGCACGACCTCGGCCAGCTCGGCGATCACGTCCGCCGGCTTGCGGCTGGTGAGCGTGGCAGAGTGCTCGATGATGACGTTGGCCCGCAGATCCGTCAGCACGGCCACCACGTCGGTGCCCGTGAGCTTGATCCCGATGAAGTGCTGCGACGCCGGCACGATGTCGAGCGGCTTCGACGGCCGGCCCGCGCGGCCGTCCATCTTCTCCTCGACCTCGATCAGGAGTCCGCTCTCGATCAGGGGAGTGCTGAGCCGGGTCAGCGATCCCGGGGAGAGGTCGAGCTTGCGCGCGATGTCGCTGCGGGAGAGGGGGCCGTTGATCAGCACTTCGAGCGCGACGGAGCGCGAGGCGCCGTTGCCGGGAGCCCACTGCTGGGTGGGAATGCGCATCCTGCTCCCTCCTCTGTTCGAGCCGATCAGCACTGCAGCCAGTGTATTAGTTTTGCGTCCGAAGTTAAAAGCTCTCAACTTTCGATCTGAGCTCCCAGTTGACAGGTATTTATTTCTGTCGTAAAACTAATCCCGGGGAACCCGAGACGGTTGCCCGCACGTGTCCCGACCATTTGACAGGAGAACTGCAATGAAGCGTTCCATCACAGCAGGAACGGCGGTGGCCACCGCGTTGGCGATCGCGCTCCTCGCGTCCGGCTGCACATCGGGCGCCGGCACCTCCGGTGACGGCTCCGCATCCAAGCCGGTCACCATCACCTTCTGGGGGTCTTACGGCAACGGTGGCAACTCGACCCAGCAGGATGCGCTCAACAAGACGCTCATCCCCGCCTTCGAGAAGGCCAACCCCGGCATCACCGTGAAGTACACCGACATCGCGTACGACTCGCTGCTGCAGAAGCTGACGACGAGTGCCGCGGGTGGTCAGCTACCGGACCTGGTACGTGCCGACCTCGGCTGGGTTCCGCAGTTCGCCCAGAACGGCGTCCTGGTTCCGCTGTCGGACAGCATGTCGGACTACAAGTCGCTCGCATCCAAGGACTACGACGGCAACGTCGCGACGAATCTCTACCAGGGCAAGTACTACGGTCTTCCGCTCGACACCAACACGCGCGTGCTGATCACCGACCAGGCCGCTCTGGCCAAGGCCGGGGTGAGCAAGCCCCCCGCGACCTTCGCCGATCTGCAGGCCATGGCCGACAAGCTGAAGGGGTCGGGCGTCTCGCTCTTCGCCGACAGCGGTCTCGGCGCGTGGAACATCTCTCCGTGGATCTGGTCGGGCGGCGGTGAGCTCACCAACGCCAAAGAGACGAAGGCGAGCGGCTATCTGAACAGCGCGGCCAACGTCAAGACCATCCAGATGCTGGTCGACTGGTACAGCGAGGGTCTCATCCCGAACCTGATCACCGGCAACGCCGGAGCGACCGGCACCTCGGACGGTCTTCCCAAGACCGACTACGCGACGATCTTCGACGGACCGTGGATGGCCGGGATCTGGCAGGGCCAGTACCCGACCTTCACGCCCACGTACTCCAAGATCCCGGCCGGCCCCGGTGGCTCGGTCAGCGTCGTCGGGGGCGAGGACATCGTCATGACGGCGAGTTCCGCCCACCAGGCCGCAGCGGAGAAGTTCATCCGGTTCACCCAGGGCTCCGAGTTCCAGCTCGCGATGGTGAAGACCGGCCAGATGACCGTCCAGCCCGCGCTGGCCGGCAAGCAGGCCGCGATCGACGCGTACTAC
This sequence comes from Pseudolysinimonas sp., assembly GCA_036499485.1. Classification (GTDB taxonomy): domain Bacteria; phylum Actinomycetota; class Actinomycetes; order Actinomycetales; family Microbacteriaceae; genus Lysinimonas. The sequence goes on along the minus strand of DASYDQ010000003.1, from coordinate 81,370 downwards.
CAGACCTTCTCCGACCAGTTGAAGACCGCGAAGTCGCGGATCGCGAGCCCGAACCAGAGCAAGATCGACACCGTGCTGTCGACGACCCTCACGCCTGCGTTCCTCGGGACGACGAGCGTGAAGGATGCGCTCGACAGTGCTGCGTCGCAGATCGACGCCCTGCTGGCGGGTAGCTGACACTTGGCTCTCACCACAGCGCCAGGCCGGACGGCGGGGACCCCTTCCGCCGTCCGGCCCGGCCGGGCCGGCTCGCCGGGACGCCGCCGGCGCTTCTCGACGACCCCCTACCTGTTCCTCCTCCCCGGCATCGTCATCTTCGTGGTCGCGATCGTCTGGCCAGCCATCTCGGCCTTCCAGATGAGCCTCTACAAGTGGAACGTCTTCAACAGCGCGCTCAGCCGGTGGAGCGGGATCGACAACTACATCCGCGCGTTTCAGGATCCCCACTTCTGGCTGAGCCTGTCGAACAGCGGCATCTACATGCTCGCGACCGTGATCCCGCAGATCGGCCTCGGCCTCGGCATCGCCTTGCTGCTCAAGCGCAAGAGTCCATCTCAGCCGATCTTCCGGGTGCTGTTCTATCTCCCGGTCGTCACCAGCTGGGTCGTCGTCTCGCTCCTGTTCAAGTTCCTATTCGACGACAGCGGCCTCATCAACTTCACGCTTCACGACTTCCTGCACCTGGAGGCGAGCAACACCTCCTGGCTCGCCGACCGCTGGAGCGCCCTCGTCGTCATCTGCCTGCTCGGCATCTGGAAAGGGATCGGCTGGTCGATGATGATCTACCTCGCGGCCCTGCAGGGCGTTCCCGAATCCCTCGAGGAGGCGGCGGAGATGGATGGCGCGAACCGCTGGCAGCGTTTCCGCGTCGTGACCCTTCCCGCGATCAACCCCGCCACCGTGTTCGTCTCGGTGATGCTCGTGATCGGCGGGCTCAACGTCTTCACGTCCGTCCAACTGATCACCGGGGGCGGGCCGATCGGACAGACGGATGTCGTGCTCACCTACATGTACACGCAAGCCTTCAGCTTCACCGACTTCGGGTACGCGTCATCCATCGCGGTGATCCTGGCCGTGCTGGTGTTCATCCTGGCAATGGTGCAACTCCGGGTGATGCGCCGCGATGACGGCGAGGAGCTCGCATGACCACCTCGGCACTGCGCTCCCCGGCTCGCCGCACGAGCACTCCGCTCGCGGCCTCGACCGTGTTCCGCTACGCCGTGCTGATCGTCGGCGCCTTCGTGATGATCACGCCGTTCCTCTACATGGTGTCGACGAGCTTCCAGACGCAAACCTTCGTGCTCACGACCCCGCCCCAGTTCATCCCGATGCCGGCGACGACGAAGAACTACCAGGACGCGCTCGGCACCGCGAATTTCGCCCTCTACTTCGCGAACTCGCTGATCGTGGCGGTCATCTCGACCGCGGGCTCGGTGCTGCTCAGCTCGATGATGGCGTTCGCGTTCGCGCGGTTCCGGTTCCCGGGGCGCGAGTTCCTGTTCCGCCTGCTGCTGGCCGGGCTGACCATCCCCGCGGTCATGCTGCTGATCCCGCAGTTCATCCTGGCCAAGAACCTGCATCTACTTGACTCGCTCGGCGGTCTGATCTTCTTCTACATCGCCGGCTCGCTGTCGCTGAACACCTTCCTGCTGCGGGGCTTCCTCGCGTCCATCCCGGCGGAGCTCGACCAGGCCATGCAGGTGGATGGCGCGAACGCCTGGACCCGCTACTGGCGCCTTGCTCTTCCTCTCGCCCGGCCCGCGCTGGCGACCGCGATCATCTTCACCTTCCTGAACAGCTGGGACGAGTACCCCATTGCGCTGACGCTGATCAACGGCACCGACCATGCGACGCTTCCCTTGGCGATCGCCAACTTCCAGGGGCAGCACGCGACCCAGTGGGGGCTGGTGTTCGCGGCATCCCTGATCGCGGTCATCCCGGTGATCGTGGTGTTCCTCGTCTTCCAGCGCTACTTCGTGCAGGGCCTGACCGCCGGGGCGGTGAAGGGATGACCGGCGTCGAGCTGCTCCCGACGCGATCGTCGTTCGGCCCGGGAGACCCCGTCGAGGTCGAGGTCCGCGAGGCGCCCGTGTCGGGGGAGCTGATCGTGCGCCGCCTCGGCGACGTGGTGCAGCGGCATCCCTATGAGGGAGCGGACCGGGTGCGCCTGACCGGCCTCCCAGCCGGCGGCTACGGCGTGGAGCTGGTCGCACCGAGTGGATCCGTCCGGACCGCGATCGAGGTCGTGGCCGACGACCGTGCGCGGCTCCGCTACGGCTTCGTGGTCGACTACTCGCCCGGCCGGGACATCGAGGGGGTGTCGGATCTGGTCCGTCGCCTCCATCTGACCGACGTCCAGTTCTACGACTGGGCCTATCGCCACGCCGACCTCCTGGGCGGCGGCGAGGAGTACCGTGATGCCCTGGATCAACCGATCTCACTCGGCGCTGTCGCGAATCTGGTCGCCGCGGTCCAGGCGGCGGGCGCTCGCGCCCTCGGTTACGCGGCGGTGTACGCAGTCGGTCCGCAGGAGTGGCCGGCCTGGCAGCACGACGCGCTCCTGCAGGCCAGCGGTGAGCCATACGGCCTTGGCGACTTCCTCTTCCTCGTGGATCCTGCCGCCGCGGATTGGCAGCGGAGCTTCACCGGGCAGCTCCGGGAGTCGGTCGAGCGGGCCGGTTTCGACGGGTTCCACCTCGACCAGTACGGCTATCCGAAGCGCTCCGCGCGCCCGGACGGTCAACCGGTGGATGTCGCTGCCTCCTTCGTCTCGCTGATCGGCGCGGTTCGCTCGGCCCTTCCCGACGCGCAACTCGTCTTCAACAACGTCAACGACTTCCCGACCTGGGCGACCGCGCGAACGGCTCAGGACGCGATCTACATCGAGGTGTGGGAGCCGACCACCACGCTCGGCGCGCTGGGCGCGGTCGTGGCACGGGCGCGATCCGTCGCCGCCGGCAAGCCGGTCGTCATCGCGGCCTACCAGCACGTCTACGACGGCGCGGGAGCCCCCGAGTCCGATCTCGCCACCGCGTTCACGATGGCCACCCTGTTCTCCCACGGGGCGACGCAACTGCTCGCGGGTGAAAGCGACCGCATCCTGGTCGACCCGTACTACGTGCGCAACCACGTGGTCGAGGCATCGACGGCCGCGCTGCTGAAGCGCTGGTACGACTTCCTGGTCGAGCACGACCGGCTGCTGATGGCCGAGGACATCGTCGACGTCACCGCCTCCTACGCCGGCAGTTACAACGACGACTGCGACGTATCCTTCGCGACGGCGGCGTCGACCTCGACGGCGGTGCCGGGGACGGTCTGGCAGCGGGTGACCTCGGTGGGCGACGCGCTCGTCGTGCACCTCATCAACCTGACCGGTCAGCCTGACGCCGAGTGGGACGCTCCACGATCGACGCCCACCCCGCAGAGCGGGATCCTTCGCTTCCGGCTCGCTGGCCCGTCCGCACCGAGGGTGCGCGCCGCCGACCCCGACGCGGGGGGCCGGCTCATCGAGCTGGACGTCGTCGTCGAGGGAACCCACGCGACCGTGCAGCTGCCGGAGTTCGGCATCTGGCAGGTCATCCTGATCGGAGAACTCTCGTGAACACACCCCTGACGCTGCTGACCGGGACGAACCCGGTGCACGCGACCGCGTGGTGGAGCCGCGCGGTGATCTACCAGGTCTACCCACGCAGTTTCGCCGACTCCAATGGCGATGGCGTCGGAGATATCCCCGGCATCACGGCGCGCCTGCCCTACCTGCAGACCCTGGGCGTTGATGCGATCTGGCTCTCGCCGATCTACGCCTCGCCGGGCGACGACTACGGCTACGACATCAGCGACTACCAGTCGGTGGACCCGGTGTTCGGCACGCTGGACGACTTCGACCAGTTGGTCGCCGAAGCGCATGGTCGCGGCATCCGGATCGTGATGGACCTGGTCGTGAACCACACCTCGGACGAGCACGAGTGGTTCATCGAGTCCTCCTCGTCGATCGACTCGCCCAAGCGGGACTGGTACTGGTGGCGGTCTGCGCGCGCCGGCCACCAGGCCGGTGACGACGGGGCCGAGCCGACCAACTGGGAATCGTTCTTCCAGGGGTCGACCTGGCAACTCGACGAGGCATCCGGCGAGTACTACCTGCACCTCTTCTCCCGGAAGCAGCCCGACCTCAACTGGGAGAACCCCGAGGTGCGTCAGGCCGTCTACCGGATGATGACCTGGTGGCTGGATCGCGGCGTCGACGGCTTCCGCATGGACGTGATCAACCTCATCTCGAAGGACCCCGCCCTCCCGGACGGGGTCGTCGCGCCGGGCGGCCGCTGGGGCGACGGCTTCGAGCACTACGGCTACGGCCCCCGCATCCACGAGTTCCTGCGCGAGATGCACGAGGCCGTGTTCGCCGCGCGCGACGGGGAGTTCGTCACGGTGGGCGAGATGCCGGGTGTGACGGTCGAGCAGGCCCGGTTGTTCACCGATCCCTCGCGCCACGAACTCGACATGGTGTTCCAGTTCGAGCACGTGGGCCTCGACCACGGGCCGCGGGGCAAGTTCGACCACCGCACCCTCGACGTCCGCGAGCTCAAGCACTCGCTGCAACGCTGGCAGGACGGCCTCGCCGAGACCGGATGGAACAGCCTCTACTGGAACAACCACGACCAGCCCAGAGCGGTGAGCCGCTTCGGCGACGACGGGGAGTTCTGGGCGCCGTCGGCGATGGCACTGGCCGGGGTGCTCCATCTGCAGCGTGGAACCCCCTTCATCTACCAGGGCGAAGAGCTTGGGATGACGAACGCGCCGTTCTCCGACGTGGCCGACCTGCGCGACATCGAGTCGCTCAATTACTTCGCGCTCGCCACGGACATGCCGGGTGCGGATGCCGGAGCGGTGCTGGATGACATCCGTGTGAGCACCCGCGACAACGCCCGCACCCCGATGCAGTGGACCGCGGAGGCCGGGGCCGGATTCACGACGGGACGTGCCTGGATCACCGAGAATCCGAATCACGCGCGGATCAACGCCGCGAGCCAGGTCGGAGTCGCGGGGTCGGTCTTCGAGTTCTACCGGGCGCTGATCCAGCTGCGGCACGACGACCCGGTGGTCTCGGACGGCGACTTCACCATGCTCGTCCCTGAGCATCCGACCATCGTCGCCTTCGAGCGGGCCCTCGGACGGGACGCCATGCTCGTGCTGGCGAACTTCTCGCCCACCGAGAGCGCGGTGGATGCCGCGATCGACCTCACGGGCTGGCGTGGCGGGAGCATGCTCCTCGCCAACTACCCGGAGGCGCGGCTCGATGGCACCCTGAGGCCGTGGGAGCTGCGGGTCATCCGCCGGGCGGGCCCGGCCGCCTGACCGCTACTTGTGCGTGGCCTTGCTGACCGCGTCGGTGTTCTTCGCGGCGCGATTGCTGCTGTCGCGCTTGTCCTGCTTGGCCAGGCGCTTCTCTTTGAGGGTCTTGGATGCCGCGGTCTTCTCGGTGTTCTTCCGCGCTGATTTCTCGCCCATGGTCGTGCCTCGGTTCTGAGAGCCACGGTGACCCTGTGTGGGGGAGACTACGCGCTCGGCGAGCGAATCCTCAGTATGTACCTTGACGTGTATGTACACGAAGGCATACATTCAAGACATGGATTCGGTGGTGCAGGCGATCTCGGACGACAACCGTCGCGCGATCCTCGAGACGCTGCGGCGCGGTCCTGCGACGGTCACCGAGCTCGCCGCCGACCTGACGATCGCGCGCCCCGGAGTCTCCCGGCACCTGCGGATCCTGCGCGAGGTCGGCCTGGTTCGGGTGCACAAGGACGCTCAGCGCCGCATCTACGCGCTCGAGGCCGCGCCCCTCGCCGAGCTCGACGAGTGGCTCGAGCCGTACCGAGCCCTGTGGGCCGGTCGGCTCGCCGCGCTGCACACGGAGGTCGCGCGGGGCAAACGCCAGAACAAGCAGAAGGAGCACGACGATGACTGAGGCACTGCAGGGATCACTGATCCCCGACGGCGAGACGGGAACGGTCCGCATGGAGGACCGCTTCGATACCGGCGTCTCCGACCTGTGGGCGGCGATCACCGAGCCGGAGCGTCTGGCCCGCTGGATCGGCGCGGTCGCCGGAGACTTCCGCGTCGGGGGAGAGCTGACAGCCCGATTCACGAGCAGCTGGGAGGGGACCATGCGCGTCGAGGTCTGCGATGGGCCTCATCACCTGATGGTGCGATCCTTCGACGGGGAGGACGAGACCGTCACCGAGGCTGTTCTCACCGAGGACGGCACCGGTACCCGGCTCGTCATCGAGGAGCGCGGGTTGCCGATCGGCGTCCTGCCGGATCATGGTGCAGGCTGGCAGGCGCACCTCGAGGATCTGGATGCCCTGCTCGCGGGGCGCCCGGCGTCCGACTGGCGGACCCGCTGGCAGCAGCTGATCCCGGAGTATCGCCCTACCGCGTGATGGCGAGTCCGATCGTGGCGAGCACCACGGTCAGCGGCGCCACGATCAGGCCGAGCAGCAGGTAGCGCGACCAGGGGATGTCGACGTCGAGCGCGCGCAGCCGCGAGTGCCAGAGCAAGGTCGCGAGAGAGGCCCAAGGCGTGATCAGGGGTCCGGCGTTGACCCCGATGAGCAGCGCCGCCAGGCGCACGGGCGACCCCGCGACCGGCTCGAGCGCGAGGTAGGCCGGGAGGTTGTCGACGGCGTTGGCGCTCAGCATCCCGGTGATGGAGAGGCGCAGCATCGAGCCGAGGCCGTCGCCCGAGCCGGCAACGCTCGTCAGCACCGCGGTGAGGCCCAACGAATGACCGGCCTCGACCACCAGGAACAGCCCGGCGGCGAAGACGACGAGAGGCCACGGCAGGAGCCCGAATCTCAGCACGCCCCGGTGGCGGATCGTGAAGGAGACGGCCAGGAGGGCAGCGGCCGAGGTCGCCGGGATCCAGACCGGGACGCCGCTGACCAGCAGGGGCAGCAGCACGACCAGCACGCCCGCGGCGATCCAGAACAGCAGCGGATCCTCGGGCGCGCTCGCCGGCTGCGGTTCGAATCGCTGCCTCAGCGCCCGGCGGAACACGATGAGCAGCACCAGGCACGGGACGACGACCGCGATGACGGCCGGGGCCGCGAGCAGGCGCACGAACCGGAGTGGATCCGAGAAGCCGAGCGCATGCAGCGCGAGCAGGTTCGTGAGGTTCGAGACCGGCAGGATCAGCGACGCCGTGTTCGCGAGCCACACGGTCGTCAGGGCGAAGGGGAGCGGTGGGAGCCCGTTGTGCCGCGCGACCAGCACGACGACCGGGGTCAGCAGCACGGCAGTGGTGTCGAGGCTCAGGAACGCGGTGCTGATCACCGCGAGTACGACCACGAAGAGCCAGAGCAGCCATGCGCGGCCGCGCGCGGCGCGGGCGGTGCGTTCCGCGATGGCGGCGAAGACGCCGGCCTCGGCCGCCAACTCGGCCACTACGGTGATCGACACGGCGAAGAGCAGGATCGGCCAGACGCGCTCGCCGACGGCCGCGGCATCCGCGAGGGGAAGGATGCCGGTGGCGATTGCGATGGCGCCAAGCAGGAGCAGAACTGCTCCGAGGATCCCGAGACGCATGCCGCCATTCTCCCGGTGCCCGGCGGGGCCCCGGCGACTACCGTTGGACCGACATGACAACCATCCCGCCGCCGGTCATCGAGGAGCATTCGCTGCTCTGGTACCTGATCGGGCCGTCGTTCATCTACGGCACGATCATCACCACGGCCGTCATGGTGGTCGCCGACGACAACGAGTCCGACTTCGATGTCTTCCTCGTGGTGCTGGCGTCGACGATCATCGTCTGGATCGCGCACACCTTCAGCGAGCTGGTCGCCGGCGGACCTCGTGCGTCGGACGTGCCGGTTCCGGCGCGGGTGGTGTTGCGGCACGCCTTCGAGCATTCGCTCGGGCTGCTGACCGCGGCGGTGCTGCCCTTGGTCTTCCTACTGCTCGGCGCCCTGGGCGCGTTCGACGAGTACATCGCGTACTACCTGGCCCTCGGGGCGTCGCTCCTGTCCCTGGGCGTGGTCGGCTGGCTCTCGATCCAGCGCCGCGGCTACGGCTGGCCGTTGCGGCTGGCGGGTGCGCTCGGGACGATGCTCGTGGGCGTGCTGGTCGTGATCCTGAAGGCGCTCGACAAGTAGCCCGGTGCGACCCTGCTGCCGTGAATCGTCGCGTGCCTCAGCAGGCCTCGGGCGTCACGCCGGCCATCGCGACGCGCGCGACCCTTCGGCGCCCGAGAACGAGCAGCACCAGCAACGCGGCAAGAACGGTCCCGCCGGCCAGATAGAAGTCGAAGGCGATCCCGAATGATCCGACGCCCAGGCCGCCGATGACCGAGCCCGCCGAGATGGCCAGCTGGATCGTGGTGACGAAGAGGGCGAGGCTGCCCTCGGAGGTGCCGGGCGCCGCCTGCGACATCCAGGTCTGGAGTCCGAGCGGAAGCGCGCCCCAGACGAACCCCCAGATGACGAGCAGCGCGAACACGCCCGGCAGTGACCAGGCGAGCAGGGGGAGGGACACCACCGCCACCGCCAGCACGATCTTCGTCACCGTCAGGGTGCCCGCGACGCTCCGGCTGAGAGTGATCCCCGCGATGAAGTTGCCGGCAATTCCTGCGACGCCGAAGGCGAGCAGCGCGATCGTGATGATCGTCGGAGAGATGCGCACGAGCTGCTGCAGGTAGGGCGCGACGTAGGTGTATGCCGAGAACTGCGCGATGAACGCGAGGGCGGTCGCGATGAGTCCGATGCGGGCGCGCGGCACCGTGAGGAGTTGGCCGAGGGTCGCGAAGCGCACCCGCTGGATCGAGGGGATGCGCGGCAGCAGGATGATCTGCAGCACGAGCGCGACGGCGCCCAGCCCGGCGCCGATGAGGAATGCCGTGCGCCACGTGGCGACGGCGGAGACGAAGGCCCCGAGCGGGAGGCTGACCACGGTCGCCACCGACACGCCGGCGGTGATGAACGAGGTCGCCCGGATGACGGCGCTCTCGCGGATGAGCCGGTTCGCGATCCCGGCACCGATCGACCAGAAGCCGCCGATGCCGAGGCCGAGCAGCATGCGTGCGACGAGCAGGATGGCGAGGTTCGGCGCGAGCGCGCCGAGCACATCCGAGACGACCAGAAGAGCGGTGAGCGACAGCAGCACGATCCGCCGATCGACGCGTGAGGTGAAGACGGTGACGACGGGAGCGCCGATCGCGCCCATGAGGCCGGTCGCGACGACGAGCAAGCCGGTGGTTCCGATGCTGATGTGCAGGTCGACGGCGATCGCCGGGAGCAGGCCGATCGGGAGGAACTCCGAGAGGACGAGCACGAACGACCCGAGAGCGACCGAGAGAACGGCCACCCATCCGTGGCGATCGGTCATGGCGGGCGGGACGGCGGGGGGAATGGTCACGAGGGCTCAACAGCGCGGGCCGGGGGTTGATTCCTCGGGCTGGGCGAGGCACGAGGGAGGTCCCCGGGGCCGCGACTTTCGGAACACGGGTTCCGGAGAGCAGAATGGGCTCAGACATGATGGACGCACAGTCAGAGGAGCAGACATGGCGATCGCAACGATCAACCCCGCCACCGGCGAGACCGAGCAGGAGTTCGAGGCGCACGACGCCGCGGAGGTCGAGCGCAGGGTCGCGCTCGCCGATGCCGCGTTCCACGTGCTGAAGAAGACGACGTTCGCGCAGCGCGCCGCGTGGATGAACAAGGCGGCGGACATTCTGGACTCGGAGAACGAGCAGGTGGCCGAGATGATGACGCGCGAGATGGGCAAGCCGATCGTCGCCGCACGGGCCGAGGCGGCGAAGTGTGCGAAGGGGTTCCGGTTCTACGCGAAGCATGCCGAGGAGTTCCTGGCCGACGAGCCGCTGGCCGACCCGTCGTCGGTCAACGCGTCGCGCGCCTACGCCCGCTACCAACCGCTCGGCGCGATCCTCGCGGTCATGCCGTGGAACTTTCCGTTCTGGCAGGTCGTGCGGTTCGCGGCTCCGGCGCTCATGGCGGGCAACACGGGGGTTCTGAAGCACGCGTCGAACGTGCCGCAGGCGGCGTTGTACCTCGACTCGCTGTTCACGCGCGCCGGGTTCCCCGAGGGCGCGTTCACCACGGTGCTCATCGGTTCACGCGAGGTCGACGCGATCATCAAAGACCCGCGCATCAAGGCGGTGACGCTCACCGGATCAGAGCCGGCAGGACGTGCCGTCGCGTCGAGTGCGGCCGCCGAGGTGAAGAAGGCGGTGCTCGAGCTGGGCGGATCCGACCCGTTCATCGTGATGCCGAGCGCGGACCTGGATGGTGCGGTCGCCACCGCGGTGACGGCGCGTACCCAGAACAACGGGCAGTCGTGCATCGCCGCCAAACGGTTCATCGTCCATGCCGACGTCTACGAGGCGTTCGGCGAGAAGTTCACCGCGGCGATGAAGGCGCTCAAGATCGGCGACCCGCGCCAGGACGAGACGCAGATCGGGCCGATCGCCACGGCATCCGGTCGCGACGACCTGGTGGAGCTGGTCGAAGACGCTCGTTCGCACGGGGCGGAGATCCTCGCGGGCGGTGCGGTGCCCGACGGCGCCGGCTGGTTCTACCCGCCCACCGTCATCGCCGGCGTGACGCCCGAGATGCGCATCCACCTCGAGGAGGCGTTCGGTCCCGTCGCCACTCTGTACAAGGTCGCGAACGCCGCGGAAGCCATCGAACTGGCGAACGGCACCAGCTTCGGGTTGAGTTCGGCCGCCTGGACGACCGATGCCGACGAGCAGGAGCTCTTCAGCAACGAGCTGCAGGCCGGGGGCGTGTTCCTCAACGGGATGACCATCTCCTATCCCGAGCTGGCCTTCGGGGGCATCAAGAACTCCGGCTACGGCCGAGAACTCGGCTCCTCGGGCATCAAGGAGTTCTGCAACATGAAGACGATCTGGAAGGCCTGACCGGGCTCGAGGCGCCACGCCGCGGATGCGGCGCGAGCCCGTTGCGCCGGTTGACGATGCGACGAGAACCTGACAAGGTATATTTTGAAACGCACGTTCCACAAAATGGTGAGCATCACGCTCCGATGCGGAACGCCGTTTGATCGCGGGACAGGGAATGGGAGGTGCGGTCGTGCAGCACGAGTCGGATTCCGATGACCGCAGCGAGCGAGTACTGCGATGGGCGGTCGCCGAGTTGGGGATCGCGGGTATCGCTGACGGGTTCGGTCGCGAGCTGGTCCTCGACCAGGCGCCCGCGACGATGAGCCCGCCGGAGGCCGCGATCGCGGGTCGCGTCGTGCTGATGCGGCGCTCGCGTCCCACGGCGGGGCAGCCCACGGCGGCCTCGAGCTTCGACACACTGACCGCGGCCGTCCGACCCGGATCCATCGTGCTCGTGGCCACGGAACCCGGCATCGGCGCGACCTTCGGCTCGAACATCGCGCTTCACGTCGCGTGCTTGCGGGCGCAGGCGCTCATCGCCGACGGTCCCGCCCGGGACGTCAGCCGGATGGCACATGTGCCTCTCGTCTGCGGATGGTCGGGCAGCGATGCCCGTCGACCGAGCGGTGCGGTGATGCAGGAGGTCGCCGCGGCGGAGGTGTTCGGTCGCACCTGGGCCACGGGCGATTGGTATCTCGCCGACGCCGACGGTGCACTTCAGATCCCCGCTGCGCAAGCCGACGAGATCGCCGGCGCGCTCATCGACGCCCATCGCGACGAGGCCGAGTTCGCCTCGCTCGTCGGCCTGGCGAAGGGGCGGTGACGACTGTGGATACCATCACCGCAGAAATCAGCCGCTACGTCGTCGAGCAGCGTGAGAGCACCCTGAGCACGAAGGCCATGCACGAAGCGACCCGGCGGGTCGTCGATTCACTCGGGTGCGCAATCGCCGCACGGAACGCCGAGCCGGTGCGCATCGCACGGAGTCTCGCCGAAGAGATCACCTCCACGCGGGGTGCCTCCGTGCTCGGCCAGCGGGCGAAATCCAGCGTCGAGCTCGCCGCCTTCACCAATGCCGCTGCCATCCGCTACCTCGACTGCAACGATGCCTACTTCACCGCGCTCGGTGGCGGCGGCCATCCCAGCGACCTGATCGGGGGTGCGCTCGCCGTGGCCGAGATGGCCGGCGCCTCCGGAGCACAGCTTCTGCAGGCCATCACCCTCGGCTATGAGATCAACGGCGCCTTGGCGAGCGGTGTCTGGCTGCGTCAGCGGGGATGGGATCAGGGCCTGAACATCATCGCCGCGACCGCCGCGATGGCGGGGAGCCTTCTCGGCTTGGACAGCGCCCAGCTCGAGCACGCGATCGCGCTGGCTGTCACGCCGAACGTGCCCGTCCGCCAGACCCGGATCGGCGCCCTGTCGATGTGGAAGGGACTCGCGACAGCGGGTGCGATCCGCAACGGCGTGTTCGCGGCCCTCCTGGCCGAGCGCGGAATCACCGGTCCCGCCGAGCCGTATGTCGGGCGCTCGGGACTCTGGGAGCTCGTCACCGGGGAGTTCGAGCTGTCGCTGCCCGTTCACGAGAACAGTTCGGTCATCGAGGACACCTCGCTCAAGATGCGTCCCGCCGAGTTCAACGCGCAGGCGGCCATCGACCTCGCCGTCGGACTGCACGGCGAGGTCGAGTTCGACGACATCGCGAACATCGACATCGCGACCTACTGGCTGGCCTGGCACGAGATCGGCATGGACCCCGACAAGTGGAATCCGCTCAACCGCGAGACGGCCGATCACTCCCTCCCCTATCTCTTCGCCGTCGCTCTGGCCGATGGCCGGGTGGACAGCGACTCGTGCGGCCCTGAGCGTCTCGCCGACCCTGTGTTGCGCGCGGTGCTCCCGCGGATCACGGTGACGGAGCGCGAGGAATTCACGGCGGCCTTCCCGCGGGAGTTCAACGTCGCGGTGACGATCACCTTGCACAACGGTGACGTCATCGAGCGTCAGGCCCGTGTCCCGCACGGCCACCCGGATGACCCCGCCAGCGACGCCGAAGTCGACGCGAAGTACGACGTGATGACCCGGGGCCTCACGGGCGACGATCGGCGGATCGCGGCTGACATCCGGTCCGCCGCGTGGGCGCTGACGGACGCGCCCGATCTCACTGGACTCACTGCGCTCCTTCGGAGCCTCGACACGTCTTCCACAGCAAGGACGAACTGATGATCGCGCAACGCAGCGGAGCGGATGCCTTTCTCGAGCAGCTGGTGGCGGCTGACGTCGAGTGGATCTTCGGAAACCCCGGCACGACCGAGCAGCAGCTCCTCCACCGGCTGCCCAACTACCCCGAGATCGGCTTCATCACCGCTCTGCACGAATCCGTCGCGGTGGTCGCGGCCGAAGGGTACGCGCGTGCGTCCGGAAAGATCGGCGTCGTCGAGCTGCACGCCGGACCCGGACTCGGCAACGGGATGGGCATGCTCTTCAACGCCGCCGAGGGTGGAACGCCGCTTCTCGTCTACGTCGGGCAGAGTGCCCAGAGCGGCATGTACCTCGAGCCGACCCTGAGCACCGACCTCGTTGCGATGTCCGCTCCCGTGGCCAAGTGGGCGGTCGAGATCCGCACGGTCAACGAGATCCCGCAGATCCTGCGACGGGCGATCAAGGTGGCGATGACCGAGCCGTGCGGTCCCGTCGTCGTCACGGTGCCGATGGACCTCATGTCGGCCGCGTGTGACGCTGCCGTCGTCCCGATGAGCATGGTGGACATGCGTGTCGAGCCCAACCCGGCATCAGTGGCCGCTGCCGCCGACGCCATCGCCGCCGCGTCGAACCCGGTGATCATCGTCGGAGACGGCGTGGCACGTGCGGGTGCCATCGACCTGGTCGCTGAACTCGCCCACACCATCGGCGCCCCCATCTACGGCGGCGCGATGGCCCACACATGCATCGACCCGGACGAGCCGCTCGGTGCGGGGCGGCTTCCGTCCATCGATGCGGCCGACGCCCGCGTGGCACTCGCCCCGTTCGACACGGTCATCGCGATCGGCACCTCGGTGTTCGCGAACGTCTTCACCGTGCCGGGATTGCCATTGGTCGAACAGAACGTCGTGCACATCGGGCTCGACCCGTGGGAGCTGGCGAAGAACCAGCCGTCCACCGTCGTCTTCGGTGACGAAGCACGTTCGGTCGAATGTCTGATTGCCCGGTTGAAGCCCGCCATGGAGGGCCGGCGCGACGAGGTGCAGGCGCGGATCACGGCCTATGTCACCAGCGCCGCGGCCAAGCTGGATGCGGCGCGGAAGCGTGACCAGGCCCGTTTCGACCAGCTGCCGATGACCGTCGAGCGCGCGATGTCGGAGGTCGCGACCGTGCTGCCGACCTCGACCATCGTCGTCGACGAGTCCCTGACCGGATACTCGGCCCTCGGCCGCTACCTGCGCTTGGAGCGCGACGGCTGGTTCCGGCTGCGAGGCGGCGGGATCGGCGCGGGCATGCCCATGCCGATCGGAATCCAGCTCGCTCGCCCCGGCGAGCGGGTGGTCGCCTTCGTCGGCGACGGCTCATCGATGTACACCATCAGCGCGATGTGGACGGCAGCGCATTACGACCTGCCCATCGTGTGGGTGGTGCTCAACAACGCGAGCTATCGGGTCCTCAAGGAGAACGTGCGTCGTGACGGTGTGAACCGTGACGAGGCGGATCTTCTGACAGGCGCCGACCTCGTCAACCCCAGGCTGGACTTCGTGGCGCTCGCCGCGGGGCTCGGCGTGACCGGGCGACGGATCGAAGATCCTGACTCGCTCGCGCAAGCGCTCACCGACGCGCTCGACGCGGGTGTGCCGTATCTGATCGAAGTCGTCATCGACGGTCAGCTCTCGGATTAAGCCCTGCGGGCCCTGAGGCATGACCCTGAACACTGACTATAGAAAAAGAGGAAAACGATGCATGTAGGAGACCAGCTCGTCGACAGGCTCATCAGCTACGGAGTCACGCGTATTTTCGGCTGCCCCGGGGGCCAGACCCTTCCCCTGTACAGCGGCATCGCGCACCGGGCGGGCGAGATCGAGCACGTCCTGATGCACGATGAGCGCAGTGGAGCCATGGCCGCGGACGCCTATGCGCGGTACACCGGAATGATCGGCGTCTGCGACGCCACGGTCGGCCCTGGCGCGAGCAACCTCGTCTCCGGCCTCGTCGAGGCGTACACCTCCTCGAGCCCGGTGCTGGCGATCGTCCCCGACATCCCGCGGGCGTGGGAGCACCGCCGGGCGTTCGGCTCGGCCTCTCAGGCGTTCGAGCAGCGCAAGTTCCTCGAAGGCACCGTGAAGTACTACGGCCGCGTCCAGACCCCGGCCGACCTGGCAGAGATGCTGCAGATCTGCATCCACATCGCGACGAGCGGGCGGCCCGGCCCGGTAGTGCTGGAGATCCCCGACGACGTCTTCGAGAGCGAGGCGGTCGAGGCGACCTTCGCGGCCGACCCCGCGGTCGCCCGCTACCCGCGCATGCAGACCGCGCCCAGCACGACCGCCATCGACCAGGCCCTGGCTCTGCTCTCGAGCCACGAGCGGCCGATGATCGTCGTCGGCGGCGGCGCGCTGACCGCGCATGCCGAGCCGGAGGTCACCGAGCTCGTCGAGCTGCTGAACAGCCCCATCGCGACCAGCCTCACCGGCAAGGGGATCATCCCCGAGACCCACCCGCTCTGCGTCGGTGTCATCGGACGGTTCGGCGTGCCCATGGCGAACGCCTCGATGGAGGACGCCGACTGCGTGATCTTCATCGGCACCAAGACCGGTCAGGGGACCACCCTCAACTGGACCCTCCCCTTCCTCGACGTACCCGTCGTGCACATCGATGCTGACCCCTTCGAGGTGGGACGCAACTACCACAACACGACCGCGGTGGTCTCCGATGCCAAGCTCGGTGTCGCCGCCCTCGTCGCCGCTCTTCGCGAGAAGCCGGTGACGACGACGTGGGATCACGAGAAGATCACCAAGATGCGTGACGCCTGGTGGGACGGACCGATCGCCTACAAGCAGGAACCCGTCGAGGGCGTTCTCAAGCCGCAGGACGTCGTGCGCGTGATGCGCAAGCACATGACCGACGAGGATCTCTTCGCATCGGACGCGAGCCTCTCGTCGGGCTGGATTGGCGGACGCTGGCAGGTGCGCAAGGTGGGGCGGCGTCTGGTCGAACCGCGCGGGCTCGCCAGTCTCGGCTGGGGACTGCCTGCCGCGATCGGCATCGCCGAGGCCTTCGGTGCTCCCGAGTCCGCGGATGGGGAGCGGGCGCCCCGTGTCGTCTGCCTGTCCGGCGACGGCGGATGGGGATATTCGCTCACCGAGATCGAGACCGCCAAGCGTCGCGGGCTGTCGCTGATCTGCGTCGTCATCAACAACTCGACCCTCGGCTGGATCAAGCACTCCGCGCAGAACCGCTATCCCGACGGAGTGGTGTCGCAGGACTTCACCGATGTGAGCTACGCGGATGCCGCGAAAGCGCTCGGCGCCGAGACCGCTTTCGTCGATACCCTCGACGACCTCGACGCCGCGCTGGCCAAGGCCTTCGCGGATCCGGCCAAGCGTCCGTGGGTCATCGAGGCGCGATCGTGCGCCATCGAGACGCCGGTCCTCCCCTCGCGGGTCGTCCCGGAGCGGCCGGCCGGCCCTCGCGGCGGCTATTGATCGTCCCCCCACCCCCGAACTCGGCCATCGCGGCCATCGAAAGACGAAAGGCTAGTGAGTATGAGCACCCCGAGCACCAAGCGCACAGTGGCAGGACCGATCGACGGACCGCAGCACTACGGATCGACGGTCGCATCGGGTGGCGGATTCGCGTTCATCGCCGCGACCGCGATGGACAGCCGGGGTGACCTGGCGGCGGCCGCCGTGCCGCTGGAGCCGTACACCAGTTCGGCCGCGGCCCAGGCCCAGGCCCAGGCCGAGCAGATCTTCTCGGGGCTCGAGGGCTCGCTGGCGGAGGTCGGCTCGTCCGTCGCCGACATCCTGCAGGTCGAGCAGTACGTCGAGCGCAAGGTGCACGCCGACCCCTACTTCAAGATCGCGACATCGAAGAAGTACCTCGGCGCTGCGGTGCCGGTGGCGGCCACCGCGCAGGTGGGCGAGTACCACCCGCAAGGAGCGGTCGTCTCGGTCACGGGTCTCGCGATCGTGCCGGACGAGGGCTCGGGGTTCGTCAAGTCCTCGCCGGACGAGGTCGGACCGAACACCGCGAACCGCAAGTTCTCGGAGATCGTGGTCGCCGGTCCCTACGCCTTCACCACGCTGTTTCCCTCGGACCGAAAGTCGGGTCTTCCGGAGGCCGCCCGCACGCCGGAGTGGATCTGGTCGGGCAGCGAGATCGGAGCCGAGGCCAAGTGGGGGCTGACCGAGCTGGAGAGCCGGCTGACGGCCGTGGGCGCGAGCTTCGCGGATGTCGTCGACTACACGATCTTCCTCACCGACGCGTCGGATCTCTTCGAGTGGGATGCGGCGCTGAAGGCCGCCGTCGGCGACGCCGCGCCCAGCCGTACGGTCATCCCGTCGCGCGGCTACGCTCTCCCGCGCCGCGAGGGGGCCTTCGGCCACGGCGATGGCGCACCTCGCATGGAGGTTCAGCTGCGCATCCGTCGCCCGGAAGCGGGTGTCGACAAGATGGTGGTGCCCGGGCCGGGCGAGGGATTCGGATACCAGTCCGCAGGCGTCCGGCTGGACGGCCTGCTGTGGCTGAGCAGCCAGTACGCGGATCAGTCCGCGCGCACCGGTGACGTCGGCGTCGAGATCGACAACATCCTCGACAAGTTGGCCGAAGTGAGCAAGAACGGCGGGACGTCGCTCGATCAGGCCCTGCGCATCCGTGCCCAGTTCCGTCGCGCGGAAGACGTGCAGGCGCTCGCCGGGGCCCTGCGCAAGCGGTTCCCGTCGGCCCCGCCGGTCGTGTCCGTTCTCGTCGTACCGTCCGACTTCCCGGTCCCGACCGCTCGCGTCGCGATCGACGCCGTGGTTGCTCATGGTGCGTAGCGATCGGCTCTACATCGGCGGTTCCTGGGTGACACCATCCGGAACGGAGACGGTCGACGTCATCAACCCGACGACGGAGAAGGTCATCGGCTCAGTGCCGATGGCAGACCCCGCTGACGCCGACCGGGCCGTGCGTGCCGCCACGTTGGCCTTCGCGATCTGGCGGATGTCGACGATCGCGGAGCGGGTGAAACTCCTGCGCGATCTGGCGGATGGCTTGCGCGCCCGAAGCGAAGAGCTCACCGAGCTCATCACGGACGAGGTGGGGTCGCCTCTCGGGTTCTCCCGCGACCAGCAGGTCGGCCTTCCCATCAAGGTCGTGGACGCGATGGCCGATCTCCTGCCCGAGATCCCCTGGGTCGAGCAAGCGGGCACGGCGGAGGTGGTGCGGGAGCCGATCGGCGTCGTCGTCGCGATCACGCCGTGGAATTACCCGCTGCACCAGGCTGTGCTGAAGGTGGCCGCGGCCCTGGCGGCGGGCTGCACTGTGATCCTGAAGCCGAGCGAGGTGGCTCCGCTCAGCGCCTTCGTCCTCGCCGAGATCCTGGACGGGTTGGGATTGCCGGCGGGAGCCTTCAACCTGGTCAGCGGGACCGGACCGGTAGCCGGGGAGGCTCTTGTCCGGCACCCGATGGTCGACATGATCTCTCTCACCGGTTCGACTCGCGCCGGCCAGCGGATCATGGAGCTCGCCGCGCCCTCGATCAAGAAGGTGGCCCTCGAGCTCGGCGGCAAGTCGGCGACAGTGGTGCTCGACGACGCGGATATCGCGAAGGTCGTACCGGGAGCGGTCGCCCATGCGTTCCGCAACACCGGGCAGAACTGCTCGGCCTTGTCGCGCCTGATCGTTCCCCGCGCCCGGCTGGCCGAGGTCGAGGCGATCGCGGCCGACGTGGCCGGGTCATGGTCGGTCGGCGACCCTCACGACGCCGAGACTCAGATGGGACCGCTCGTCACATCTGAGCATCGCGATCGGGTGCTCGGCATGGTCGAGGCGGCGGTCAAGGGCGGCGCCCGATTGATCGCCGGCGGTATCGAGCCGCCGGAAGGTCTCTCGCACGGGTACTTCGTGCGCCCCACCGTGTTCAGCGCCGTCGACGTCGAGTCCGAACTCGCTCAGGAGGAGGTCTTCGGACCGGTGCTGAGCATCTTCCCCGCCGATGACACGGACGACGCCGTGCGGATCGCGAACTCCACACGGTACGGCCTCTCCGGGGCGGTGTGGTCGGCGGATGCCGGCCGAGCGCGTGACGTGGCGTTGCGCATGCGCACCGGCAGGGTCACGGTCAACGGGGGCCCCTTCAGCGTCTACGCGCCGTTCGGCGGACGTGGGCAATCAGGAGTGGGAGCAGAGTTCGGCAAGTACGGCATCGAGGAGTTCCTCGTGCTCAAGACCTTGCAGATCTGACCCGATGTCCCAACAATGGAACTAGCGTTCCGAAAAAGCGAAGAAAGAGGAAACAAAATGTACGAGGACCTTAAGGGCAAAGTCGCCATCGTGACCGGCGGCGCCGGCGGAATCGGGACGGCCTACTGCCGCGCCCTCGCCGAGCTCGGTGTGTCGGTGGTCGTCGCCGACCTCAACAAGGAGGCCGCAGACGCCGGAGCCAAGGCGCTCACCGACGACGGCTTCCCGGCCATCGGTGTCAAGGTCGACGTCACCGACCTCGACTCGGCCAAGGCCATGGTCGCCGAGACCAAGAAGGCGTTCGGCAAGCTCAACATCCTGATCAACAACGCCGGCATCATGTCGGCCCTGCCCAAGGGCAAGTTGCTCGACATCAAGCCGGACGACTACCTCTTCGCGATGAAGGTCAACGCGCTGAGCGTGCTCGTCTGCACCCAGGCCGCTGTGCCGCTCATGCGCGAGAGCGGCGGCGGCCGCATCGTCAACACGGCGTCCACCGCGGCGTTCGAGCCCGGCGGCCTGTACCGCCTCAGCAAGAACGGCGTCGTGACGCTCACGGCGGCGCTCGCTCACGAGATCGGCGCCGAGGGCTTCACCGTGAACTCGGTCGCGCCTGGCATGATCCAGACCGCAGAGGGATTCCGCTCCGCCGGCGAGGTCGGATCGGACAAGCGCACCGCGCGCGCCCAGGGCGTCCCGAACAAGCAGCCCGACCGCGAGCCCAGCGCGCTCGTCGGTGCCATGCTCTTGCTGGCCGCGGATGCAGGCGACTACATCAACGGCCAGACGATCATCGCCGACGGCGGGCGCAACGTCCGTCTCTGACGGATAGATAAGGACGGACGATGCGCGAGGAACGGGTCACATTCTTCAGTGAGGGCGAAAAGGTCGCGGGCATCCTGCGCCTGCCCGACGCACAGGGTGCTGCCCCGTATCCCGCGATCGTCCAGGGTCCTGGCTGGCTCCAGGTCAAGGAGGCGAAGCGCAACCCGCCGTATCACGAGGCCTTCACTGCGGCGGGATTCGCCGTGCTCATCATCGACTTCCGAGGATTCGGCGAGTCGGAGGGTGACCGGAGGGACCTGCTTCCGCAGCGGTGGATCGACGACCTCGTGAACGCAGTGACCTACCTCACCACGCGCGACGACATCGACAGCAACCGGATCGGGACGTTCGGCTCCGGGAGCACGGGCGGCGGAAACGCTGTCATGCTCCCGGCGGTCGACACCCGCGTTCGGGCCTCTGTCGCCCAGCTCCCCATTGCGGACGGCGCGGACTGGCTGCGCCGCATGCGGCGGGAGTACGAGTGGTTCGAGTTCGTCGCGCGCGTCGAGGCCGACGCGCGCGACCGCGTGCTGACGGGGATGGGGGCGACGGTGCATCCCCGCAAGGAGCTGATGGTCGTCACCCCGGTGCGCGAGGAGCGCGAGGCGAAGGACGCCGCGTCGAATCAGCCGGCGCAGCACGTCGAGGACGTGTCGCTGCGCAGTGCCGCGGCGATCATGGCCTACCGGCCGATCGACTCGGTTCACCGGGTCAGCGCCCTCCTGATCATCGCCGTGGCCGACGACCCGGTGACCCCGACCGAGCACGCGCAGGCCCTGTACGACGCCGCGCAGGAGCCGAAGAAACTCATCATCCAGAGCGACACCACGCACTACGTCGCCTACGAGCAGTACGCCGACATCGTCATCCCCCAGATGGTCGACTGGTTCCGCACGCATCTGACGTACGGCCCCGTCGAGCTGTGGGAGCAGACGGCGGACGGCGCCACCCATCGCACTGTCGAACAGTGATCATCAACAAGAGAAAGTCGGTCTGATGTCCGAGGACGTCCTGAAATTCGCTGCGGTCGGAGACGTGACCGCATTCCACAAGGAGCCGGAATCGGGCTACGAGCTCATCGGGCCGCTCCTCGCCGACATGGACGTCGTCGTGGGATCGAACGAGCGCCACTACAGCAACCGCACCGACATCTTCCCCATCGGCGGCTTCACCGAGCTGACACGTCCCGAGCATGCCAAGGCGCTGAAGCTGGGCAACTACGACGTGCTCACCTTCTCGAGCAATCACCTCATGGACCTCGGCCCGGATGTCATGGCCGAGTCGCTTGAGGTGCTGCGCGATCTCGACATCCAGGTGATCGGTGCCGGCGCCAACATCGTCGAGGCGCGCCGCCCCGCCTTCGTGGAGAAGAAGGGCGTCAAGATCGGCTTCCTCTCCTACTGCTCCGTGCTGCGCGAGAACTACCAGGCGAGCGAGACCACCCCCGGTGCGGCGCCGCTGCGCGTCTACACCCACTATTTCCAGCGGGACTACCAGCCCGGAACTGCCCCGACGATCCTCACCTTCCCGTACCCGCAGGACCTCGAAGCGATGCTCGACGACATCCGGGCGGCCAAGGAGCAGTGCGACATCCTCTCGCTGTCCCTGCACTGGGGCCTGCACGGGGTGACCGGCGCCCTTGCGGGATACCAGCCGGAGGTCGCCTACCAGGCGCTCGACGCGGGAGCGGACGTCATCGTCGGCTCGCACCCCCACCGCCTCAAGGCGATCGAGGTCTACAAGGGCAAGCCGATCTTCTACAGCCTGGGCAACTTCTGCTTCGACCAGCCGCGCTGGGTGCTCGACGAGGGCCGCCGGCGCAGCCCGGAGCACAAGGAGCACATGGACAAGCAGAACTGGAAGTACGACCCCGAGTACGAGGAGTGGTACGCGATCCCGGCCGAGAACCGCAAGTCGATGCTCGTGCAGATGGATGTCGTCGACAAGAAGATCGCCAAGGTCGCTTTCCGGCCGGTCATGATCAACAGCCACGCTCAGCCGGAGGCGCTCAAGGCGGGCGATCCTCGGTTCGACGACGTCCTCGGCTACGTGCGTGACGTCACCGCGAGCCAGGGGATCGACACCACTTTCCGCGTCGACGGCGACGACGTCGTCGTCGAGCTCGGCTGATCACCATCACTTACCGGAGGAACAGATGACAGACCTAGAGCACGGCTTCCAACGTCTCGCCGGCCCTGGTGTGGTCGTCCCGAACGAGGCGCGGCCGAGCAAGTCGAGCCGGCTGTACGCCGACAAGGGCATCACCGACAAGGGCGGGCACCTCTCGCCGCACATGCTGCCCCAGCCGTTCCTCCCCGTGAACGGGAAGGGCGGAGAGGACCTCGCCGGCCCCTACGAGGTGGTCGAGGGCTGGCCGCAGCAGATCGAGGAGGGCTGGCGGCTGGCCGGCCCGTCAGGGGCGGTGGTCTTCAGCTCGGACGAGGTGATCATCACGTCCCACTTCGGAACGGTGCGTGATCGCCTCACCCCGCTGGTCTGGGGGCGCAACGTCTTCCAGATGGAGGGGTCGCCCATGCGGACCTACGGCCACATGGAGAAGAGGCCGGAGCGCTTCGTCACCACCTTCGATCGCGAGGGCCGGCTCACCGATGCGTGGGCGAAGAACGACCACCTGTTCGGCAAGGTCAACCGGATCTTCTCCAACCCGGCCGACCCCGAGCGGCACCTCTGGATCTCGGACTCCAAGCGGCAGTGCATCTTCAAGTTCACCCGCGACGGCGAACTGGTTATGCGCATCGGCGAGCTGGAGGCCCACTCCGTTCCGGAGAACCCCTGGAAGGCCGAGGACATCGCCTGGCTTCCGAACGGCGACTTCTACACGGTCGGCCTTGCCCGGGTGGACCGGTTCAACGCGGCGGGCGAGCTTCAGGCGTCGCGGTTGACCGCCGGAGAGAAGCCCGGTGAGTTCTCCGACCTGCACGGCATCGTGCTCGACGCCGAGCGCGACCGCATCCTGGTCGTCGATCGGGGCAACTCCCGGATCCAGGTCTTCGACATGGACTGGAACTTCCGCGAGGAGTGGCCGAACATCTACGCGCCGTATGCGATGCGCATGCAGAGCGAGGACGGCCACATCTGGATCGCCGACGGCTTCACCTCGAAGTTCCTGCGCTACGACCTCGAGGGGCATCTCGTCGCGTCGTGGGGCCAGTGGGGCATTGCGCCGGGCTGCACCTGGGGTGTCCACTGGTTCGACATCGACGAGGCGGGCGACCTCTACGTTCTCGAGGTGTACGGCGAGAGGGTGCAGAAGTTCCGCCGCCGTGCCGACGTCTCCCCGGACGACCCGCGACTGATCGGTGCGTTGCACCGGTACTGAAAGGCTGCCTGTCATGAAGATCGTGGTGTTCGGCGCCGAACGCCGGGTGGGCCTGCTGGTCGACGAGCGGATCGTCGATCTGGCGGCCGCAGATGCGACCCTTCCGGCCGACCTCGCGGGGTTCATCGCGGCAGACCGACGTGGGCTGGATCTCGCCGAAGGCCTCGTTGCGTTGGCGGACGATCCGGAGCATCCGGCCGTCGTCGTCGCGGCCTCAACCGTGCTGCACGCGCCCGTCGTGCCGCGCCCCCGGATCGCGTGCGCAGCGGGCAACATCCCCGCTCACACGGCGGGCACGGCGCGGCGCAAGGGGGCGGAAGCGACCAACGCGCTGGCCGGGCTCGCTGACGGGCGTGGGGAGTTCTCCGAGGCGGATATCCGCTCGGCGACGCGGGAGCGCGGCGAGCCGCGAGGCTTCTGGAAGGACTTCGCGATCGCCAAGGGTTCCGGAGACACGATCATGATCCCCGCGCGCGCCGAGCAGTTCGACTACGAGGGCGAGGTGGCGGTGGTCATCGCGAGACCCGCCTTGGACGTTCCGTCGGGGCGCGGCGCGAGCTATTTCTGGGGTGTCACCCTCTTGAACGACTGGAGCATCCGGGGCGCCTCTCGCAAGGACTCGCACTCGTTCAACCTGGGCAAGAACTTCGACGGCGGCGCCTCGGTCGGCCCCTGCATCGTCGTCGGCGATCTCGATCCCGCCGACATGCACGTGACGACGACGGTCAACGGGGACGTCCGCCAGTCGTACAGCACCTCCGACATGATCTTCAGCCACGCCGAGTACCTCGAGTACCTCAGCCGCGACTTCACCTTCCTCCCCGGTGACCTCATCTCGGGGGGGAGCGGGCCCGGAACGGGCACCGATTCCGGCGCCGGGTTTCTCCGGCCAGGCGATATGGTGGGGGTCACCTCGGCAGAGGTCGGAACCCTCAGCAACGAAGTGGTTGCGAAGGGATTCTGAGACGCGGCGGACGGTCCGCGTTGCTCGAGGTGGTGCGCTCTGATGGATGCGAGGAGAACGGTGGCGGACGATAACACGCCAGTACAGTCGGTCGTCCGTGCCGCGGACGTGCTGCTGTCACTGCTGGGAGGGCCTCTCAGCCTCGCCGGCATCGCCGAGACGACCGGGCTGCGCAAGCCGACGGTTCATCGGCTGCTGGCGACTCTCTCGCTGAGCCAGCTCGTCATCCAGAACCACACGACCCGCGAATACCTCCTCGGCCCGGCGTGCCTGGGGATCGCGGACGCCGTGCGGCGCGGCCTCGGCGGCATGGACGTCATCGCCGGCAAGCACATGCAGGCCCTCGTGGATGCGACGCAGGAGACGGTCGCGCTGTACTCCCTGGTCGGCACGCAGCGCTTGTGCGTCGCCTCGATCCCCAGTCCGCAGCCGATCCGCTATACGTCCGACGTCGGCGCGACGAAGCCCCTGTACGCCGGCTCGATGGGCAAGATCCTCCTCGCCTTCACCGATGACGCGCGGCGCCGCGAGCTCCTCGACCAGATGCGACTGGTGCCGATCACCGAGGACACGGTCACCGACCGCGCCGTTCTCGAGAAGCAGCTCGCAGAGGCGCGGAGCCAGGGCTATCTGGTCACGAGGGCCGAACAGACTCACGAGGTCGCATCGATCAGCGCGCCGGTCTTCGCCGAGAACGGTCAGGTGCTCGCCGCACTGAGCGTGCTCGGCCCCAGCGTGCGCATGCCGGACACCGTGATGGCACGACTGCGACCGCTCGTGGTCGCGGCTGCTGACGACATCTCGCGCGAGCTGGGCTACGTCGCCGGCTCGGCCGCCTCATCCGCGGTCTGACCTCGGTCGACATGACGAGGCGGGGGCCGGACACTTTCGTGCCGGCCCCCGCCCTGTTCGCTCCAGGCTATTCGGCGGTCGGGTAGTTCAGTCCGAGCTGCTTGATGCCCTTGATGACGAAGGAGTTGTCGACGAAGGAGTCGTAGGTGACGGGCTTCATCTCTCCGGCCAGCTTCGCGAGGGTGAGGTCAGCGTTGAACATCTGCTTCGTGATGACGGGCTGACCGAGGGCCGGTACGTATTCGTTGAACATCTTCGTGTACTGGTCGGGCTGCGCGCCGGCCTGCTGGTACGTGTCGGAGAGGTACTTGACGGCATCGGCCGGGTGGTCCTGCGCGTACTTCATGGCCATCAGGTAGCTGTTGACCACTGCCTGGACCACGTCGGGGTGCGCCTTGACGAACGCGCTCGTCGCGGTGAGCGTGAGCGCCGCCTCCTGCGAGACCGGTGCCGCCTTGAACAGCGGGATGTAAACCGTGTCAGGAAGGTAGGTGCTGGGCGCCGTGTTGGAGAAGGCGTCGACCTTGCCGGTCCCGAACGCCGTCGCGAGGTTGGCCGTGCCGCCGAAGGCGGTGATCTTGAGGTCGTCGCTGGCGCTGTCGCCGATCGTGAGGCCGAGCTTCTGAGCGACGCCGACGATGTTCACGGCGTTGTCGCCGGTGGCGCTCGGAACGCCGATCTCGAGATGACTGCCCTTGAGGGCGAGCAGCTGCTTGTGGACGTCGGCCTCGGTCTTGTTGGCGGTCGGGATGCCCAGCTTCTTGGCCGTCGCCTTCTTCACCACGATGGCGACGGCGCCGCCGGTCCGGATGTTCATGAGCGAGACGATGTCCGAGCCGGAGGACTTGGCGTGCAGCAGCGGGCTGGAGTTGCCGTTGGTGAACTGGGCGTGCCCGCCGAGCACGAGCGCGAGCTGGTCGGCGGCGGTCGTCCCGTAGCCCACCACGGTGGCGCTGTTGAGGCCGTTGGCCTGGTAGTACTTCTTGCCGAGCGCGATCTGCATCAACTCGGGGGTGGAGTTGAAGTTACTGCTGATCGTGACGTCCGGCATGCTGAGCGGTCCAGTGGACCCGGTCGGGCTGGCGGACGAGCCGGCGCCTGACGTGGCTTGGCAGCCCGTCAGCGCGGCAACGCCCAAGACGACGATGGAGGCGAGCACTGCCGCCTTGCCCCGTCCCGGCCGATGACGTGTGTTCAGGATCTTCTTCATGGGAGGTTCCTCTCTGATTGCGGGCTTCTACTCGGCGGTCGGGTAGTTCAGTCCGAGCTGCTTGATGCCCTTGATCACGAAGGAGTTATCGACGAAGGAGGCGTAGCTGATCGGCTTCAGCGCTCCGGCGAGGCCGGCGATGTCGTAGTTCGCCTGGAACATCTTCTTGGTGATGACGGGCTGACCGACGGCCTGCACGTACTGGTCGAACATCTTCGAATACTGATCGGGCGTCGCCCCGGCCTGCTGATAGGTGCTGGCGACCAGCTTGACCGCGTCGCTCTGGTGATCCTGGGCGTACTTCATGGCCATGAGGTAGCTGTCGACCGTGGCCTGGACCACATCGGGGTGCGCCTTGATGAACGCGCCGGTAGAGGAAAGCGTCACCGCCGCTTCCTGCGAGACCGGTGCGGCCTTGTACAGCGGGATGTAGACCGTGTCGGGCAGGTAGGTGCTCGGCGCCGTGCTGGAGAAGGCGTTGACCTTGCCCGTGCCGAACGCGGTCAACGTGTTCTGCTGGCTGCCGAGCGCGGTGATCGTGATGTCGTCACTCGCGCTGCTGCCGGTGGTGAGGCCGAGCTCATTGGCGATGGCGACGAGGTTCACGGCGTTGTCGCCGGTTGCGCTCGGAACGCCGATCTCGAGGTGGCTGCCCTTCAGGGCCTGCAGCTGCTTCTTGACCTCGGCTGTCGTCGAGTTGGCCGACGGGATGCCCAGTTTCGTCGCCGTCGCCTTCTTGACGACGAGAGCGGTCGAGCCGCCGACCCGGATGTTCATGAGCGAGACGATGTCGGAACCGGAGGACTTCGCGTGCAGCAGAGGGCTGGAGTCGCCGTTGACGAACTGGGCGTGGCCGCCCAGCACGAGGGCGATCTGGTCAGCGACGGTCGTCCCGTAGCCCACGATGGTGGCGCTGTTGAGGCCGTTGGCCTGGTAGTACTTCTTGCCGAGCGCGATCTGCGAGAGCTCCGGGGTGGATCCGAAGTTACTGCTGATGGAGATGTCCGGCATGCTGAGCGGGCCCGTGGACCCTGTTGGGCTGGCGGACGAGCCGGCGCTCGTGGCTTGGCAGCCGGTCAGCGCGGCAACGCCCAGAACGACGATGGAGGCGAGCACGGCACCGGTGCCCCGTCCGGGCCGGTGGCGCGGATGCTGCGTGTTCAGGATCTTCTTCATCGGAGATTCCCCTCTCGTCTGGGTGGATCGTCACGGCGACGGAAGGTGCCGTGATCCTGCTTCTCCGCAGATCCGGCCAGCGCCTCGATGGGGACGACGCTGGCCGGATGCTGCGACGGCTACTCGGCGGTCGGGTACTTGAGGCCGAGTTGCTTGATGCCCTTGATGACGAAGGAGTTGTCGACGAAGGAGGCGTAGCTGATCGGCTTCAGCGCTCCTGCGAGGCCGGCGATGTCGTAGTTCGCCTGGAACATCTTCTTGGTGATGACGGGCTGACCGAGCTCCGGCACGTACTGGTCGAACATCTTCGAGTACTGGTCGGGTGTCGCGCCGGCCTGCTGGTACGTGTCGGACAGGTACTTCACTGCGTCGGCCGGGTGGTCCTGCGCGTACTTCATGGCCATGAGGTAGCTGTCGACCGTGGCCTGGACCACATCGGGGTGCGCCTTGATGAACGTGCTCGTGGCAGCCAGGGTGAGCGCGGCCTCGTCGGAGACCGGCGCGGCCTTGTACAGCGGGATGTAGACCGTGTCGGGCAGGTAGGTGCTCGGGGCGGTGCTGGAGAAGGCATCGACCTTGCCGGTCCCGAACGCCGTCGCCATGTTCGGCTGGCTGCCGAAGGCGGTGATCTTGATGTCGTCACTCGCGCTGCTGCCGGTGGTGAGGCCGAGGTCGTTGGCGATCGCGACGAGATTCACGGCGTTGTCACCCGTGACACTCGGAACGCCGATCTCGAGGTGGCTGCCCTTCAGCGCGAGCAGCTGCTTCTTCACCTCGGCGACCGTCGAGTTGGCCGTCGGGATGCCGAGCTTCTTGGCCGTCGCCTTCTTGACGACGAGAGCGGTCGATCCGCCCACCCGGATGTTCATGAGCGCGACGAGGTCGGAGCCGGATGACACGGCATGCAGCACCGGACTCGCGTTGCCGTTGATGAACTGGGCATGACCGCCGAGCACGAGGGCGATCTGATCGGCGGCGGTCGTCCCGTAGCCCACGACCGTTGCGCTGTTGAGGCCGTTGGCCTGGTAATACTTCTTGCCGAGCGCGATCTGCGAGAGCTCCGGGGTGGAGTTGAAGTTACTGCTGATGGCGATGTCCGGCATGCTGAGCGGTCCGGCCGATCCACTCGGATGAGCGGATGCCGTGCCCCCCGAGGTGGCCTGGCACCCGGTCAGCGCGGCGAGTCCGAGAGCGACGATCGACGCGAGCACGACCGCCTTCCCACGACCGGGCCGGTGACGGGTGTGCTGCGTGTTCAGGATCTTCTTCATTGGAGATTCCTCTCTGGTATCCGGTGATCGTCCAGGACGAGCCGTCAGGTTTTCGGAATGCACATTCCACAAACGTTGTGAGACATGTTGCCCCCGGTTCCTCCCGCAACGAAGAAACGTTGCGAGATCGTTACCGAGCGCGATCGGGAACCGACAGGACGAGCGGCAGCACCAGCAGGGTCAGCGCCGCGGCCATCACGAGCATGGCGTGGCCGAGGACGAGCCCGGTGTCGCCCGCCGGGGTGGGTACGGCGGTGACGATCGAGATCGCGACCAGCGCCCCGATCTGCTTGAACATGCCCCGCAGTCCCGAGATCGTCGACACGTCCTTGGGCGAGAACGACAGCAGTGCGTTGTTGGTGGCGGGGATGGCCGCGCCCGCCCCGATGCCCAGGATCCCTCCGCACGCTGCGAGCCACAGATACGGCATGAAACCGGGCGGGGCCCCCCAGCCGATGAGAGCCAGACCGATCGCCTGGAGGCCGAATCCGATGAGCATCGGCCGGCGATAGCCGAAGCGCCGCAACAGGAACGTCGCGAGGATGGAGACGGTGATCACCCCGATCGCGCGCACCGAGAGCACCGACCCGGCGGCCAGGGCCGAGAACGCGTACCGCTCCTGGACGTAGAGCGGGATCAGCGAGCCCATGCCGAGCACCGCGGCACCGTAGATGAAGTTGAGCACGTTCATCCGGAAGAAGGCGCCGACGCGGAGCAGGTGGACCGGGATGATCGGGTGCGGCACCCGCAGGCAGTGACGGACGAGGAGGAAGCCGAGCAGCACGGCCGCAGCCTCGGAGCCGATGAACCACACCGACAGCGGACTCACCCCCTCGCCGAGGAGTGTGGTGCCCAGCATGAAGCAGCTCAGCGCAGCAACGAGAAGCGCGATGCCGGGCACGTCCAGCGTCGCCGCGGCACGCGGGCGCGATCGCGGGATCACACGGACGGCCAACGGCAGGATGACCGCCGCGACCGGCAAGTTGATGAGGAACACGCCGCGCCACGACCAGTAGTGGATGATCACTCCACCGAGCACGGGTCCGACGAGCGCGCCGATGGAGACGACGCTCGCGATCAGCCCGATCCCGCGGTCGCGGTCGCGGCCGAAGCTCTCGGCCACGATTCCCGTCGCCGTCGGCATCAGCCCCCCGGCGCCGATGGCTTGGACCAGCCTGAAGGCGATGAGCATGCCGATGCTGTCCGAGAGGCCGCAGGCCAGCGAGGCCGCAGCGAAGATCCCGATGGCGATGAGATGGACTCGTTTGCGGCCCAGCTGGTCGCTCAGCCTGCCGACGATGGGCATCGAGGCGATCAGTCCCAGCTGGTACACGGTCATGCTCAACGCGGCCAGGGCGATCGACGTGTGGAGCTCGTTGCGCAGCGTGGGCAACGCGGTCGCGACGACGTACTGATCGATGTTGCCCATCAGGGGCCCGATCAGGGCCACGGCCAGGATCCGCCAGCGCCGCGGATGGGCCTCGGGCGCGTCCTGCGTGGTTGTCGATTCGAGTCCCACGCGGCCTCCAGGTGTAGCGAGAAGTACGGCAGCCCGAACTCAGGGACCGGATCCTGCATCGTCAGCGTTCCGAATACTGGACTGCTCGTTCCGAAAATGCTAGCGTCGAGCTTAACCGACGACCTGTGTGCTCTGCAACGAGGCATGTTCACGCTCAGAAGGTGACGTGCTTCGCGGATGAACCGCGGTGTCACCCGAGAGACAAGGTGTCTGACTGTGGAAGCTCAATCGGTCCGCGACCGCCGGGTCACGCGCCAGAATGATCCGGGCGCGACCAAGCGCTCCGGCGGGATACTCGGATACTTCGCCCGGCACTCGGTGGCCTGGACCCGCGTCGCAGCGGCGATCGTTCTGATCGCCGTGTGGCAGGCGCTACCGAAGTCGGTCCTCCCGGAGTACGTCTTCGGCAAGCCGCTTGACGTCCTGGTGGCCCTGTGGAACCTGATCGTCACCGGCCAGATCTTCACGGCGACCGGGGCCACGTTGCTGACCACACTGCTGGGTGTCGTGATCGGCGCACCGATCGGCGTCGCGTTCGCCCTGCTGGCCGAGGTGCCCGTTCTCAAGTGGGTGCTCGAGCCGTGGGGCAACCTGATCTACGGCATCCCCAAGATCGGCCTGGTCTCCCTCTTGATCCTGTGGGTCGGATTGTCGAGCAGCGCCCAGCTGATGCTGGTGCTGCTCTCGGTGATCTTCGTCTACTACTTCGCCGCCAAGCAGGGCTTGGCCGAGATCGATCCGCGCCGGGTCACGGCTTTCAAGCTGATGGGCGCCGGCCGCGTCAAGATCGTGAGGTCGCTGTACCTCGGATCGATCGCGCCCCACCTGATCGGTGCAACCCGCCTCGCCCTGCCCCTGGGGTTCGGCACGGCGATCTTCGGTGAACTGCGCGTACCGACCCAAGGCAACCTCGGGCGGCTGCTCGATCAGTACGCGCTCTCGCTCAACGGCGCGGGCGCCATCGCCGTCGTCCTGGCCGTCGGCATCGTCGCGTTCGCGATCGACATCGGCGCCAGGGCCGGGCTGTCGTACTACGGCCGACTCGTCGGGACGGGGGTGACCGCTGATGAGTGAGCGCACCATCGTCCGCGCCGCGCCGGTCTCCACCGGCATCCTCTCGAGCGCGCGTCCCCTGCGGGCCGCTATCGGGCAGACCGGCAAGTGGGTGCTCTCGCTCGCCGTGCTCTATGCACTCTGGCGCTGGGTCGCCGTCCCGAACGTCTCCAGCCTCTTCCTCGCCAGCCCTGATGCCGTCTTCGCCAAGATCTGGCAATGGACGCTCGACGGGACACTGGTGCAGATGGTCTGGACCACCCTGAGCGAGGCGGTGCTGGGGATGGCCTTCGGAGCGATCGCCGGCATCACGCTCGCCCTCATCGCGACACTCGGCCCCAAGGAGGCCGGAGGTGTGATCAACCCGGTGTTCGCGGCGCTCTACGCGATGCCCAAGTTCGCCCTCATCCCCCTGCTGCTGGTCTGGCTGGGGCGCGACACTCCTTCGCGCGTCATCTTCGTCGCGATCACGGTGATGCCGATCATCTTCCTCAACATGGTCACCGGTCTGAAGACCGTCGATCCCGCCAAGGTGCGGATGATCCGGCTGTTCGGTGGAGGCAGCTGGCAGGTTGCCACCAAGCTGCTTCTCCCGCAGACGGCGGGCTACCTCGGCACCGCGCTCACGATCTCCGCGCACAACGCCATCGCCTCCGCGGTCGGAGCGGAGATCCTCTTCGGGGCGACCGACGGCCTCGGCGGGATGATGTACACCAGCGCGTTCACGTTCAGCACGGATGCCGTCATCGGGGCGCTCCTGGTCGCGACGATCTTCTCGACGCTCTTCATCGGCATCTTCCAGATATTCAGCCGGATCGGCTCATCACGCACCATCGGCTGACGAAGGGAACACCATGCACGACACGACATCGGGCACGCCCGGCTCCCGTACGGCCACCCGCGACCTCCCACACGAAAGCGACGACCAGATGCAGACCGAATCAGCCTCCCCCACCGATTCGCCGTTCGGCGACACGGTCATCGACGCGAAGAATCTCGCCTTCGCCTACGGCGACCATGTCATCCTCGACAACTTCAACCTGGAGATCAAGGCCGGCGAGATCGTCGCCTTGATCGGCCCGTCCGGCTGCGGGAAGTCGACATTCCTCAACCTGATCGCCGGCATCATCACACCGACCGCGGGAGGGTTGTCCGTTCATGGCGCGCCGGTGCAAGGGCTCAGCAGCAGTGTCAGCTACATGACTCAGCAGGACACTCTGCTGCCATGGCGGACGGCCCTTGACAACGCGGCACTGCCGCTCGAGATCAAGCACGTCCCGAAGCAGGCTCGCTACGAACGTGCGCGGGCCGAACTGGAGCGAGTCGGCGTGGCGGAGGCCGAGAAGCGTCGACCCCACGAGCTGTCCGGCGGCATGCGGAGCCGCTTGTCGTTGGCGCGCTCGCTGCTCGGCGACGCCGACATCTTCCTGATGGACGAGCCGTTCGCCGCCATCGACGCCATCCTGCGCGTCAAGCTGCAGCAGCTGCTCGTCGATCTGTGGACCGAGACGCACAAGACGATCGTCTACGTGACCCACGACCTCAACGAGGCCATCTGCCTCGGCCACCGCGTGATCGTGATGCCGAGTGGAACGTCCGGCTTCTACGAGAAGGTCATCGACCGCCCTCAGCCGCGCGATGTCGGCACGTTCCGCACCGAACGCGAGGTCCAGGACATCTACGCCGAGCTCTGGGGCGCGCTGGGCCAGGATCACTGATGGCCGAGGAACAACGCAAGCTCGCGCTGGTGACCGGCGGCGGCCAGAACCTGGGCGCGGAGATCAGCCGCACCCTCGCGGCCAAGGGCTTCGATGTGGCGATCGTGGTGCGCGAGGATCTCGAGCGCGCCCGCAGGGTGGTCGAGGAGCTGAAGCAGCACGGGGTGACCGCGACGGCCCATGCGGCCGATGTCTCGGATCCTGAGGCGGTGCGCCGGTGTGTGAGCGACGTGCTGGATCAGTACGGCACCATCGACGTCCTGGTGAACGCCGCGGCCATCCGCCCGCGCGCGAGCCTGGCCGATACCACCGACGAGGCGTGGGCGACGGTGATGGCGGTCAACCTCAGCGGTCCGTTCTACATGAGCCGGGCGGTCGCGCCGACGATGACCGAACGCGGCGACGGCGTCATCATCAACATCTCCGGGCTGGTCGCGCTGCAGGGCGGTGGCGGCGGGGCGGTCCCCATCGCCGCCAGCAAGGCCGGTCTGATCGGCTTGACCCGTGCGCTGGCCGACGAACTGGGGCCGAAGGGCGTGCGCGCCAATGTCGTGATCCCGGCGCGCATGGAGACCGTGCGCGCCTCCGAGCCGCCGGGCCCGAAGGTCGCCGATGAGATCCAGCACACCTCGTTGCGCCGGATCGCGACCACCGATGACGTCGCGAGCGTCGTCGCCTTCCTGGCGGGCGATGAAGCGCGGTTCATCACGGGTCAATCCATCCACGTCAACGGAGGGTTCTACAAGGGCGGCTGACCTGCGCGGCCGGCGTCCAGCGGGCGGAGCACGACGGCGCCTGCCCGGAGCAACCACAGGAAGACATCTGATGACAACCGAACTGCCGACGACGTGGTCATACGAAGCCGACGTCGTCGTGGTCGGGGGCGGCAACGCGGGTCTCCCCGCCGCGATCTCCGCTCACGACGCCGGCGCGTCGACGCTCATCGTCGAGAACAACGCGTTCCTCGGCGGGCTCATGCGCGGCTCCGGGGGCTTCATGAGCTTCTGCGCGACTCATGTCCATGACCGCAACGGCGTGGAAGACCGTGTCGAGTGGGGCATCGAGGACGAGATGAGGCTGTGCGAGCACCGGGCCGTGCCGGAGATCGTGGAGGCGTACGTCGGCGGAGGGCGAGCGACCTGCCTGTGGCTCGAGGAGCTCGGACTTGTCTTCTCCGACGAGCTCCGCAATCCGGCGATGGGATTCGAAGTCGGCGACGCCCGTGCGGTCCCGCGAACGCACTACGCAGCGGTGTCGCCGTCCGGCTACTACCCTGGGGGATCCCCGAAAGGCGAAAACGGCTTCGCCCTGACCTCGGTGCTGGAGAAGGCCGTGACATCCCGGGGGATCCGCGTGCTGTCGGAACATCGCATGCGGCACATCTTCCGTGAGCCGGGCGGGAGGGTCATCGGCATTCGCGCGGAGACCGCGGATGGCCTCGTCGACATCCGCGCCCGGCGCGCGGTCATTCTCGCCTCGGGAGGGGCCACGGCGAATGAGGCGCTCGTCAAGGCCTGGGATCCCCGTCTCGTCAACGACGCCGTCTATCCGGATGGCCTGCCCTACATGACGGCGATGGGCGACGCCTATGTCGCCGGCCTCGAGGTGGGCGCGGGACTGAGTGACATGTCGTTCGTGTCGTTCCTGGCGATCCGATACGGCTCGCACTACTACAGCCTCTCCCTCTCGCGGATCGCGGGGGAGGAAGGCATCGCCCGGGTGACCGGCATCCCGATGGCGGCGCGCAAGGGCGCGTATCAGCGCATCGCGCTGCTGCGCGGGCGCGGTGGCCGCTACATCGATGAGAGCGTCGCCGCCCAGGTCAGCCCGGGCCTCATCAGGGATTCGGCAAGCCTCCCGCTCGCAGAATATCCGGAAGAGCCCTTCAACCGGACGTTCCTCTCCCTTCCCGATCCGAAGAACGTCTGGGCGGTGACGGACGCTCCGAACGCCGAGGCGATGGGATGGCCGATCGAGGAGATGGCCGCCCCTGACCCGATGCACGGCCGAGCGCTGCATCCCGACAGCGTCGCCATCTCCGGCACCATCGCCGAGCTCGCCGAGAAGATCGGAATGGACCCGGAACTCGTCGAACGGACGATGCGTCGCTACAACGAGGGCGCGAAGGAGGGGATTGACCCCGACTTCGGCAAGCGCGACTACGAGCCGATCGCCGACGGTCCGTTCTTCGCAGCCAAGCTGAACATGATCAGGCATACGCCACCGGGCGGTCTCCGGATCAATGCCACCGGGCAGGTGCTGGACCACAGTGCGATGTGGGACGCGCGGGTTGCCGCGCCGTTGGCGGACGAACCGGTGATCGGCGGTCTCTATGCCGCCGGCGAGGCCGCTGCCTTCGTGGGCTTCCGGCGTTCGCATCGCAAGACCGGGCCCATCATCACGATGGGTCGGATCGCGGGCAGTGCGGCGGCAGCGGAGCCTGCATCCGACTGATGGCGGGGCGCGGCTGCCCAGCCTGACGACTCGACTAGGCAGTCATATTTTGGATCGCCTGTTCCATTTTTCGACCTTCTTTGTTACTGTCGTCGTGCGCCCAGCGCCGGGCGCACGCAGAGGATCGAGTGGCCCATGACTCTCACGCCCGTCGACACCACAACGCAGCCTGTCGCCATCGACATCGACCAGGTCAGCGTCAGCTACGGGGGAGTCGGCGCGGCGCGCGCCACCTTCGCGGTCGATGATGTGTCGATCGGCGTCCGCCGCGGCGAGTTCCTCGTTCTGCTTGGCCCGAGCGGGTGCGGCAAGTCGACACTGCTCAAGGTCGTCGCCGGCCTGATCGAGCCATCGCGCGGTGGCGTGCAGTTCACCGACGGACAGACGGACGATCAGCACCGCGTGGGCTTCGTCTTCCAATCGGATGCGCTCCTGCCGTGGCGTACGGCTCTGCAGAACGTCGCGCTCGCCATGCAGCTCGCAGGCCTCGGCAACAAGCGCACCTCCACCGAGCACGCCCGCGAGCTGATGACCACGCTCGGCCTCGGCGACTCCTGCGACAAGTTCCCGTCGCAACTCTCCGGAGGTATGCGCAAACGCGTGGCCCTCGCCCGCGCCTTCGCCTACCGACCCAGCGTGTTCCTGATGGACGAGCCGTTCGGAGCACTCGACGCACAGACGCGGATCAAGGTCGGGAACTTCCTGCTCGATCTGCTGCGCGAGTCAACGCAGACGACGATCTTCGTCACCCACGACATCGATGAGGCCGTCGCTCTCGCCGATCGGATCGTCGTGATGAGCGCTTCGCCGGGACGGATCGCCGGCGTCGTGGATGTGCCCCTTCCCAAGCCCCGCGACTACTACGAGTCCCGGTTCGCCGACGGGTTCGGCGAGATCCAGAAGCGCGTGTGGGACCTGCTCGCCCTCGGAGGACACCATGTCTAGTCAGAAAATCTCGACGATGCCCGCTCGCTCTCGCGAGGTGACCGTCGCCGCTCAGCCCTCGGCCGTGCGATTCCATGCGAAGCGGGCCGTGCGGAACATCTTCTCGTGGGTGAGCCTGGCGCGGCTGGGCGTGCTGGTCTTGCTGATCGTCCTGTGGCAGTTGGTCTCGCTCCAGGTCGGGTCGCTCTGGGTGAGCACACCCGCCGCGGTCGTTACGCGCTTCGGCATCCTGATCGGCGACGGCTCCCTGTTGTCCAACACGCTGGTGACGTTGCAGGAAGCAGTGCTCGGCCTCATCTTCGGAACGGTCATCGGCCTCGTGGCGGGCATCCTGATCGCGCGCTCGCCGCGGATGGTGAGCAGCGCACTCGACCCCTTCATCCTCGCCGCCTACAGCCTGCCGCGTGTCGCCCTCGCGCCGTTCTTCGTGTTGTGGTTCGGCATCGGTCTCACGTCGAAGATCGCCCTGGTCGTCTCCGTCGTGGGATTCGTTGTGCTGCTCAACGTGCGGCAGGGCATCGAAGCCACGGACCCGGTCATGCTCGACGCGCTGCGCAGCATGCGGGCCACCCGCATGCAGATCGTGCGGTTCGTCATCATCCCGTCGGTGGTCCCGTGGCTGATGGCGGCGATCAAGATCAGCGTCGGAATGGCCCTGGTCAGCGCGGTCGTCGGCGAACTGATCGGCTCCACCGAAGGCCTCGGCTGGTACATGACGCAAGAAATGAACCAGTTCGACATCACCGGGGGCATCGTCGCCCTCATCACCATGGCGGTCCTCGCCATGGTGATCTACGCCATCGCCGGCCTCGTCGAGCGATGGCTCACGCGCTGGCAGGTGGCCGGTATCGCGACCACGGTCGCGATGTGACGTCCAACGGCGTCCCGGGCCACCTCCACACGCCTTGAACAGGAAGGCACAGCAATGCGAACACAACGTCCCACCCGCCTGACGACCATCCTCGCCGGCCTTTCGCTGGCATTGACGCTCGTCGCAACCGCAGCCTGCAGTTCGGGCGCGAACACCGCTCCCAGCGCCGGCGCCGGCAGCGACTCCCCCGCGGCGACCCCGTCGAAGACCCTCAGCATCCTGCTGTCGGGCAGAAGCTTCTACGACGTGCCGCTGTACGCGATGATGAACGACGGCATCGCCCAGGAGAACGGATTCAATCTCACCCAGGCGCAGTTCAACTCCGGCAGCGGCTCCACCTCGCAGATCTTCGCCGGTGGCACCGGCGACATCCTGGGCGGCGGTATCGACGTCGCCTCCGCGCTCGGGTCTGCGCAGAAGCTCGACATCACCGTGCTGGGCGTCTGGACAGCGAAGACCTACTTCCGGCTCGTGTCGAAGGTCGGCTCCAAGTACAAGAGCATCGCCGACCTGAAGGGCCAGACGATCGGCGTGTCCGGAGCCGGATCCTTCAGCGATTACACGGTGCGCGCCGCACTCGTCAAGGCGGGCCTGAAGCCGGACGTCGACGTCAAGATCGCCGCCCTCGGCCAGCCCGCCGCGCAGTTCGCGGCGTTGTCCAACGGCAGTGTCCAGGCGGTCATGCTCAACCCGCCGACGATCACCACCGCACTCGACGAGAAGCAGGTTCAGACGATCTACAACTTCGAAGACGACGGCCCGATGCCGTCCGCGCTGTTCATCGGGCGGACCGCGGACGTGAAGAAGGATCCTGCGCTGTACAAGAGCTTCATGGCCGCGTACAAGGAGGCCGTCGCGAAGATGCACTCTGACCCGGCCTTCGCGGAGAAGGTCGCCAAGGAGGACTGGGGCGCATCCACCCCGACCAACATCCTCGATGCCGAGCTCAAGGAGTTCCTCACCAAGCCCGGAGTCTGGCCCACCGACCCGACGTTCACCCAGAGCCTGTACACCGCGGGCAAGAAGATGCTGGTGCAGTCGGGCAAGGTGTCGGCGAGCACCTTCCCGAGCTACCAGGCGTTGACCGCTGAGTCTCCCGACGTGAGCAAGTAACTCCCGACACAAACAAGCTGACGCCGGCTCCTTCGAAAGGAGCCGGCGTCAGCTGCGTTCAGGCGAGAGTGGCTCAGGCCTCGGTGTGCCAGTAGCCGGGGCGGCATTCCGGGTGGATGCCGGCCTCGCGGAACATTCTCGCGAGATCCTGCCCGCAGACCGAGCAGAACTTCGCCTCGGGCAGGCCGCCGACGGCGGAGAGTTCACGGTCCCGACGGCGCAGCATGCTCGGCATGGCGTCGGAGATGACCGCCGTGATGGACAGCAGCACATCACGCTCGCCTGCGGCGATCGCCGCCTCCTGCAGGTCCCGGCCCATGCGCTCGGACCAGTCGACGCCCTGCGCCGCGCGGATGGCGCGCTTACGGTCGTGACGGCCCCAGGTGCGGATGCCCTTGTTGTCGCCCTGGCTGGCGATGACCGCCGTGGTGATGGCGTCCTCTTCGAGTCCGTAGGCCGCGCCCAGCCGCATGCCCTCGAGCTGCAGTGCGTAGCTGCCGAGGGCGATGAGGTTGTTGATGAGCTTCGCCACGACGCCGCTGCCGGTCGGGCCCATGTAGAAGATGTTCTCTCCGAAGCTCTCGAGCAACGGCCACAGTCCGCGGGCCACGGTCTCCTCGCCGCCCACCATGAGGGTGAGCGTGCCGCGGCTGGCCTTCTCCTGGCCGCCGTTGACGGCCACGTCGAGCACGTTGATGCCCTTCTTGGCCGCCTCGATCCCGAGGTCGACGACGGTCGAGGCCCGCACGGTGCTGTGGACCATCACCGAGGTGCCCGGCTTGGCGTTCGCGATGATCGTCGCGCCGACATCCTTCACCTGGTCGTCACTGACCACGACGACGGAGATCACGTCGCAACTCGCGGCGAGCTCGGCCAGCGAGTCTGCGGCGGTGGCGCCGAGCGCGACGAGATCGGCCACGGCGGTGGCGGAGAGGTCGAAGACGCGAAGCGGGAATCCGCCCCGCAGGATGGAGCGGGAGATCGACCCGCCCATGTTGCCGACGCCGACGATCCCGATCTGGTTGTCGCGTCCGATCTGCGTGCCCTGGGCAGCAGTGTTTTTGTCGTTCATGGCTCACTCCCGATAATGGAATTGTTGTTCCATAATGTACCGTAGATGTACGTGTTGCGGATATGACTCTGCGCGAGAGTGATGCGAAGGTCGTACCGGAGCACGGATCTGTTCACAGCATGGCAACCAAAGGCGGAGGCACGATGTCTGACGGCAAACTGGTGTTGATGGCGGTCGGCGATGTTGGCCCGTATCACGAGCCGCTCGACGGCTACCCCACCCTCGCGAAGCCGACGTTCGCGCTCGCCGACGTGCGGTTCGGGCACTGCGAGAAGGTGTTCAGCACCCGGGGCACGCTCCAGGTGCACTCCGACGGGCACTACAGCCGTCAGGACCCGAGGTTCATCTCGTTGTTCGAAGACCTGGCGTTCGACGTCGTCTCCATCGCGGGGAACAAGGCGATGGACTGGGGCGGCGAGGCCATGCTCGACATGATCGACCTGTTCCGCTCGAAGGGAATCGAGACGGTGGGTGGGGGCAAGGACGAGGAAGAGGCCCGCCGACCTGTCGTCATCGACCGCAACGGCGTGAAGGTGGCGTTCCTCGCCTACAACTCGATCATGCGCGATGGCTACGCGGCGACCCCGCACCGGGCAGGCATTGCTCCCATCCGCGTGGATACCTTTTATAAGCCGAACGACTGGCAACCGGGCACACCTCCCGACATCATCACGATCCCGTGGGAGAAGGATGTCGATGCGATGCGCG
This sequence comes from Pseudolysinimonas sp., assembly GCA_036499485.1. Taxonomy (GTDB): domain Bacteria; phylum Actinomycetota; class Actinomycetes; order Actinomycetales; family Microbacteriaceae; genus Lysinimonas. The sequence goes on along the minus strand of DASYDQ010000003.1, from coordinate 40,937 downwards.
CCGACGTCGCCTACGCAAAGACGCTGGCGGATGCCGTCGTCGTCTCGATGCACTGGGGGATCCACAACATCCCGCGCATGCTCGCCGGCTACCAGCGCGTCGTCGCCAAAGAGATCATCGCGGCCGGCGCCGATCTCATCGTCGGCCATCACCCGCACATCCCGAAGGGCATCGAGGTCATCGACGGCAAGGTCTGCGCGTACTCTCTCAGCCACTTCATCTGGTCGCAGCGCGAACTCGGCAACCACGTACCCGGCCACATCGGTGGTCATCGACACGGTGTCGAGCACGACCCCGACTATCCGCGGCTGCCCATGGGGCCGGATGCCATGAAGTCGATGATCGCCCGCGTGGAGATCACCAAGTCGGGGGTCGACCGGGTCGGCATCCTCCCGGTGCGGATCGATACCGAGCTCCGCCCCGAGGTACTCCACGCCGGTGACCCGCGGTTCGACACGGCCGTCGAGCACATCGAATGGATGTCCGAGGGCCTTCCGCATGCGTTCGAGGTCGAGGGGGACGAATTGGTGGTGGTGACGGCGGATGCCTGATCCCGAGCACGCCCGCCCCGGGCGCCCGCATCTGGCGCGCGACAACCAGCAGTGGATCTTCGACTACGTCATTCAGCAGACCGGCCTCACCTATCACTGGTGGGGTGAGGAGCGATCACTGCCGCCGGAGATCCGCAGCCACGCGATGATCAGCAAGCACCTGGGCATGCGCGCGCTGGAGAAGGAACGGGAGGCCGCGCAGATCGCGGCCGGCGGGGATCGGCAGGCGGCGTTGTCCGCGTACGTCTCGGCGGCTCAGGGCTTCTTGCGGGCGCAGCATCCGGTCTTCGAACTGAACGCGGAGAAGCGATTCCTCTACGACGGATTGCAGCGCTGCTACGAACGCGTGCGAGAGCTTGCGCCCTACCGCATCGAGCGCGTCGAGGCCGACTGGGAAGGCACGCAGGTCGGGGGGTGGCTGCACATCAACCCCGACGTGGTCGGCCCCGCGCCCCTGCTGTTCCTCGTCCCCGGCTGCGACACGACGAGCGAGGGGGCGCCCAACCCCGCGAACGTCAAGGAGTTCGCTCGAGGGTGGCATGTGTTCTCGTTCGACGGCCCCGGCATCGGGCGGTCCAACATGCGCGGCATCGCCCTCACCGCCGACAATTTCGAGCGGGCTGCGAGCGGCGTTCTCGATGTGCTCCTCACGCACACAGAGATCGATCCGCAGCAGGTCGCGGTCTTCGGAGCGGGGGCGGGGTCCCACTGGGCGACGCGCTTCGCGGCCCACGACAGGCGCGTGGCCGCCGTCGCGACGAAGTCGACCTACAGTCCCCTCTACTACCTGATGAACGAGGACTCGCCCCGGTACAAGCAGCTCTTCGCCTTCCTGACGCAGGCGACCAGCGAGGAACAACTCGACGCGACTCTCGAGGCGATGTCGTTGGACGGGCTCGTCGCGCAGATCACCTGCCCGTTCCTCATGGTGACCGGGGAATACGATCTGCGCGACCCCGTCGAGGAGGTGCTGCGCATCTTCGATCAGGTCACAGCACCGGCCGAGTTGTGGATCTTCGCCGACAGTTTCCACAAGACCCGATTCGCGGATGGCTCCGGCACCTATCAGCCGACACTGGACTGGCTGAGCGACCGGCTGGCGGGTGTCGCGATGCCCGACGCGAATCAGGTGCGCTACATCGAACCCACCGCTCTGCGGCCGTGGGGTGACGGAGTGAGTCTCAAGCGGCACTGGTATGAAGACGGCCAGCCCGTGACCCGCGCCTAGCAGGACCGTCCCCGAAGCATCCGGCCGGCGACAGCCCCGCTCACAGCTTTGCGTTCAACGTCGATGGCAGAGTCGGCGAGCGGGGTTGTCGCGTTCGTCGTCAACATCGGCAGCGTCCCGCGGCCCCACCGCCCTTGACGTGTTCACCCCAGTAAGGGAGTATCAAGGAAATGAAATGCGTGTTCCAATTCCGGACGAGGGAGTCTGCGGAATGACTGCAGTAGCCGATCAAGGGGCAAAGCCCGCGATCAGCATTCGAGGGATCGGCAAGACCTACGCGAACGCGGGTGCGCCCGCTGTCGGTGGTCTGTCATTCGACGTCCACGACGGCGAGATCGTCACGCTGCTCGGGCCGAGCGGCTGCGGCAAGAGCACGACGCTGCGCATCGTCGCCGGGCTCGAGACCGCAGACACCGGGAGCATCTACTTCGGTGATCGCGCCATCATCGACCCCGCCCAGGGCATCGCGCTCTCCCCGAACAAGCGCAAGATCGGGATGGTGTTCCAGTCCTACGCGATCTGGCCGCACATGACTGTCGCGCAGAATGTCGCCTTCCCGCTTCAGGCGCAGCGTTTTCCGCGCTCGGAGTTCAAGGAGCGCATCCAGTACGCGCTCTCGCTCGTCGGGATGGAGGGGTACGAGAATCGCCCCGCCCCGCTGCTCAGCGGTGGTCAGCAGCAGCGCATCGCCCTCGCGCGCGCTCTCGTCACCGAGCCGCATGTGCTCCTGCTCGATGAGCCGTTCTCGAACCTTGACGCCAAGCTGCGCGAGCAGATGCGCATCGAGGTCAAGCTCCTCCAGGAGCGGCTGAAGATCGCAACCCTCTTCGTCACCCACGATCAGTCCGAGGCGCTCGCGCTCTCCGATCGCATCGTCATCATCAACAAGGGGCAGGTGCAGCAGGTCGGCGACAGCTGGACCCTCTACGAGCGCCCGGCGAACGAATTCGTGCGCGACTTCGTCGGCAAGACGCTGCTGTTCACCGGTCGGATCGCGAGCGTGGACAAGGACGGTCGAGCGGGTATCGACGTCGACGGCGGCCACGGAGCCACGATCTTCGGAAGACTCGCCGAGGGCGAGCCCGTGATCGGCGCTCGGGTCCACCTGGCCGTCCGCCCCGAGGATCTGACGATCGCACCCGGCGAGACCCTCAAAGCCGGCGCGGGTGCGCTGCGTGGCACGGTCGAGGCCGCCCTGTTCGTCGGGGAGCGCGTCGAGTACCAGATCAACGTTGCGGAGCAGGACACGATCCTCGTCTACGGCGACCGGCACAATGCCGCGACCGAGGGAAGCCAGGTATGGCTCATTCCTCGACCCAAGGGACACAGCGTCTGGCTCGACTAGCGAGCTGCGCTGATCTCGGTAACACCCCCACGGAAAGAAAGCACTTCACCCTCACCGAAACACAGCAATTCCCATAACGGCAACAAGGAGGTTAGGCGTAATGGACCAAAGAATAAGAACGTCGAGCGGTGCACGCCGACGGATCGCACTGCTGGCAGTGGCTGCCTCGGCGGCACTGATCCTGGCAGGTTGTAGCACGCCGGCACCGAAGCCCGCGAGCTACGCCGGGTCATACGGCGAGTGGGACTCACCCGCGATGCAGAAGCTCGTCAAGGCCGCCCAGAAGGAGGGCAAGCTCACCATCGTGGCAGGCCCGAATGATGCCCAGTACTCCAAGGGCACCTGGGACGCGTTCGGCAAGCAGTTCGGCATCTCGATCCAGGTGATCTCGGGCACGCCTGACGACATCACCACCCGCATGCTCGCCGAGGACCAGCAGGGAATCCACCAGGTCGACATCGGCATCATGGGCAACGGCTCGACGACTCGACTCGTTGACGCCGGGTTGTTCGCGAAGCTGAAGCCGCTCGTGACGCTCCCCGGTGCCCTTGACCGCTCGAAGGGCTGGTACCTCAACTACCTGCCGTGGGCCCCGGCCGACGACACCCAGTCCGAGTGCACCGTCACCTCCGTCATCCCGCTGCAGGGCGTGATCTCGGGCTACTACAACACCGACAAGGTGACGCCGGCCGATCTGAAGAAGCTGACATCATGGAACGACCTCCTGACCTCGCAGTACAAGGGCAAGATCGTCATCTCCAACCTCGGTGCGGACGTCGACTCGTCTGACCGGATTCAGGGATGGGTCATCCTGGGCGAGGACTACTTCAAGAAGCTCGTGAAGCAGGACCTCACCGTCGCGACCGATGACCGGGCGATGTCGGACGGCCTCGCTCGCGGCGACTGGTCGATCGCCCTGTTCCCGATCGCTGTCGACCCGTTCGACAGCGCGGTGGCCCAGGGTCTGCCCATCAAGGCGTTCGCGGCCGACCAGTTCAGCGAACTCGCACCGGACCTCGGCGGTCGCCTCTGCGCGTTCGCCAAGCCGGCTCACCCCGCGGCCGCCCAGCTGTTCGTGAACTGGGAACTGTCGAAGGATGGGGCGAAGGCGTTCAACAAGGACGACAAGAACCCCGAACCCGAGCAGATCGCCCTGCGGAGCGACGTGCCGCAGGGAACGCGGACCGATGAGGCCTGGGCAGCTGTCCAGAAGAAGGGCTTCGCGCCCTTCGACGCCAGCAAGCACCCGGGCGCCGTCGGCGACTCGCTGACCTGGTGGAAGGACGAGCTCGCCAAGCTCAAGCTGACCCCGTAGGGGTTTGCTCGAGCTGACCCGTAGGGCTTGAAGGGATGATCATGAAGGAACGTGCCGAGACAATGCGAGAGGAGAGCGGATCATGGTGAGAATGCGTCTGGCGCGACCAACGTCGCGTATCGGAACCACCATCGTGGTCGTCGCGATCATCGGTCTCGGCACGTTCCTGATCTACCCGATCATCCTGTTGCTCATCCTGAGCTTCAACGTCGCACAAGAAGTCGTCGTCGGAGCCCCCGTGTGGGGATTCGGCAACTGGATCCATGCCTGGCAGACGAGCGGCCTGCTCCAGTCGCTTGGCAACTCGGTGATCCTCTGGTTCTTCGTGACGGTCATCGGACTGCCGATCGGCGTCGCGATCTCGCTCCTCCTGGCGCGAACCGATGTTCGCCATTCCCGCAAACTCGAGGTCGGCTTCTGGATCGCGTACATCTTCCCGCTGCTCTCCGCGGCACTCGGATGGCAGATGCTGCTGTCGCCGAACTGGGGGTTCCTCAACAAGGCCCTTGAGTGGATTCCCGGAGTAGGTGCGAACGGCCCGTTCAACGTCTACTCGTTCCCCGGCCTCGTCTTCGTGAAACTGATGGTGGGTGGCATCGCCTTCTACGTCATCCTGCTCACTCCGGCCTTCCGCAACATGAACACCGCCCTCGAACAGGCCGGTCGAGTGAGCGGGGCGTCCAGCTTCCGGACAATGATCCGGGTGACGCTGCCCGTGATGAGCGCACCGATCGCCCTGGCATTCGCGCTGCACGCCATCGATGTCTTCTCGGGGTTCGAGATCGAGTACCTCATCGGCACGAAGTTCAAGTTCTACGTCTTCTCGACCTACATCTACCAACTCGTGCGTGAGGACAACCCACCCCAGTACGCGACCGCGGTCGTCCTGGCGAGTGTGACCATGCTCGTCATCGCGGCCATCATCCCGTTCCAGCGCTGGATCACCGGTCGCCGCAACTACACGACGGTCACCGACTCTTACGTTCCCGGAGTTTTCTCGCTCGGCCGGTGGCGCAGGCCGGTCTTCGTGATCTTGCTCGTCCTGATCGTCGCGATCACCGGGTTGCCGACGGTGACACTCGTGGTGGGCAGCTTCATGACCCGCGTCGGATTCTTCAACGTGACACAGGTGTGGACTCTCGACCACTGGCAGACCGTGCTCAGCGATCCACAGTTCCTCTCCGCATTGGGAACCACTGTGATCATCGGAATCGCGGCCGGTGTGCTCGGGCCGATCATCTTCTCGATCCTGGCCTACATCATCGTGCGCACGAACTGGCGTTTCCGGGCGATCCTCGACACCATCATCTGGACCTCGTCGGCGCTGCCGGGCATCCTGATCGGTCTCGGCCTGCTCCTCGTGTTCTTGCGCACTCCCGGATTGAATCTGTTGTTCGGCACCATCTGGCCGCTCATCATCGTGCTCACACTCCGCGGCGCGACCACCGGCACGAACATGTTCAAGGGCGTCCTCGTCCAGCTCGGTGGCGTCATGGAAGAGGCCGGGCGGGTATCGGGCGCAGGCTGGATGCGGACATTCGTCCGCATCGTCCTCCCGATCCTCGCGCCGTCGATGGTGCTGGTCGGCATGATCAACTTCGTGGCGGCGGCCTCCGCGACGTCGGCCGTCATCCTGCTCGCGTCTTACGACACGACCACGCTGTCGATCCTCGGTCTGCAATTGGCGACAGGGGGGCAGCTGGAGGAGGGCGGCATCGTCAGCCTCGTGATCATGGCCCTCTCGCTGGCCATCGCCCTGCCGGCTCGCGCCTGGGGCAACCGCATCGGCCTCAAGCAGGAGATGCGCATGGGAGCCGACGCTCTTCCCGCCGCCGAACCCGGCAAGGTCCCCTCGACCATGAGGCCGGGTGAGCCGGTGCCCGGAAGCACCACCGCGGTCCCGGTCCCGGTGCCGACTCAGTCGTCCTGACTCAGGTGTTCTGACTCAGTTCTTCTGACTCAGCGTGCTGACTCAGTCGTTCTGACTCAGTTCTTCTGACTGCTCCGCCCCGGTCGCCCGGTGCGGAAGGTAGCGGCGCATGAACCGAGGCAGCAGGACCGCGCCGAGCAGCGACAGGGCGCCGAGCGACGCCGTCGCCGCTCCGATGGATGCGATGGCGGTCACCCCGGCGATCAGCCAGGGCGCGAGGTTGGAGCCCATGTCTGACACGAGCCGCCAGGAGCTGAGGAACGGAGCCGGCTGGCGCGGATCCGCCAGGTCCGACCCCATCGTGGCCAGCAGACCGCCGCTGATCCCGTTGGCCACCGAGGCGATGACGACGCTGGTGACGAGCAGGGCGAAGCCTGCCGAGGGGATCAAGAAGACCAACGCGACCATGAAGTAGGAGGTCGCGAACGCGATCATCGTCGGAAGGGCGACCCAGAGGCGACCGAGCCGGTCCGTGAGGTACCCGCCCGTGTACGCCAGGACGACGTCGATCGCCGCGCCGAGGCTGACGAGGAGGGCGATCGTGACGGCGTCAAGTCCGATGGCCACACCGACGAGCGGTACGACGATCCGGCGCGTCGACCGCATCGTGCTGATGAGCGACGACGTGGCCCCGAGGGTCGACAGCAGACGCCGGTTGGCGGCGATGGTGGTGAAAACGCCGGGCCCGCCGTCGGCGCGCTCCGCCGCTCGAGCGTCATCGGACACCCTCACCACCAGGACGATGATGAGCAGCGTCACCGAGAGAAAAGCCGAGACGAGGAAGGCGGTCTTGGTGTCACCGGCGAGTTGGAACACCACGGCTGCGATGAGGGGACCCACGAAGCTGCCGAGTCGATTGAGTCCCGCGACGGCGGAGAGCGTGCGCCCGCGCACCCCGGCGGGGACGGTGATGGTGATCCACGACTGCCTGGCCAACTGGAAGACCGATGCGCCCGCGCCGATCAGGGCGATGCCCACCAGGAACAGCCCGATCCCGGTCGCGAAGTAGGCGAGGAACGCGCCGATGATCGTGGCGGCGGTCGACGAGGTCATCGCGAATCGCTCGCCGAACCGGGAGACCAGCCAGCCGGCCGGCAAGGTCGTCAACATCTGCCCGAGGGCCAGGACCGCTGCCGCGATCGCCGCCAGGGCGACCGAGTGGGTCAGCTCATGTGCTCGGAGGGGGATCGCCGGGGCCGCGACGCCCTGGCACATCGCCTGAAACAGGTTCGGGATGAGGACGCTCCAGGCGAGCGCCCGCCACGGCACCCGGTCGGATGCCCCTCGAGCGGCCTTCACGGACGCCGCGGACTAGCGGGTCACGACTGGGTCGAATCGAGGACCGCGTCGATTCCCACCTGCGCCGACCGCGTCGCATTGAGCGCCGCCGGCACGCCGCAGTAGATCGCGACCTGGAGCAGGACCTCCTGGATCTCCTCGACCGTGCAGCCGTTGCGCAGCGCCCCGCCCGCGTGAATCGTCACTTCGCTCTGATGGCCGAGGGCGGCGAGCATGCCGATGTTGAGGAGGCTTCGGGTGCGTCGGTCCAACCCGGGCCGTGCCCAGATCTCGCCCCAGCAGTACTCCGTGACCAGTTCCTGGAGCGGCCGGGAGAAGTCCGTGGCACGTGCCAGGGACTGCTCGACGTACTCGGCTCCCAGAACCTCCGTGCGGATCGCCCGCCCCGTGGCCATTCTGTCCTTGGGCTCGGTCATCTTGCTCTCCTTCCACTCCATGTGTGGGTGCGTCGAGTTGAGCTTGGTGGGGCTCTGCCCTCGCGATTTCGACACTAACGCGTGAAAGAGAGAACGTGGAACCTTGATTCCAAAAAACTGACCCAGTGAGTCAGTCTTTGGCGAGCTTCTCCGTCGTCACGGTTCTGATCTGGAAGACGTCGGCATTCGGCAGATGACCGATCAGCTGGTCGCGCACGTCGGCAGCGATGCGCTCAGCGGCCGAGACCGGAACGTCGTCGACGACGATCGCCGCATCGCCCTGAAGTCGGTGTCCCACCCAACGCAGGCGGAGATCGGCGATCGACCGGACTCCGTCCACGTGCTTGATCGCGTGCTCCGCGCGATGAAGCAGGTCGGGCTCGATGCCGTCCATGAGCCGTCGTCCGATGCTGCGAACGGTGCCGATCAACAGAACGACGATGGTGATCGAGATCAGGATCCCGACGATCGGGTCGGCCAGCGGGAAGCCGAGCATGACGCCCACCGCTCCGACCACTACCGCCAACGACGTGAACCCATCCGTCCGGGCGTGGACGCCATCGGCGACCAAGGCGGCCGACCCGATCCGACGGCCGACGCGGATGCGATAGATCGCAACGGCCTCGTTGCCCGCGAACCCGATGAGGCCGGCCCCGACGACCCACCACAGGTTCTCGAGGTGATGGGGAGCGATGAGGCGAAGGATCGACTGCCACGCCGCGATGACGGCCGAAAGCGCGACAACGACGACGATGAACAGGCCGGCGAGATCCTCCGCGCGCCCGAGACCGTAGGTGTAGCGGCGGCTGGCGGCGCGACGGCCGAGGATGAAGGCGATCCACAGGGGGACCGCCGTCAGGGCGTCGGAGAAGTTGTGAATGGTGTCCGCCAGAAGGGCGACGGATCCGCTGATCAGCACGACAGCCAGTTGCAGGATGGTCGTGCCCAGCAGCACGAACAGGCTGATCTTCAGCGCCCGTACGCCGGCTTCACTGGCCTCGAGCGCGTCATCGATCGAGTCGGACGCGTCGTGGGTGTGCGGCACGACCAGGCCGTAGACGAAGCCGCGCACCCCGCCGTGAGGGTGATCGTGGTCGCCGTGCGGATGGTGGTCGCCGTGCGCAGCGTGGTCGTGGTCGTGCGCCATCAGGACTCGGTTTCGGTGCCGACGTGATGGTGCCTCGGGTTCTGCTCGAGCGCGTGCTCGGCTTGGAAGATCGCATCCGAGACCAGCTGCCGCGCGTGCTCGTTGGCAAGGCGGTAGAAGATCCGTGTGCCGTCCTGGCGGGTGGCGACGAGTCGGCCGAGGCGCATCTTCGCCAGATGCTGCGAGACGGCGGCCGGCGACTTGTCGACGATCTCGGCGATCTGGTTCACGCTCAGCTCGCCATCGCGAAGGGCCAGCACAATTCGCACGCGGGTCGCATCCGCCAACATCGCAAAGACCTCGACCGCGAGTTCGACGTAGTGGGTATCCGGCAGACGACCGCAGACCTGCTTATCTGCATCCATACGCAGATTATGGCAGATTCACCCCGGAACCGTGATCACGGGGGAGGTTGGGCGTGGATGGGCTTCGCGGTCGGATAGTTTGAGGTCCTGTCGGGTCGCGATCACGAAGGAAGACTCTCTGGCACACGGATACGGGCGCTCGGCGGCGTCGCGATGACCGATCGTGCCAGCCGCTATTGGCCTCAGCGCGCCTCGAGACAGGGATGGCTGCGGTGGCTCATCGGCGCGGTCGTGCTCGTCACCGTCGTCGGCATGAGCCTCACCATCGGTGTCGCCGCCCGGCAGCCCGACCGAGCCGTCCGTGCCGCGATCTCCGCGGCATCCGCCGGCGACAAGTCGATGGTGTGGAAGCGGCTGGCCGCCTCGAACTGGTCGGCACAGGATGCGGCGACCCGGGCGCAGTTGCGTCGTGCGTTCGGCAACGCGCCCGTGACCATCGCGTCGAGTCTCGTGGGGTACTCCCTGGCGCTCGCGGACGGCGACGCGGTCCTGCCGCTCCGGGATGACGCCTCGTTGCGGGGGGCGGCCACCGGGATGCCGGTCCTGCACTCCGGCGAAGTCGCTCTCGACGACATCGGGGCCCGAGCCTTGCACGTCGGTGTCGGAGACACGATCCGGGTGCAGACCAAAGTGGGCACCCGGCGGCTCTCGGTGGTGGCGGTCTGGCACGCCCGGGATCCACGGTCACCGATCTGGAGCGGCATCGAACCCCGCACCTTGGGATCCGTCGCGCGGATCGTGCTCTCCCCGGGTGAGTTGGCCGCTGATCAGATCACCCTCACCGCCCGCTGGAGCATCTCCCCCGACCCGACCCGGGTACGGACGACGGACCTGGCCACGATCGAAAGCGGATTCGCCCAGCTCGCGCTGGCGCAGGACAGATCGGGGTCGTTCGCCGAGCTCGACGGGGGCGCGTCGGACTTCCTCGCCGCGATCCGCCGAGGCTCGGATGCCGCGTCGGCGGTCGTCCCGGTCGCCGTCGCCTTGCTCGCCGCTGGTTCGCTCCTGTCCATGCTGCTGCTCGTCCGGCTGCTTGCCGAGGTCCGTGTCGAGGAGAATCTGCTCCTCCGCGCTCGAGGGGCATCGCGCGTTCAGATCGCGAGCGGAGATGTGCGTGCCGCACTGATCCCCGTGCTGGTGCCCGCGGCGATCGGAGGGGTGCTCGCGCAACTCTCTCTCCTTCTTCTGCTCGCGCCGCCAAGCGGCTGGGCCGAACTGGTCCTGCCGGTCGTCGTTCCGGCCGTTGCCGCCTTGGCGATCGTGGTCGTCGGGTCGTCGGCGTCGACCGCGGATCGTCGGACGGGACAGGCGCCGCAGGTGACGGGGGCGGCCGCGGCCGCGCTGCTCGCCGTGCTCGCCGTCGTCGGCGCGATCCGAGTGCTCACGGCGGGCGTGGGCGCTGACCCGTCCGCCGAGTTGGCGCCGGCCCTCATCATCGCGGCTCTCGTCGTCGTGGGTCTGGTGCTCAGCCGGCCGATCGCAGCGGCAGCCGACGTGACCGCCCGGCGTGCGGATGGACTCCTCGCGCCGATCGCAACCCGACGACTGCGTCGGCGGCCGGGCCTCGTCGCCGGGGCGCTGGTGCTGGTGGCCCTCGCCGTCGCCTCGTGCGGCTTCGCCGCCAGCGCCGTTCCGAGCTCGACCGACTTCGTCCGTGACGCCAGCCGTCTCGTCGCCGGCGGCGACCTCGACGTGCAGGTCGGCGGCGTCGACACCGGGAGCGACGCGTCAGCGTCCGACCCCCTGGTTCCCGACGTCGAGACGATCGCTCGTGCGGCCCATGCCGATGCGGCGGTGCCCGCTCTGGTCGAGCCCGCGCAACTCGGGGATGTGACGCTGACGATGGCGGCTGCGCCCACGACGGAACTGTCCGGCCTGCACAGCACGGGCCTCGCGGATGTCGGGGCCTTGACATCCACGATCGGCCGGCCGGGCGGCATCCCGCTGACGGGCTCGGGATCGCTTCGCGTCGAGGTCGCCGTGCGTTCGGCGTCCGCCCCTTCCGACATGCGCGTGTTGCTCACCGCGTGGATCGTCCGGGCGGACGGCGTCATCCGCGTGCACCTGCCCGCCGCAGCATTCGGCATCGACACCGTCGAGGGACGCCTTCCCGCGGGGGCCGGGGGACGGTTGGTGGCGATCGAGGCCGCGGTGCGGACCTCGGCTGAGGTGCAGGGGCTCGCGGTCGACATCCGATCGATCGCCGTGGCGGATGGCGCGACGGTCAACGCGGTGCCGCTGCCGTCCGCTCCTTGGATGCTCACCAAGGCCGTTCCGGCGGAGCCGGGCACCGCCGAGTCTGGCGCGCTCGGCTGGGCCGTCCCGCGGGTGGCGGATGCCCCGGGAGGCTCTGCCGAACTCGGACGCCTGATGCCCGCTGGACCCACCGCGGTCCCCGTTGCGGTCTCGCGCGCGCTGGCGGCGACGGTCGGGCTGCAGGTCGGCGATCGCGCTGAGCTCTCGGCCGGATCGAACGTGCCGGTCGTGGTGGCATCCGTCGTTCCGCACACGATCGGCGCCAGCGGGGACTCCGGGATGTGGGCCGATCTACCGACTCTGCAGGCGACCCTGCTGCGGGTCGAGTCGGACGTGCCGCGAGCCGATCACGTGTGGCTTGCGGTGAAGGATCCCGTCGATGCGGCGAATCGGCTCGGTGCGAGCGAGCCGGCCGCCGTGGTGTCCGAATCGCCCGCGGTCGTTCTGGTGCCGTTCGTCCAGGCGGTGGCGGTCGGCATCCTCGCGGCCGCCGCCGGCACACTGCTTCTCGCCCTGCTCGGCATCGTGGCCGTCGTCGCCTCCCTGATGCGCGCTCGACGCCCCGAAGTCGTCGTGCTGCGGGCGGTCGGCATGGGCAGTCCGATGCAGCAGGTCATCGCACGGATCGAGCTTCTGGGTGTCCTCGGCTATGCCCTCGTGGTCGGGTTGGCTGCCGCCGCGGTGGCGACGGCCATCACCGTCCCCGCCCTCGCGCACGCGCTGGCGGCCGGGGTGGCCCCCGACGTCGACCCGCCCGTGAAGGTGGATGGGTTTCTCGCCGGCATCGCGATGCTGGTGCTCGCGGCGGCCGCCATCGTGGGCCTGATCGCGCAGAACAAGATGATCGACAGGATCGCAAGCCGTCCAGGAACGGGCGAAGAGCGATGACCCGGATCGGCCCGGCGCGGCTCACCTTCCGCGGCCTGCGAGTGGTGCCAGGGGTCTCGGCGCTCCTCGCGGTGCTCGTGCTCGTCGGTGCATTCCTCGCGGTCGGGGCACCACGTCAGACGATCGAGATCCTCACGACCTCGCTCCATCAGGATCTTGCCGGATCGGCCGGGCAGCTCGCTCTCAACGCAGAACTCACCAACGATTCCGTCTCCGGTCCTGATGCCGGCCAGAACGGCATCGCACCGGTGTGGTCTCATCTGGGATCTCGGCTTGCGACGATCCGTCACCGCCTGTCGGCGCTCGGCGACATCGTCGAACCTGGCGAGTTCGCCGGGTCGGCCGCCGGGTTCACCGGCAAGGGATTCAGCGGTTCCGGCACGCCGACGACGTTGACGGGCATCGGTCTGATGCTCACGCTCGAGGCGGCGCCATCGCTGCACGATGACGCCCGGCTGGTGGCGGGCCGCTGGCCTCGTCGCGTCGTCGCCGGGGATCCGATCGAGGTCGTCATCTCGGCGACGTCCGCGGCGACGCTCGGCTGGAAGATCGGTCAGACGCAGGAGCTGAGCGACGAGTTCGGGGCGGAGGGGATGGCCGTGTCCCTCGTCGGCACGGTCGCACCCCGCGATCCTGCCGGAGCGTTCTGGGGACTGGGCTACGACCGAGCACAGACGAGGACCGTCACCAATCCCGTCACCGGGTCCATCACCTACTTCTCGACGATCTGGGTGGATCCGGACTCCTGGCCGACACTGGCGCCCACCCTCGCCGGGCGCACCATCTCGGCCTGGTACGGGATCGATCTGGATGCGGTCACGGCCGATCAGGCGACCACGATCGCGGCGGAGGTGCGGCAGTTCAGTGCGAACCCGGCTTCTCTTGGCGTGCCGGGCGCGGACCAGGAGCTCACCTTCCGCAGCGGCTTGCCGGCCGCGCTGGTGGGCTTCACCGCACGTTCGGGAACCTCCACCGCGCTCATCGCCTTGTTCGCGCTCGGGCCAGCGGGGGCGCTCGCGGCCGTGCTCCTTCTGGGGCTGAGGCTGCTGCAATCGCGGCGATCGCGCGCCGAAGCACTGATGCGCGCGCGCGGCGCATCGGGATGGCAGCTGCGGGTACTCGCAGCTGCCGAGGTCGCCGTGTGGACCGTCCCCGCGGCGGTCCTCGGCGCGGTCGTTGCGATTGCACTCACGCCCGCAGGCCGGTCTCTCGCGCCCGGGATCGTGGCGGTCGTGCTCTGTGCGTTGATCGCGCCCGTCGCCGCCGCTGTGCTGACGGAACGAGCCGACGAGCACACCGAACCCTCCGTCGTCGCGCGTTCGGCAGGCTTGGTGATCGAGGCGGCCGTCGTGCTGGTCGCGGCCCTCGCGCTCGTCGTCCTGATCGCCCGTGGGCCCGTGACGGCATCATCGGGCGTCGATCCCCTGGTTGAGTTGGCGCCGCTGCTCCTCTCGATCGCCGTGACCGTCATCGTCGTCCGCCTCATGCCCTTCGCGACGCGGTGGCTCGGCGCGGTCCAACGGGGAGGACGCAGTGCGATCAGCCTCATCGCGGCGTCGAGCCCCTCATCGGTCCGGCGCGGCGGCGCATGGGCCCTGTTCGCCGTGATGATCGGCGTCGGCTTGTCGGTCTTCTCCCTGACCATGGTGGCGACACAGCAGCATGGGGTGGCGCAGGCCGCCCTGAGCCAGGTCGGATCGGACGTGGCGGTGAGCGGGGACCTGACTCCGCAGACGGTGCGTCAGCTCGACAAGCTGCCGGGCGTGGCCGCGCACGCGACGATCGAGACCATCGGACAGGCGTCTCTTCCCCACCTCGACGTCGTCATGTACACCGTCGACCCGGCCGAGCTGGCATCGGTGCAGAGCGGCATCGACGCCTCTCCACTTCGCGTGGTGCATGGCGCGGAGGCCATGGTGACGAACGCCGGCGATCCGCCGGCGAACGCGCAACTCGACGCGGCGGGCCAGGGCGAGCTGCATTTCCACCGCGTCGATCCGGTGGCGGTGTCGTTCGTGTTGTCCGCACCCCGGTGGATCCTGGTGGATCGTTCGCGGCTCGGCGACGCCAACGTCTTTCCCACTCCGGTCGGGGTGCTCCTGCGTCTCCACCCCGGAGCGGACCCCGCGGCGATCGCTGCCGCGGCGACGAAACTCGCGGGGCCGGATGCCACGGTGCGCACCGCGGCATCCGCCGAGGCCGCGATCGTCGGGACGCCACTCGACCGTGCGGTGCATGCCACGATCCTCATCGCGACCAGCCTGGCAGCCGCCTTGTGCCTCATCGTGTTCGTGCTGACGCTGGCGGCCGGCGCGACGGCCCGCCTGCGTCGAGGCGCGATCCTGCGAGCCATGGGCTTCGATCGCCGCCAGGCCGCCCTGCTCGTGCTCACCGATGTCGCGCCGACGGCGATCGTCGGGGTGGTCGTGGGGTCCGCGACCGGAGTCGGCCTCGCGGCGCTCGTGCTTCACACCATCGAACCGACCGAGTTGGTCGGTGCACCGGTCCCCGTCGCGCTGGTGGTCGACGTGCCCACCACCGCCATCGCGCTCGCAGGCTTCGTCGTGGCGGTCCTGCTGGCGGTGGCGGTGGCGGTCATCGTCGACGTGGCGCGTCCCCCGACGGCAGGGCTGCAGACTCTCGGAGAGGAACGATGAGATGACAACGACAACGGCCCAACGGAACGTGATCGACTGCGCCGACCTGGTGCGGATCTACCGCGGCGACGGCGTGGAGGTGCAAGCCCTCCAGGGCCTCACGCTCCGCGTGGCGGAGGGCGACATCGTGGCGATGGTCGGAGCATCGGGATCGGGCAAGTCGACTCTTCTCGGCATCCTCTCGGGTCTCGATCGGCCGAGTGCTGGTCGCGCGACCGTCGCGGGGTTCGACCTGACCGCGCTCTCCTCCGGCCGTCGACTGGAGTACCGCCGGAACGCGGTCGGCTTCGTCTGGCAGCAGACCGAACGCAACCTGCTGCCCTATCTCACGGCGCGCGAGAACGTCGAGTTGCCGATGCTGTTCGCGGGGCGCGCCGAGCGAGAGAAGCGCGCGGGGGAGCTGCTCCGCCTCCTGGAGGTCGACGCCCACGCCGACCGCAGGCCGGGCCAGCTCTCCGGAGGGGAGCAGCAGCGGGTCGCGATCGCCGTGGCGCTGGCGAACGGACCGCAGGTGCTCCTCGCCGATGAACCGACCGGCGAGCTCGACGAGGCGATGTCCGCCGAGGTGCTCGAGGCCATCCGCGCCGTGAACGAGCAGCTCGGCGTCACGGCGCTCATCGTGACGCACGATCCGGCGGTCTCCGAGCACGTGCACCGCACCGTGCAGATCCGGGACGGCCGCACCTCGACCGAGGTCCACCGCGACACGGACCGGACCGGCGCCGAGACGTTCACCGTGATCGACTCGGTCGGCAGGCTGCAGCTGCCGACCGACTACGTGCACCGGCTCGGAATCCGCGAACTGGTGCGCCTCACCCTCGAGGACGATCACGTACGGGTGCAGCCCGGCGAGGCGCGCGGTTCGGAGAAGAAGAAATGACCTCGATCGTGAGTGCTCGCGGCGTCACCCGCGTGTTCGGCATCGGCCCCTCAGCGGTCGCAGGATGCCGAGACATCGACCTCGACGTCGCGCCCGGTGAGCTGCTGGTGGTGCGCGGTCCCTCGGGTGCGGGAAAGACCACCCTGCTCACCCTGCTCGGCACGCTCGATCGACCGGATCTCGGAACGATCGTGATCGATGGGACCGAGACGACGGGCGCGCCGGAATCCGACCTGGTCGGCATCCGGCGCCGCCTGCTCGGATTCGTGTTCCAGCGCACGGGACTGCTGCCCGGTCTGACGGCGGCTGAGAACGTCGAGGTGCCGCTGCGACTGATCGGCATGGCCCGGGAGGAGCGAACCGCGCGCGTGGCGGGGCTGCTGGACCGGGTCGGCCTGACGGAGCACGCGCGGCAGCACCCCGACGAGCTCTCCGGCGGACAGCAGCAGCGGGTCGGGATCGCGCGCGCACTCGCGGCCGAGCCGCGGGTGCTGCTCGCCGACGAGCCGACCGGCCAGCTCGACGGGGGAACGGCCGCCGCGGTGATGGACCTCGTGGTCGAGCTGATCCACGAGCGCGGCATGGCAGGCATCGTCACGACCCACGACCCCGCGTTCATGGAGCGCGCGGATCGCGTCGCCCAACTTCACGACGGCCGACTGACCGAGTAGGCGCGAACTCAGCTCAGCGGGAGCCCACGAGGGCGCCGACCGCGTCGAAGTGGAGCCAATGGCCGTTCGACACGACCTCGGGCTCGGCTCGGAGGTCGCGCACGACGAGCGCGGATCCGTCGTCCAGGAACCAGGCGGGTCCGCCGAGCCGCGCGGCAACCTCCCCGGCCCATTGGTCGGTCGCGTGCGGAAAGAAGGGTGCCCCGAGGTGCGCCACGAAGAACCAGTCGAAGAGCGGGAGCGCCGGGCCGACATCGTCGAGTTCGAGCATGTCGACCTCATCCTGGTCGTCGAGTGCGACGACTGCCGCGGCGTGCAGGCGGGAGAAGATCATCGAGCCGGCGCTCATCCCGAGGTACACCTTCTCGTCGAGCAGCTCGCGCAGCACCGGCGCGAGGCCGCTCGTCCGCCAGGCGTGCGCCAGCCAGTGATTGGTGCCGCCGTAGCAGAAGATCACGTCGGCCGAGCGCAGTCGAGCTTCGACGCCCGACGGCGGCCCCGAGAACAGGGTCAGGATGTCGCACTCCGCCCATCCGAGGTCACGGTAGCGCTGCACGTGCTCCAGCATCCGCGTCTTGTCGCCCGGGAACGGGAGCATGGCGTCGAGGAGCACGACCGTGCGGCTCTCGGACAGCGGCTTGCCGAGCAGGTCCAGCAGTGCCTCCTTGGCCGGAGATTCGAGGCCGCCGTTGGAGGTGAGCAGCATGCGCATGCACGGATTATCGCAGTTCAGCGACGCCGCGATTCAAAGTGGTGGCTCCGACGGGCGTCGATCCCGTGACCTCACGATTTTCAGTCGTGCGCTCTACCAACTGAGCTACAGAGCCTCGGGAGCCGGCATCCACGAAGGAGAACCGGCCCCGATGGTGAAAGAGCCCTTCCTCGCGGAAGGGCTCTGACATCCGCGACCCTGACGGGACTTGAACCCGCGACCTCCGCCGTGACAGGGCGGCACGCTAACCAACTGCGCTACAGGGCCATGCATGTGAAGTTAAAGGTACTGCGAGTTAGATCAGTGCTTCGTTGTCGTGACCCCAACGGGATTCGAACCCGTGCTGCCGCCGTGAAAGGGCGGTGTCCTAGGCCACTAAACGATGGGGCCATGTGGAATGAACCGCAGAGCAACCGAGGGTCAAGCATACGGGCGGCGCGCCGGAAATGCCAATCACGCCCGACGGCCCCGGAACCGCCCGAAACGGCCGAATGAACCGGGCTGAGCGTGCCCGCCGGGTTAGGTTCAACCCATTGTCGAAGGTTGACCCCCGAACCGGGTGCGGACTTCGATGATTCAACCCTGGAACGATCCCGGGGATGTTGCTAGTGTTAATAGTGTTATCTGTGTGACTCGAGCGGTTCGGCCGTGACAGCGCAGGATGCGGGGAGATCATGACCGGTCGGTGGGGGCGCACTCCCGTGCGCACGACGACACCTGAGGCGACGGCCCGCGCCGGCGGCCTGCGCGCGCGGATGACGCGGACCCGCGTCACGGCGGCGATCGCCGCACTCGCCCTCGTGCCCGTATCGGTGCTGGCCGGAGCCGTCGTCGCACCGAGCTACGCGGCATCCGTCTCGACGATCGTGCCGACCGCGGTCACGGCCGACGCCCCTGACATCACGTGGGACGACGTCGCGGCCGCCCAGGCCAGCGTCGATGCCACGGCCGCTCTCGTTGCCCAGCTCAAGGCGCAGCTTGCCTTGCTGCAGGCCGCCGTCGACAAGACCCAGGCCGACGCCGATGCGAAGGGCGTGATCTACGGCAAGGCGCAGGACGCCTACGACGCCCAGGAGTACACCACTCAGACACTGCAGTCGCAGGCCGACGCCGCGCAGAAGCAGGCGGACACCGCCAAGAAGACCGCCGGTCAGCTGCTGGCCCAGGTGAGCAAGTCCAGCGGCGGCAGCGACTCGATCACCGCCAGCCTGCTCGGCAACGCCAGCCAGGCCGACTCCCTGCTCTCCCGGCTGAGCTACATGAGCCAGATCAGCGACCGCTCCAAGCAGGTGTACGCGAAGGCGCTTCAGCTGCAGAAGAGCGCGCAGGCGCTGACGGACCAGGCGGATGCCGCCAGCAAGATCCTCGCCAAGCTGAAGGACACCGCGCAGGCTGCCTTCGCGACGGCCCAGGCGGCCGCCGATGCCGCGGCCGCGGCGCTCGCCGCCCAGCAGGCCGCGGAAGCGCAGTTGCAGGCCAAGCTCGACGTGCTTCAGCAGCACCGCGACGCGACGCTCGCCGACTACAACGCCGCCCTGGTGGCCAAGTGGGGACCGGGCGCCGCCGGCGTGGTCAGCGCGTCCGGATGGGCGAACCCCGCCAACGGATACCTCGGCGACCGCTTCGGGATGCGCTGGTTCCCGGTGGCCCCGCACGGGTGGCGCCTGCACACCGGCCAGGACATCTCCGGCACCGGCTGCGGTGCGCCGATCTACGCCGCGCACTCCGGCACGGTGACGTACGCCGGCCCGAACGGCGACCTCGGCAACTTCATCCAGTTGGACAACGGTGACGGGATCTCGACGGGCTATGGCCACATCGTCAACGGCGGTATCCTGGTGCGGATCGGGCAGCACGTCGCTCCCGGTCAGCAGATCGCGAAGGTCGGGACGACGGGGGCGTCGACCGGATGCCACCTTCATTTCATGGTGCGGATCAACGGGGCATTGACCGACCCGCTGCCCTTTATGCGTGATCGGGGGATCACTCTTGGCTCATAACTCTCTTCGACGTCGGCCGGTGCGCCGATCGGGCGGCACGGACCGCTGATGTTCGTGCGCAGACGCCCCAGGGGGGCGGCGGCTGCTGTCGCGTCCGCAGGAATCGCCATCGCGACGGGGCTCGCCCTCGCCGTGTCTTCGGCCACGCTGGTTCAGGCGGCTCCGGCCGCCGCCGCCGCGCCCACCGTCAACTACCCCAGCTGGGGCGACGTGCAGAACGCCAAGGCCAGCCAGGCCGCGAAGCAGGCCGAGGTCACCAAGATCCAGGGCATCCTGACTCAGCTCTCGACGCAGGCCGACGCGCTGGGCAAGGTGGCCGAGCAGAAGGCCGAGCTCTACAACCAGGCCCGCAATGCGCTCGACGCGGCCACCAAGAAGAAGAATCTTCTGCAGGACCAGGTGGATACCGCTCAGGCGAAGGCGGCCAAGTCGTCCAAGCGCGCGTCGGCGGTCATCGCCCAGCTCGCGCAGACCGGCGGCGGCAACATCTCGCTCGGGGTGCTGTTCGGCTCCGCCAAGAACACCGACCAGCTGCTCTCCACCCTCGGCACGGCCGACCGGCTGAGCCAGTCGTCGGAGCAGATCCTCAAGCAGGCGCAGTTCGACAAGAACACCGCGTCATCGCTGACGGCCGACGCGAAGGCCGCGGAGAAGAAGCGTCAGTCGCTCTCCGACGACGCGCAGACCGCGAATGACGCCGCGAAGGCCGCATCGGATGCCGCGACCGCTCAGCTCGCTCAGCAGCAGGCGGCCGCGAACACGATGTATGCGCAGCTCGCCTCACTGAAGAACACCACCGCGTCGGTCGAGGAGCAGTACCAGCTCGGCGTGGAGGAAGAAGCGCGGCAGAACGCGGTGAAGAATCCGCCGAGCGCGCCGATCATCAATCCGAACCCGGGGCAGCCGGTCGCCTCCGCCGTCTACGGCGCGATCTCGTACGCCGAAGCCCAGCTGGGCAAGCCATACGCCCTCGGCGGCGCGGGTCCGACCTATTGGGACTGCTCGGGCCTGACGCTCATGTCGTACCGCGCGGTCGGTATCGCCATCGGGACCCACTCGGCGACCAACCAGTACAACACCATGCGCGCCCAGGGCAAGCTCGTGAACCTGAGCCAGCTGGCTCCGGGCGACCTGCTGTTCTACACGGATGGCGGCGGCGACATGTACCACGTTGCCATGGCGATCGGCGGCAACCAGATGATCGAGGCGCCGCGCCCCGGCGTTCCGGTGCGCATCGTCGCGATCCGCTACGGAGACCTCATGCCGTACGCGGGGCGTCCGAGCGAGTAGCCGGAAACCCTTCTCAGTTCTCGGTTCCGAGGGCCTGGGCCGCGGCGATCCCGGCGGCGTACAGCCATCGGACCGGGTCGTCGAGGGCGCCCTCGAACGAGCCCGCCAGGTCGACGAGGCTCACGCTCCAGACCTCGCGTCCCGCGGGGGTGATGGGTACCGCCGCGATGCTGCCCGCGATGAGGCCGGGCCGCGCCGTTCCGGCGTCGGTCAGCGCGAAGGCGTGCCCCACGACCTTGCCGGTTGACGAGGTGGCGTCGTAGCGGCCCTCTCCGGTGAGCACGACATCCGTGGATGCCGCTGCCGTCCCCAGCGCGGTCAGCTCGGCGATAGCGGCCGATCCCGCCTCGATCTCGGCTCCCCAGAGGGCAAGGAACCCGAATCCGGTGCCGCCGGCGGCGCCCGCACCCGCGGCGCACTCCAGTTGTGACGGACTGTCCGTCACAACTGGAGTGTGGCGGAGGACATCGGCGAACCGGGCGAGCGCGGCGTCGAGGGTCGCGACATCGGAGGCGTTCGCTCCCTTCTGCGGCCCGAAGACCGCCGCAGCGCCGGTGGGGCCCAGGAGCGGCGCGGTCACGTCACTCAGCAGCCGGACTCCGCGCGCCGGCGGCGGGCGCAGCCGCGTGGCGTCGACGCGGTCCAGTCGGCCGAGTCCCTTCCCGCCGTCCGGCAGCGGGGATCCGGTCGCGTCGAGCAACTCGAGTCCGAGCGCCCGCAGCGCGCCGGCTCCGCCGTCGGTCGAGGCGGAGCCGCCGAGTCCGATCACGAGCGCCGTGGCGCCCGCGTCCAGTGCGGCCGCGATCACCTCGCCGAGCCCGCGTGTGGTCGCGCCGAGGGGATCCGGCCGGGCCATCAACGGAAGCCCGGAGCTGAGGGCGAGCTCGACCACCGCCGTCCCGTCCGGCAACTCCAGCCAGTGCCCATCGACCGGTCGCCCGTCGGGTCCGGTCACCGGCCGGACGTCGTGCAGCACGGCACCGTGCACCGCGGAGGCGATCGCGTCGAGGGTGCCTTCCCCGCCGTCGGCCTGCGGGAGGAGCATCACCTCGTCGAGCGGACGCGCGGCACGCCACCCGCTGCCGATCGCCTCGGCTGCGGCCGCAGCATCCAGGGACCCCTTAAAGGAATCGGGGGCGATCACGATCCGCACGAGTGCGCCCCCGCGTCCGGGCTAGTGCCCGGTGGGTGGCACGTAGGCCTTGAGCCCGGCGACGATCGCGGCCTCCGCCTCGGCGGCGTCGCCCCAGCCCTCGGTCTTGACCCACTTGCCGGGCTCGAGGTCCTTGTAATGCTCGAAGAAGTGCTCGATCTCTTTCCGGGTGTACTCCGGGATGTCGTTGACGTCCTGGATCCAGGCCCAGCGCGGGTCCTTGGCAGGCACCGCGATGACCTTGGCGTCGCTGCCGCCGTCGTCGGTCATGTTGAAGACGCCGACCGGGCGCACCTGCACCCCGACGCCGGGGAACAACGGGAAGTCGAGCAGCACCAGAACGTCGACCGGGTCGCCGTCGAGGCCGAGGGTGTTCTCGAAGAAGCCGTAGTCGGTCGGGTAGACGAAGCTCGTGTACAGCACGCGATCGAGGAAGACGCGTCCGGTCTCGTGGTCGACCTCGTACTTGTTGCGGCTGCCCTTCGGGATCTCGATGATGGCGGCGTAGTCGGCCATGACGCTGTGCTCCTCGGGGTTCACTTCGGGTGGGGTCTGATGACGCAATAACGTTAGCCGATGCCTGATCGTCCCCGACTGACGCCTCCGATCGCCGATGTGCGACGCGCGGTGCGGGGTGCGCTGGAGGGGCTGCCCCCCGACGCGCTGGTGCTGGTCGCCCTGAGCGGCGGTCCCGATTCGCTCGCGCTCGCGGCGGCGATCGCGTTCGAGGGGCCGCGAGCCGGCCTGCGTGCGGGCGCCGTCATCGTCGACCACGGGCTGCAGCGCGGGTCGGCGGATGTCGCGGCCCGGGCCGCCGAGCAGGCCACCGGGCTGGGGCTGTCGCCGGTCCGGGTGGAGCGCGTGTCGGTCGGCGCAGACGGCGGACCCGAGGCGGCAGCCCGCACGGCGCGCTATGCGGCTCTCGAGCGCGCGGCATCCGACTCTGGCGCCGTCGCGGTGCTGCTCGCCCACACCCTCGACGACCAGGCCGAGACCGTTCTGCTCGGCCTGGCGCGCGGCAGTGGCGCCGCAAGCTTGCAGGGGATGGCACCGATGCGAGGGCTGTGGCGGCGGCCGCTCCTCGGCATCCGTCGGTCAACCACCGTGCAGGCCTGCGCGGATGCCGGGCTCGAGCCCTGGGCCGACCCGCAGAACGCCGATCCGGCATTCACCCGCGTGCGCGTGCGGCAGACCGTGCTGCCCATGCTCGAGTCGGAGCTCGGTCCGGGTGTCGCCGAGGCCCTCGCCCGCACGGCCGAGCAGCTGCGCGAGGACGCCGACGCCCTCGGTACCTTCGCCGAGGAGGTGGCCGAGGACCTGAGCGAGCCCGAGGAGGCCGGGATCTCGCTTCCGGTCGACGCCCTGGCGGCGAACCCGCCCGCCCTGCGTCACCGGCTGATCCGCTACGTGGTCGATGCCGAGTTCGGGGTCGCGCTCAGCAGGCAGCAGACCCTCGAGGCGGCGCGGCTGGTGACAGACTGGCACGGACAGGCCGGGGTCGATCTGCCGGGCATCACGGTGACCCGGCGCGACGGACGGCTCCACTTCTCCGCACGGAGCGAGGCGAGAGGCACAGATGGAACCGCGTGACGTGGAGGGCGATCTCTCCGAGGTCCTGTTGACCGAGGTGCAGATCCACGCTCGGATCGCCGAGCTCTGCCGGCAGATCGAGAAGGACTACGAGGGCCGCGATCTGCTGCTGGTCGGCGTGCTGCGCGGAGCGGTCATGGTGATGGCCGACCTCGCCCGCGAACTGACCCGCGACCTCGAGATGGACTGGATGGCCGTCAGCTCCTACGGCAGCAGCACCAAGTCGAGCGGGGTCGTCCGCATCATCAAGGACCTGGACACCGAACTCGAGGGCAGGCATGTGCTGATCGTCGAGGACATCGTGGACTCCGGCCTCACGCTCTCGTGGCTGAAATCCAACCTCGAGACCCGCGGTCCGGCCTCGGTCGAGATCTGCGCCCTGCTGCGCAAGCCGGAGGCCCAGAAGGTGCACGTCGATGCGAAGTACGTGGGGTTCGACATCCCGAACGCCTTCGTGGTGGGCTACGGGCTTGACTACGCCGAGCGCTACCGCAACCTGCGCGCCGTGGCCGTTCTGGCCCCGCACGTCTACTCCTGACAGGGGTTACTCTCCGGGCGAACATCCAGAGGATGCCAAGCGCTGGCGCGGTAGCCTGACAGTCACGCTTCTGAGGGAGGATCGGGCGGCGCCCGACGGCTTATGGACTTCAAACGCATTCTTCGTGGACCGCTGATCTACATCCTGCTCGGCGTCGCCGCGCTCCTCATCGGGTTCAACCTGCTGAGTGGAACCGGCTCGCGTCAGATCACGACCGAAGAGGGCCTGCAGCTGCTGGACGGCAGCACGGTCAAGACCGCCAAGATCCTCGACAGCGACCAGCGTGTCGACCTCACCCTGAGCAAGGCGTACACCGACCCGACCGGCGCCAACCTCGGGACCACCGTGCAGTTCAACTACGTGGCCGCGCGCGGAGCCGACGTGGTCGAGGCGGTTGACGCGAGCAAGGCGAAGTACGACGACGTCCCGCCCTCGAACAACTGGTTCCTGAGCCTGCTCGGCATCCTGGCGCCGATCCTGCTGGTCGGCCTGTTCGCCTGGTTCCTGCTGTCGAGCATGCAGGGCGGCGGCAACCGCGTCATGCAGTTCGGCAAGTCGAAGGCGAAGCTCGTCTCGAAGGAGAGCCCGAAGGTGACCTTCGCGGATGTCGCGGGGTCAGACGAGGCCGTCGAGGAGCTCGAGGAGATCAAGGACTTCCTCAAGGACCCGTCGCGCTTCCAGGCCGTCGGCGCCCGCATCCCGAAGGGCGTGCTGCTCTACGGCCCTCCCGGGACCGGCAAGACCCTGCTCGCTCGCGCCGTCGCCGGTGAGGCGGGCGTGCCGTTCTACTCGATCTCAGGGTCGGACTTCGTCGAGATGTTCGTCGGCGTCGGCGCCAGCCGCGTGCGCGACCTCTTCGAGCAGGCCAAGCAGAACTCGCCGGCCATCATCTTCGTCGACGAGATCGACGCCGTCGGCCGTCACCGCGGAGCCGGGCTCGGCGGCGGGCACGACGAGCGCGAGCAGACCCTGAACCAGCTGCTCGTCGAGATGGACGGATTCGACGTCAAGACCAACGTCATCCTGATCGCCGCGACCAACCGGCCCGACATCCTCGACCCGGCGCTGCTGCGCCCCGGCCGCTTCGACCGCCAGATCGGCGTCGACGCGCCCGACCTCAAGGGCCGTCAGAAGATCCTCGAGGTGCATTCGAAGGGCAAGCCGATGGCGAAGGGCGTCAACCTCGAGGTGCTGGCGCGCAAGACGCCGGGCTTCACCGGTGCCGACCTGGCGAACGTGCTCAACGAGGCCGCGCTGCTGACCGCGCGCAGCAACGCGCAGCTCATCGACAACCGTGCGCTGGACGAGGCGGTCGACCGCGTCATGGCCGGTCCGCAGCGCCGCACGCGTCTGATGAACAACAAGGAGAAGCTCATCACGGCGTACCACGAGGGCGGCCACGCGCTCGCGGCCGCATCCATGCGGCACACCGACCCGGTGACCAAGGTGACGATCCTGCCGCGCGGCCGTGCCCTCGGCTACACGATGGTGCTCCCGCTCGAAGACAAGTACTCGGTCACCCGCAACGAGCTGCTCGACCAGCTGGCGTACGCCATGGGCGGGCGGGTCGCCGAGGAGATCGTGTTCCACGATCCGACCACTGGCGCCAGCAACGACATCGAGAAGGCGACGAGCATCGCGCGCAAGATGGTCACCGAGTACGGCATGAGCGCCGCCATCGGCTCGGTCAAGCTCGGCCAGTCGCAGGGCGAGGTCTTCCTCGGCCGCGACATGGGCCACCAGCGCGACTACTCCGAGGAGGTCGCCGAGAAGGTCGACAACGAGGTGCGCCTGCTCATCGAGCAGGCCCACGACGAGGCATGGCAGGTGCTCAACGAGAACCGCGACATTCTGGACAACCTGGCCAAGGAGCTGATCGAGAAGGAGACGCTCGACCACGAGCAGCTCGCCACGATCTTCACCAAGGTGAAGCAGCTCCCGGAGCGCCCGCAGTGGCTGTCGAGCAAGAAGCGCCCGATCAGCGATCTGCCCCCGATCAAGATCGCCGCGAAAGCGGCCGTCGACGAGGGCATCGTGGATGGCGGAGTCGACTCGACGCCGACTCGCCCGAAGCGCACGCCGCGTCCGCGCAAGACCCCCGGTATCGCGACCGCCTAGGAGCGCCGTGATCGACTCCGGACGCATCGAAGCGGCCGTGGCCGAACTCCTCGCCGCCATCGGAGAGGATCCCACCCGGCCCGGTCTGGCGGCGACCCCGAGGCGCGTGGCGGAGGCCTACGCCGAGTTCTTCGCGGGGCTCGAGCATGACCCGCTTGAGCCGCTGCGCGCCGGGGCGGAGTTCCTCGCCACGCCCGACCAGGTCGGCGAGCTCGTGCTGCTGCGCGACATCGCATTCCGATCGATCTGCGAGCACCACCTGCTCCCGTTCATCGGCGTCGCGCACGTCGCCTACCTCCCCGGTGACCGGATCGTCGGCCTGAGCCGGCTCCCGGATGTCGTCGAGATCCTCAGCGCGCGACCTCAGCTGCAGGAGCGCCTCGGCGAGGAGATCGCCTCCGCGCTCGAGGAGGGACTCGGCGCCCGCGGTGTGCTGGTGGTGCTCGACGCCCGGCACTCCTGCGTGACCGCGCGCGGCTCCCGGCAGGCCGCCAGTACCACCGTGACCATCGCGAGCCGCGGCGAACTGCAGCAGGCGGCCCCCCGCGCCGAGGCGATGGCGCTCATCGGCGCATCCGAGGACCCATCCACCGGCCGATCCGTGACACGGTAGAGGCCTGATGACCGACCTTCCCCAGATCATGGGCATCCTCAACATCACGCCGGATTCGTTCAGTGACGGCGGCGCCTTCGAGAGCGTGGATGCCGCGGTCGCGCACGCCACGGAGCTGGTGGCTCAGGGCGCGAGCATCGTCGACGTCGGCGGGGAGTCCACGCGGCCGGGCGCGGACCCTGTCGACGCGAAGACCGAACGTAAGCGCGTGATGCCGGTGGTGCGCGAGCTGGTGGCTCGCGGCATCCCGGTCAGCATCGACACGCGGCATGCGGATGTGGCGCTCTCCGCCATTGACGCCGGCGCCCAGCTCGTCAACGACGTGACGGGCGGTCTGGGGGACGAGGGCATGGCCCGGGTGATCGCCGAGACCGGCGTGCACTACGTCGTCATGCACTGGCGGGAGGGCGGCGCCGACGCCAAGCCGCGATATCAGAACGTCATCGCCGAGGTCCGCAACGAGCTGAAGAACCGCATCGCCACGCTGATCGTGCAGGGCGTGCAGCCCGAGCAGCTCGTGCTCGATCCCGGCCTCGGCTTCGCTAAGAACGGCGAGCACAACTGGCAGTTGCTCGGCCATCTGGAGGAGCTCGGCTCGCTGGGGCACAGCCTGCTGATCGGCGCGTCGCGCAAGCGGTTCGTCGCCAAGCTGCTGCCCAAGGACGCGCCGATGGAGCAACGGGATGCCCCATCCGCCGTGATCAGCGCGCTGGCCGCGCGAGCCGGCGTGTGGGCCGTGCGGGTGCACGATGTGCCCTCCACCCGTCTCGCGCTCAGCGTCGTCGAGCACTGGCAGGCGGGAGCCGCGGAATGAGGGCGACACCATGAATTTCGCCGACATGATCACCCTGACCGGCCTGCGAGCCTCCGCGTTCCACGGGGTGCTGGAGCACGAGCGCGCCAACGGCCAGCTGTTCCTGATCGACGTCGTCGTCCACCTGTCACTGCGCGAGGCGGGTGGGAGCGACGAACTGGCCGAGACGATCGACTACGGCGAGCTGGCGTCGCGGATCGTCGGCACCGTCGAGGGCGACCCGGTCGATCTGATCGAGACCGTCGCCGAGCGGGTGGCCGCCCTGGTGCTGGAGTACCCGCTCGCGCACCTGGTCCGCGTCACGGTGCACAAGCCGAGCGCGCCGATCGCCGTCCCGTTCGACGATGTGAGCGTCACCATCACCCGTGGGCGTGACGCGTGAGCGTCACGAAACGCATGATCACGGCGCCCGCCGTCATCGCGCTCGGCGCCAATCTGGGGGACCGCAGGGCCACCATGCTGGCCGCGACGCGCGAGCTCGCCGAGACCGACGGAGTCGAGCTCACCGCCATCTCGTCCGTGATAGAGACCCCGGCCCTGAAGCCCGACGGCGTGGATCACGACGCCCCGGCCTACCTCAACGCCGTCGCCCTGATCGCGACGACCCTGACCCCGGATGCCCTGCTGGCCGTGCTGAACGGGATCGAGAACGCGCACGGCCGGGTCAGGGCCGAGCGCTGGGGAGACCGCACCCTCGACCTCGACATCGTGGACTTCGCCGGCATCGTCAGCAGCTCGCCGGGACTGACGCTGCCGCACCCGCGCGCCTTCGAGCGCGCCTTCGTGCTCGTGCCGTGGCTCGAGGTGGATGCGGATGCCGTCCTGCCCGGTCACGGCAGGGTGAGCGACCTGGTCGCCGGCCTGAAGGGAGCATCGTGACCCGCACCCGACCCGGCACCCTCGTGCTGCTGGCCGTGATCGGAACCGTCGTCGGCTTCCTGCTGCAGGTCGGGCTCGCCGCAGCGAGCTTGGCGAAGTTCCGGCCCGAGTACACCTTCGGGGCGACCCTCGCGCTGATCGGCATCGTCGTGGTGGTTCTGGCGGTGCCGGTGTATCGCGCGACGCACGGTCCGCTCCGGCGGCCGATCGACTCGTTCTACGCGACCCGCGTGGTCGCCGGCGGCAAGGCGTCGGCCATGGCCGGCGCCCTCCTGACCGGGCTGGGGATCGGGCTGGTCTTCGAACTGCTCATCCACGCCGGCACCGTCACCTCGGACTCGTTGCTGCGCGTGCTGGCGACGCTGGGGGGAGCGGTGCTGCTCCTCGCCGGCGGCCTGATCGCCGAATTCCTCTGCCGGGTCCCGCCGCAGGACGACGATGACGACCACCCGGACCGCGGTTCCGAGCGGGTGCACCTGTGAGCGGCGTGGATCCGGTGGCGCAGCAACCGTCGGCGCCCGCGACTCCGCGCGGCGGCCTCGACCCGGCGCCGGGCGAGTGGCGCCGCGTGTCGCCCCGGTACGTCTGGGTCGACCTGGTGAGCACCATCATCACCGGCCTCGTGCTCACCGCGGCCTCCTCGATCCCGTTCTGGTTGGCGCGGGTCCCGGGACTTCTGGCGATCCCCGCCGTCGTGCTGGTGATCGCGATCGTCATCGCGGCGTTCACGCCCCGGCGGGTCCGTGCGATCGGCTACCGCCTGCGGGACGACGACCTGCTGGTGCGGCGCGGGATCATGTTCCAGCGGTTCGCGGCGGTCCCCTACGGGCGGATGCAGCTCGTCGACATCAACCGGGGCCCGCTCGATCGCGCGCTCGGACTGTCGGCGCTCCGCCTGGTGACCGCGGCAGCGGCCAGCAACGTGTCGGTGCCGGGTCTGCCGCTCGCCGACGCGGAGGAGCTCCGCGATCGGCTCGTGGAGCTGGCGGAGAGCCGCCGGGCCGGGCTGTGAGCGCGTCCGAGCCCCGTCGAGCCGAGCCGAGCGCGCCGGTGCCGGCCTCGCCGCTCGAAGCACCGATCCCGTCCGCGGTCGTCGACCTCGCCGACGGCGAGTGGCATCGGCTGCATCCCGCCACACCGCTCCTGCGCGGCGGTTTCGCGTTCGTGGCGATCGCCGGGTTCGTGCTGGCCAACCTGCGCGAACGCATCCTCGGGCTGTTCTTCGGTGGTGAGGGCGGCGACGGACCCGACGGCGACCCGATCGATCTGATCGTGCGCCGCGGACTCATCCCGGTCGCCCTGCTGATCGTGCTGGCGGTGCTGATCCTCATCATCCTGATCTTCTGGCTGAGCTGGCGAGTGCACACCTTCCGGATCACCGATGAGCTGGTGGAGGTGCGCAGCGGCATCCTGTTCCGCACCAACCGGCGGGGGCGTCTCGACCGGATCCAGGGCATCAACGTCGGCAGGCCGCTGTTCGCCCGGCTCTTCGGAGCGGCCCGGCTCGACATCAACGTGGCCGGCCACGACGCGAACGTGCAGCTGGCCTACCTCTCCGGCCGCAACGCCGATGCCCTGCGGCGGGTGATCCTGCAACTGGCCTCGGGGACCCATGAGCAGCGCGCGGCGGGGGGAGCGGCGCGCGAGCACGACGGCTCCCTCGGCGGGATCGTGACCCAGCGCGCCCGCGAGCTGGTGGCACCGGAGCGGGATCCGAGCCTGGCGCCGCCGACCGCCGTCGTGTCGATGCATCCCGGACGGCTGCTGGGCTCGACCGTGCTGCACGACCGCACGGTGTTCTTCGTGCTGCTGGTCGTGGCGGCCATCGTGCTGTCCAGTGCCGCGCACGCCTTCTTCGTGCTCTTCGCGATCGTGCCCGTACTGTTCGGCGTCGGCTCGCAGATCGTGCGGCGCTTCTCGCGCTCGCTGCGCTACTCGATCGCCGCGACCCCCGACGGCGTGCGGGTGGGCTACGGCCTGCTGTCGACCAACAACGAGACCTTGCCGCCCGGCCGCATCCACTCGGTCGAGATCCGGCAGCCGCTGCTCTGGCGTCCGGCGGACTGGTGGGAGGTGCGGATCAACCTGGCCTCGCACTCCGACCGGCAGGAGGGCGGCCGGCGCACCACGACCATCCTCCCGGTGGGCTCGCGGTCCGAGGTGTTCCAGGTGCTCGCCCTCGTGCTCCCCGACATCGTCGACGCCGGCTCGCGCCCGCTGGTCGAGGCAGGGCTCGCCCCCGCTCGCCCGGACGACGGTTACTCGGGCTCGCCGCGCCGAGCAGCGGTCTTCCGCTGGTTCTCCTGGCGTCGCAACGGCTTCGCGCTCGAGCAGGAGGCCGTGCTGTTGCGGCGCGGCGCGATCTGGCGCGAACTGGTCGTCGTGCCGACCGCACGCATGCAGAGCATCTCGCTGCACCAGGGCCCCCTTCTGCGGATGCTCCGCCTCGCCGACGTGCACGTGCACACCGTGGCGGGGCCGATCCGTGCCACGCTCGACGACCTGGATGCCGTGGTCGCCGCCGGATTCTTCCGCGACGTCGCCGCGAGTGCCATTGCCGCGGCAGCCGCAGACCGCACGCATCGATGGAAGTCCGCGTGAGTAACCGCACCGGACGCCTCGGCGTGGGCATCATCGGCGCCGGCCGGGTCGGCGCCGTGCTCGGTGCTGCCCTCGGCGGAGCGGGTCATGCGATCGTCGGGATCGCCACCCTCTCCGAGAGCGGCCGCGACCGGGCAGACGCCCTCCTGCCGGGCGTGCCGATCCTGACGGTGCCCGAGGTGATCGAGCGCAGCGAACTCGTGCTGCTGGCCGTTCCGGAGCCGGAACTCGCGGGCCTGGTGTCCGGGTTGGCGGCGACCGGCGCCTGGCAGCCCGGGCAGCTCGTCGCCCACACCGCACCCGGGGCCGGGATCGGGGTGCTCGGGCCGGCACGTGCGGCAGGCGCCATCCCGCTCGCCATCCATCCCGCCATGGACTTCACCGGCACCAGCATCGACCTGGTGCGGCTGCGCGAGAGCTGGTGCGTGGTGACCGCTCCGGCGCCGGTGCTGCCGATCGCTCAGGCGCTCGTCGTCGAGATGGGCTCGGAGCCGATCGTCGTCGCCGAGGCGGACCGGCCGGCCTACGCCGAGGCGATCGCGACGGCGCGCGGCTTCTCGGCCGCGATCGTCGGTCAGGCCGCCGGGATGCTGCGCGAGATCGGCATCGAGCGCCCCGGCGTGCTGCTCGGCCCTCTGGTGCGCTCGAGCGTGGAGAACGCGCTCGCTGGCGCGGATTCGGACGCCGCGCTCCCGGCTACGATCGATCTGGCGCCGTTCGCGGAGGAGGGGGCCGAGGAGGCACCGTGAACACCCCCGACGCCGGCCGGCCCGAAGTCGTCGAGACGATCGCCGCCCTGCGCGAGAAGCTCGCCGGCCGCACGGTCGCCCTGGTCCCGACGCTCGGTGCGCTGCACGAGGGTCATCTGGCGCTGGTCGACCGGGCCCGCGAGGTCGCCGACACGGTCGTCGTCTCCATCTTCGTCAACCCGCTGCAGTTCGGTGCCGGCGAGGACTTCGACCGCTACCCGCGCGACCTCGGCGCCGACCTCGAGGCCCTCTCGCAGCACGGGGTCGCCTTCGTCTTCGCGCCGACGGTCACCGAGATGTATCCCGACGGCGGCACGCAGGTGACGGTGACGGGTGGCGAGGTCGCCGAACTCTTCGAGGGGCGCTCGCGTCCCGGGCATTTCGACGGCGTCCTGACGGTCGTTGCCAAGCTGCTCGGCATCGTCCAGCCGGCCTTCGTCCTCTTCGGCCAGAAGGATGCCCAGCAGGTCTTCCTCGTGCAGCGCATGGTGGTCGATCTCGACTTCGCCGCGCGGGTGGAGGTGGTCGAGACCGTCCGGGCGGACGATGGACTCGCGCTGAGCAGCCGTAACCGCTACCTCAACCCCGACGAGCGCCGCGCGGCGGTGGCGCTGAGCCGGGCGCTCGAGGCTGCGGCATCCGCCGCCGATCGGGGGATCGACAGCGTGCTGGCGGCCGCCCAGGCGGTCTTCATGGACGAGCGGCTCGTTAAGCTGGAGTACCTCAAGGTCGTGAATCCGCGCACCTTCCTGCCCGTCGACGACGGCTACCGCGGCCCGGCCCGGGTGCTGATCGCGGCGCAGGTCGGCGCCGCGCGGTTGATCGACAACGACGCCATCTACCTGAACTGAGCCCTGCATGAGCGACACGACCGCCCCAGACGCCGAGCCCTCCGTCGAGGACATCGCCGAGCAGAAGGCCGTGCGACTGGCGAAGCGCGACCGGCTGATCGCGTCCGGCTCCGGCGCCTATCCGGTGTCGCTGCCGATCACGACGACGATCCCCGCGGTGCGCGCCGAGTACGGCGAGCTGGTCGCCGATGACACCACGGGCGATGTTGTCGGTCTCGCCGGCCGCGTGGTGTTCTTCCGCAACACCGGCAAACTCTGCTTCGCGACGCTGCAGTCGGGCGACGGTGAGCGGATCCAGGCGATGGTGTCCCTCGCCGAGGTCGGCGAGGAGTCCCTGGAGCGCTGGAAGGAGTACGTGGACCTGGGCGACCACGTCTTCGTCAGCGGCGAGGTGATCTCGTCGCGGCGCGGCGAGCTGAGCATCCTGGTGAAGCACTGGCAGATCGCGGCCAAGGCGATCCTGCCGCTGCCCAACCTGTACAGCGAGCTCAGCGACGAGACCCGGATGCGGCAGCGCTACCTCGACCTGATCACGCGAGAGCAGGCGCGCGTCACGGTGCGCGCCCGCGCGGCCGCGGTCGCGTCGCTGCGTGCGACCTTCGCGGCGCACGCGTACCTCGAGGTCGAGACGCCGATGCTGCAGACCATCCACGGCGGTGCGACGGCCCGCCCGTTCACCACTCACTCGAACGCCTTCGACACCGAGCTGTACCTGCGGATCGCGCCTGAGTTGTTCCTCAAGCGCGCGGTCGTCGGTGGGATCGAGCGGGTCTTCGAGATCAACCGCAACTTCCGCAACGAGGGCGCGGACTCCACGCACAGTCCCGAGTTCGCGATGCTCGAGGCCTACCAGGCCTACGGCGACTACCACCAGATGGCCGACCTGACGCAGCAGCTGATCCAGGATGCCGCCATGGCCGTGTCCGGCTCGCACACCGTGACCTGGGCCGACGGCACCGAGTACGACCTCGGCGGCCAGTGGGACCGCGTCAGCATGTACGAGTCGCTGAGCGCGGAATCCGGGGTGGAGGTCACTCCGCAGACCTCGCTCGCCGAGCTGAAGAAGCTCGCCGACGCGAACGATGTCGAGGTCGCGCTGGCCACGCACGGCAAGTACGTCGAGGAGCTCTGGGAGCACTTCGTCAAGAAGGATCTGGTGCGCCCGACCTTCGTGATGGACTTCCCGGTCGACACCAGTCCGCTGGTGCGCGATCACCGCACGATCGCCGGCGTCGTCGAGAAGTGGGACCTCTACATCCGCGGCTTCGAGCTCGCCACGGGCTACTCGGAGTTGGTCGACCCCGTCATCCAGCGCGAGCGCTTCGTCGAGCAGGCGGCCCAGGCCGCCCGCGGTGACGATGAGGCGATGCGGCTCGATGAGGAGTTCCTGCGTGCGCTCGAACACGGGATGCCGCCCACCGGGGGCATGGGCATGGGCATCGACCGCCTGCTCATGGCGATCACGGGGCTGGGCATCCGGGAGACCATCCTGTTCCCGCTGGTGAAGTGATGAGCCTGCCTCCCGCCAAGGAGCCGAAGAACCCGAGGCTCACGGTGACGCGCATCGTGATCTGGATCGTGGTGGCCGCCGTGGGGCTGTACCTCTTGATCGCCGGCATCGTCGGCATCCTGGCGAAGGGCTGACATGGATCGGCGCACTTCGCGGATCGTGGCCATCGTCGGCCTGGTCGTGATCCTGATCGCGATCGCGATCGCCTTCTGGTTCAACCACTGAGCCCACGCGCAGCTAGTGCGGCGTAGCCTTGCTGCATGCCGACAGACCTGTGGGGCGGGATCATCTGGTCCGTCGCGCCCACGATCGTGATCGGGTTGCTGTTCTGGTTCATCATGCGCTCCCTGCTGCGGTCTGACCGCAACGAGCGGGCGAGCTACGCGAAGATCGAGGCCGAGGAGCGGGCCCGATTGGCGGCGAACTCCTCAGCAGAACCTGGCGGATCCCCTACTACTCCGTAGGAACCGGCACGGCCACCGCGAGCGCATGCCGATCGCTCGCCGCGCTGCGTCCTCCACCAGGGCTGAGCCGCAGGATGCGCGCTCAGTCGCGCGGGCGCAGCCGCACGTTCGGCAACTCGGGCGCGGGCAGGGCGCGCCCGTCATAGCCGTCGACGTGGCCGAAGGGACCATCGGGGTCTGCGCCGCCGACGACGTCGCGCTGCCACCGCTCGCGGAACGCGACGACCTCGTCGTGCGTGCGCCCGACGAAGTTCCACCACATGAGGATCCGCTCGCCGAGCGGGGTGCCGCCGATCAGCAGGGCGCGCAGGGGCGAGCCGCCCGCCTCCACGGTGAGCTCGGCGGCTCCGGCGGGAACGACGGCCAACTGGTCGGTGGCGAGCGCGACGCCCTGCAGGGTCGGCGCCCCGGCATCCACGATGAGACCGTGCTCGAACGCGGGATCGACGGGGATCGTCACGCGGCCGCCCGCCGGCAGGTCGAGCTGCGCGCCCAGGAGTTCGGTGAAGGCGGTGACCGGCGAGGCGTGCCCGAGCAGGGAACCGACGAAGACCCGCAGCGTGGCGTCGCCGTGGAGGAAGGGATCCGGCACGAAGTGCTCGAAGAACGGTGCCACGTGCCGCGACCGGTCGGGCAGGGCGACCCAGAGCTGCACGCCATGCAGGCTGGTGGTGGCATCCGTCGACACCTCGGAGTGCTGGATGCCGGCGCCCGCGGTCATCATGTTGACCTGGCCGGGCTCGATCAGGGCGAAGCTGCCCGCGCTGTCGCGGTGCTCGATCTCGCCGGCGTAGAGCCAGCTGACGGTCTGGAGCCCGGTGTGCGGATGCGGCGGCACGTCCATCGCGCCGCGTCCGTGAACCGGGTCGGGCCCGTAGGAGTCGACGAAGCACCAGGCGCCGACCAGGCTGCGCTTCTTCTGCGGCAGGGTGCGCCGCACGGTCAGCGCGCGCGGTCCGCCGAGCGGCACTTCGCGCGGGTCGAGCAGCTCGACCCCGCTGGCGACATCGGCGGCGGTCTCCTCGGGCGCGGGCTCGGCGACGAGCACCTCGCTCGGATCCTTCTCGAGATTGCTCATGGCCGCTCCTTCCGCGGGACGCCGGCCAGGACCGCGCCGAGCTCCGTCACCAGTCTCGTCGCATCCGCGTCGTCGAAGACGAGCGGCGGCCGGATCTTGAGGGTGTTGTTGTCGGGTCCCGAGGCGGCGAGCAGGATCCGGCGCTCGCGCAGCGCGTTGACCACGTCGAGGGCGAGCGGCTCGTCGGGTCGGCCCGCGGCATCCAGCAGGTCGACGCCGATGAACAGTCCGGCGCCGCGCACGGCACCGATCCGCGGATCGTCCAGTTCGCGCAGGGCCGACAGCAGCCGGCCCCCGACCTCGGCGGCGTGCTCGGGCAGCTGCTCGTCACGCACGACGTCGAGCGTGGCCTGCGCTGCCGCGATCGACACCGGGTTGCCGCCGAAGGTGTTGAAGTAGCGCCCGCGCGCCGCGAAGGCCTCGATCACGTCGTGGCGCGCGATCACGCCCGCGATCGGATGCCCGTTGCCCATCGGCTTGCCCAGGCTGACGAGGTCGGGCTCGAGCCCATGGCGCGCGAAGCCCCAGAGGGAGCCGGCGTCGAGGGATCCACTCGGGTCGGAGCAGCCAAGACGCCCGAACCCGGGCTGCACCTCGTCGGCGAGGAACAGGCCACCCGCCGCGTGGACCGCCGCGGCCGCGGCCGGCAGGCCGGTGGCATCCGGAAACACCCCGTCCGAGGCGAAGACGGTGTCGACGACCAGGGCCGCGGGCCGGATGCCGGCGGCCGCGAGCTCGGCGATCGCCGCGACGGTCTGAGCCCCCAGGTCGACGCCGGGCGCCGGTGCGTCGATCATCCGCACCCACGGAGCGATCGACGCGACGCCGCCGAGCGACGGCGAGATCGCCGCGATCTCGGTCGTGACCCCGTGATAGGCGTTCCGCGTGACGATCACGCCCTCGTTTCCGGTCGCGGCCTTCGCGATCCGCAGCGCGAGATCGTTGGCCTCCGAACCGGTGCAGGTGAACATGACGTGACCCGATCCGGGCGCGAGGTGCGCGGGGAAGGTCGAGAGCAGGTCTTCGGCGTAGGCGATGGTCGCCTCGTCGAGGTAGCGCGTGTGGGTGTTGAGTCGCGCCGCCTGCTCGGCGATGGCGGCGACGATCCGCGGATGCGCGTGACCGGCCGACGGCACGTTGTTGTAGACATCGAGGTACTCGGTGCCGTCGCGGTCCCAGACGTGCGCGCCCTCACCGCGGACCAGTTCGAGCGGCTCGCGGTAGAACAGCCGGTACGCCGGCCCGAGGGCGGCGGCTCGCCGGCGAACGAGATCGGCGGTGCGTGGATCGAGCTCGTCGGTGTCGGCGGGGTCGAAGTAGGTCGTGGGTCCGGCCACGGTCACCATCCTTCCTGCGTGGCGATCTCCAGCTGGGCGCGCGTGTGTTCGATGTTGCGCCCCAGGTAGTCGGCGTTGTCCGGCCGTTCGCGCGCCAGCCACGAGCCGAGCAGGATGCGCTGCACGAGCCGCGCGATCACGAGCCGGGGCAGCAATCCGCCCTCGGCCGCCTCGAGCGAGAGCACGCTCTCCCACCCTGCGACCATCCCGGCCAGGGTGTCGGATGCGCCGTATTGGTCGTCGGCCGGAAGCAGGTAGCTGGTGGCCACTGCCAGGTCGAGCACGCGAGCCGTGCGGACGACGTCGCCGAAGTCGAGCACCGTGATGCGGTGCACTCCCGTTGTGACGGACCGTCCGTCATAACGGGAGTGCGCCAGGTCATCGACCAGCAGGTTGTCGAGGTTGCCGTCGTTGTGGATGAGCTGCTGGGGGAGCCCGGCGAGCCGCGGCGCGACCTCCGCGAGGTGCCGCGCCAGGGCGTCCGCCACGGGCGCGGGGTCGTCGACCGCCTCGATCAGGCCGGCGAGCGACGGCAGCTGCGCGACATCCCACGCGAGCGTGCGCGACTCCGCGGGGTGACGAAACCCAGCGAGAGCCGCCGAGAGCCGCGCCTGCGTCGCGCCGATCGCGTGCAGGAGGGGGGCGGAGGGGGCGGCGTCCCAGAGTTCGGCCCGCAGGCTCTGGCCGGGCATCCAGGTGAAGAGGCGGGCGATCCGCCCCGCCCCGGCCACCGGCACCACCGGCTGCAGCGTGCCGTCGAGGGTGGGCAACGCTCGCGCAAGCGACAGCGAAGGGTCATGGTCCGCCGCCCACTCCATCGCCGAGGTCTGCAGGTCGATCGCCGTCGGGTCGTCACCGGGGTGCGCGACCTTGAGCGCGTAACTTGCGCCGGCGGTTTCCAGCTCGAAGGTGTCGTCGCGTTCGGTGTCAACGCGGTGCGCACGGTCGGCCGTGAGGCCCCAGTGGCGACGCGCGATGGTCACGGCATCCGCGTCGGTGGCCCGCTCGAAGGGCGTGGCCAGCTCGGCCGCCAGCAGCTCGGGGACGCCCATGGCGACAGGCTAGCCTCTGGGGTTGGCCAGGTGCTGCCGGGTCAGTTCGTCGAGCTGCTCGTCGGTGAGGTCGTCGAACTTCTTCTCCTCGCGCTTCTCGGAGCGCGTCCAGCGCACGAACAGCAGCACCAGGATCGGCACGTCGGCGATCTCGGCGATGAACCACAGCGCGTCGCCGGCGAGATGCTGATCGTGCACCGGATTCGGCCACCAGCTCGCCGCGCTCGACACGGCCGGCCCGATGATCGGCGCGTGGTCGAGGATCGCGTCGTTGAGCCGCAGCACGATCCCCGGCACGGCGTCGATCACGAGCTCGACGAAGGCGAGCAGGAACTCCACCGTGATGAACAGGCTCGTCCGTCCCGCCGCGTTCTCGACGATCGGCAGCACCATGATCAGTCCGAGCAACGGGATGACGATGCCCATCCCCGCGCTCAGGGCGGGCGTCCCACGCAGCACCCAGGCGAAGGGCGTCAGGAACAGGCAGAACACCAGCGCGGAGAAGATGGTGGCGAAGATGGCGTTGCCGAACAGTTTCAGCACGCGCGTGGTGAGCAGGCGCTCGAGCCGCGCGGCGCCGGTCTCACCCATCGATGCGCGCAGCAGCCCGATCGGCCGGCCGACCGCGACCAGCGCGGGCACGGCGAACAGCAAGAGCGCGATCCGCGTGGTGAACGCCCAGCGCAGATCGTGGCTGTAGGCGCCGAGGAAGCCGAACTGCACGACCGCGAACGAGCCGAGGCCGAGCAGCAGGAAGGCGAGCGTGAACCGCATCGGCCAGCGGGTGCCACGCCGCGCGGCTCGCGCGACCCCGGCGAGGTACAGCGCGGCGGCGACCAGGATCGCGGCGAGGGCGACGGGATCGAACTGCCAGGTGGTGAGAAAAACCGGGATGGACGGCACGTCGCGGATGCTACGCCCGCACCCTGAGTCGAACGTCGCGACACCGCTCACGCCCACGGCGAACACGGGCGAATCCGCCAGCCCCCGTGGCTACTCTCGAACTAACGGAACCGCCCCTGCTCGGTTCTGGAGGAGCAAAAGAGACATGTTCGAACGGTTCACGGATCGCGCCCGTCGCGTGGTGGTGCTCGCCCAAGAAGAGGCGAAGATGCTCAACCACAACTACATCGGCACGGAGCACATCCTGCTCGGCCTCATCCACGAGGGTGAGGGAGTCGCGGCGAAGGCCCTGGAGTCCCTCGGCATCTCGCTCGATGCGGTGCGCGAGCAGGTCCAAGACATCATCGGCCAGGGTCAGCAGCAGCCGACCGGCCACATCCCCTTCACTCCGCGCGCCAAGAAGGTGCTCGAGCTGAGCCTGCGCGAGGCGCTGCAGCTCGGCCACAGCTACATCGGCACGGAGCACATCCTGCTCGGCCTGATCCGCGAGGGCGAGGGCGTCGCCGCCCAGGTGCTCGTCAAGCTGGGTGCCGACCTGAACCGCGTTCGGCAGCAGGTCATCCAGCTGCTCAGTGGCTACCAGGGCAAGGAGCAGGTCGCCGTCGGCGGCAACGACGCGACGCCGGACAAGGGCTCGCAGATTCTCGACCAGTTCGGCCGCAACCTGACTCAGGCGGCGCGCGACGGCAAGCTCGACCCGGTCATCGGACGCGAGAAAGAGATGGAGCGGGTCATGCAGATCCTCTCCCGCCGGTCGAAGAACAACCCGGTACTGATCGGCGAGCCCGGCGTCGGCAAGACCGCCGTCGTCGAAGGCCTCGCCCAGGCGATCGTGCGCGGCGACGTGCCCGAGACCCTGAAAGACAAGCAGCTCTATACGCTCGACCTCGGCTCTCTCATCGCCGGCAGCCGCTACCGCGGTGACTTCGAAGAGCGCCTGAAGAAGGTCACCAAAGAGATCCGCACCCGTGGCGACATCATCACCTTCATCGACGAGATCCACACCTTGGTGGGTGCGGGAGCCGCTGAGGGCGCGATCGACG
Source organism: Pseudolysinimonas sp. (assembly GCA_036499485.1). Classification (GTDB taxonomy): domain Bacteria; phylum Actinomycetota; class Actinomycetes; order Actinomycetales; family Microbacteriaceae; genus Lysinimonas. The sequence goes on along the minus strand of DASYDQ010000003.1, from coordinate 694 downwards.
CGGCCAGCATCCTGAAGCCGTTGCTCGCCCGTGGTGAGCTGCAGACCATCGGTGCGACCACGCTCGACGAGTACCGCAAGCACTTCGAGAAGGATGCCGCGCTCGAGCGCCGCTTCCAGCCCGTGCAGGTGCACGAGCCCACGCTGCCCCACACGATCAACATCCTCAAGGGACTCCGCGACAAGTACGAGGCGTTCCACAAGGTGTCGATCACCGATGGTGCGATCGTGGCCGCGGCCAACCTGAGCGACCGGTACGTGAGCGACCGCTTCCTGCCAGACAAGGCCATCGACCTGATCGACGAGGCCGGCGCCCGCCTGCGGCTGTCGATCCTCTCGGCCCCGCCGGAGCTGCGCGAGTTCGACGACAAGATCGCCGGGGTCCGCGCGACCAAGGAAGCCGCCATCGAGGACCAAGACTTCGAGAAGGCCGCATCGCTGCGCGACGAGGAGAAGAAGCTGCTCGGTGAGCGGCTGCGCCTCGAGAAGCAGTGGCGTGCCGGCGATGTCGCGGCATCCGGAACCGTGGATGAGGGCGTCATCGCCGAGGTACTGGCGAACGCCACCGGCATCCCGGTCTTCAAGCTCACCGAAGAGGAGAGCTCGCGCCTGATCTTCATGGAGAAGGCTCTGCACGAGCGCGTGATCGGTCAGGAGGAGGCCATCTCGGTGCTCTCCAAGACGATCCGCCGCAC
>DASYDQ010000002.1:0-33144 GCA_036499485.1 Pseudolysinimonas sp. | reverse complement strand
TGACAGTGACGTCAAGGAAGCCCTGCAGTCGATCCCGGAGGACTTCCGGCTCGCTGTGTACCTCGCCGATGTCGAAGGCTTCGCCTACCAGGAGATCGCCGACATCATGAAAACTCCCGTCGGCACCGTGATGAGCCGACTCCACCGCGGGCGCCGCCTCTTGCGCGGCCTGCTCGCCGACTATGCCCGCGAGCGCGGATTCGCCGCCGTGGACACCGCATCCCCCAGGAGCACGACATGACCGATTGCGGCTGCGACAAAGCCAAGGCCGAGCTCGAGGAGTACCTGCATCGCGAGTTGAGCGATCAGGACTTCCGCGATGTCACCGACCATCTCGCGAACTGCGAGGACTGCACCGGCGAGCAGCTGGTGGGGATCACCATGACCGTCAAGATGCAGAAGGCGTGCCAGGAGAAGGCTCCCGAAGAACTGCGCTCGGCGATCCTCGCCCAACTGAGCTAGAGCGCGTCGATCGCCGCTGCCACCTCGGCCGGCTGGTGGCTCGCGCCCGGGTTCGTCGACGCGTGGGCGTAGCGCACCACGCCGCCGTGGTCGAACAGCACACCGCCCGACTGCTGGATGGCGCCGAACACCTTCCTCATCAGGCCGACCTCCTCGTGCGCGGTGCCGCCCGTGCCGACGACGACCGGGAACGGGACGTGCTTCTTGTCCTTCCAGGCGGCGGCTTCCTCCACGGTCGCGGGCACCGCGACGACGACCTGCACCCCCTTCGCCTCGAAATCGGCGGCCTTCTTGGCCATGTTCTGCACGTGGGCGTTGCACTGGGCGCAGGACAGCGCGCGCATGAAGTACAGGTACACCGGACCCGGGAAGTCGGACAAGGCGATCGGCGTGCCCGACGAGTCGACGAGGGAGAGGTGCGGGGTGGTGCCGGCTTCGACGAGCATGAGGTCCTCCGAGTTCCAGCCTTTTGTTCAGGCTGCTTGACAGACAGGTTACCTGCGTATCGAGTGACTAACCTGGGAGGATGACCGATTCTCCGCCGTCCGTGCCGTTGGCGATGCTGGCCGCTCGCGTGTGGCGGATCTCGGAGGCCGACTTCTTCGCGCGGCTGACGGAGTCCGGTCATTCCGAGCTGCGGATGCGGCATCCTCTCGTGCTCCAAGCACTCGAGCCTGACGGTGCCAGGGCCCGCACACTGGCGGACCGTCTGGGCGTCAGCCAGCAGGCCGTCGCCGAGCTCATCGACGAGTTGGAGGGCCGCGGCTACGTCGAGCGCCACCCCGACCCGACCGATCGTCGTGCCCGCCTCGTGGTGCTCACGGCGAAGGGGACCTCGGCCCTCCGAGAGGCGGCGGCGATCATCGACCAGATGGAGAGGGAGTACGCCCGGCGCGTCGGCCTCGACGACTACAGCACGGCGCGCGCCGTGATGACCCGCCTCATCGAGCAACTCGATGAGGCCGAGCCGAACTGAACGCCTAGAGCGTGAGCGACTTCTCGATCAGTTCGGTCTGCTCGGCGGCGCTGCGCTTGCTCGACCCGGATGCCGTGGCGGCCGAGGCAGGGCGCGACACCACCGAGACGGTCCGCCCCTCGAGGTGCTTGACCACCTCGAGCGTGAAGTACGGCCACGCGCCCTGGTTCTCGGGCTCATCCTGGACCCAGACCAGCTGGGCATTCGGATAGCGGCGCAGCACGGCGTTGAGCTCGTCGACGGGCGGCGGCGCGAGCTGCTCGAGCCGGACCAGGGCGATGGACTGCGCGTTGTCGCGCTTCTCCAGCTCGGCCAGCAGGTCGTAGTGCAGCTTGCCCGAGTGCAGCAGCACGCGCTGCACGGTGTTCGGATCGCTGATGCGCGCGTCGTCGATCACCGGTTCGAACTTGCCGTTCGTGAAGTCGGCGACCTCGCTGGTCGCGCTCTTCAGGCGCAGCATCGACTTCGGCGTGAAGACCACGAGCGGCCGGCGCGGACGCGCGTAGGCCTGGCGGCGCAGCAGGTGGAAGTACGAGGCCGGCGTCGAGGGGCGCGCGATCGTCATGTTGTTCTGGGCGGCGAGCTGGAGGTACCGCTCCATGCGCGCCGAGGAGTGATCGGGGCCCTGGCCTTCGTTGCCGTGCGGCAGCAGAAGCACCAGCGAGGAGCGCTGACCCCATTTCTGCTCGGCGGACGAGACGAAGGTGTCGATGATGGTCTGGGCGCCGTCGGCGAAGTCGCCGTACTGGGCCTCCCAGAGCACGAGGGCGTCCGCGCGCTCCACCGAGTAGCCGTATTCGAAGCCCATCGCGGCGTACTCGCTGAGCAGCGAGTCGTAGATCCAGAATCGCGCCTGGCGATCCGAGAGGTTGCTGAGCGGGATCCACTCCTGCCCGTTCTCGCGGTCGTGCAGCACCGCGTGGCGCTGCACGAAGGTGCCGCGGCGCGAGTCCTGGCCTGCGAAGCGGACCGGGGTGCCCTCGATCAGCACGGATCCCAGGGCCAGCAACTCGGCGAAGGCCCAGTCAACGCTGCCGTCGCGGCTCATGTCGTAGCGCTTCTGCAGCAGCTGCTTGAGCTTGGGATGCACGGTGAAGCCCTCGGGCGGGTTGTTGAAGGCGTCCCCGATGAGCTGCACGGTCTGCTCGCTGACGGCCGTGCTGGCCGGCTCGCCCTCGGAGTCGTCGCGCTGCGATTCCGGCCGCTCCAGGTCGGTGCCCGACTGCTGGTCGCCGGTGATCACCGGGATGGTGCCCGTCTGCGCGGCGTGCGTCTCGGCGAAGGCGCGCTCCAGGCGGTCCTGGAAGTCCTGGTGGGCCTGGTCGGCCTCCTCCTGCGTGATGTCGCCGCGGCCGACCAGCGCCTCCATGTAGAGGGTGCGGGTGCTGCGCTTCGCCTCGATCAGGTTGTACATGAGCGGTTGCGTCATCGACGGGTCGTCGCCCTCGTTGTGCCCGCGACGGCGGTAGCAGATCAGGTCGACGACGACGTCGCGGTGGAACTTCTGCCGGTACTCCAGAGCGAGCTCCGCGACGCGCACGACCGCTTCGGGGTCATCGCCGTTCACGTGGAAGACCGGCGCCTGCACGACCTTGGCGACATCCGTCGAGTAGACCGAGCTGCGGCCGTCCGAGGGCTGCGTGGTGAACCCGACCTGGTTGTTGATGTTGATGTGCACGGTGCCCCCGGTGCGGTACGCCCGCAACAGCGACATCTGGAAGACCTCGTAGACGATGCCCTGGCCGGCCATCGCGGCGTCGCCATGGACCATCAGGGGCAGGGTCGTGAAGGTGCCGATCGGCATCCGGTCCTGCTTGGCGCGGACGATGCCCTCCATGACGCCGTCGACGGTCTCGAGGTGGCTGGGGTTGGCCGCGATGTACACGGCGATCTCGCTGCCATCCGGCGCGGTGAAGGTGCCCTCGGTGCCGAGGTGGTACTTCACGTCACCTGAGCCCTGCACGGTGCGCGGGTCTTGCGTGCCCTCGAACTCGCGGACGATCTGGCCGTAGGTCTTGCCGGCGATGTTGGCGAGGGTGTTCAGGCGGCCGCGGTGCGCCATCCCGATCACGGCCTCGTCGAGACCGGCCTCGGCCGCGCCCTGCAGCGTCGCGTCGAGCAGGGCCACGTAGGACTCGCCCCCCTCGAGGCTGAATCGCTTCTGGCCGACGTACTTGGTCTGCAGGAAGGTCTCGAAGGCCTCAGCCTCATTGAGCTTGCCGAGGATGCGGAGCTGCTCCTCCTTGGTGGGCTTCTCCCACTTGCGCTCGAGACGCTCCTGGAACCACTGGCGCTGGGCCGGGTCCTGGATGTGCATGTACTCGACGCCGACCGTGCGGCAGTAGGCGTCCCGCAGAACGCCGAGGATGTCGCGCAGCAGCATCGCGCGCCGGCCGGCGAAGCCGCCGACCACGAATTCGCGGTCGAGGTCCCAGAAGGTCAGGCCGTGGCTGGAGATCTCCAGGTCGGGGTGCGAGCGCTGCACGTACTCGAGCGGATCGATGTCGGCCATCAGGTGGCCGCGTTCACGGAAGGAGTCGATGAGCTCCTGCACCCGGGTGGTCTTCGAGACGCGCTCGGAGAGGTCGACGTTGATGTCCTCGGCCCAGTGGATCGGCGCGTAGGGGATGCGCAGCGCCGCGAAGATCTCCTCGTAGAAGTTGTTCTGACCGATCAGCAGCTCGTGGATGATCTTGAGGAACTCGCCCGATCCGGCACCCTGGATGACGCGGTGGTCGTAGGTGCTGGTGAGCGTGATGGTCTTGCCGATGCCGAACTCGGCGAGGGTCTTCTCGGCCGAGCCCTGGAACGCGGCCGGGTATTCCAGCGCACCGGCACCGACGATGCATCCTGCACCCTGGGTCAGGCGGGGCACCGAGTGCTCGGTGCCGATGCCGCCCGGGTTGGTGAGCGAGATCGTGGTGCCGGCGAAGTCTGCGGCGGTCAGCTTGTTGGTGCGTGCGCGGGCGACGACATCCTCGTAGGCCGACAGGAACTCGGCGAAGGTCATCGTGTCGGCGCGCTTGATGTTGGGCACCAGGAGCGAGCGCGTGCCGTCGGGCTTGGGCAGGTCGATCGCGATGCCGAGGTTGATGTGTGCCGGGGCGATGACGCTCGGCTTGCCGTCGACCTCGGTGTAGGCCACGTTCTGGCTGGGGAAGACCTTGAGGGTCTGCACCATCGCCCAGGCGATCAGGTGGGTGAACGACACCTTGCCGCCTCGGGCGCGCTTGAGGTGGTTGTTGATGACGATGCGGTTGTCGATCATCAGCTTCGCGGGCACGGTGCGCACGCTGGTCGCGGTCGGAACCGAGAGGCTGGCGTCCATGTTGGCGGCGAGCGTCTTGCTCATGCCTCGCAGCGGGGTGACGACGTCCTCGTCGATGTGGTCGGCGCCGTCGATGACCGGGACACTGGAGGTTCGCGGAGCCTCCGCCGGGATCGGCTGCGGCTTGGCGGGGGCGGAGGTCGTGCGGGCGACCGGCGTCGAAGCGGTGGTGGTGGCGGGCTCGGCCGGAGCAGCGGGCGCAGGAGCGGCGGGGGCGGGAGCGGCGGGGGCGGGAGCAGCGGCGGCGGGTGCGGGCTCCGAGGGGGCGGGAGCCGCGGCATCCGGCGAAATGACCGGGATCGACGTCGTCGGGGTCGGGTCGGTCACGGGGTGGTAGCTCTCAAGCACCGGCCACCAGCTCTTGTCGACCGAGTTCTTGTCGACCAGGTAGCGCTCGTACAACTCATCGACGAGCCATTCGTTGGCGCCGAACTCACCCGAGTTCGGGTCGTCGGATGCGGCTTCGGTTCCGGTGATCGGGGTCGACACGGGTAAACCGCCCACTCTCAGTTCTCTTCGAGGTCTTGTCTGTTCGGCGTGGGGCCCGGACGCTGCCTGCCGGCGGTCACACCACCCCCCAGCTTAATCACTCCCCGGCCCGACTGCCGTCCCCGGAGCGGGGTACGCGCCGGAATTTCAGTCGTTCTTGCCCGTACCGTTGAACCATGCGCTTTCTCGGCCCGCTCCCCGCTCACGACCTGACCTACTCCGACGTCTTCCTGGTGCCCAGCCGCTCGGCGGTGACCAGCCGGCTGGACGTGGATCTGACCCCCGGCGACGGCAGCGGCGCCACGATCCCGATCGTGTCGGCCAACATGAACTCGGTGACCGGCCCGCGACTCGCAGCCACGCTGGCCCGCCGCGGTGGACTCGGGGTGCTGCCCCAGGATCTGCCGCTGCAGGAGCTCGCGGCCGCGATCGGCTGGGTGAAGGAGCAGCCGGTGGCATGGGACACCCCGATCGTTCTCGGCCCCGACCAGACCGTGGCCGAGGCGCTGCGGCAGCTGCCGCCCGCCGAGGGTCACGGGGTCGTGCTGCGGAGCGCGTCCGGTGAGGAGTTCGGCGCGGTGCCGGCCGTGCGCCTCGGCACCGCCCTGCCCGACGCTCATCTCGGCGACCTCGTGCACGGTTCGATCACCGCGTTCGACGCCGACGATCTCGACGGGCCGCGCGCCGCGTTCGATCTGCTCGTCGAGGCGGGCCTCGATTTCGCCTTCGTGCAACGGCACGGCAAGGTCATCGGAACGGTGTCACGTCGCAGCGCCCTGCGCGGCACGCTCTACCGCCCGGCGCTCGACGGCGACGGGCGGCTGCGCGTCGCCGCCGCGGTGGGCATCAACGGCGACGTCGCAGCGAAGGCGGCGGCACTCGCGGCCGAGGGCGTCGACGTGCTCGTGCTCGACACCGCGCACGGCCACCAGGAGGGGATGCTGCGCGCTCTCGCCACGGTGAAGAAGCTCGGGCTCGACGTTCCGATCGTCGCAGGCAACATCGTGACGGCCGATGGCGTGCGCGATCTCGTGGATGCCGGTGCCGACATCCTGAAGGTCGGCGTCGGGCCGGGCGCGATGTGCACGACGCGCATGATGACGGCGGTCGGGCGTCCGCAGTTCGGCGCAGTGCTCGAGACCGCGGAGGCCGCGCGCGCGCTCGGCGCCTCCGTCTGGGCGGACGGCGGCGTGCGCTACCCGCGCGATGTGGCGCTCGCGCTGGCGGCGGGTGCCGCATCCGTGATGATCGGCTCCTGGTTCGCCGGCACGATCGAGGCGCCGGGGGTCCTGGAGAGGGATGATGCCGGCCGCCTGTACAAGCAGAGCTGGGGCATGGCGTCCACGAAGGCGGTGCACGAGCGCTTCGGTCGTCTCGACGCCTACGAGCTGGCGCGCAAGGAGCTCTTCGCCGAGGGCATCTCGAGCTCGAAGATCTACCTGGACCCGCTTCGCCCCTCGCTCGAGGATCTGCTCGACATGATCACCTCGGGCGTGCGCAGTTCGTTCACCTACGCGGGAGCCGGGGATCTGACCGCATTCCAGGAGCGTGCGGTCGTCGGATTCCAGAGTGCGGCGGGGTATGAGGAAGGGAAGGCGCTGCCGGTCAGCTGGTAGCTAAGTTGGGAGCCATGATGATGGCGATCCTGGATTTACCGGTCATCGAAGGCAAGCTCGACGAGGCTGTCGGCCTGCTCCGACACGGTCTCGTCGCGACGCGGGCTTTCGACGGCAACGTCGGCGCCGAGGTCCTGCTCGACGACGATCCCAGCCACCTCTTGATCGTCGAGACCTGGGAGAGCGCGGCGCACAATCACGCGTATCAATCCTGGCGCCTGACGCCCGAGGGCGTGCTCCCCGGTTTCGGCGACCTCCTCCGCGGCCCCTCGGTGATGACGGAATACACCGTCGCCCACCACTGACCCCGAGGCGCCGCACAGCACGTTACGGTGCGCGCCGTGGATGTCTTCGCCCTGCTCGCGGAACCGGTGCGCTTTCGCATCATCGAGATCCTCGCCACCGGCGAGCACACCTCGGGTCAACTCGCCGACGTGCTGCACCACGAGTTCGGCGTGAGCCGCTCGGCCGTCTCGCGGCATCTCGGCGTGCTCGCCGCCCACGGGTTCGCCATCCGCCGCGCCCAAGAGCGCTATCGGTTCTACCGCCTCTCGCCTGACGCGCTGGCGGGCCTCGACCGAGCCGTGGATCGCCTTCACGAGCTGTGGGACGCGAGGTATGGCTGGCCCTATGTGGCGGACCCCCTCGACGCCGCGCATCGCACGGTGAAAGCCCATCCGCACCGCGGGCGCGGCGCTCGAGGCCGCAGCTCGATCCCGGTCATCACCGAAGTCACCGAGGACAACGATCCTTGGCAGTGGATCGGCGACTGAGACGGTCGTGGCAGGGGGTAGCCATCCCCTCCCCGCTCATTTGAGTTCGGGCTCATGTGCGCCCCAACTCAAATGAGCGGAGAGGTGAGGGGGAGGGCGCGATGGGCCAGCGGCGCAGCCGAGCAGCGCGAGCGCTGGATATACTCGGGCGAACCATGGATGACCCTCCGCCCGGCCGCCTGAGTGGCAGGGGCGCGCCGTGAGCAACGAATGGATCTTCCTGATCCTCGGGCTGGTGCTGAGCATCGGCACCGGGTTCTTCGTGGCCAGCGAGTTCACGCTGGTGAACCTCGACCGGGCCGAGCTCGAGGCGCGGCAGAAACGCGGCGAGACCATGCTCGGGCCCGTCATCAGCGGGTTGAAACGCACCTCGACGCATCTCTCCAGCGCGCAGCTCGGCATCACCCTCACCACGCTGCTGACCGGCTTCACCCTGGAGCCCGCGTTCAGCAGCTACCTGCAGCCGTTGTTCACGGCGGTGCACCTGCCTCAGCCGGCCGTCATCCCGGTCGCCACGGTCGTCTCGATCGCGATCGCAACCCTGCTGTCGATGATCATCGGTGAACTCGTCCCCAAGAATCTCGCCCTCGCCATCCCACGGCAGGTCGCCAAGATCGTCATCCCTTTCCAGCTCGGCTTCACCGCCGTGTTCCGGCCGTTCGTCGTGCTCCTGAACAGCACCGCCAACGCCATCCTGCGGCCCTTCGGGATCGAGCCGAAGGAGGAGCTCAGCTCGGCCCGCACCGCTGAAGAACTCCGCAGTCTCGTGCGCCGCTCAGCCAGCGAAGGCTCGCTCGACCGGGACACCGCGACCCTCCTGGCGCGCACCCTCGTGTTCTCCGACCACACGGCCGCCGACGTGATGACACCGCGTCCCCGTCTCGCGAGCATCGACCGCTCCGCCAGCGCCGACGCCGTCGTCGAACTGGCCCGCGCCACCGGCTTCTCACGGTTCCCGGTGATCGACGACGACATCGACGACGTGGTGGGCCTCGTGCACATCAAGCAGGCCGTCGCCGTGCCGCGCGATCGGCGACCCGACGTGCCCGTCTCGGCCCTGCAATCCGACGCCCTGCGCGTGCCCGAGACGATGAAGCTCGACACCCTGCTGGGCGAACTGCGCGGCCGCGGGTACCAGATGGCGATCGTCGTCGACGAGTACGGGGGAACCTCCGGTGTCGCCACCCTCGAAGACCTCGTCGAGGAGCTGGTCGGCGAGGTCTCCGACGAGCACGACCGCACCCGTGCCGACGTCGTGCGCAGCCGCGACTGGCTGACCTTCCCGGGAGCCCTCCGCCCCGACGAGCTGGTCGAGCGCGCCGACATCGTGGTCCCCGAGGACGGTCCGTACGAGACCGTCGCAGGTTACCTGATGAGCGAACTCGGTCGCCTCGCCAAGGTCGGCGACATCGTCGAGATCGCCGCAGGCACCTTCCGGGTCGAGCGGATGGACGGACGGCGGATCGACCGCGTCCGGTTCACGCCGCGCCACGACGGCCCCGCGACGACCGGGGTGCGATCGTGACCGCGGGCGACTGGTGGGGCATCGGATGGCTCGTCATCCTGCTGATCGTCAACGCCTTCTTCGTCGCCGCCGAATTCGGGATCATCGCCGCCCGCCGCAGTCAGATCGAGCCGCGCGCCGAGGCCGGCTCGCGCGCCGCGAAGACCGCGCTCTGGGCCATGGAGCACGCGACCCTCATGCTCGCCACCACCCAGCTCGGCATCACCATCGCGAGCCTGCTGATCCTGAACGTCTCCGAGCCCGCGATCCACAAGCTGCTCGAGGTGCCGCTGCACCTGACCGGCTTGAGCGAGAGCCTCACGGGCACGATCGCGTTCATCATCACGCTGATCATCGTGTCGTTCCTGCACGTGGTCTTCGGCGAGATGGTCCCGAAGAACGTGTCATTCTCGATACCCGACCGCGCCGTGCTGCTCCTCGCGACCCCACTCGTCGCGATCGCGACCGTGTTCCGGCCGGTCATCGTCGCCCTCAACGCCACCGCGAACGGCGCTGTCCGACTGTTCGGCGTACAGCCCAAGGCCGAGGCGAACTCGGCGTTCAGCTTCGACGAGGTCGCCACCATCGTCGCCACCTCGACCCGAGAGGGCGTGCTGACCGACTCGACGGGCACGCTCAGCAACGCCTTCGAGTTCACGACCAAGACCGTCAAGGACGTGCTCGTCCCGATGTCGAAGCTGGTCACCCTGCCCGACGCGGCCACCCCCGAAGATGTCGAGCGGTCGGTCGCCCAGCACGGCTTCAGCCGTTACGTGCTGCTCGACGACGACGGGGAGCCGAGCGGCTACCTGCACCTCAAGGACGTCATCGACCTGGATGACGACGACGAGTTCACCGAACCGGTCCCGCCCAAGCGCATCCGGCAGCTGATCTCGATCTTCCACGACGCCGAACTCGAGGACGCCCTTGCGCTCATGCGTCGTTCCGGTTCGCACCTGGGCCGGGCCTTCGACGAGAACGGCGCGACCAAGGGCGTGCTGTTCCTCGAAGACATCATCGAGGAGCTGGTCGGGGAGGTCCAGGACGCGACCAGACGTCGGCGTTAGGTGCCGGCAGACAGTTACGCGTCACGCCGAACGACTGCTCACGCGGCGAAATGCGCGAGATCGCGATGCGATCTCATTCAGCGCCATTTCGCCCGCACGTACTGCGGCGGCCAGTAGTCAAGCTCGACGCCGAGCTCGTGCGCGGCACGGAGGACGAAGTGCGGGTCGCGCATCATCTCCCGTCCGAGCATGACCGCATCGGCCTGGCCGCTCGAGACGATGGCAGCGGCTTGGGCAACCTCGGTGATGAGCCCGACCGCGCTGACCGCGACATCCGCCGTCTCGCGCACCTGCTCGGCGAACGGAACCTGATAGCCGGGACCGAGCGGGATCGTCACCCCAGACACCAGCCCGCCCGAGGAGATGTCGAAGAAGTCGGCGCCGGCTTCGTGGGCCCAGCCGGCGACGACGGCGGTCTGCTCGGCGTCCCAGCCGCCATCGGCGTAGTCGGTGGCCGAGAAGCGCACCAGCACCGGCACGTCGTCGCCGAGCTCGGCGCGGACCGCACGCACGACGTCGAGCAGCAGCCGCGCGCGGTTCTCGAGCGAGCCGCCATAGGCATCGGTACGCGTGTTCGACAACGGTGACAGGAACTGGTGCAGCAGGTAGCCGTGGGCGGCGTGCAGCTCGACCAGGTCGAAGCCGGCATGCACGGCGCGGCGGGCGCCCGCCGCGAAGGCGGCGATCACCTGGGGAAGCTCATCCAGCGCGAGGGCGCGCGGGGCGCGATAGCCGGTGAAGGCCAGCTCGGAGGCCGAGACCGTCACCCAGCCCCGGCCGGGGTCGACGTCATCCGGCGCATCAAGCGGGATGCTGCCGCGCTCCTCGAAGCCCCACTCCGGGTAGACCGATGCCTTGCGCCCGGCGTGCGCGAGTTGGAGTCCGGCCCGCGCGCCACGAGCGTGCACGAAGTCGACGACGCGGCGCCAGGCCGCGACCTGGTCGTCGTTCCAGATGCCGGTGTCGTGCGGCGAGATCCGGCCGTCGGCCGTGACCGCGGTGGCCTCGGCCATCACGAGCCCGGCGCCGCCGGTGGCGAAGGAGCCGAGGTGGGCGAGGTGCCAGTCGGTCGGCACGCCGTCGCGTGCGATCACGGAGTACTGGCAGAGGGCGGGAACCCAGACCCGGTTCCGCACGGTCACGCCGCGCAGCTGGATCGGGTCGAAGATCGTCGCCGTGCGGCGAGGGGTGTCGATGCTGGTCATGAGGCGAGGGACTCCAGAAAGACGCGCAGCTCGGCGACGGAGGTGAAGACGTGTCCCGTGACGCCAAGGGCGGTCGCGGCATCCACGTTGATCTTCTTGTTATCGATGAACACCATCTGCTCGAGCGCGATTCCCAACTCGCGCGCCGTCACCCGGTAGATCTCGGGGTCGGGCTTGACCAGCGCCAGCTCGGCACTGACGAACATCGCCTCGAAGTACGCGGCCATCGGCGAGTAGCGGAACGGGTCCGAGAAGTCGAAGCCGGCGTTCGAGAGCAGGGCGACCCGGGTGCCGCCCGCATGCAGCTCGGCCAGCAGCTCGATGGTTCCGGGCTCGACGCTGATCCAGCTCCGGATGTCGGCGGCCCAGAGCATCTGCAGCTGCGACGGTCCCCACTCGACCCCGGCGTCGCGGGCGATCAGGCTCCAGTACTCCCGGGGGAGCGTGAGCCCCTGGTCGAGATCCTCCCGGTACCGGTCGTACAGCTCCCAGAACAGCCCGGCTTCCAGGCCGGAGACGGCCACCAGGGCGGCGCGGTCCGCCTCGCTCTGCGACACCGAGATCACCTCCCCGTAGTCGAAGACGATGACGCGGTCGGGGATCCGGATGTTCACCCGGCCAAACTATCGTTGCGACATGGAGCGAATCTGGACCCCGGCCGATGCCGCCCTGTGGATCGCCGTTCCCGACGACGACGACGACAAGTACTCGCGCGGCGTCGTGGGCTTCGTCACCGGTTCGGCGAAGTACCCGGGCGCGGCCGTGCTCGGTGTCGAGTCCGCGACCCGCACGGGAGTCGGCATGGTGCGCTACCTCGGAGCCGGGCGTCCCACCCGGCTCGTGCTGCAGCGACGGCCCGAGGCCGTCTCCGCCGAGGGTCGGGTGCAGGCCTGGGTGCTCGGCTCGGGTCAGGATCCGGAGAAGCTCGACGAACTCACCACCGAGTTCCTCGACACCGCGCTGGCGCAGGCCGTGCCGATGGTGCTCGACGGCGGGGCTCTCGGCCGCCGTGCCGACGCGGCGGGGCCGGTGCTGCTGACGCCGCACGCCCGCGAACTGAGCCGGCTGATCGACGTGGGCGTCGACACGATCCTCGCCGACCCGGATGCCGCGGCACAGCGCGCGGCGCGCGAGCTCGACGCCACCGTGCTGCTGAAGGGTCACACGACGACGATCGCCCGTCCGGACGGGTCCCTGCTGCACGCCCGCAGCGCCCCGGCCTGGCTGGCGACCGCGGGCGCGGGGGACGCGCTGGCCGGCATCCTGGGCGCCCTGCTGGCGACGCACCACCAGCAGCTCGAGGACGATCCGGGCGTGCTCGCCCAGCTCGCCGCCACCGGCGCGGTGCTGCACGGCCTCGCCGCCGAGCGGGCGAGCGACGGCGGCCCGCTCACGATCCTCGACCTGGCGGCGGCCCTGCCCGCGGTGATCCGCGAACTTCTGCGGATACCCTGACCCCATGACGGACGCCGCCCTTCGCCCGCGCGACGTCAGGGCGACGCTCGCGGCGGCGCTGCGGCATCCGATCGCGCTCTGGGCCGCGTTCGTGGTCGTGCACTTCTGGCTCGGGATGCTCGGCCTCTACGCGCCCGGCCTGCCTCTCGGCGATGTCACCCTGGTCTACAAATTCTGGGTCGAGCACGGCCTCGTCTCGGGCCAGTGGGTCGGCCTGCAGGAGCCGTGGGTCTACCCCTTCGTGGCGCTGGCGCCGATGATCACCGCCTATGTCTTCGGCCCCGGCCTCTATGCCAGCACCTGGCTGAGCCTGATCATGGTGGTGGATGCCGCGGCTTTCGTCGTGATCATGGCCTTCGGTCGTGATCGCCGGGTGTCGCACGTCGCGTGGTGGTGGCTCGGCCTGCTGCTCGCCCTCGGACCGGTGGCTCTGGGCCGCATCGACTCCGTGACGGTCCCGGTGGCGATCGTCGGACTCCTCTGCCTGGCGACGGCTCCACGGCTGGCGGGGGTGCTGCTCGCCGTCGCGGCCTGGATCAAGGTCTGGCCGGCGGCCGTGATCGCGGCGGCCATCATCGCGGTCAAGTCGCGGATCACCGTGGGGATCGCCGCGATCGCGGCATCGGCGGTGATCCTGCTGCTGGCGATCGTGCTCGGCGGCGGGGCGAACGTGTTCAGCTTCATCTCGCAGCAGACCGGGCGAGGGCTCCAGATCGAGTCCGGCCTCGGAACCTTCTGGATGTGGGACGCCTTCAGCAGGCACCCCGGCGCGAGCACGATCTACTACGACACGACGATCCTGACCTACCAGCTGCACGGGCCGGGCGTCGAGGTCGCCGCCGCGATCGCGACGCCGCTGCTCGCGGTGGTGGCGGTCGCGCTGCTGGTGCTGGCGATCGTCATCGCGCGCCGTGGGGCATCGGCCGGCGACCTGCTCCCGCCTCTTGTGCTCGCGATCACGACGGCGCTCATCCTCTGCAACAAGGTCGGCTCGCCGCAGTTCGTCACCTGGCTGGCCGTGCCGATCGTGCTCGGACTGTCGACGGCGGCGACCGGCCACGGCCCGTCGTTCCGCTTTCCGGCCTCGCTCGCGCTGGTGATCGCAGGGCTGACCCAGCTCATGTACCCGTACCTGTACGACGAGCTCCTGACCCTGAACTTCGGGATGCTGCTGGTGCTCACCGCGCGCAACCTCCTCTACGTCGTGCTGCTGGTCTGGGCCGTGTGGCGCATGGCGCAGCTGCTCACCCCCGGAGTCGCGCTGCAACTGGTCGACGAGCCGGAGTGGCTGCCGCGGGTGTGGCCGTTTCCGCAGGAGTCGGCCGAGCGCGCCGAATAGACTCGGATCGCTCGACGTCGAGTGACCGCCCCTCGACCGAACGGCCCCGTCCATGACCGCCATTGCTCCCGATTTCGCGCCCGGTCTCTCCCCGGCCCGCGTCCGGCTTGCTCTGCTGGCTCTCGCCCTCGGCGGGTTCGGCATCGGGGCGACCGAGTTCGTGGCGTCGGGGCTTCTGCCCAACATCGCCGCCGACCTCCTGCCGCAGCTCGACGCCGTGTCGCACGCGAAGGCGATCGCGCAGGCCGGGAGCGTGATCTCGGCCTATGCCGCCGGCGTCGTGGTCGGCGCCCCGACGATCGCCGTGTTCGCCGCCCGGCTGCCGCGCAAGGGGCTGCTGCTCGCGCTCGTCGCCGCCTTCACCATCGGATCGGTGCTGTCGGCGCTCGCTCCGAACTTCGAGCTGCTGGCCGGAGCCCGCTTCCTGGCGGCCCTGCCGCACGGCGCCTATTTCGGGATCGCCTCGCTGGTGGCGTCGTCGCTGATGGGGCCGGGCAAGCGCGGACGCGGGGTCGCATTCGTGCTCTCCGGGCTGACGATCGCGAACGTCGTCGGCGTTCCGGCGATCACCTTCCTCGGTCAGCAGGCCGGGTGGCGCGCCGCCTACCTCGCGGTCGCCGTCGTCTTCGCGCTGGCCGTGCTCGCGATCTGGATGGTCGTGCCGCGCCAGCCGGGCGATCCGAAGGCCACCGCAGCCCGCGAGCTCGGCGGCTTCAAGCACCTCGGGGTGTGGCTCGCCCTCCTGACCGGAGCGGTCGGTTTCGGCGGCTTCTTCGCCGTGCAGAGCTACATCGCGCCCCTCACCACCCAGGTGGCCGGGCTCCCCGCAGGCTTCGTCCCGATCGCCCTGGTGGTCGCCGGCCTCGGCATGACCCTCGGCAATGTGGTCGGCGGTCATCTGGCCGATCGCGGTCCGGTTCGGGCGATCTTCTTCTCGTTCGGCGCGTTCGCCGTGGCGTTCGCCGTCGTCGGGTTGACGGCGCAGTGGCCGGCCGGGTTGCTGATCGGGCTGTTCCTGGTGGCCGCGACGGCATCCGCTCTCTCGCCGGCGATCCAGACCCGCCTGATGGATGTCGCGGGCGAGAGCCAGACCCTGGCCGCGGCGGCGAACCATTCGGCGCTGAACATCGGCAACAGCCTGGGCGCCTTCCTCGGCGGGACGGTCATCGCCGCCGGCTTCGGCTACCTCGCGCCCGCCTGGATCGGATTGCTGCTGTGCGTGCCCGGCGTCGGCCTCGCGCTCTGGGGCGCGCTGCTCGGCCGCCGCCAGAACGTGCGGCATCACAACGGGCCGAACCCCGAAACCGGTCCGATCGTCCCCGCGAGCGGCGTCTAGTCAGCGAAAAATGCGGCGGCGTGTACGTCGCATTTTTCGTTCCGTCACTCGGCTGGCCGCCCGGCTGCGCCGGGCGTGCCGTTCGACGAAGCTAAAATTGACCGCCGTCGACGGAGTCCTGGATCAGGATCCCGTCCTGGATCGCACGCTTGCGGAGCGCCACCTTGGTGCCGACGTCGATTCCCGCGACCCGGTACTTCTCCCGGATCCGCTTGAGGTAGCTCTTCGCCGTCTCCTCGGAGATGCCCAGCTGGTAGGCCACCGACTTCACCGGCTCGCCACCACCGTAGAGCGCCATGACGCGGCGCTCCTGCGCGCTCAGCTTGGGGGCGCCTCCGACGTCGGCCGCGTTCAGCGCGAGGTCCAGCTCGGCCGACACGAAGCTCTCGCCCTGCGAGGCGGCGCGGATCGCCTCGACGATCATCGCGGCATCCTCGCTCTTCACCAGGTAGCCGAGGGCACCGGATGCGAGCGCCTCCCGCACCACGTTCGGCTCGGAGTAGGTGCTCATCAGCACAACCTTGACCCCGGTGGTCTTCAGCGTCGAGATCTTGAGCGCGACCGGGATGTTGTCTTTGAGGTCGAGGTCGAGCAGCACCACGTCGACCGGGAACTCGGGATGCGTCAGCAGCTCGGGCCAGGTCGTGACGGCGGCGACCATGGCGATGTCGTCGGCGGCGTTGCGGATCCACTCGGTGAGTGCCCCGAGGAGCATCCGGTGGTCATCGACGAGGGCGAGGCGGATGGGAGCCACTGTCGCTCTCCTTTCTTAGGTGCTGCACGGTGTTTCGTGGATGGTCGACGAGAAGGCTCAGACGTCTGCGGGGTTGTCGACGAGGCACTCGATGTCGACTCGAAGACTGGAGTCCTGGGTGTGGTCAGAGTAGTGCCCGACACGGCCAAGGGCGTCCCAGATCGACGGGTCGACACGATTCCGTGCCACCCCGGTGGTGGTGATCGTGATCGGGACCAGGATCTTGTGGTCGGGCACCGGCGTGGTGCTCGGCGCGACGGGGCCTAATTGCAGGGTCACCGTTCGGTTCGCGTTGGAGGTGATCGTGTCGCCGACCAGCAGCCAGGCCGCGGCGAGCAACCCGTCGCGCTGGATCGGATCGAGCAGGCCGGCCAGGCTCGACTTGTCGACGAGCGTGACGGCCTTGCCGAGCATCTCCGACTCGCTGACCGCGTGGTACAGCCAGGTCTCACGGCGACCCTCGATGAGGTGCAGGCGCAGTTCGGTGGCCAGGGATGCCGCGACCGAGGCCATCTTCGGCGCGAGCGGCAGTGGCGTCTTCTTGCCCGCGATCGACTCCAGCAGCTCCTCGGCCGCGAGGTCGAGGCGGGCCAGCTCCTCGGAGGCCAGCATCCCGACGGCGTAGCGGGGTGCCGACACCGTCGACTGCACGAGCACCCGGTCCAGTTCGACCTGCACCATCCGTCGGAAGCCCTCGACGATGACCACGCCGATCACGGCAGGGAGCACCGCCGAGGCGATCGCGGTGAGCTGCGGCGCGAGCCAGTCGCCGGTGATGTCGGGGGAGGCCGGGGTGTCGAAGAAGATCAGCACCGCGAGTCCGACCCCGAGCACGCCGGCGGAGATCAGGATCTCGGACGATCCGCGCAGCGTCACGACGACCAGCAGGGTCATCCCCGCGGCGAGGGCGGCGGTGGCGTTCCGGCCGATGTCGTGCAGCCCCCAGACCGCGATCACGTCGAGCGCGACCGCCACCAGCAGTCCGGTCAGGAGGAGGCCGAACATCCAGTCGGGCAGGCGGTCGCCGATGACCCGTGAGGTGACGATGGCGCCGATGATCACGGCGCCGAGCACGATCCAGGCCGCCAGTGCGGCCATGGGGAGCGGATAGATGCCGCGCGTCCAGAGCCCGATGAACCAGCTGACGCCGTAGACGGCGCGCAGGCCGACCAGGATGGCGGCCCCGAGCCCGAGGAACGCGGTGCCCAGGCTGGCGCGGTGCGCCGATGCGCGTCCGAGGCGGCGGGCCGTCTTGCCGACGGCGCGACGCGCGTTGCCGACGACGACACCGAGCGTGTTCTCTTCGGGGGCGGAGAAGGTCATGCGGCCACCTCGCCGCGGGGCACTTCGAGCACGACGGTCGTGCCGGATCCCGGTGCGGAGAACAGGCGCGCGTTGCCACCTACATCGCGGAGCCGGGCCACCACGGACTCGGTGAAGCCGAGCTTGGCCTCGTCGATGTCGCTGATGTCGAAGCCGACGCCCGCATCGGTGACCAGGGCCCGCACCATCTTGTCGTCGTCGGTGATCGTGACGTGCGCCTCGGTGACGCCGGAGTGGCGCCGCACGTTCTCGAGGCACTCGGCCAGGGCGAGCAGGAAGGCGTCGAGGATCTCGCTGGGCAGCAGGACCTGTCCGGTGCCATGCCAGCTGACCTGCAACCCCATGCGCCCGAAGCGCTGCTTCACCGACTCGAGCGTGGTGCCGAGCACGGGCTCCTCGATCACCTGGATCGGGGAGGTCTCGGTTCCGACCTTCCCGACCGCCGGGGTCGGGTTCGCGCCGAGCCGCAGTTGGCGCAGCAGCTGGGCGTCCTCGCCCGCCTGTTGGCGGAGCGCATCCGGGGTCACGCCGACGCCGGAGTGGGCGAGAAGAGTGAGGGTCGCGAGGACTGTGTCGTGCAGCAGGCGAGCGCCCTGGCGGCGCTGGGCCTCGAGCTCGCTGGCTTGCCGCTCCGCGCGGTGGGCTCGGCCGATGCTCGCGATCCGCTTGGCGACCTGGGGAACGCCGGCGCTGATCCAGATCGCGATGAGGGTGGGGAGCACCCACCCGAGCACGTAGATGCCCGCCGTGCGCAGCGGTGCCTCGAGGTCGCTGGTGAGCAGCAGGAGCGCGGCGCCGATGACCAGGAACACGACCACCAGCGCGGCGATCCGCGGCCCGCTCGAGGTGAGCACGAGAGCGGCGGCGGAGAGCGCCGCCGCGGTGAGCTCGACGAGGGCGGTGAAACCGGCCTGCGATGGACGCTCGCCGATCGTGGCGGCGATCACCACGATGGCCAGCCCGGCCACCAGTGAGAGGGCGATCCAGATCGGCGATCGGCTCGTCCCCATCCGGAACTGGCTGACGCCGACGACCACGAACAACGGAAGGCAGATGAACATGGCCGTCATGCTCACGGCGCCCGGCAGCACGAAGCACAGCAGCGCCACGATGGTGAAACTCAACCCGTACACCCGCGCCGTGCGCTGCAGGAGCCGGTCGCGCTCCTTGGTGATCAGGTCCATCTGGGCGTTCTCTCTGGCTGAGGGTTGCCTCAATCCGGTGTCATGCTGTCACAGGGGGCACCCGAAATGGGGGGTGCCACGCGGGGCGCCGATGCGCGGATTTCGCGGCTCAGTCCGCGAGCAGCCGCCGCAGCTGTGCGCCGACCAGCGCGTCCTCGATGAGGAAGGCGTCGTGCCCGAAGGGCGAGGAGAGCACGACCGGCACCTCGCCGTCGATGTTGCCGCTCAGATGGCGCGCGATGACCTCTTGGCCCGAGACCGGGAACAGCCGGTCCGAGTCGATGCCAAGCACCAGCGCCCTGGCCGTCGCGCGGGACAGGGCCGCCGCCACGCCGCCCCGATCGCGGCCGATGTCGTGCGAGTTCATCGCGTCCGTCAGCACCAGGTAGCTGTTGGCGTCGAAGCGCCGCGTGAACTTGTTGCCGTGGAAGTCGAGGTAGCTCTCCACCGCGAACCGGCCGCCCCCGCCGAGGGGGCTCAGCCCGCTCTGCCAGCTGCGCTCGAATCGGTCGTTCAACTCCGTGGGGGAGCGGTAGTTGAGCAGGGCCATCCGCCGGGCGAGGGCGAGGCCGCGATGGGGACCGTGTCCGTCCGCCGCGTCGTAGTACTCGCCGCCCGCGAAGCCGGGATCGATCTGGACGGCTTCGTTCTGCACGGAGTTCAGCGCGATCTGGTCCGCGCTCGAGATCGGTGGTGCCGCCAGCACCGCCACGCGCTCGACGCGCTCCGGATGCGTGACCGCCCACTCGAGCGCCTGCATCCCGCCCATCGAACCGCCGATCACGGCCGCCCAGCGCGTCACGCCGATGGCCTCGGAGAACAGCCGCTGCGCCTCGACCTGGTCGCGGATGGTCAGATAGGGGAATCGCGGTCCCCAGAGGCGCCCGTCGGGGGCGAGCGACGCGGGCCCCGTCGATCCCTGGCAGCCCCCGAGCATGTTGGGCGCCACGACGAACCACTCGGCGGGGTCGAGCACCTTGCCGTCGCCGACCAGGCCCGACCACCATCCGGCGGTGGGATGCCCATGGCCTGCCGGTCCCGTGAGATGGCTGTCGCCCGTCAGCGCGTGCAGCACGAGCACGGCATTGCTCGCGTCGGAGTTCAGTTCGCCCCAGGTCTCATAGGCGATGGTGACGTTCGGGAGCGAGCCGTCGCGCTCGAGGGGGACGTCGCCGATCGCGACGAACAGCCGGTCGCCCGGGTCGTCCCCCGGGCGCCAGGCTCCGGATGCCGGGGGCTCCGCCGACAGGGCCCGCCGATTGGACTCCGTGACGAACGCCGAGGGCACCGCGTCTTCCGGTGTCTGCCAGTCCATGTCAGGGCCATTCTGACGTAGCAGAAAGGCCCGGAGCTGCGTGTTACGCCGGTCCGGGCCTTCCGAGGAGCACTGCTAGGCGGTTTGAGCCGCCGAACTCACCTTGCGAGCCGCGGCGAAGCCGGTCTCGAGGTCGGCGATCAGGTCGGCCACGTTCTCAAGCCCGACCGAGAGTCGCACCAGGCCCGGGGTGACGCCGGTGGTGAGCTGCTGCTCCGGGGTGAGCTGGCTGTGGGTGGTCGATGCCGGGTGGATGATCAGGCTGCGCACGTCGCCGATGTTGGCCAGGTGGCTGAACAGGCTGACGTTCTCGACCAGGGCCTTGCCGGCATCCACCCCGCCCTTGAGCTCGAAGCTCACGACCGCGCCGACGCCCTTGGGGGCGTACTTGTTGGCCGCGGCGTACCACGGGCTTGACGGCAGGCCCGAGTAGTTCACCGAGGCGATGTCGGCGTGGTTCTCGAGGAACTCCGCGATCGCCTGGGTGTTCTGCACGTGGCGCTCGATGCGCAGGCTGAGCGTCTCGACGCCCTGGATCAGCGCGAAGGAGCTGTCGGGCGAAAGGGCGGCGCCGGTGTCGCGCAGCAGCGTGACGCGGGCCTTGATGATGTAGGCGATGCCGTCGCCGACCGCGGCCGTGTAGCTGGCGCCGCCGTACGACGGGTCCGGCTCGGTCAGGCCCGGGAACTTCTCGACGTTCTTGCTCCACTCGAACCTGCCGCCGTCGACGATGAGGCCCGCGATGACGGTGCCGTGACCGCCGAGGAACTTGGTGGCCGAGTGCACGACGATGTCGGCGCCGAACTCGAAGGGCTTGATCAGGTACGGGGTGGCGATCGTGTTGTCGACGATCAGCGGCAGGCCGTTGTCGTGGGCGACCTTCGAGACGCCCTCGATGTCGAGGATGTTGATCTTCGGGTTGCCGATGGTCTCGGCGAAGAACAGCTTCGTGTTCGGGCGGACCGCGGCGGCCCACTCGGCGGCGTCGTCCTGGTTCTCGACGAAGGTGACCTCGATGCCCAGCTTGGCCAGCGTGTACTTGAAGAGGTTGTAGGTGCCGCCGTAGATCGAGCTCGACGACACGATGTGGTCGCCGGCGCCCGCGATGTTGAGCACGGCGTAGGTGATGGCGGAGGAGCCGGACGCCGTGGCGAGGGCGGCGGTGCCGCCCTCGAGCGCCGCGATGCGCTGCTCGATCACGTCGGTGGTCGGGTTCATGATGCGGGTGTAGATGTTGCCGAACTCGGCGAGAGCGAACAGGTTCTTCGCGTGCTCGGTGCTGTCGAAGACGTACGAGGTCGTCTTGTAGATCGGCGTGGCGCGGGCGTGGGTCACGGGGTCGGGTGCCGATCCGGCGTGGATCTGCAGCGTCTCGAACTGGTAGTCGGACATGTCGTGCTCCTTCATGGATGTGGCGAGATGGATTTCGAAGTCGTGCTCGACAGTAGGCGCGGCTCCTGAGGGGAGCAATGGAGGCCGCAATGGGGAGTAACAGAAGCGGCGTAGGAAGTTGACTCGCGAGACTACTTCTGCGAGAGTAGTCGCGTGTCCAGCATTCGCCTTTTCATCCTCGGCGCGCTCGCCGACGAGGGGGAGATGCACGGCCACCAGCTGCGCCAGCTCGCCGAGAAGGAGCACATCGACGAGTGGACCGACATCTCGGTGGGTGCGCTGTACGGCGCGATCAAACGTCTCGCGGTCGAGGATCTGATCGAGGAGGTCCGGGTCGAGCGCGAAGGCGCCTACCCCGAACGCCAGGTATGGGGCATCACGACGGCGGGCCGCATCGCGCTTGCCAAGCTGCGCTACCAGGGGCTGACCGATATCGTCACGCGTGCCGATCCCTTCGATCTCGCCCTCAGTCGGCTGGATCTGACGAAGCTCGATGAGGTGCCCAAGCTGATCCAGAACCGCATCGCGCACCTCAAGGTCGCGCTCGCGGCTGACGAGGCCAAGATCGACTCGATCTCCCAGTACCTCACTCCGCTCGAGCTGACGGTCATGACCCATCGAACCGCCCACCTGACATCCGACATCGCCTGGCACGAGAAACTGCTCTCGCGTCTTCCCGAACTCCTCGCCGAGGAACACAACCGAAAGGCCGCCTCATGACTAACATCGCCAAGCCCGATCAGGCGGCGACCACCGTGCCAAGACGGACCTGGATGGCGTTCGCCGTTCTCATCCTGGGCATCGCGATGGCGCTGCTCGACACCACGATCGTGAACGTCGCTCTCCCGACGATCCGCACCAGCCTCAACGCCGACGAGGCGACGCTGTCGTGGATCATCTCCGGCTACGCCCTCGCCTACGGCCTCGCGCTGATTCCGGCAGGACGGATCGGCGACCGCCTCGGCCACAAGTGGGTGTTCATTGTCGGCTTGGCAGGCTTCACGCTGGCGAGCCTGTGGGCGGGCCTCTCGCAGGACACCACGAGCCTCATCGTCGCGCGCGTCGTGCAGGGCCTGTTCGGCGGCATCTTCTTCCCGCCGGTCACGGCGCTGATCCAGCTGATGTTCCCGCCGCGCACCCGCGGGCGGGCGTTCGCGATCTTCGGTGCGGCGATCGGCTTCTCCACGGCGCTCGGCCCGCTGGTCGGTGGCCTGCTGATCCAGTGGCTCGGCGACACCGACGGCTGGCGCTCGATCTTCTTCGTGAACCTGCCCTTCGGCGTGATCGCGGTCGTCGCGGCATTCATCCTGCTTCCGAGCGGGGTCGAGTCGAAGGCGACCTCGGCGCTCGACTTCTTCGGATTCGTGCTGCTGGCCGGCGGCCTGACCGCCATCCTGGTGCCGCTCATCCAGGGTCAGCAGGACGGCTGGCCGCTCTGGACCTACCTCTCGATCGCCGGCGGCATCGTGCTGATCGTGGTTTTCGCGATCTGGGAACTGTCGGTGGCGCGGCGCGGCAAGGAGCCGCTGGTTCCGCCTCACCTGTTCTCGCATCCGTCGTTCAGCGGCGGCGTGGTCCTGGCCCTGGTCTACTTCGCGGCGTTCACGAGCATCTTCTTCAGCATCTCGCTGCTCTGGCAGGCGGGCCTCGGCCACACCGCGCTGGAGTCCGGCCTGGTCTCGATCCCCTTCGCGATCGGCAGCATCGTCGGCGCCTCGCAGAGCAACCGGCTCGCCGAGCGCCTGGGACGCACCGTGCTGATCATCGGCACTGGCCTGGTGTCGATCGGCCTGATCGCGCTCTGGCTGGTACTCCTGCTCGTCAAGACGGATGACCTGACGAACTGGGATCTGCTCGGACCGCTGCTGGTTGCGGGGTTCGGCTCCGGCCTCTTCATCGCCCCCAACGCGCAGTTCATCGTGGCGACGGTGGACCGCGGCGAGGCGGGGGCGGCATCCGGCGTCGTCGGCACCATGCAGCGCGTCGGCTCGGCGATCGGCATCGCCGTGATCGGTTCCGTGCTGTTCGGCACCCTGCCCGACAGCTTCGCGCCGACCTCGGCACAGGCGCAGGCCGCGGCCGCCGCCCACGCATCGGAGGGCGCTTCTGCCGTCAAGGCGGCGCTCCAGAAGATCGTCGACCACAACCTGGCGGCAGGATTCGGGCACAGCGCGACCCTGGCCCTCGCGGTCAGCGCGATCTTCGCGGTCGCCGCGTTCTGCCTGGTGTTCGTGCTGCCCAAGCGCATCTCGCGGGGATACGAGGGCCCGGCGAACGCGGAATAACCCAGAGGGGTCAGTCGCGCCGGGATCCGGTCGGATCGGTGCGCGACTGACCTTTCGGCCGTTCGCGGGCGCCGTCGAGCGCGGTGCGCGTGAACAGCCAGCGCGGTTTCGGCTCGACGAGGGGCCGGAAGATCCGTCGAACGATCGGGCTCGACAGCGCGATGGCGATCGCGATGGATGCGAACACCATCGTGAGCAGCCAGACGGCCGAGGAGTGGTCGTCCTTCAGCACCCCCGACTCGCGGATCGGGTAGAGCACGAAGCTGTGCAGCAGGTACACGTAGAGCGTGGCCTGGCCGAAGACCGTGAAGATCGTCTGCCTGCGGGGGATCAGGGCGAAGAACGCCGCGCACAGGATGACGGCGAGCACGATCAGCCCCAGCCGCACGAACCCGGCCCACCAGGCCTGCGCGTCGAGCCCGGAGTACGAGTCGTCGTAGAAGAACCAGTGGACGCTCAACGAGCGGAACGGCTCGATCTGGGCGATGACGACCACCAGCCAGGCGGCGAACACCCCGAGCGCGAGCGCTCGGACCGGCCAGACCTTCCAGCGCAGCTTCATCCACCAGTCGGCGATCTTCCACTGCCGCAGCTGCCAGCCGAGCACGAAGAACGGCAGGATGCCGATCGTTCGGGCCAGCGAGAACGTCGAGTCGACCCCGGTGGAGTAGCCGACCGCGATCGACAGCAGCACCGCCCAGAGCAGCGGCCAGCGCAGCAGCACGAGATAGGGCAGCGCGACGCGGAAGGTCGCGAGGGCGAGCAGGAACCACAGCGTCCAGTGCGGCTGGGCGAAGTCGACGGTCTTCACGCCCTCGACCAGGAACTGCACCAGCGACCAGATTCCTTGGAAGATCACGTAGGGGATCACGATGTCGGTCAGCACCTTGATCAACCCGCGGGTGCCGGGGGGCGAGGCCTTCGAGAAATAGCCGCTGATGATCGCGAACGCCGGGATGTGGAAGGCGTAGATGAACAGGTACAGCACCAGCGCGTTGTTCGAGTCGCTGGTCTGCCGTTCGATCGCGTGGCCGATCACCACGAGGGCGATGGTGGCGAATCGCGCGTTGTCCCAGAACGGAACGCGGACCCGTGGTCTCGCCGGGGCGGGAGCGGGGGCCACGGCAGTCATCCGATCCACACTAGTGAGCGCCCCGAGCTCCAGCACGCGGGTGGATACCCTGGAGACATGGTGAAGCGTGTGGTCGTGACGGGTGCGAGCTCCGGGATCGGGGCCGCCACGGCGCGGCTCTTCGCGCAGCACGGCTGGGACGTGGTCGGGGTCGCGCGGCGGGCCGACCGGCTGGCCGAGCTTGCTGACGGCACCGGCATCCGCACCATCACGGCCGACCTGACGCAGCAGGCCGACGTCGACCGCGTGCGTGACGAACTCGCCGCGATGGGTCCGCTGCACGCCCTCGTGAACAACGCCGGCGGCGCCTTCGGCATGGGCCCGATCGAGACCGCGGACGTCGAGGACTGGCGCGCGATGTTCGAGGTCAACGTGATCGGCACCCAGCGCATGATCGCCGCGCTGTTGCCGCTGCTTCGCGACGGCGCCCGGGATGCCGGGTCAGCCGACATCATGACGGTCACCTCCATCGCCGGCCACATCGCCTACGAGGGCGGCGCCGGCTACAACGCGGCCAAGTTCGCAGAGGCGGCCATGGTGGCCGTGCTGCGGCTCGAGCTCGTGGGCGAACCGATCCGGGTGCTCGAGATCGCCCCGGGCCTGGTCAAGACCGACGAGTTCTCGCTCACCCGCTTCAAGGGCGATCGGGGGCGGGCCGACGCGGTGTACGACAACGTGCCCGAGCCTCTGGTCGCCGACGACATCGCTGCGGTGATCGTGAGCACCATGGAGCTGCCCGCCCATGTGAACCTCGACCTGATCACGATCAAGCCGGTCGCGCAGGCGGCGCCGCACAAGCTGGTCCGCGGCGCGCTCGAGCCGAAGGGCTAGCCGGTCCGGGCGGCCTACTCGGCCGGCGTGTCGACCGCGCCGACCGCGTCAGAGGCTTCCGCCGCCAGATCCACCTCGGCATCCGAGAACGCGAGCTTGGGCACCAGGAACAGCAGCACCGCCGCGACCAGCGCGCCGACGCCGCAGATGGTCCAGACCGTGATGTAGGCGGCGAGACCCGCACCGCTGGTCGTCGCGGTCGAGGTGAGCCCCACGTGCAGGATCACGCCGAACACCGCCGACGCGAACGCCCCGCCGATGGTCTTGGTGGTGTTCGTGAGACCGGTCGCGATACCGGATTGTCCCGCAGGCGCCCCCGCAGCCGCGGCCGACGGCAGCGCGGCGACCAGGGCGCCCGAGCCGATGCCGGCGATGACCATGTTCAGCACGACCTGCCAGACCTGATCGTGCAGCGGGATGAAGAGCAGATAGCCACCGGCGACGAAGAAGCTCGCCACGATCAGCGCGATGCGCGGGGTGGCCCGGCGGGCCAGTATCGGGAACAGCAGCGCGCCGACGATCAGGGCGACCAGGTAGGCGCCGATCAGGTAGGAGATGACGTCCGAGTCGAGTTTCAGCCCGTAGCCGACCTTCGCGGGATCGGCCGCGGCGAATGTCGACAGCGGGATCTGCGCGCCGAGCACGCTGATCCCGAACAGTCCAGCGGTGAGCTGCACCGGCCACATGTTCGGCTTGCCGAGCACCTTGAGGTCGATGGCCGGATCCGGATGCCGCCGCTCGAGCCGCGCGAAGGGGATGAAGATCAGCAGCCCGATGACGATGGGTACCCAGACGGTCCAGCTGCCGGGCCCGTTGAGCCGGAGGAAGGTGAGCCCCCCGGTGATGAAGAGCAGCGCCATGGTCAGCAGCACGAAGCCGCCGCCGTCGAGCTTGCGGCCCGGGATCGGGATCGATTCGCGCACACCGAACAGGATCGCGAAGAAGACCAGCGTCACGCACACCGCCGGAACGGCCAGCGTCGCCGCGAAGTTGTGCCCCGTCGCATTGAACACGCGGCTGCCGGCCAGAGCGCCCAGGATCGCGCCGGCCTCCAGCGCCACGACGAGCAGGCCGGCGGCCCGCCGCGTGGTCGATGCGCTGTTGCCCGTGCGGCGGCCGCGATCGAAGATCAGGGCCACCTCGAGAGGCAGCCAGACCACGTAGAAGCCCTGAAAGGCGAAGGCGATCAGGTAGCCGACGAAGTTCCCCGAGGCGACCATGCCCCAGCTCGCGAGCGCGGTCACCAAGGTCGACGCCAGGAGGATGCGCTTGTGGCCGAACATGTCGCCGAGCTTCGCGAGCACGGGCACCACCAGCGCGGAGACCAGCAGCTGGGCCGCCTCCGTGAAGTTGTAGTCCGCCGTCGTGGCTCCGATGTGCCCGGCGATCTGCGTCGCGATCGGCACGTAGTAGCCCTGCAGGATGCCGCTGGTCAGCTCCACGAGGAAGAGGAAGCCGACGAGCCCGAACGCCATCGTTCGGAAGGAGATGCGTTCCGTCGCCATTCTCGGATGCTAGCGAGTTCTTGCCGCCCCATGGCGCTGGGCTAGCGTGGCCGTGTGAGCGGCGAGCGCGAGGTCCTGAGCTACGAGGGGTTCGGACTCGCGGCGCGCGAACTCGCCGAACTGGTCGCCGCCGACCACTTCCGCCCCGACGCGGTGATCGGCATCGCGCGCGGGGGTCTTCCGTTGGCCGCCGCATTGGGCTACGCGCTCGACATCAAGCTGCTCGGCACGCTGAACGTGGAGTTCTACACCGGCGTCGGCACCACGCTCGACACCCCGATCGTGCTTCCGCCGACGCTCGATCGCGATTCTCTGGTCGACAACAGCATCCTGCTCGCCGACGACGTCGCCGATTCCGGCCGCACGCTGCAACTGGTCGTCGATCTGCTGCGCGCGGGCGGCAGCGAGGTGCGGACGGCCTGCCTGTACTCCAAGCCGACCACCGTCCAGGAGCCGGACTACGTGTGGAAGAAGACCGCGCTCTGGATCGACTTCCCGTGGAGCGTCCAGGGGCCGGTCGCGTATCCCGAGGGTGTCGCAGCGGGCTACTCGGGACGCTGAGCGGGAGAGCATCGAGGTCCGGATGAGCATCCACCTGGTGGGCGGCGGCTGGTCGCCCGGCGGCGATCCCGAGATCACGGGCGCGTTCCTGGCCGAGGCGGCCGCGCGGGCTGCCGGCGGTGGACGCATGATCCCCCGGATCGGCGTGCTCATCGTGGTCGACGACGACAGCCCCACCGAGGAGTACCGGGAGCGGTACCCCGGATCGTTCGAGAAGGTGGCGGCCTGCCAGCCCGTGGTGACGATCGTCGCCGGCGGCGCCGGCTTCGACAGCTCCGTGCTCTCGGATGTCGACGGCCTGGTGATCGGCGGCGGGCTGACCCCCGCGTATCTGGCGGCGGTCGATCCGGTCATGGAGGAGATCCGGCTGCTGGTGGCCGACGGACTGCCGTACCTGGGCTTCTCGGCCGGGGCGATGATCGCCGCGGACCGCGCCATGATCGGCGGCTGGCGGATCAACGGCATTCCGGTCTGCCCGGCGGAGACCGGAGAGGACCTCGACGAGGTGACGGTCGAGGAGGGCCTCGGTCTGGTCGACCTCGCCATCGACGTGCACGCCGCGCAGTGGGGCACGCTGAGTCGCCTGGTGGCGGCCACCGAAGCCGGGCTGGTCGGCGGCGGCGTGGCGATCGACGAGCGGACCGTGCTGATCGTCGGCGACGACGGTCTGCGGGTCGCGGGGGATGGCAATGTCTGGCGGGTGCTCGACGACCCGGCCGGCGTCATCGTGGGGACCCTGGGCGCATGAGCCCGCCGTCACCCGGCCCGCGCCCGCTCGCGGAACTGATCGACCCCGGCTGGGCGACGGCGCTCGATCCGGTCGCGCCGGACATCGCCCGGATCGGCGACTGGCTGCGCGCCGAAGTCGCGGCGGGGCGTCCGTACCTGCCGGCGGGCAAGAACGTGCTGCGCGCGTTCGAGGCACCGCTCGCCGACATCAAGGTGCTGATCGTCGGGCAGGACCCCTATCCGACTCCCGGGCATCCGGTCGGGCTCTCGTTCTCCGTCGATCCCGCGGTGCGCCCGGTTCCGCGCAGCCTGCAGAACATCTACCAGGAGCTGCGCACCGACCTCGGCATCCCGGCGCCGGCGAACGGCGACCTCACGCCGTGGACACGGCAGGGTGTCATGCTGCTGAACCGCGTGCTGACCGTGCGGTCCGGCATCTCGGGCTCGCACCGCGGCAAGGGATGGGAGGCGGTGACCGAGCACGCGATCCGGGCCATGGCGGCGCGGGGCGGCCCGCTCGTCGCCATCTTGTGGGGGCGGGATGCCGGCACGTTGCGACCGCTGCTGGGCGGCATCCCGATCATCGCCTCGGCGCATCCCAGCCCGCTGTCAGCGAGCAGCGGATTCTTCGGCTCGAAGCCGTTCAGCCGGGCGAACGAGCTGCTGGTCGCCGCGGGCGCGACACCGGTCGACTGGAGCCTCACCACGGGCGTGCAGAACTAGGATCGGCCCATGCTGGAGGAGGAGTACAACCCGCGCCGCACGCTCCCTCCGCACCTGCGCCCCGCGGCGCCCGCCGAGCCCGCCTTCTCGTTCGAGCTCCGGCAGGCGACCATCCGCGACGTGCCGGACATGCTGGAGATCTACAACCACTACGTCGCGAACAGCACCGTCACCTTCGACGAGGACGCCCTCACCCTGCGGGAGATGCGGGTGAAGTTCCGCGATGTCGAGCGACTCGGGTTTCCCTGGATCGTCGCGGTCTCGCCGACCGGGATGATCCTCGGCTACAGCTACGTGACGCCATGGAAGGCGAAGGCGGCCTATCGCTACACGGTCGAGGACTCGATCTACCTGAGCCCGGCCGCGAGCGGCAAAGGCATCGGCAAGGCGCTCATGGCCCGGATGCTCGACGACGCGAAAGCCGCGGGCATCAAGGAGGTCATCGCGGTGATCGCCGACCGTGGCGCTGAGGCCTCGATCGCCATCCACGAGAAGTTCGGCTTCAAGAAGATCGGTGAGATGGGCCGGGTCGGCTTCAAGTTCAACCGCTGGCTGGGAACGGTGATGATGCAGAAGAGCCTCAAGGGCGGCGCGAAGGCCGCGAAACCCGGCAGGGGCGACGCCGGGCAGGTGCCGGGATGAGCGCATTGCAGCTGCGGCTCGTGCTCGAGACCGCCGATCTGGATGCCGCGCTCGCCTTCTACCGCGATGCCCTCGGGTTGCCCGAGCTGGAGTCCTATCAGGGCGATGACGGGGCCAGGGTTGCGATCCTCGGGATCCCGACCGCGACGCTCGAGCTCGCCAACGCGGCCCAGGTGGAGATGATCGACGACGTCGAGGTCGGGCGGGCGGTCGCGCATCCCTTCCCGCTGCGGGTGCGGGTGGCCTTCGAAGTGGTGGATGCCGCGGCCACGACCGCCGCGCTGGTCGACGCCGGTGCCGTCCCGGTGGCGCCGCCGACGCGCACGCCGTGGAACTCGCTCAACGCGCGGATCGAGGGCCCCGACGGCCTCCAGCTCACGGCGTTCCAGGAAGCGTGACGGCGGTCATGGCGACGAAGGTGCTCGCCGCCATGACCGCCGTCCGCCGTCGCGGGTCAGGCGCGCGCGGTCGCCCGCCGCAGGATGAGGAAGCCGGCGCCCGCGGCGATCGCGGCCGGCACCAGCAGCCAGCTGGCGATGCTCAACGGGGTCGCGCCGGCGAACACATCGCCGAAGGACTGCCAGGTGCCGGTCAGTGAGAACACCGCGACGAGCGCGAGCACGAGCACGCCGAATCCGCCGAACAGCACGATCATGCCGTTCGCCTTCCAGCGCACCCAGACCGACGCGAACAGCGATCCGATGAAGAGGAAGAACAGCAGGCCGAAGAAGAAGACCAGCAGCCGCTCCCACCACACGTCGCCGAAGTAGACCGCCGAGAACATGCTCCCGCCAAGTCCCCAGCCACCGGTCGCGACCTCGATCACGCTCAGGATCGTGATGCCGACCGCGAACATCGCCGCCAGGATCACGAAGCTCAGCGCACTGCCGAGCCAGTAGTCCCGGCGGGTCACCCCGAAGCCCAGCGCGAAGCGGAAGGTGATCGAGAAGGCCTGGATCGCCAGCACCATCATGTAGATGAAGATGTAGAACGACGAGCCGCTGTAGGTCAGCCCCTCGCGGACCTTGCCCGCATCGTGAGGGCTGGTCGTGGCGGCGACGATCAGCCAGATCGCCAGGTTCACCAGGAAGATGAAGCCGAGGATCATCCACGGCAGTCCGATGGTGGACCACGAGTTGCCCAGCTGCAGCTTCACCACGTTGAGGACGCGCTGCAGCTCGCCGCGGGGGCGGCGGCTCGCCGCATCCCCCTGGACGGTGTCGGTGATGGTGGTCATGCGCGGGCCTCGCTCTCGATGTCGGCGTGGGTGATCTGTGCTTCGGCCGACGCGGCGGATGCCGGGTCGGAGGTGGTCAGGCGCACGATGAGCGTCTGCAGGGAGACGGTGCCGAGCTCCAGCCCGGCCGCGACAGCCGCGACGCGGCCCGCCTCGTCGAGCTCGGAGACCGTCGCCGTCGCGAGGCCGCCGATCGCGCTGCGGTGCAGCACGGTTCGGCCCGTCGTGAAGGCGTCGATCGCGGCGCGGGTGCCCGTCACCTCGGTGGCGGCACCGCGCAGTTCGTCGGCGCCCTGATCGATGATCAGCTGGCCGTCGTCGATCACGAGCACGTGCTCGAGCAGGTTGCTCACCTCGTCGATCAGGTGGGTCGACAGGATCACGGTGCGCGGGTGCTCCGCGTAGTCGGCGAGCAGCCGGTCGTAGAACAGCTGCCGGGCGACCGCGTCGAGGCCGAGGTACGGCTCGTCGAAGAAGGTCAGCGGCGCGCGCGAGGCGAGCCCGACGATCACGCCGACCGCGGACTGCTGGCCGCGGCTCAGCTTCTTCATGCGCCGGCCCAGCGGAACGCGGAAGTCCGCGATGAGCTGTTCGGCGAAGGCCTGGTCCCAGTGCGGGAAGAACCACCGCGCGGTGCGGAACACGTGCTTGACCCGGAAGTCCTCGGGGTAGCGCTGGCTCTCCTTGATGAAGGCGGTGCGCTCGAGCACGTGGGCGTTCTCGACCGGCGGCTCGCCGAAGAGGCGGATGCTGCCGGAGCTGGCGAACTCCTGCCCGGTGAGCAGCTGCATCAGCGTGGTCTTACCGGCGCCGTTGCGGCCCAGCAGCCCGTAGATGCGGTCCTGCTCGAGAGTGAACGACACGTCGGTCACGGCATCCACCGAGCCGAAGTGCTTGCTGAGGTGCGAGACCTCGACGACGGCGCTCATCGCGCACCCGCCTTCCTGGTCGTGGTGCTCTGGGTGGTCTGGATCATCCCGGCGACCTCGTCGGGCGAGATGCCGAGCTTGGTCGCCTCCGCCAGCAGCGGCGCGAGGTACTGGCTCTGGAACTGGTCGCGGCGCTGGGCCACGAGTCGGGCGCGGGCGCCCTCGGCGACGAACATGCCGATCCCTCTCTTCTTGTAGAGGATCCCCTCGTCGACGAGCAGGTTCACGCCCTTGCCGGCGGTTGCCGGGTTGATGCGGTGGAACGCGGCGAACTCGTTCGTCGAGGGGACCTGGGTCTCCTCGGGGAGCGCCCCGGAGATGATGTCGTTCTCGATCTGCTCCGCGATCTGCTGGAAGATCGGACGGCTCTCGTCCATGGCTGCCCTCCTCTCGGTCGGTCGACCCCGAGCCGGCCTCTTGGCTCGTGGGTTCATTACTCGACTAATGAACCATTGAACCGTGCGTCTGTCAAGACCTCACGCGAAAGTACGGACTTTTCCCGTGCTCTCGAGGCCGAGAGTGTGCAAGCCACGTACTTTCACGGGGCGGGCGGGGTGCCCTTCGCCAGGCGCGAGGAGAAATGCAGCAGCGCACGCCGCGGCACGAACCGGGTGCTGAACGCGGCGGCCCGGTTCGCGAAACCCGGCATGACCTCGGGCGGAACCCGGATGCCGCCGCGCTCGCCGCGCCCGAGTCCCCGGTCAAGGGCGCTCAAGCCGGCCTCGGCGATGCGCGACGGCTCCCAGTACGAGGTCGGAGCCGGGATCCGCTGCCCGGCGTCGAAGAACTCGGACGCGACGGCACCGGGGGAGACCGCGAACACGGTGACGCCGTGCGGCCGCGTCTCGTGCCAGAGCGCCTCGGTGAACAGCTTGACGAAGGCTTTGGATGCCGCGTACACCGCCATCCCAGGAACCGGTTGGTATGCCGCGGTGCTGGCGATGTTGAGCACGACGCCGGAACCGCGCGCGATCATCGGGACGACGAAGGTGCGACACAGGTCGACGACGGCCGCGACATCCACCGCCACCTCCTGAGCGAGCCGATCGGCA
>DASYDQ010000001.1:0-37293 GCA_036499485.1 Pseudolysinimonas sp. | reverse complement strand
GTGACCCGAAGGCCGGGACGGCCGTCGGCGCTGGCGCCGCGCGGAGGCCAGAAATGGCCTCCGCTCTAAGCGGAGCGCGCGCTATTCGCCCAGGTGCCGCTTGCTCGACATCGCACGGTCGGCCTCGCGCTTGTCCTGACGCTCGCGCAGCGCCTGCCGCTTGTCGTACTCGCGCTTGCCCTTGGCGACCCCGATCTCGACCTTGGCCCTGCCATCCAGAAAATAGATCTTCAGCGGGACGAGCGTGTAACCGCCCTCCTTGGTCTTGTGGCTGATCTTGATGATCTGCGCCTTGTGCAGCAGCAGCTTTCGCTTGCGGCGCGGAGCGTGATTGTTCCAGGTGCCCTCGGTGTATTCGGGAATGTGCACGGCATCCAGCCAGGCTTCTCCGCCGTCGATGAAGGCGTACCCGTCGACCAGTGAGGCGCGCCCCTCGCGCAGCGACTTGACCTCGGTGCCGGTCAGCACGATGCCGGCCTCATAGGTGTCTTCGATGGTGTAGTCGTGCCGGGCGCGACGATTCGTCGCGACGACCGCGTTTCCGCGCTCCTTCTTCGGCATGATGCACCTCCTCCAGGCAGCCTGCAAGCATATCCGAACACCGAGCGCGGGGTTGACGGACGAGCGCGGTGCGCGTGCACCCCGCATTCGCGCACCAAGCCCGCGCTCGCGGCCCGTCAGGCCGACCCGCTAGACCTTCAGGTACCGCCGAATGGCGACGCTCGCCGAGAGCGCAGCCAGCAGAGCGCCGACCACCAGGAGGATCGGCGCGACGATCAGCGCGTCGGGCAGCCCGACGAATGCCGTGTCGGCGATGTTCTTCTGCAGGTAGCCCTGCACGAAGAACTGCACGATCGCGACGATGGCGCCGCCGGCGAGCAGCGAGCCGATCAGTGCGGCGAGCACGCCCTCGAGAATGAACGGTGTCTCGATGAATCGGTTCGAGGCGCCCACCAGCCGCATGATCCCGAGTTCCCGACGTCTCGAGAAGGCGCTGAGCCGGATGGTGGTGGAGATGAGCAGCACGGCGGCGATCAGCATGAGCGCCGCGATGCCGATGGCCGTGTAGCTCGCCGCATTCATGATCGAGAAGATCGGATCGAGCAGCGCGCGTTGGTCCTCCACCGTCTCGACCCCTGGCTTGCCGCTCAGCTGCTCGATGACGATGTCGGCCTGGCTCGGGTCCTTCATGTTGACGCGGAAGGTCTGCGACAGGATGTCGGGCGTCGCGAGTTCGGCGAGCGAGCTGCCGGCGAACTGCTTCTTGAAGTCGGCGTAGGCCTGCTTGTGGTTCTCGAAGGTGACCTGTTTGATGTAGGGCTTGAGCGTGGATCCTTCGAGCTGCGACTTGACCGCCGCGATCTGGTCGTCGCTGGCCTCGGTCCCGTTGCAATAGGCCTCGGGCGAGACATCCGTGCAGAAGTAGACCGCGACCTGGGCGCGGTCATACCAGTAGCCCTTGATCTGATTGATCTGGAACTGCAGCAGGATCGCGGCGCCCAGGAAGGTCAGCGAGATGAAGGTGACCAGGATCACCGAGATGACCATCGAGAGGTTGCGGCGGAATCCCTGGCCGACCTCGCTGAGAACCAGTCCGAACCTCATGCGCGGCGTCCCGGTTCGTTCAAGGGCGGAGGCGCGGCGTTCTCGTCGGCCCGGCTCGGGATGCGCTGGGGCGCGGGCGAGGGAGTCCGCTGCGGCGCCGGCGCGGCCACCACGCGCGGCGGCGCGACCGGGATCTCGATCGGGGCGACCGCACCATTCTCATCGGCGGGCGTCTCGACGAGCACCTGGGCCTCGCGGTCCGGCGGCGGGGATGCGGCGAGCGAGCCTGCGAGCAGCGGCCCGGCCATCGCGGCGCTGGCCGGGCTCGGGGTGGTGGCAGTGCCCGGCAGCGCACCGGTCAGGTCGAACCGCTGCACGGGGATCGCACTGGTCTGGTATCCGCCTGAACGCTCGTCGCGCACGACCTGGCCGCTGACCAGTTCGATGACGCGGCGCTGCATCTGGTCGACGATGGCGGAGTCGTGGGTGGCCATCAGCACGGTGGTGCCGTTGGCGTTGATCGTCGAGAGCAGCTGCATGATGCCGGCACTGGTGGCCGGGTCGAGGTTTCCGGTCGGCTCGTCGGCCAGCAGGATCGCGGGCTTGTTGACGATGGCGCGCGCGATCGCGACGCGCTGCTGCTCACCGCCCGAGAGCTCGTGCGGGAAGCGGCCCTGCTTGCCGGCCAGGCCGACCATCTTGAGCACGTCGGGCACGGCCTCTTGGATGAAGCCCTTGCTCTTACCGATCACCTGCAGGGTGAACGCGACGTTGTCGAACACGGTCTTCTGCGGAAGCAGCCGGAAGTCCTGGAACACGACGCCGAGGCTGCGGCGGAAGTAGGGGACCTTGCGGCTGGGCAGGGTGTTGAGCTCCTGGCCGAGCACGTGGATCTTGCCGCGAGAGGGACGTTCCTCTTTGAGCACGAGGCGCAGAAAACTGGACTTACCGGATCCCGAGGCGCCGACCAGGAAGACGAACTCCCCCTTCAGCACTTCGAGGTCGACCCCGTTGAGTGCCGGTCGCGTCGTTCCGGTGTACGTCTTGGTGACCTGGTCGAAGCGAATCATGACATCACGAGACTAGGTTCGAGGCATTCGGAAGGGCGCTGCGACACCCCCGAGCGCCGGTTTCACAGAAACAGGACACCTGCCATGGATTCGACCGCGTGGAACCCCGCGACACTGGCCGCGCTGGCCGGTGCGAATGAGGTGGACGTCACCCCGATCGATGCCGACGGAACGCGTCGCGCCCGCCGCACCGTCTGGTCGATCGGCGTCGGCGACGAACTGTACCTGCGGTCGTGGAAGGGACGCGGGGCGGTGTGGTTCCGCGACGTGCTCGAGACCGGGCAGGGTGAGATCGCCGTCACCGGTGGCGGGGCGTCGCAACTCGTCGCCGTCGAAGAGGTGGATGCCGCGGCATCCGTTCAGCAGCAGATCTCGGCGACGTTCCTCACCAAGTACGCCGCCGACCGCTACGCAGGCGCGATGAACGAGGAGGCCCCGGTCTCGGCAACGCTGCGCGTGCTGCCGCGCTGAAGTCCTTCGGAGGGCTCGGCCCTCCTCTTCCCTCGCTGCGCTCTGGTTGTCAAGTGCAGCACTTGACAACCAGAGCGCAGCAAGGGGCGACGTCCCCTCCGCACATGGAATCGAAACGGCTCCTGTTCGCACCGCTGAGCACATCGAGCCCGCGATGCTCCGGCGCGCGAGCGACGCTCGGCGATGTGAAGCTGCTTCTCGACACGATTGATCGTCTCGGCGGCATCGTCAGTCGCCGCCAACTCCTAGCCTGGGGGGTCGATCCGGGAACCATCGACCTGGCCGCCTGGTACGGATGGTTCGTCATCCGCGTCCGCAAAGGCTGGTACGCACGCGCCGACGAATCTTCGGACGTGCTCAGGGCATGGCGGGTGGGAGGGCGGCTGACCTGCGTCAGCGCTCTCGCGTACCACGCGGGCGAGGCGGACGGCGCCGTCCTCCACGTGGAGGTCGTCAACGGGTCGTGCCAACTGCGCGATCCGGACAACGCCACGAAGCGGCTAGGGCCGGATGCGCGGGTGATCGTCCACTGGACTCGACACCCCGGTCCGGGCACGGAGCGCGCCGTGACGGAGATGCATGCTGTAGCGGTGGCAGCCGTCTGCGGAACCCGTGGCGCCGGGGTAGCGCGCCCGAGCTAGTCGGCCTCGACGTCGCGCTTGCGCCAGCGGATGCCCGCGTTGATGAAACCGTCGATGTCGCCGTCGAAGACCTTCGAGGGGTTGCCCTCCTCGTACTCCGTGCGCAGGTCCTTGACCATCT
This sequence comes from Pseudolysinimonas sp., assembly GCA_036499485.1. Taxonomy (GTDB): domain Bacteria; phylum Actinomycetota; class Actinomycetes; order Actinomycetales; family Microbacteriaceae; genus Lysinimonas. The sequence goes on along the minus strand of DASYDQ010000001.1, from coordinate 33,445 downwards.
GGTATGGCGCGAGCACGTAGCTGCGCATCTGGTCGCCCCAGCTCGCGGTGATGGTGCCTGCCAGCTCCTTCTTGGTGGCCGCCTCGGCCTCCTTCTGCAGGATCAGCAGGCGCGACTGCAGCACGCGCAATGCGGCCGCCCGGTTCTGGATCTGCGACTTCTCGTTCTGCATGGAAACCACGGTGCCGGTCGGGATGTGCGTCAGGCGCACCGCCGAGTCGGTGGTGTTGACCGACTGACCGCCGGGGCCGGAGGAGCGGAACACATCGACGCGGATGTCTGACTCCGGGATGTCGATCGCCTCGGTCTCCTCCATCAACGGGATCACCTCGACCGCAGCGAAGCTCGTCTGGCGCTTGCCCGCCGCACCGAACGGGGACATCCGCACCAACCGGTGCGTGCCCGCCTCGACGCTCAAGGTGCCGAAGGCGTGCGGGGCGTCGATCTCGAATGTGGTCGACTTGATGCCCGCCTCCTCGGCGTAGCTGGTGTCCATCACGGTCACGGAATACTTGTGCTTCTCGGCCCAGCGCAGGTACATGCGCTGCAGCATCTCGGCGAAGTCCGCGGCGTCCACTCCCCCGGCGCCCGAGCGGATGGTGACCACGGCCGGCCGGTCGTCGTACTCGCCGTTGAGCAGCGTGGTGACCTCGAGCTCGCCGAGGTTCTTCTGGATGGCGGCCAGTTCGGTCTTCGCCTCCTCGGCGCTGTCGGCGTCGTCGCCCTCGTTGGCCAGTTGGACGAGCACCTCGAGGTCGTCGATCCGGCGCTGCAGGCTCTCGATCCGGGCCAGCTCGCTCTGCCGGTGGCTGAGCGCGCTCGTCACCTTCTGCGCGGCATCCGGGTCGTCCCAGAGGTCGGGCGCCTCGGCCTGGGTGGTGAGCGAAGCGATCTCGGCCTCGAGCTTGTCAACACCGACCACGGAGCGGATGTCGCTGAAGGTCTGGCGGAGCGTCGCGATCTGGTCGCTGAGGTCGAGGTCGATCATGGCTCGGAGCAGTCTACCGGCGCGCGGTTTGGCTGGCAGCGGCGCATCGCGTCGCGCCGGCGCGCGCCGACGAGGCCGCGTCTCGTCGGGTAACGTCGAGTCGAGATGACAGCCGCCCCTCCGTCCCAGCCCTTCAAATGGAGTTCGGTGGCCGTCGCCGCGCTGCTGCCGACCGTGCTGTTCTCCACCGGTGAGGGCGCCATCATCCCGGTGATCCCGGTGGTGGCGGGCAACGTCGGCGCCAGTCTCGCCCTCGCCGGATTCGTCTCGGCGATGCTGCTCGTGGGCGAGCTCTTCGGCGACATCCCGAGCGGCGTGGTGATCCACCACATCGGCGAGCGCACCGCGATGATCGCGGCGGCCGGCCTCTCGATCCTGGGCCTCGTGACCGCGCTGCTCGCCCCGAATCCGTGGGTGCTCGCGCTGGGCATCCTGGTCATCGGCGTCGCGACCGCCGTGTTCGCGCTCGCCAGGCACGCGTTCATGACCACGTTCATCCCGATCGAGTTCCGGGCTCGGGCGCTCTCGACCCTCGGCGGCACCTTCCGCCTCGGCTACCTGATCGGGCCGTTCATCGGCGCCGGCGTGATCGCGCTGACCGGTTCGGCGGGGAGTGCGTTCATCATCCACATCGTCGGATGCCTCGCCGCCGCGGTCGTGCTGCTGGTGTTCGCCGACCCCGAGAAGACCTTCGGTGCGCGCGGGCGCCCCGCGCCCGCGCCTCGCGCTGAGCAGCCGTTGAGTTCCACTCGGGTGCGTGAAACCGCAGGTGAGCGCGAGGTCGGCGAGGAGGCGCACGGGCTGTTCCGTGTCATCCGCGAGAACCGGAAGGTGCTGCTGACCCTCGGTCTCGGATCGGCGATGGTCGCGGCCCTCCGCGCCTCCCGGCAGGTATTGCTGCCGCTCTGGGCCGTCAGCATCGGGCTGCACGAGACGCAGACCTCGCTCATCATCGGCGTTGCCGGCCTCGTCGACTTCTCGTTGTTCTTCGCGGGCGGCTGGATCATGGACCGGTTCGGCCGTCTCTGGACCGCGGTGCCCTCGATGGTCGGGCTCGGGATCGGGCACCTCCTGCTCGCGTTCACCGCGTTCCTGCCCGGACCCGTCTGGTGGTTCATCGGGATCGCGCTCTTCCTCTCGCTGGCGAACGGGATCGGGGCGGGGATCCTGATGACGCTCGGGTCCGATCTGGCCGACCCACGGCATCCGGCCCCGTTCCTGGGGGCGTGGCGGTTCACGGGCGACGCCGGAGGTGCCGCCGCCCCGCTGATCGTGGCCGGCCTGACCGCCCTCGTGTCCCTCCCCTTCGCGGCGGGCGTGCTCGGCGTGCTCGGGCTGGCGGGGGCCGTCGTGCTGCGGGTGTTCGTGCCGCGGTACTCGGGCCGGCGCGGGGTACGGCCCGTCGACCCGCCCGTCGCGGCCGCCTGAGAATTCGTCCCCTTTACGGGGGGTAACGGCCAGGAGTACCTTAAGCGCGCCGCTTGAGACTTCTGAGGTGCACCGTCGACCGGCTGGGACGTCGATCGTTGGACCGTGGATCCTCGCCGTCTCCTTATCCTCATCGGGAGTCAGCTGTGAGCACCGCGACCACCAACCCCACCACGGATGGCGCCATCCGCCCGTTCCGCGTCGAGATCCCGCAGGAGGAGCTCGACGACCTCAGGCGCCGCATCCTCGCCACCAGATGGCCTTCCCAGGAGACCGTCGACGACGCGTCGCAAGGCGTGCAGCTCTCGACGATGCAGGCCCTGGCGGACTACTGGGCAAACCAGCACGACTGGCGGAAGGTCGAGGCCCGCCTCAACTCGTACCCGCAGTTCCTGACCGAGATCGACGGCGTCGACATCCATTTCCTGCACATCCGCTCGAAGCACGATGGCGCCCTGCCGATGATCGTCACCCACGGTTGGCCGGGATCGGTCATCGAGCAGCTCAAGATCATCGAGCCGCTCACCGACCCGGAGTCGCACGGAGGCACGTCGGCCGACGCGTTCCACCTCGTCATCCCCTCGCTGCCCGGTCACGGCTTCTCGGGCAAGCCGACCGTCACCGGCTGGGACCCGATCAGGATCGCCGCCGCCTGGGCCGAGTTGATGTCGCGCCTCGGCTACGACCGCTACGTGGCGCAGGGCGGCGACTGGGGCAACGCCGTCACGGAGCAGCTGGCGCTGCAGAAGCCGGCCGGACTCATCGCGATCCACACCAACATGCCCGCCGCCGAGCCCGATGCCATCTCGGCCATCGTCCCCGGCGGGCCCGAGCCTGCCGGCCTCTCGGCGGATGAGAAGCAGGCCTGGGACCAGCTGGTCAACTTCTGGCTGCACGGCCTCGGCTACGCGCAAGAGATGGCCGGGCGCCCGCAGACGCTGTACGCGCTGGAGGACTCGCCCATCGGGCTTGCCTCCTGGATGCTCGACCACGATCCCGCCAGCCAGGCGATGATCGCACGGGTGTTCGCGGGCGGCACCGAGGGCCTGTCCCAAGACGACGTGCTCGACAACGTCGATCTGTACTGGTTCACGAAGACGGCGGTGTCGTCGGCGCGGCTCTACTGGGAGAGCAAGCTGTCGTTCTTCGGCCCCAAGGGCGTCACGCTGCCGACGGCGATCAGCGCGTTCCCCGAGGAGATCTACACCGCTCCGGAGAGCTGGGTACGCCAGGCGTACCCGAACCTCATCCACTACAACCGGCTGGCCAAGGGCGGGCACTTCGCCGCCTGGGAGCAGCCAGACGAGTTCGTGGGCGAGATGCGCGAGTCGTTCCGCTCGGTTCGCTGAGGACCGGCGGGATGTCGGACTTCGACACGATCAAGCAGGTCGACGCCGGCGCGCTGAACGTCGGGTACGTCGACGCCGGGCCGAAGCACGGGACCGCCGCGCTGCTGCTGCACGGCTGGCCCTACGACATCCACGCCTTCACAGAGGTGGTGCCCCGCCTGACGGCGGCGGGTCACCGGGTGATCGTGCCGCACTTGCGCGGCTTCGGCACAACGCGGTTCCTCGACGACAAGGCGCCCCGCAACGGCGAGCCGGCGGCTCTGGCCGCCGACGCGGTGGCGCTGCTGGATGCCCTGAGCATTCCGACCGCGATCGTCGCCGGCTTCGACTGGGGGGCTCGCACTGGCGACGTCGTCGCGGCGCTCTGGCCGGAACGCTTCCCCGGCCTGGTCTCGGTCAGCGGCTACCTGATCGGAAGCCAGGCGTCGGGCAAGGTGCCGCTGCCACCGCCGGCCGAGCAGCTCTGGTGGTACCAGTACTACTTCGCCACCGACCGCGGCCGGGACGGCTACGCCCAGTTCACCCATGACTTCGCGCGGCTGATCTGGCAGACCGCGTCGCCGAGGTGGGCCTTCGACGACGAGACCTTCGCGCGCAGCGCCACCGCGCTCGACAACCCGGATCACGTGGCCATCACCATCCACAACTACCGCTGGCGGCTCGGGCTGGCCGATGGCGAGGCGGAGCACGCGGAGGTGGAGACGAGGCTGGCGGCGGCTCCGAGCGTGACGGTGCCCACCATCACCCTCGAGGGCGACGCCAACGGCGCGCCGCATCCGCCCGCCGAGGCGTACCGGGCCAAGTTCACCGGCCCCTACGCGCACCGCGTCGCCGAGGGCGGGATCGGTCACAACCTCCCGCAGGAGGCGCCGGAAGTGTTCGCGCAGGCTGTGCTCGACCTGGCGATCGGGACCCTATGAGCGAGGGCCGCCTGGCTGGCATCCGACTACCTGGCGGGTGCCGATCCGCGCACGCCGCTGGCCTCGCCTCTCTTCGCGCCACTCGCCGGGCTTCCGCCGCTCCTGATCGTCGTGGGCACCTCCGATCTGCTGCTCAGCGACTCCGAACGTCTCGCCGCCGCGGCCACCGCTGCCAAGGTGAACGTGACGCTGGACGTCGGCGATGGCCTCCCGCACGTCTATGCGCTGGCGGACGGCACGCCCGAAGCGGCGGAGGCGACCGAGCGGATCGGCGGGTTCCTCCGGGCGCAGCTCGGCTGATGCGCCCGGTCGATCACCCGAACACCGACCGCGCCACCGCGGTCGCCTCGATCCGCATCCCCTCGGGTACGAACACCGTGACCACCGGCGGATGCCAGATCGCCGAGACGGTCACGGTGGCGCTCTCGCCGTCGACCGTCGTCGCACGCTTCACCACGAGGCCCGGGAACTCGCCGGACTCCGCGCCCGTCGGGTTCCCCGCAAGATAGCTCGTCACCGCCGCGTGCACCTGATCGGCTCGCAGCACCGGCCGCGGCCCGTGCGCCGCGAAGGTGACCGAGTTCAGATCGAAGGATTCGGCTCCCACGAGAGCCGCGTCGTCGGCGAGCGTGAAGAGGCGCTTGCGCTCCAGGTAGAGCGAGGATGCCGCGGCGACGATCAGCACGAGCGCCAGGGCCAGGAACCCGTAGAAGATCACGAGGGGGAGGGTCGACCCCGTGTCGTCGCCGAGCGCGCGCCGTCGCATCCGGATCACTTGGCGCCCCAGAACCGCGAGACCTGTTCGGTCGCCACCGACTGCACCGGGATGCCCGCGGGCAGATGCAGCGAGAGCACCGGCGGCATGAGGGGAAGCGGCACGGTCGTCGTGATCGTGACGGTGACGAACCCGCGCCGGCTCAGGCAGGCCGACGGATTCGGGCGGCAGCTGATGCTCACCCGTGCGTCCTGCGCGTCGAGTCCGTAGTCGGCAAGGGTCACGCCGATGGCGGTGCTCGCGGCGGACTTCGCGGCGCCCTCGGACGGCGACTGCACGAAGACCCGGGCCGCCTGCCGCGCCGCGCCCTCGACGCCGAAGGATGCACTCTCCAGTGCCGAGAGCGCCAGTACCAGGTAGACGGTCGGCACCAGGAGCAGCAGACCCACCGTCACGAACTCGAGCGACGCCGAACCGCCCTCATCACGACGAAGGCGAGCGACCACCTCAGTCCAGCGTCTCGACGGCCGCATGCCCCGACACCTCCAGCACGCCGTCGATGCCGATCAGCCCGATGAGCGGGAGGCGCGTGCGCACCGTGATCGTCACGGCCGGATGCCCCATCCAGCTGCCGCCGCTGACCGCGACGTGCTGCGCGTAGTCGTCGCCGATCGCGAGGTCGATGAGTTCGCGCGTGCGCCGCACGCCGTCGGAGGGTGTGTTGTCGGCCAGCGCGCCGAATCGCGCCCCCTCGGCCGCGGCATCCTGGACCGTGTTGCGGATGTGGAGGGCGAGTCCGAGTTGGAGCACCGACAGCGTCAGCACGGTGAGAAGAGCGCCGACCATGACGAACTCGGCGACGGCCGAGCCGCGGTCATCGGCGAGGCGCACGGCTCAGAGCCCGGTGACCTTCGCGATGGCGTTCTGGAAGATGTCGCTGAGCGCCGGCCCCGCGAGACCCCAGATCAGGATCACCAGGCCGGCCGTCATCAGGGTGATGAGCACCCAACCGGGAACGTCGCCGCGGTCACTCCGCAGCCGTGTTGAGATCCGATGCAGTAGCGCCATCTCGCCACCTCCCGCGAGCAGTGTGCCCGCCCCGACGCGTGCCGGCGCGAGTTCTCCACACCTCCCGAGGCTGCGCCGCCTGTCGGCCGCGCGGCCTAGCGTCGGGGCATGGACATCGTGCTGATCCCCGGTTTCTGGCTCGACGGCGACTCGTGGAGCGAGGTGGCCGCACCGCTGCGCGACGCGGGGCACCGCATCCACCCCCTGACGCTCCCTGGCCTCGAGTCGCGCGCAGCCGACCGCTCAGGCATCACCTTTCAGGACCACGTGGATGCCGTCGCCGCCGCCCTCGATGGGCTCGACGCCCCCGCGGTGCTGGTGGGGCACAGCGGCGGCGGCGCGATCGCGTACGGGGCCGTTGACGAGCGCCCCGACCAGGTGGCCCGCATCGTCTACGTCGACAGCGGCCCGCTCTCCCAGGGCGACGCGATCAACGATCAGCTGCCGGTGGTGAACGGTGAGGTGCCCCTGCCGGACTGGTCGGTCTTCGAGGACGCCGATCTGACCGATCTGACCGGCGAGTTGCGCGCGCAGTTCCGGGCGATCGCGATCCCGGAGCCGGTGCGGGTGACGAGCGACCCGTTCCACCCCTCGGACCCGCGCCGCTACGACGTGCCGGCCACCGTGATCTGCTGCGAGTTCCGCGCCGAGCAGATGCGCGAGTGGATGAAGCGCGGCTTCGCAGCCGAGCTGGCTTCAACGAAGGACTACGAGCTCGTCGACCTGCCGACCGGGCATTGGCCGCAGTTCACCAAGCCTGTCGAGCTGGCGGCGACCATCCTGGCGGCGGTCGATCGCTGAACCCGGCTGCTGCACGTCGGCTGGATGACAAATCCACGATTTGCCCGATCGGCGGCAACAGGCGCAGAGTGTGAACCGTGAGTCAACCTTTCGAATCTCTTGAAGCGGAGACCGATCGGATCATCCGGACCGGCACGATCTGGACTGCCGCCGCGGTGATCGCCCCTGCGCTGATCCTGGGTCCCCTGTTCGCCGCCGGCTGGCGCCCCACTCAACTGCCCACCTTCGCCGCCGTGTTCTGGTGGATCGGCGTGATCGCCGCCGCCGTCGGCGTCGCTTTGCTGATCTGGGCCGGATGCCCCGTGCTGGGATTCCCGCTCGCGCAGGCGAACGCCCAGAAGATCTTCTCGATCCGGGTCGGGATCGTGCTCGACGTCAGCGGGATGGCTCTCGCCGGGTTGGCCCTGCTTCTCTCACCCGGCTCCTGAACAACCTCCTGAGCGACCCCTGAACAGCCGTGGGTTCTCATTGATCGGCGGCCCGACGGCGGTCATACTGGCCGCATGATCATCCTCACGATCGTGGCGGGATTCCTCGCCTGCCTCGTGGTGTTCGCCATGATCTTCACGCTGGTGGGGCTGCGCCGCCGCCGGCTGGCGAGCGCCGCGAGCACCGGATCCCGCAAGAACTAGCCGTCAGCGGCGCGTTCGAGAGCCGCGACATCCAGCTTGACCATCGTCATCATGGCGTCGACGGTCCGCTTCACGCGCGCCGGGTCGGGGTCGGCCTGCAGCTCCATGAGGCGCTTGGGCACGATCTGCCATGACAGCCCGAACTTGTCGGTCAGCCAGCCGCACGCGACCGGCGTGCCATCGGCCGTGAGGGCATCCCAATAGGTGTCGACCTCGGCCTGATCCTCGCAGGTCACGAACAGCGAGAAGGCGTCGGTGAGCGGATGCCCCGGGCCGCCGTTCATCCCGTAGAAGGTCTGACCGGCCAGCGTGAACGTCCCGAAGAACAGCTCGCCGTTCGGGGCGCGGTTCTCGCTGAGGATCTTCGCATCGGGGAAGATCCCCGCGTAGAAGTCGAGCGCCTCCTGCAGGTCGGCGTCGAACCAGATGAACGGGGTGATGGTGGGCATGAGCGACTCCACTGCTGTTGGATGAAGATGTGGTCACTGTCCACATTGTCACGGCACGAGCTGCAGCACCAGGATTCCCGGGAAGATCGCGAACACGATCGTCACGGGAAGGATCAGGAAGACCAGCGGAACGAGCATCGCCACCTCCTTCTTCCCGGCGGCCTCGAGCAGCTGCCGCTTCGTCTCGTCGCGAGAGTCCTGAGCCTGGGCACGCAGCACCTCGACGAGCGGGGTGCCGCGCTCGAGCGCGCCGAGCAGCTGATCGACCGTCCGGCTGAGCGCGGGCAGGCCCATTGTCGTGGCACAGCGATGCAGGGCGTCCGGCAGCGGGAGTCCCGTGTTCACCTCCGCCGCCACCCGGCCGAGCTCGCGCGCCAGCTCGCCGTTCCCGGTGCGCGCGACGCGCTTGAGCGCATCCAGGATGCCCTCCCCCGCCGAGAGCGACAGGGTCAAGAACTCGACCACCGTCGGCAGCTCGGCAGCGATCCGTGCGAGCCGGGCACGGGCCGCGCGGCCCAGCAGCTGCTCGGGCGCGAGGAGTCCGAGGGCGGCGGCCACCACGACCACCCCGATCAGCACGGGCGCACCCGCGGCCGAGACCCGCGCGATCAGAGTCGCCAGCAGCACGCCGATGACGGCGCCACCCGCCGCCCACAGCAGCTGTCGCGAGCGGAACCGGTCGACGGTCAGAGCGGATCCAGCCTGCCGGAGCCGTTGCGCCACGGTTGCGTCACCGCCGAGCACACCGGTCAGCAGGCGACGCGCGCGAGACCCGATGGGCGCGAGCAGTCCCGCGATCAGTGACGCCGGCTCGGCCGGATGCCGCGACGCCTGCTCGCGCGCCGCGGCCGACACGTCGACTAGATACGGCGCGATCCGGTCAGCCAACCGGGGCGCACCGATCCGAGGAACGAGGGCGAGCAGACTCCAGAGTCCGAGCCCGAGCACGATGCCCAGCGGGATCGCCGCCGCCAGCGCCGGCGTCACGCGCCACCCCTCACGCGAACCACCGCCGCTCCTCGGGCAACCGCCCGAGCGCGATCATCAGGCGGTAGGCGATCAGAGTGACCACGAGGCCGACCCCGAGCACCACCAGCCCGAGCGGCGAGTTGTAGGCGGATGCCGCCTCGGGCCGCGACGAGAGCAGGAGCAGCACGACCCAGGGCGCCGCGACGCCGAGCCGGGCCGCCGACACCACCCAGGACTGGCGGGCCTCCGCCTCCGCCCGCACCGCGAGTTCGGCGCGGAGCGACGCCGCCAGGTTGCGCAGCACGGTCGGCAGTTCGGTGCCGCCGACCTCGCGCGCCATCCTCAGGGTTTCGACGATGCGGTCGGCGACCGGATCGGCCAGGCGCTCCTTGAGCCCGTCGAGCGATGTCGACACCGTGCCGCTGGCGCGCACCTCGCGCTCGAACTGCACGAAAGCGTCACGGGTCTCGGGAGCACCAACCGCTGCGAGCGCGCCGACGCTCTCCGCGAGCGGCAGTCCGGAGCGGAGCCCCGACACCAGGTGGTCCACGAGATCGGGCCAGGCGGCGCGCAGGGCGCGGCGGCGCACGCGGGCGCGAGTGGTGAGCAGGGCGAGGGGCAGCATCCCGGCAACGACCCCCGCGACGACCGCCAGCGCGAGCACCGCACTGAGCAGGCTGACCAGGGCGAGCACCGCGGCACCGAGCAGCACGCTGACGATCACGAAGACGGCCGCCGAGACCTGCGGCATCCCGGCCTGCCGCAGTCGCACCCGCAAGCCGTCGAGCGGCGAGGTGCGAGGGGCCGCGGATGCCGCGCTCCGCGGCCACACCCACGGCGAGATCGCGAGCACCAGGCCGGCCCCGAGCAGCAGGCCCACCGCGATGGTCACGCGGCACCCCGCAGGATCACCGCGGGATCGATCCCCGCTCGCCGGAACTTGTCTGCCCGCTCCGGCAGCTCCCCGGTCGCGGTGAGCACGCCGCCGCGCCCACCCGTCAGCCCGAACAGCGGGGTCGCCTCGGGTACCCCGTCGACCACGCGCCCGGTGGTCGCGACGATCTCGACCACGCGGCGGCGGCCGCCACGCTCGAGTTCGGCATGCGCGACGACGTCGATCGCCGAGGCGACGGTCGGCACGACGAATCCCGCGTCGATGTTGCGGCCAGCCAGCAGCGGCAGCGTCGACAGCTTGGCCAGGGCGTCGCGAGCGTGGTTGGCGTGGATGGAACACATGCCCGGCAACCCCGAGTTGAGCGCGATCAGCAGGTCGAGAGACTCGGCCTCGCGCACCTCGCCGACCACGAGCCGGTCCGGGCGCATCCGGAGCGCCTCCTTGATCAGTCGACGCAGCGTGATCTCGCCGGTTCCCTCGAGACTCGGCTGGCGGCACTGCATCGCGACCCAGTCCGGTCCGGACACCGACAGCTCGAAGGTCTCCTCCACCGTGACGACCCGCTCCTCCGGCCGCGCCGAGGCGAGCAGTGCGCCGAGCAGCGTCGTCTTACCCGATTGCGTCGCACCCGACACCAGGATGTTCTGCCCGCTGCGCACGCACAGATGCAGGAACTCGGCGGCCTGCTGCGTCAGCGACCCGACCCGGGTGAGCTCGCGGAGGTCCCGGATGCCGCGGCGGAACTTGCGCACGTTCACCGCCCAGTGCGCGCGCGTGATGTCCGGGATGACGACGTGCAACCGCGAGCCATCGGGGAGGGCGGCGTCGACGAAGGGCGAACTCAGGTCGACGCGGCGACCCGTGGAGTGCAGCATCCGCTCGACCAGCTCGCGCACCTGCAGCTCGGTGAGGTCGAGCTCGATGCGCTCCGAGACGCCCTCGCGGGCGATGAACACGCTTTCGGGACCGTTGATCCAGAGCTCCTCGACGCTCGGATCGTCGAGGTAGGGCTGCAGCGGGCCGAATCCGGTCAGCGTGGCGACCACTTGGCGCGTGACGGCGGCCTCGTCGGAGAGCAGGGGTCGCGATCCGCCGAGCGCGTGCTCGCTGTAACGCTGCACCTCGTCGCGCACCAGCCGCGCAGCGAGCGCGTCGTCGCCCGCCAGGTCGACCCCCTCCGACCGCACGCGCTCGCGCACCCTGTCGGTGATGAGTCCGATCGCGCTGGTCACGCGAGCAGTGTGCCGTGATCGCCGCGGATCGAGTGACCGCTTTCCACAGCCGAGCGGCGGCGCATCGAGGTTCGTCCGTTGCCATCGATGGATACCCTGATGCCGTGCACCTCCAGTTCACCGGCGAGATCATCCACTGGCGCGGACCGGCGCCGTACCTGTTCGTCGAGGTGCCCGAGGAGGAGGCCGCGGCGATCCACGAGATCGCGAGCGAGGTGACCTACGGGTGGGGCGTCATCCCGGCGACAGTCACGGCCGGGCGCACCGAGTTCACGACGTCGCTGTTCCCGAAAGACGGCGGCTACCTGGTCGGCATCAAGAAGGCGGTCCAGGATGCCGAGCGCATCGGCGTCGGCGACGTCATCGAGGTCGAACTCGACATCTAGTCGCGGCCGAACCCCAGACGCTTGCGAACCCGCGCCGCGGTCTCATCCGTGAACTGGTTCGCCAGGGCGAGCGTCTCGGAGGTCAGGTCCCCGCCGTTCATGATCGCGGCGATGGTGTCCGTTGCGCGCTTCTGGTGCAGCGCTGCTCGCTCGCGTCTCTCGCGGTCGCGCGGCGACTCGGTCTCCGGGTCCACGTCTCCATCGTGTCACGGCGCGCGGTGCTCTTACGATGGGCCCATGTCGACAACGAACCCCGACGACGTCGCCAAGACCATCCGTCACCGGCTCGTGCCCTTCGCGCTCCCGATCGCGATCATCGGGGTGCTCGCGCCGTTCGTGCTCTTCGCCATCAATCTGAACAGCGGCGGCAACGAGGAGTGGACCTTCGTCGCCTTCGTCGTGATCTCGGTGGGAGCCGGGCTGTTCGGCTACTACGTCATCCGCCCGACCGCGTGGGTTCTTGCGGCGTACATCGTCCAGTACGTCGGCGGCCTGTTCCTGGTGCTCAGTTCGGGGGTCTCGCTGGAGGACAGCGCCAGCGCCATCCACCAAGGCTTCTGGATCGTCGCCGTCCCGTACGCCGTCGCCATCTGGTGCCTCGTCATGTGGGCGCTGCGCCGTGCCGCCGTCGCCGGCACCCGCGCCCGCGGCGTCGACACCGAGGCGACCATCGAGAGCGTCGGCGTCGACGGGCAGGTCAACTACGTGCAGCATCAGCGGATGACGCTGAGCTTCACCGACACGCACGGCACCAAGCGCTTCTTCCGAACGGGCATCACGGGCGGGTTCTACGACATCGGCGACAAGATCCCGATCCGCTACGACCCGGATCACCCAGACAGCAAGCGCGCGATCATCGTCGGCGGCCAGCCGTACGTGTCCCCGGAGCAGCAGCCGTAGTGGCCGACGACGACACGCTCGACGACACCCCCGAAAAGGCGCGGAGGGCATCGCGTCGCGACTTCCTGCGAGCCGCCGGGTTCACCGCGGCCGGCCTCGGCGTCGGCGGGATCGCGGGCGGGCTGGCCGGCGTGGCCGCCGGTCAGCAGCATCAGGCCCCCCTGCCGGGGACCACTCTCCAGCCACGAGCCGAGGGGCCGGGGTTCGACCACCTGGTCGTGGTGATGTTCGAGAACCGCTCCTTCGACAACCTGCTCGGGATGCTCCACACCGAGTCGTCCGTACCGCACGGGCAGAGCTTCGACGGTGTGGCCGGCAAGCATCTCAGCAACCGGACGCGCGACGGCGACGAGGTCGCTGTGCATGCTTACAGCGGACCGACCGACGACGTGATGCGCAGTCCCGACCCGGATCCGGGCGAGGAGTACCCCTTCGTCAACACCCAGCTGTTCGGCCGGCTCGACCCGGCGGGCAACTCGGTGCACGACATCCCGCGACTGCAGCCGCCCTACAACGCCCCGCCCGATGGCGCCACGCCCGACATGAGCGGCTTCCTCGCCGACTACATCGACAAGTTCGCCGCGGAGCACGGGCGGCAGCCGCGACCCGAGGAGTACCGCCAGATCATGGGCGGCTTCACGCCGGAGATGCTTCCGGTGTTCTCGACACTGGCGCGCGAGTTCGCGGTGTACGACCACTGGCATTGTGCGGTCCCGACACAGACCTTCCCGAACCGTTCGTTCTTCCACGCGGGCACCTCCCACGGCTTCGTCACGAACGCCTTCAATCCGGGTGTCGGCAAGTGGCTCGACCCGAAGCTGAACACGGGCACCACGATCTTCAACCGGCTCGAGGCGGCGGGCATCTCCTGGCGCATCTACTACGACGAGCGCCAGCTCATCTCGCTCACGGGCCTGTTGCACGCGCCGCACCTCGAGCCCTTCTGGAAGACCAACTTCCGCACGATGAAGACCTTCTACGAGGATGTCGCGAACGGCACCCTGCCCGCCTACAGCTTCATCGAGCCGCGCCTGACCTTCGACCACAACGACATGCACCCGCCGGTGGGACCGATGACCCGAACCGACGTGGACGGAACCGTGATCGAGGGCGGCGCGATCTCGGACGTGCGCGCCGGCGACGCTCTGCTGCACCAGCTCTACACCGCGATCCGCGAGAGCTCGACGGCGTCGGGGTCGAATGCACTCAACACCACCTTGCTGGTCACCTTCGACGAACACGGGGGTACTTACGACCACGTACCGCCGCCCGGCGCGACGGCCCCCGAACTCCCGCAGCACACCGAGATGGACTTCCGCTTCGACCGGCTCGGCGTGCGGGTGCCGACCCTGGTGATCTCGGCGTACACCCCGAGCACGGTGATCAACGACGAGATGCACCACGGTTCGCTGATCTCGTCGCTGACCTCGCGCTTCAAGCTGAAGCACCTCACGGCGCGGGATGAGCACGCCCCCACGATCGACAACGCCCACACCCTCACCACCCCGCGTTCGCCGGCGACCTGGCCCAGCACCTTCCCGCTGTACACGCCGCCCAACCCGGAGTCGGTCGACCCGACGAAGGACGGCGACGACGACCGCCCGCTCGCTCCCCCGGGCGCCGGCCTGATGGCCTTGCTCATCGCGAGGTATGCGCCGGGCGAACCCGTTCCGAGGACGTACCGGGAGGCCTACGAAGCGATTCACGCGCATGGCGAAGGGCTCTTCGGAACATAAACTGCAGACGTCCGCGGGAGTGGTGAAACGGTAGACACGCAGGATTTAGGTTCCTGTGCCTCACGGCGTGCGGGTTCGAGCCCCGCCTCCCGCACTCTGGCCGTCAGCCTGCCTTTCCCGCTACGCGGGCATCGGCCTCGGCGTGGTCGTCCTCGGCGTGGACGTGCTGGTGCACGCGATCGCGGGCCAGATCCAGGGCTGGGAGCTGGCTGCCAGTGGCTGAGGTCGGCGCTCCGCGCGCAATAGCGTCAGGCGCGGCAGCCTGCGCTGACTCCCGCGGCCGCCTCTCGTCCGTTCTCGATCCCGGAAGGAACGCCGTGCCGATCGACGCCCTCTACATCACCGCCACGGGCGACCACCGGGAACTCACGTCGGCGCAGCAGAAGAAGATCGGCCGCGCGATCGCGTCGGCACGGCGCGCGCGAGGCTTCGTCTGGATCGACCTCGTCGACCCAGACGAGTCGGAGCTGCGTGCCCTGGCCGCGGAACTCAACCTGCATCCCCTGGCCACGACGGACATGGCCGAGGGCCGTCAGCAGCCGAAGGTGCAGAGCTACCACGAGCCGCTGTTCGTCGTCATGTGGTCCCTGCTGTATGCGAATGCGAAGTCGGACATCGGAATCGGTGAGGTGTTCCTGTACATCGGCGACGGATTCTTGCTCACTCTCCAGCGAAGTCGGGACCGCCGGCGCACCTTGCCCGATCTGCGCGCCGTGCTGGACGACGACGACCGGCCGGCGACCACGCTCCTCTCGACGGCCTACGCCGTCATGGCCGTGATCGTCGCCGGGTACACCGAGGTCACCAACGCCATAGAAGACGAGCTCGAGGTGCTCGAGAGCCAGGTCTTCGACGAGGAGACCGAGGATGACGCCCAGCGCATCTACCGACTCCGGCAGAAGATCGGCAAGGTCGACCGGGCCTCGTCGACCCTCGCGATCTCGGTGCAGACCGGCCAGGAGCACCTCAAGAAGCTCACCGTCGGCGACGAGAGCATCGAGCCGTACCTGCAGGATCTGCTCGACGATCTGGTGGGCACGGCATCCCTGGCCACCGATCAGAGCGCCGCTCTCGATGGAGTCGTCTCGACGCACGAGAACAACGTGGCCAGGCAGCAGAACAGCGACATGAGGAAGATCTCGGCCCTCGCCGCGCTCCTCGCGATCCCGACCGTGACGGCCGGCCTCTACGGCATGAACTTCAAGAACCTGCCAGGGGTGAACTGGCAGTTCGGATGGCTGGCCGTTGTGGTGGCGGTCATCGCGTTGGACATCTGGGCGTTCGTCGCCTTCAAGCGCCGCAAGTGGCTCTAGCTCTCACCGTGCGCGACGGCCGGGCTTCACCGAGGAGGGGATGAAGACCAGCAGGACAACCATCACCAGTGCGGCGACCACTCCGGCGATCAGCCCCGCGGAGCGCCCCAAGACGACGTCGAAGATGAGCAGCAGGACACCGGTGGTGAGCACGGCCACCGTGATCACCGTGACACCCAGCAAGCGGCTGGCCACCGAGACCAGACGCGGTTTGTCGTGCTGGCGGAACCGCGCACGGTGGAGGGCCACCGTGGCCAGGCCAAGCGCGGTACTCACCGCGGCGAGCACGACGAGAACCGCGTAGACGACCACTTGGTAGGTGTCGAGTTGCGTGAAGCGCGGCTGGAACGCGACCGTCAGCAGGAAACCGCTGAGGATCTGCGTGCCGGTCTGCGAGACCCGGAGCTCCTGCAGGATCTCTGCCCAGTTGCGATCCGCCTTCTGGTTCGCGGACTCCTGCCGTCCGTCGGATGCGTCAGCATCGCCGGCCTGATCAGCCAACCCGTCTACCTCGCCTTCTGCGTCCAGCCGAGTTGTTGCGACAGCTTGGCCTCCGCGACGGCGTCCTCCGGCAGCATGGTCCGGTAGGCGCTCCGACGGTCGGGGATCATCTCGACCATGGCATCGATCATCGGCTGCGGATCGTGCTGCAGCTTCATGAGCGGGGCGGCATCCGGCATCGGGATGTGCACCTCGCGCTCCCCGGCCCACTGGCCGTAGCTCTCGGCGCCGGTCTCGTTGAACCCCGTGCGGTACAGCCCGGGATTCACCGTCGCGACCGCGATGCCGAAGGGGTTGAGTTCCGCCTTCATGGTGCTGGCGATGGCCTCGATGGCGTGCTTCGTGGCCGCGTAGGTGCCGAGGAACGGCACGCCCATCAGCCCGGCCTGCGATGACATCCAGACGATCTTGCCGGACTTGCGCTTGATCATCGCGGGAACCAGCAGTTGGACGAGAGCCAGGTGCCCGAAGACGTTGACCTCGAACGACCGGCGCACGCGCTCGAGCGGCACGTCGGTCAGGGCGCCCGCCTCCTGGACCCCTGCATTCAGCACCAGGGTGTCGATATCGAGTTCGGCAGCGTGGGCTAGGTCGATCTCGTCGAGGAGGTCGAGCTTGATCACGGTCAGCCGCACCTTCTCGTCATCCGCTCGCTCGCGCAACGCCGTGACCTGCTGCCAGGTCTGGCCGGCGGCGGTGACGTGATGGCCGGCGTTCGTCAGGCCCAATGCCGTTCCGGCGCCGAAGCCGCTGGTCGCGCCCGTGATCAGGATCCTGTGCTTCATGCACCCCATCCGACCCCGGATGCCGCCGCCGCTCCCCGACGCGAAGGCAACGCTCAGTTCGAACTCAGCCCGTGCCGCAAGGCCTGGAAGAGCCGCTCGAAGCGGGCGCGATGATCGTCAAGCAGGGCATCCATCGGCTCGCCGCCGATGGCCCTGCGCGCGGTCTGCACCAGGACGTCGGCGTAGCCGCCGAGCCACAGCGCCGCGAGCATGCCGGCATCGCCGTCGAAGTGCGGGTCGGCGTCGAGCTCCTCGGCGAGGGTGCGCTGCAGTTCGGCCGCGATCTCGCGCGCCCGGGCGACCAGTGAAGTCGAGCCCGCCACCGTCCGGAAGAACGCAGTCGAGCGGCCGTCGACGCCGGAGAGCGGATGACGCTGCTCGACCAGGCGCTGCGTCATGGCTTCGAGCGAACTCAGCACGTCCTCCCCGGCGGAGCGATCCCGGATGGCCGCGCGCAGGAACTCGACGGCGTCGTCGGCGCGATCGAGGAAGAGGTCCTCCTTGCGCGGGAAATGGTTGAAGACGGTCACGCTGGACACCCCGGCTGCGCGCGCGACCTCCGCCACGGTCACCGCGTCGTAGCCACGCTCGAGGAAGAGATGGTGCGCGGCTTCGAGGATCCGAGCGCGCGTCTGAGGGCCGCCCCGTTCACCGGTTCTGGGCATTGGCGCGTCCCTTCCGTCTTCACTACCTTGTGTAACTAAACTTAGTCGCTTAGTTTAGTCGCATGACCTCAGCATCCCCGGCAAGCATGCCGCGCACGCCCCAGACCCTGCGACAGGCCTGGCCGGCCCTGGCCGGACTCTCCGCCGTCTTCCTGTTCGAGATGCTCGACAACTCGATTCTCACGGTCGCCCTCCCCACCATCGGCCGGCAACTGCACGCCTCGACCGTGGCCCTGCAATGGGTGACCGGCGTGTACGCGGTGGTGTTCGGAGGGCTCATGCTGCTCTTCGGCGCCCTGGCCGACCGTTTCGGGAGGCGCCGGATGATGCTGATCGGCTTGGTGCTCCTGGCCTTGGCGAGCCTCGCGACGGCCTTCGTCACCACCGCGGGCGAGCTGATCGCGGTGCGCGCTGTGATGGGGGCCGCGGCCGCCATGACCACCCCGCTCTCGATCGCCCTAGCGTTCCGGCTGTTCGATCAGGACGGCTTGCGGGTGCGCGCATTCACGCTGATCTCCACGGTCGGACTCGTCGGCCTCGCGGTGGGCCCCACGGCGGGCGGGCTCGTGCTCGCGATCGCACCGTGGCAGGTGCTCCTGCTCGTCAACGTCCCCATCGCGGCCATGGCGTTCATCGGCATCCGGACCGGCATCGGGGCGGATCGGCCCGACGACCTGCACCGCGATCCCATCGACGTGCTTGGCGCCATGCTCGGCACGGTCACGATCGGGCTCGCGCTGGTCGCGCCGACCCTGTTCGTCGACGAGGGCATCGGGTCCTGGGCGCCGTGGACGACCACGGGGCTCGCCCTCGCCGCCGCGGCTCTCTTCGTGCTGCGCGAGCGCTCAGCGCGGCATCCCCTCATCGACCTGAAGCTCATCGCTCGTCCGCTGGTCTCGAGCGGTCTGCTCTACAAGGCCGCGACGGGTCTGGCGATCGCCGGACTGAGCTACATGGTCACGCTGCAATTGCAGCTGGACTATGGATGGCCGCCCGCGCTGGCGGCAATCGGCCTGCTCCCCCAGGTCGTCGTGCTGCTCGCCGGCAGCCCCTTCGTCAGCCGCTTCGTCGAGCGGGTCGGACTCGAGCGGGCGGCCTGGCTCAGCGCCGCCTCCGTCGTGGTCGGACTCGCGGTCTACGGCTCGCTGAACCGCGAGGGCTACGTCTGGATCGCGGTGTCGCTGGTGCTGGTGGCCGCCGGCATCCGGGTCAACGGCGTCGTGGCTGGCACGAACGTGCTGCGCGGTCTGCCCGCGAACCGCACCTCGATCGGCTCGGCGCTCGTCGACACCGCTCAGGAGGTCGCCACAGGCGTCGGCATCGCCCTCAGCGGAACGGTGCTGGCCGCGCTCTTCACGGGCGACATCGCCTCCGCCACCTGGACCGCGCAGCGGAGCGCCGAGTTCCACGAGGCGGTGACCATCGCCGGTCTCGCCATCGCCGGCATGGCGGCGCTGCTGGTGGGCTCGGGCTTCATCCGGGCTCGTCGTGGTGGCAGCGAGCCCGCCGCGGCATCCGTCGACGAGGCTCACGCCGAGTCCGTCTGATCGACGCGCGACCACAAGGGGGGGCGTCTGCCGAAGCCGGGCATCCGGGACAATCGGCGGGGAGAACGAGAGAATCACCTGACGGATACCGAAGGGGGAACGCGATGGCCAACCAGGCCGCCTCGATCCGCTACGACGGCGAGCTGTACCCGCTGGCCGAAGCCATCGACCTCGGAGCAGAGGTCCGCGGGGCGCGCCAACGCGCCACCGCCGCGGGCCCGAACACCCCGGCCCTGCTCACCGTGATGCTGGCGACCGGTGCGCAGGTGACGCTCGACGTCTCGGCAGGGACGCCGATCGCCCTCATCGACGGTGCGGCGACGGCCGCGCCTCGGGCGGCGGCGAAGGCCAGATGACCGCGGGGACCGCGCCGACCGGGCCGGTCATTCGATCCGCGACCGCTCCGCTTCTCGGCGAGCGCCGTTCCGACGCGCTTGCCCTGCTGACGCCCGCCGAGCGCTCGCGCTTCGCCACCGAGTCGCAGCCCGAGCGCTTCCTGGCGGGACGGATGCTGCTGCGCGAACTGGTCGCCGACCTCGCCGGCCGCGACCTCGCGTCGATCACGGTCACCGCCGCCTGCCCGGATTGCGGGGCCGAGCACGGCAAGCCGGTGATCGACGGGGTGTTCGTGAGCCTGTCGCACGCCGGGGAGGTCGTGGTCGCGGCGGCGAGCACCACCGCACCGGTCGGGGTCGACGTGGAGCCGCGGGACGGCGGCGCATTCCGGGGTGCCACCGAGCGGGTGGCCGCGATCCGGCTGGTCGCCGGAGGCGACGACCTTCAGCATTGGACCCGCGTGGAGGCCGTGCTCAAGGCCGATGGACGCGGGCTGCGCGTCGACCCGACGGAAGTCGGCATCCGCGCGGACCGGGCGACCCTCGACGGGGTCGGCTACGCGCTGACCGATGCGAGCGACGACGAGCACGTCATCAGCATCGCGAGCCGGCTCGCCGGCGTCGGGAGTCAGTGAGGCAGTCGCGGCAACGCTGTCGAGAACAGCCAGGAGTCGAACAGCCGGTCCAGCGAGCCGCTGTAGTACTCGGCCGCCATCGCGCGGAAATCCTCGGTGGTCGCCGTGCCGCCCTGGTGGGTGGATGTCCACTGCTTGAGCAGCCGGAAGAACGCGGGGTCGCCGATCGTGTTGCGCAGAGCGTGCAGGGTGAGCGCGCCGCGCTTGTAGATGCGGTCGTCGAACATCAGGGCGGGCCCGGGATCGCCGAGCAGGATGTCGTGCGGCTGCGCGGCCACCCCCCGACGATATTGCCGGGCGAGGGCGTGCGAGGATAGGCCCCCGGAGTTCTCGGACCAGATCCACTCGGCGTAGCAGGCGAAGCCCTCGTTGAGCCAGATGTCCTTCCAGTGCGCCAGGCCGACGCTGTTGCCGAACCACTGGTGCGCGAGTTCGTGCGCGATCAGGCGCTCGGAGCCGCCATCGCCATCCGCGTGGTTTGCCCCGAAGATCGCGAGGCCCTGGGCCTCCAGCGGGATCTCGAGCTCGTCCGGCGTGATCACGACCGTGTAGTCGTCGAAGGGGTAGGGGCCGAAGCGGTCCTGGAAGAGCGCCATCATCCGATCCATCGCACCGAAGTCAGCGAACACCCGCGCCTCGATCGCACGGGGGTAGGCGAGCACGCCCGGAACGTCATCGAGCGCGAGGCTCTCGCGCGTGTACCGCGCGATCTGGACCGTCGCCAGGTAGGTCGCGGTGGGCTGCGCCTGCTCGTAGCGCCAGTGCCCCTGCCCGGCCAGCACGTGGTGGTCGACCAGCCGGCCGTTGCAGACGACGGTGTAGTTCTGGTCGGTCGAGATCCGGATGTCGTAGCTCGCCTTGTCGGCGAGCGCGTCGTTGCACGGGAACCAGGTCGGTGCCCCCGAGGGCTGCGCGGCCACGATCACCCCGTCGGCCAACTCCTCCCACCCCACGGTTCCCCAGCGGCTCGACGACGGAGCGGGGCTTCCGGCGTAGTCGATGACCACGGTGAACTCGGCGCCCTCCGGAATGCCCGCGGCCGGCGTGATGATCACCTTGTGCGGCGTCTGCTCGAAGCGCGCGCCACGATGCCCTTCGATGCGCACCTTGCTGACGCGCAGTCGCACCAGGTCGAGGCTGAAGCGCTCGAGCAATTGGGTCGCGCGGGCGTGGATCGTCGCGGTGCCCGCGAGCCGGTTGGTCGTCAGCCGGTACTTCAGGTCCAGCTCGTACGAGCTGACCCGGTAGCCGCCGTTGCCGTGGCCGGGAACGTAGGCGTCGCCCGCCGTGGCCGCGCCGATGGATTTCGCGGCGATCTCGGCCATCAGGCGCGCTTCGCGTGGTAGTCGGCGAAGGTGACTTCGCGCCACGGGCCGATCGGGTTGCCGCTCCAGCGCGAGCCGACCGGCACGAACTCCCCGCGCATCACGAGCGACGCCGGGCCCACCGTGCCGTGCTCGCCGATGCGGGCGGCGGGCAGGATGACGCTGTGCGGGCCGAGGGTCGCCCCGGCATCCAGCGTCACGGTGTCCATGCTCATGATTCGATCATGGAACAGGTGCGTCTGGACGACGCAGCCGCGATTGACCGTCGAGCCGTCATCCAGATGCGCGAGATCGGCCTCCGGAAGCCAGTAGGTGTCGCACCAGACGCCTCTGCCGATGTGGGCGCCGAGACTGCGCAGCCACCAGACCAGCGCGGGCGTGCCGGCCGCGGCCTGCGCGAACCACGGGGCGGCCACCATCTCGACGAAGGTGTCCGACACCTCCGTGCGCCACACGAACGACGACCAGAGCGGATGCTCGCCCACCTGGATCGGCCCGACGAACGCCCACTTGGCCGCGGTCGTGATCAGCGCGGCAACGGCCCCGGCGAGCAGGAGGACGGCGCCGCTGAGCAGCGCCGTGATGAGCACTCCCCACGCCGCGATGAGCGCCGCGAGCAGGAACAGCACCCAGAGCCCGATCCCGCAGGTGACGATCACCGGGATGACGCGGCACGCCTCCCACAGGGCGCGGGCGATGCGCAGCCCGGTCGGAGGCCGGAAGGTGCGGCTCTCGTCCGCGACCGCCACGGTGCGCCGCAACCGGACCGCGGGCGAGCCGAGCCACGACGAGCCGGCCTTCGACTTGCGCGGTGCCGCCGAGAGCACGGCCACGAGCCCGTCACGGGGGACGACATGGCCCGGCGCCGCCATCCCGGAGTTGCCGAGGAAGGCGCGCTTGCCGATCTCGACGTGCGCGATCCGCAGCCAGCCGCCGCCGAGCTCGTAGCTGGCGATCATCGTGTCATCGGCCAGAAACGCGCCATCCCTGATCGTCGCCATGGTCGGCAGCAGCAGCACCGTCGAGGCCTCGACGTCGCGCCCGACCTTCGCCCCGAGCAGCCGCAGCCAGACCGGTGTGAACAGGCTCGAGTAGAACGGGAAGAGCACGACGCGCGCCAGGTCGAGCAGGCGCTCGATGCTCCAGACCTGCCAGCCGACCCGGCTGCGCACCGGGTAGGTTCCTTCCGCCACGCCGACCGAGAGCAGCCGGACGAAGAGCAGCACGAGCCCGGCCATCACGATCCCGGATGCCAGGGTGGCCGGCACCAGGAACGCCGACCCGCGCCCGGCCGCCTCCCCGAGCGACTGCGAACCCCGGATGCCGACCGCGATCACCAGCCCGCCGACGGCCAGGGCGATCACCGGGAGCAGGGAGAGGGCCGTCGACGACACCCCGTACGCCCACACCCAGCGGCGGCGGGTGGATGGACGGTCGTGCGGCCACCAGGCCTCGCGCTGCCCGACCCGCTGCGCCGGCGACCCGGCCCAGAGCTGGCCGGACGGCACCCGCCCGAACACCGCTGACCCGGGGGCGATCTCGGCGCGCTTGCCGATCCGGGTGCCGGGCAGCAGCGTGCTGCGCGCGCCGACGCTGCTCTCGGCCCCGATGCGGATCGCCCCGACCCGCAGCACGTCGCCATCGACCCAGTAGCCGCTCAGGTCCACCTCGGGCTCGACCGATGCGCCATCGCCGATGGTCAGCATCCCCGTGACGGGCGGCAGGGTGTGCAGGTCGACGTCGCGTCCGACCTTGGCCCCCAGGGCGCGGGCGTAGTAGGTGATCCACGGCGCGCCGGCGAGGCTGACCGCGCCGACCAGATGGGCCGCCTGCTCTGCGAGCCAGAGTCGCAGGTGCACGCCGCCGCCGCGCGGGTAGTCGCCGGCCCGGAGGCCGACCAGCAGGGCGCGGGCGCAGATCACGGCGATCGCCATCCTCCCGAACGGCGTGCAGAAGATCAGCAGCGCGACGATCAGAACCCAGAGCGGGACGACCGGCAGGACGTCGAAGCCGCCGAACGGGCGCAGGATCGCTCCGGCGGCGAGCAGGTAGACCAGCCAGCGCACGCCGCTGAGCACGTAGAGGGGCACGCCGAGGATCGTCTGGAGCAGCTGCATCCGGAGCGGCGTCGGAGTCACGTTGTGGAAATCGCGCGGAGGCAGCGGATCGCCGCCGATCTCCCCCACGCGCGCCGTGATGGCGTCGGCCATCGCGCCGAGCCGGGGATGCGCGTAGATCTCGGCGACGGTGAACTCGGGGTCGTCGTCCCGGATGAGTGCGACGAGCTGTGCGGCCGCCAGGGAGCCCCCGCCCAGGTCGAAGAAGTTGGAGTCCACCTCGCCGACCGGCGAGCCCAGCACCGCCTGCCACTGCTCGGCCAGGTGCCGTTGCGCCGGGGTGAGGCCCTCGTCCGACACCTCCTCACCGGATGCTGCGCCCGTCAGCGGCCACGGCAGCGCCGCCTTGTCGACCTTCCCCGAGACGCGAACGGGCAGCTCGTCGAGCACGGCGAGCAGCGGGACGAGAGCCGCGGGCAGCTCCTCCCGGAGCCGCGCCACCGCCGCCGCACGATCGAAGACGGTGGGATCGGGAACGGCCAGGTAGCCCACAAGCACCTGATTGCCCGCGGCCGTCTCCCGGACCGCCACCGACGCCGCGGAGACCCCGGGCAGTTCGTGCAGGGCCGCCTCGATCTCACCGAGTTCGATGCGGCGGCCCCCGACCTTCACCTGATCGTCTGCGCGGCCCTGGAACACCAGTCCCGCGGGATCGAAACGCACCAGATCGCCGCTGCGGTAGGCGCGATCCCAGCCGAGGGTCGGAAAGGGGGCGTACTTCTCGGCGTCCTTCGCGAGGTCGAGATAGCGGGCGAGGCCGACGCCGCCGATGATGAGCTCGCCGACCTCGCCGTCGCCGACCGGGTGGCCCGCGGCATCCACCACCGCGAGGTCCCAGCCGTCGAGCGGGAGGCCGATGCGCACCGGCGGCTCGCCATCGAGCAGTGCCGCGCAGGCGACGACCGTGGCCTCGGTCGGACCGTAGGTGTTCCAGACCTCGCGGCCCTCGACCGCGAGCCGCGCCGCCAACTCGGGTGGGCAGGCCTCGCCGCCGAAGATGAGCAGGCGCACGTTCTCGAGCGACTCGGCCGGCCAGAGGGCCGCCAGGGTCGGGACGGTCGAGACGACGGTGATGCCGCGGGCCGTCAGCCACGGGCCGAGATCGACGCCGCTGCGCACGAGCGACCGCGGCGCAGGCACCAGACAGGCGCCGCAGCGCCAGGCCAGCCACATCTCCTCGCAGGAGGCGTCGAAGGCGACGGAGAGACCCGCGAGCACCCGGTCGCCCGGGCCGAGCGGCTCGTGCTGCAGGAAGAGGCGCGCTTCGGCATCCACGAACGCTGCGGCGTTGCGATGGGTGACGGCGACGCCCTTCGGGGTGCCGGTCGAGCCCGAGGTGAAGATGATCCAGGCGTCGTCCGAAACGAGCGGCGGCGCGACGATCGGTGTCGACGACGTGGAGGGATGCGGCGGGTCCCCCTCGAACAGCGGGGCTCCTGGCACGGTGTCTTCGGCGTCGAAGTCGGTCGCCTCGGAGGCGTACTGCCCGGTCCCGGTGATGACGCCGCGCACTCCGGCCTCGTGGAACACCAGCTCGGCGCGCTCGTCGGGGTCGTCCGCATCGACGGGCACGTAGGCGGCACCGGCGGCGATGATGCCCAGGATCGAGATGTACAGCTCGCGCGACCCTGACGGCATCCGGACCCCGACCCGGTCCCCGCGGCGCACCCCGGCCAGCTGCAGACGCGCGGCCGTAGCGATCACGCGAGCCATCAACTCGCGGTAGCTCAAGGCGCCACGACCATCGTCGAGCGCCGACGCCTCCGGGTGACGCAGCGTGCTCTCGCGCAGGATGTCGAGAAGGGTCCGCGGAGCCGCAGCCCGGTCGGCCGCGCTCAGCGCACCCTGCGCGGAGGGTGTCGCTCCGTCTGCTCGGGCGTCGGCGTCGGCGGTCATCGGCGCACAGCGTACGCGGCCCGAATGAACAGCCCGCTCGCAGCCGAGTTCATCTTGGCGGCATAGGATCGCCCGAACCGGATCAGCCGATCCGCGGCGAAAGCAGGAGCAGCGTGGCATCGAAGAAGAAGCAGTCCGGCGCCAAGAAGACAGCCGACGACTCGGTCAAGCTCAGCAAGAAGGACGCCGCGAAGGCGAAGGACGCCGCGAAGAAGGCGGCCGAGAAGGCGAAGGAACGCGCCAAGAAGGACGCCCACAAGGCCAAGGAGCAGGCCAAGAAGCACGCCGCGAAGGCGAAGGAACGCGCCAAGAAGCAAGCAGACAAAGCCAAGTCGGAGGCGAAGAAGGCCGCGAAGAATGCCGCCGAAGCCGTGGTCTCGGCGGCCGCATCAACGGCCTCCGCAGCCGGCGACACCGTGGTCGCGCTGCGCGCCAAGGCGCGCGAGTTGGGCATCCCTGGCTACTCCCGGCTGACCAAGGCGCAGCTGCAGGAGCGCATCGCCGCCGGCAAGTAATCGTCTCCAGGGCCGTGGCGCCTCGCTGCCGCTAGGATGTTAGGCAACCCTTACCTAACGTTCGGAGAATCGATGAGCGTCGCAACGCTGGACGTCGCCGCCCTGATCCGCACCGCGTCGGCAGACGACCATCGCGCGACCGAGAGCCGCGGCTTCATCACCCGCCTTCTCGGCGGCGAGCTGACCCTCGACGATTACACCCGGTATCTCGCGCAGTACGCCCGCGTCTACGAGGCCCTCGAATCGCGGCCGGACGACGGTCCCGCCGTCTTCGACCCGCGCCTGCGCCGCCTGGACCGGATCGCCTCCGACCTGGACGCCGTCGCCGGCCCGGACTGGCGCGACAGGTATCCGGCTCTCCCCGCGACGACCGTGTACGCGAGCCGTCTGCGCGCCCTGGCCGCTGCCGCCGACGAGCGGGACCGGACGGTCCGCTACCTCGCTCACCACTACGCCCGCTACCTCGGTGACCTCTCGGGCGGCCAGGCCATCGCAGCCCTGGTGGCCCGCCACTACGGCGCGACCCCGCGGCAGCTCAGCTTCTACGACTTCTCCGAGCTCGGCACGGTCGTCCAGGCCAAGCGGGACTATCGCGAGCGGATGAATGCCCTCGCGCTCGACGCCGACGCCGTCGACGCGCTGCTCACCGAGGTCCGGGTGGCATTCGGCAGCAACGGCGCGATCTTCGATCAGTTGGACGCCTGATGCTCGACCTGATCGCGGCGGGCCGGGTTCCCACCTCGGCCATCGACGGCCAGCTCGCCGACTTCCTCGCGAGCTCAGGCGCCGTGCTCTTCTACCTCGCGGTCTGGGGCCTGGTGTTCGTGGGCACGGCGCTGTTCGTGGGGCTGATCATCCCGTTCCTCACCGGCGACTCGCTGCTGTTCGCGGCCGGGATCATCGCGGGGACCGCGTCGCAGCACATCTCGATCTGGATCCTGGCCATCGGGGTCGGGATCGCGGCGTTCGCCGGGGATCAGGCCGGTTTCTGGGCCGGACGCCGCTTCGGCAAGCCGGTGCTCACGCGGCGCGGCGGTCCCTTCGTGCAGAAGGCGGTGGCGCGCACCGAGCGGTTCTACGAGTTGTTCGGCTGGTGGTCGGTCGTGATCGGCCGCTACATCCCATGGGGCCGCGTCTTCATCCCGCCCATCGCCGGGGTCAGCCGGATGTCATACCCGCGCTTCGCGACCGCGAATCTGGTCGGCGCTCTGACCTGGGCCGTCGCGATCACCGTGATCGGATACTTCGCGGCGTCCAATCCGCAGGTGCGGGTGGCCTCGTACGTCATCGCGGGTGTCGTCATCGTGATCTCCGTCGTCGCCGGCATCCGTGCCTGGGCGCTTGACCGCCGGAGCAGGCGGCAGAACACCGGGTCGTCCGGGGAGGCGCTCACAGAGGGCACCTAGTTCGTTCAGAGGCACCGGGTACGCTGTGCTGAACGTGACCGCCGATCGCGACTCGCGACCGACGACTGGAGCTGAATGATCCCCGCCATCTTCCACCCGGTGATGAGCCTCATCCCGTGGCTCGATCCGAAGCACCTCATCGAGGGTTTCGGAGTCTGGGCGCTGGTCGTGGTGTGCGCGTTCGTCTTCGCCGAGACCGGCCTGCTGGTCGGCTTCGTGCTGCCAGGCGACACCCTCCTGGTGATCACCGGCGTGCTCGCCTTCCCCGGCGCCAAGCAGGTCATCCACATGGACGTCTGGTGGGTCTGCCTCGCCATCTCGGCCGCCGCCTTCCTCGGCGGCGAGGTGGGCTATCTCATCGGCCGCAAGGCGGGCCCCCGCGTCTTCGAGCGCAAGGAGAGCGGCTTCTTCAGCCGCAAGAACGTCGAGCGCACGAACGCCTTCTTCACCCGCTTCGGCGGTCCCGCCGTGATCGCGGCGCGCTTCGTGCCGATCGTGCGCACCTTCGCACCGGTGGCCGCCGGCGTCGGCCACATGCCGTACCGGCGGTACTCCCTGTACAACGTGATCGGCGCGGTCCTGTGGGGAACCGGGCTGACGCTCATCGGGTACTTCCTGAACTACATCCCGCCGCTGCGCGACTTCATCACCTCGTACATCGACCTGCTGCTGCTGGCCGCCGTCCTGATCGCGGTGATCCCGACCGCGTTCCACACCATCCGGTCGACGCTGGCCGCCCGCAGGGCGCGCGCCGCCGGCATCACGGATGCAATGAGCGAGAAGGACGCCGCGCTCGACCCGAGCGTCTTCGAGAAGCCGAAGAAGGCCTAGGGCCGGCTCAGGAACTCGTCCGCCGCTGCGACCCAGCCCTCCACATCCTCGGGCGTCTGCGCGACGCTCAACTCTGCGTCGGGGAGCAGGGCGAGCAGCTCCTCCGACGTCGAGAGCGGATGCCCGGGGTCGCCGATCCAGGCGAGGATCAGCACCGGCTGCCGGATCTGCGCGACCTGCTCGCGATCCGGGAACTGCGAGAGTGCGGCGCCGCGGAAGACCGTCGGCAGCAGCTCCTCCGAGACTGCCGGGGCGAACCGGACGTCCGGCCGCATCGCGGGCGGGTTCGGCAGGCCTTCCGACATCTCGAGCAGCGCAGCGAGGCCTTCCTCCTCCACCAGCTTCGCCTGCGTCTCGTAGCCGGCAGCCATCGCCGCGCGCGTCTCCCAGGCCGTTGGCGGGATCACCAGCACGAGCCGGCGGAAGCGCTCCGGCGCGGTGACGACCGCGTGCAGGATGGTCGCGCAACCCATCGAGGCGCCGATCGCGTCGATCGCGGCATCCGGGCTCACCTCGTCGGCGAGGGCCAGCAGATCGCCGGCCAGAGCGCTCCACGCGTAGTCGGCGGGGATGCCGCGCCCGGTCGATGCGCCGTGCCCGCGGGCGTCGTACCGCACCACGGTCCGGTCGGGGAGCGAGGCGAACGACACCCCCATGGAGTCGTCGTTCGCCCTGCTCGAACTCAGGCCGTGCGCGCTGATCGCCACCGGGCCCGTTCCGGTCGTCGAATAGGCGATCTGCGAACCCGGGCGGGTGAGGATGCGGTCGGTCATGCCTCCATCCTGCCCCGATCACCCGACGATGAGCAGCGCGATCAGGGTGACGTTGAGCCCGACCAGCAGCACGGCCGCGATCACCGCGAGAGCGGTCGTCCACCAGCGGTTCGTCGCATCGCCGAGCAGGGAACGCCGCGCGGTGTACCGCACCAGCGGGACGAGGGCGAACGGGATCCCGAACGACAGCACGACCTGACTGAGCACCAGGGCACGCGTCGGGTCGAAGCCGAGCGCCAGCACGATCAAGGCCGGGATGAGCGTCACAAGCCGCCGCGCCACCAGCGGCACCCGGGCGTGCAGCAGCCCCTGCATGATCTCGGCGCCCGCGTAGGCGCCGACCGAGGTGGATGCCAACCCCGACGCCAGCAGCCCCACCGCGAAGAGCGTGGCGACGACGGGTCCGAGCGCGGCCGAGATCGCGGCGTAGGCGCCGGGGAGCGTACCTGCCCCGTCCACGCCCGGAAGGGTCGACGCCGCGAGCAGCAGGATCACCACGTTCACCGTCCCGGCGATGGCGAGCGCGACGGTCACGTCGATCCGGGTGGCGCGCAGCACCTGCACGCGCCGGGGCCCGTCGGGGACGAGGCCGAAGCGATCGCGGGTCAGGGCCGAGTGGGCGTAGATGGCGTGCGGCATGACGGTCGCACCGAGGATGGAGGCCGCGAGCAGCACCGAGCCGGAGTCCGTGAAGTGCGGGACGAGCCCGCCGGCGGCGGCCGCGCCGTCGACCGGGGCGAACACGATGCCCGCGCAGAATCCGACGCCGATGATGATGACGAGCCCGGTGACCACGCGCTCGAAGGCGCGCGAGCCCCGACGGTTGGTGAGCGCGAGCAGGAACAGCGAGACCAGTCCCGTGATGATCCCGCCCGCGATGAGCGGCAGGTGGAACAGCAGGTTGAGGGCGATCGCGCCGCCGAGCACCTCGGCGATGTCGGTCGCCATCGCGACCAACTCGGCCTGCACCCAGAACGCGTAACGGGCGCCGCGATGGCGCAGGCTCTGCCCGAGCAGGCCCGGCAGACTCCGGCCGGTCGCGACGCCGAGTTTGGCCGACAGGTACTGGATCAGCCAGGCCATGACATTGGCCACGACCACGACCCACACCAGCAGGTAGCCGTAGCGGGCGCCTGCGCTCGCATTGCTCGCGACGTTGCCGGGGTCGAGGTAGGCGACTCCAGCGACCATCGCCGGACCGAGCAGCGGAAGCAGGCCGCGGAGCCCTGCGCGCTCGGGGCGCTCGACCGGAACGGCGTTCGCGGTCATCGGGTCCTCCATGATTTTTCGGGTACCCGAAAAATCTATCAGAGCGGAACGACCCACATCGCGTTGGCGGCCTCATCCGGCAGAGTTCCGGCCTCGACGACGGCGCCCAGCCCGATCCCCTCGGCGGCGAGCGAGCGGAGCAGTTCGGGATCGTGATCCCGGATGCGCACCACGCTACCCCGCTCCCCCGGCGCGAGCCTGGCGGCCAGGACGCCGCTGAACTCGGGCATGGTCAGGTCGGCGGACGGGATCGGGTCGCCGTGCGGGTCGAGGGTGGGGCGGCCGAGTTGCTCGTCGATGGCATCCAGCAGCCGGTTGCTCAGGGTGTGCTCGAGGATCTCGGCCTCGTCGTGCACCTCATCCCAGCCGTACGCGAACTGCTGCACCAGCCAGGTCTCGACGAGGCGGTGGCGCCGCACCATCCGCAGCGCTTCGGCGCGACCGGATGCCGTCAGCCCGATGGCCCCGTACGGCGCGTGCTCCACGAGCCCCTGGCCGACCAGCTTCTTGACCATCTCGGTCACCGAGCTCGGAGCGAGCCCTAGCCGTTGCGCCAACTGCGAGCTGCCGATCAGATTCTCGGGCTCCCACTCGGCGTGGGCGTAGATCGCCTTGAGGTAGTCCTCGGTGACGGACGACGGGGGTCCGGGCGGCCTAGCGATGGGATTCCCCC
The DNA here is from genome assembly GCA_036499485.1 of Pseudolysinimonas sp. Taxonomy (GTDB): domain Bacteria; phylum Actinomycetota; class Actinomycetes; order Actinomycetales; family Microbacteriaceae; genus Lysinimonas. The sequence continues at coordinate 2,391 of DASYDQ010000001.1, read as the reverse complement.
TCGTGCTCGGCGTGCCCGGCCGGCTCGAGCTGGAACGTGGAGTGCTCCACGTCGAAGTGCCCCTTCAGGCACTCGCCCAGACGGTCGAGCATGGCGTCGGTCTCGCCGCGCTGGAACACGCTCGCCTCGACCTCGACGTGCGCGGTGAAGACCGGATCTCCGGAGGTGATCGTCCAGACGTGCACGTCGTGCACATCGACGACGCCGGCGGTGGTCAGCAGATGCTCGCGGATCTGCTCGGCATCCGTCCCGGCCGGAGCCGATTCGGTGAGCACGCGCACCACGTCGCGCAGCAGGGACACCGCCCGGGGCACGATCAACGCCGCGATGAGCAGCGACGCGATCGCGTCCGCCGTCACGAAGCCGGTGCTCAGGATGACGATGCCCGCCACCAGGGCCGCGATCGACCCGAACAGATCGCCGAGCACCTCGAGGCGCGCGCCGCGCATGTTCAGTGATCCGGGCTCGCCGCCGCGCAGGATGAGGAATGCGCTGAGGTTGGCGACGAGGCCGATCACCGCGACGATGAGCAGAGGCAAGCCGTTCACGTGGCCGGACTCCGGCGTGACCAGACGGTGGATCGCCTCGATGGCCACGGTGACGGCGACGACCGTCAGGAGCGCGCCGTTGACGAGAGCGCCGAGAACCTCGACACGGCGGAATCCGAAGGTGTGCCGGTCGGTGGCGGGCCGCGCGGCGATCACGCTGGCGACCAGGGCGACGACGAGGCCGATCGCATCGCCCGCCATGTGGCCGGCATCCGCCAGCAGCGCCAGCGAGCCCGAAAGCCACGCGCCCAGCAGTTCGATCAGCAGGACGACGACGACGATCACGAGCGCGGCGCCGAGCCGTCGGCGGTTGCCGTGCGCCTGCTCCGCGTGATCGTGGGCCATGGCCTAAGGGTACTGGCGGCGTGACGCGCGAGTCCGTGCGCTCCGCGGGCCTCACCGCCTCATTTCAGTTCGGACTCAATTGAGCCCGAACTGAAATGGCCTGACCGGGAGCTCCCCGGCAGAAGCCGTGATCGGCCCGGCGTCAGCCGTACCGCTCGCGCAGCGCGGCCACGAGCAGCCCGAATGCCCGCCCGCGGTGGCTGTCGGCATCCTTCTGCGCGGGCGTCAGCTCGGCCGAGCTCACGCTCAGGCCATCGGGGCGGAAGATCGGGTCGTAGCCGAAGCCTCCGGTTCCGGCGGCAGCCTCCAGCACCGAGCCGGGCCACACGCCGCGCTCGGTGTGCTCGTAGGGGCTTCCCACATCGAGAGCCGCGACATCCACCACGGCGGCCGCGCAGACGAACTGGGCCGAGCGATCTGCGACGCCCTCCATGTTCGTCAGCAGCAGCCGGAGGTTGTCGCCGTCATCGCGCGGCGTGCCCTTCAGAAGCTGTGCATACCTGGCCGAGTGGATGCCGGGCGCTCCGTCCAGCGCATCGACGCAGATGCCCGAGTCGTCGGCGATCGCGGGAAGGCCCGTGTAGATGGCTGCCGCTCGCGCCTTGATGAGCGCGTTGCCCTCGAAGGTGTCGGCGTCCTCGACCGGCTCGGGGCCGTCGTAGCCGACCAGCTCGTGATGGCCGAGGCGGTCGCCGAGGATCCGGCGGAGTTCGTGGACCTTGTGCGCGTTGTGCGTGGCGAGCACGAAGACGGTCACGAGCCGAGGGCCTCGAGCTGCAGCTTGGTCAGCGTCGTGGTACCGCCGAGCGCCAGGTCGAGCAGGGCGTTCAGCTCAGTGCGGTCGAACGGCGCGCCCTCTGCGGTGCCCTGCACTTCGACGAACAGCCCGCGGCCGGTGACCACGACGTTCATATCGGTCTCGGCACGGGAGTCCTCGGTGTATGCCAGGTCGAGCATGGGCACGCCGTCGATGATCCCGACACTCACGGCCGACACCGAGTCGATCAGCGGCTTGGCGGCCTTGCCGATGAAGCCCTTCTCGCGCCCCCACTCGATGGCATCGGCCATCGCCACGTAGGCACCGGTGATCGACGCCGTGCGGGTGCCACCGTCGGCCTGCAGCACGTCGCAGTCGATCACCAAGGTGTTCTCGCCGAGTGCCTTGGTGTCGATCACCGCACGCAGGCTCCGGCCGATCAGCCGCGAGATCTCGTGCGTGCGACCGCCGATGCGGCCCTTGACCGACTCGCGATCCATCCGGTCGTTGGTGCTGCGCGGAAGCATCGAGTACTCGGCCGTGACCCAGCCCTTGCCCTTGCCGGTCAGCCAGCGCGGTACGCCGTTCGTGAAGCTGGCCGTGCAGAGCACGCGGGTGTCGCCGCAGCTGATCAGCGCGCTGCCCTCCGCCTGCTTGCTCCAGCCGCGTTCGATGGTCACCGGGCGGAGGTCGTCGTTGTCGCGGCCGTCGATGCGGGTCATGATGCCTTTCGGTTGTCGT